>NZ_JBVJLY010000015.1:142683-197752 GCF_055584485.1 Amycolatopsis sp. NPDC102522 | reverse complement strand
TCGATATTGCCCAGCCTGCGTGAGCGTTTCGGCACGATCGCCGGTTCGAACGAACCGTTCCGGTCGCGCGGCACATCCAGCTCGACCGGACCGTTGGTGGTGGACACGGTTTTCGGGGACCTGCCGTTCCGGGAATTCCCGGAACCGTTCCCGGCAGGGTCTCCTTTCTCGTATCCGAGATGATGGGTCATTTCGGCGTCCAGCGCCCGCTCGAGCACCGCCTTGGTCATCTCGTTCAGCAATTCTTGCGCGCCCAGCGCCCCGCCATTCGCATACGCGTCTTTCACCAACGCATCCAGCGTTTCCGGCGGCAACACACGAGCGAGTGCCTCGCCGGCCGCGGGACCCGCAGCCCGATCGGACGATGTGTTCTCGGTCACAGATGGAGCCCTTCTGGGTCGCGTTCGACGACCCGATCTTGGTCCATCCATGGCTTACACGGTTGTCATGACACGGCCGGTGAGAGCTGATTCGGCGTTCTTCACCGGCCCGATCATCGCGGCGATCCGCGCGGCGGGCGCCTATTTCTCGGTCACCGCCCAGAAAAACGTGGCCACCCAGGCTGCGATCAACGCTATCGGCGAGGACGCCTGGACCACGATCGCCTACCGGCACCCGATCCCCGACCCGCTGACCGGCGAGTCGATCACACACGCCGAGATCGCCGACACCACCCTGACCGCGTTCGTCAACACCAGCCAGAACCCCGGCCGTCAGGTCACCGCCCGGCTACTCGTCCGCCGCACCCCGAGGTTCAAGCGGAACGACCAAGGCGAGCTGTTCCGCGTCTGGAACCACCACGCCGTGTTCACCGACACCGACTTCGACCTGCACACCGCCGACGAACATCACCGCCGGCACGCCATCATCGAACAGATCTTCGCCGACCTCAACGACTCCGCACTCGCGCATTTCCCCTCCGGCCGGTTCCCCGCCAACCACGCCTGGCTGATCCTGGCCTGCCTCACCCACAACCTCCTCCGCGCCACAGGCTGCCTCACCAGCACGTTTCACGCCAAGCCCGCACCGGAACGCTGCGCAAACAGCTGATCGCCATCCCCGCCCGCATCACCCGCACCGCCCGCCGCATCACCCTGCGATTACCAACGAACTGGCCCTGGCAAGCCGCCTACCAGAGCCTCTTCGCCGCAACACACTCAACAGCCTGACCCTCGCCCCGACAACCAGACCACAGTGGACACACCGGATGCGACGGCCGGTGACCCACCACGCCCACCAACCAGACACCTGATCAACAACCGCAGACAAGATCAACAGACAAACACATCGGTGGATCCAGGCTCAACGTCCCTATTTCCACACACCCCCCTGTCCGACTGTCGTGACCGGTCCGACCACGACAGGACTGTGTGGATTTCTGGTCATCCAACGCACCAAAATCCACACACAGTCGAGGTCAACGACCCAGTGTCGCGCAGAGTCACCGACACCGTCCACAAACACGCCAGGTTTGCCTTACCCCTCAATAACCCGAAACGCCACTCACGACCCAGTGGCCATGTCGCGAAAGCCACTTTCGGGACATCTATTGAGAGGTAAGGCGGCCGTGTCGGGCTGGCGAAGGGGACTTTCGCCGCATCGCACGCGGGGAAGGTTCCCTTCACCTCATCCCGCCGAGTTCCGGTGCCCCAGGTCGCCCTACGTCACTGTCCTGAAGGGGCCCTTCAGGACGTTGAACGTCCCCAAGGGGCCCTTCACGACACGACACCGAGCCCACACCGACCCCGGAACGTCCCCAATGTGGCATTGGGGACACCCAACGTCCCCAACGCCACATTGGGGGCACGCCTCAACGACATGACACGTTTGCCCTACCCACCGACAACGTCGCGAAAGTGGCTTTCGCGACACGCCAAGGCGCCCCACCAGACCCGCGCCCCGCTAGCTCCCGCCCCGCCAAGCCCCCGCCCTGCCCTGCTCTGCACCCAACCGGGGCCTTCACGGACAAGCGACTCGAGGGCCGATCGAACCGCCAAGCGGGTGACCATCGGGTCACCACTCACCGTGGTGACCCAGCGCGCCGCCGAACACGAAAGAACGGACAAGATCCCCGTCCGCCTTTGTCAGATAGGGACAAGAATTCACCGGTTACCAGGACGTGACGTCTTGATCACACCGAAGTTCTTGTCACCAGGCAGGCGCGTGATTAGCGTACCGACCAGTAGCAAACAGCACGGTAACACCCCGTTGATCTTATTCAACGATTCCGTTCCGCCATTCGGAGCAAAGGAATTGCGCAAGCTGGGGTGTATTCGCCGTGCCCGGAAAACGGGAGGGTCGGCGTGGGCGTCCGGACTAACGCACCCTCATTCCCCGGCGCGGGTGCGCTCCGGGAGACCGGCAGGCTCTACTCACTCGGCCTCGACGTCCTCCGCCTGACCTTCCGGCGGCCGTTCCAGGCCCGCGAGCTGATCCAGCAGTTCTGGTTCATCGCGAGTGTGTCGATCCTGCCGACAGCGCTGGTCGCGATCCCGTTCGGCGCGGTCATCGCGCTGCACATCGGTTCGCTGACCGCGCAGATCGGCGCGCAGTCCTTCACCGGCGCGGCCAGTGTGCTGGCGATCATCCAGCAGGCGAGCCCGATCGTGACGGCGCTGCTGATCGCGGGCGCCGGCGGGTCGGCGATGTGCGCGGACCTCGGGTCCCGCACGATCCGCGAGGAGATCGACGCGATGGAGGTGCTCGGGGTCTCCCCGATCCAGCGCCTGATCGTGCCGCGGGTGCTCGCCGCGATGGGGGTCGCCGCGTTCCTCAACGGAATGGTCAGCGTGGTCGGCGTCCTCGGCGGCTATTTCTTCAACGTCATCATGCAGAACGGGACACCGGGTGCGTATCTGGCCAGTTTCTCCGCTCTCGCGCAGCTTCCGGACCTCTGGATCAGCGAGATCAAAGCGGTCATCTTCGGTTTCGTCGCGGCGATCGTCGCCTCCTATCGCGGGCTCAATCCGAAAGGCGGCCCGAAAGGCGTCGGTGACGCGGTGAACCAATCCGTGGTGATCACGTTCCTGCTCCTGTTCCTGTTGAACCTCGTGCTGACGACGCTTTACCTGCAGCTCGTCCCGGCGAAGGGCAGCTGATGACCACGACGACACCTCCCCCCACGAGCACCCGGGCCACGCGGGTCCGCGAGGCGGTGGACCGCCGGTTCGGTTTCCTGGACACGCTCGGCGACCAGATCCTCTTCTTCCTCAAGGCGCTCGCCTGGGTGCCGCGCGCGGTGCACCGCTATCTCCGCGAGATCACCCGCCTGCTGGCCGAAGTCAGCTTCGGCAGCGGCGCGCTCGCGGTCATCGGCGGCACGATCGGCGTGATGATCGGGATGACCGTGTTCACCGGCACGGTCGTCGGGCTCCAGGGTTATTCGGCGCTCAACCAGGTCGGCACGTCGGCGTTCGCCGGGTTCGTCTCCGCGTACTTCAACACCCGCGAGATCGCGCCGCTCGTCGCCGGGCTGGCGCTTTCGGCCACCGTCGGCTGCGGGTTCACCGCGCAACTGGGCGCGATGCGGATCTCCGAGGAGATCGACGCGCTCGAAGTGATGGGCATCCCCAGCGTCCCGTACCTGGTGACCACCCGGATCATCGCGGGCTTCCTCGCGGTCATCCCGCTGTACGCGATCGGCCTGCTGACCTCGTATCTCGCTTCACGCCAGATCACCGTCTGGTTCTACGGCCAGTCCGCGGGCACCTACGACCACTACTTCCTGCTGTTCCTGCCGCCCGGCGACGTGCTCTGGTCGTTCGGCAAGGTGCTGGTGTTCAGTGTCGTGATCGTGCTCGCCCACTGTTACTACGGTTTCCGCGCGAGCGGCGGGCCGGCGGGCGTCGGGGTGGCGGTCGGCCGCGGGGTGCGGACGGCGATCGTGGCCGTCAGCGTGCTGGACTTCTTCCTCAGCCTCGCGATCTGGGGCGCGACCACGACGGTGCAGGTGGCCGGATGAGCCGGCGCGGGCTGCGCAAGGCCGGGGTCCGGACGGCCGGGGTGCTGTTCCTCGTGGTGATGTCCGCCCTCGTGCTGCTGTCGATCAAGATCTACCAGAAGGACTTCGTCACGTCGGTCCCGGTGACGCTGCAGGCGGACCGCGTCGGCAACCAGTTGCGCGCGGGCGGGCAGGTCAAGGCACGCGGCGTGGTGGTCGGCGAGATCCGCGGCGTCCGCGCCACGCCGGGAGGCGCGGAGATCGACCTGGCCATGGAGCCCGGCAAGGTCTCCCAGCTGCCGAAGAACGTGTCCGCGCTGCTCGTGCCGAAGACGTTGTTCGGTGAGCGGTACGTGCAGCTGTCCATTCCGGACGGATCGACGGCCGAACCCTTGAGTTCGGGCGACCTGATCACCCAGGACCGCTCGGCCAACGCGATCGAGCTGGAACGGGTCTTCGACAACCTGTTGCCGCTGCTCCAGGCCGTGCAGCCGCAGAAGCTCGCCACCACGCTGACCACGGTCGCCACCGCGCTGGAAGGCCGCGGCGAGCAGATCGGCGACACCTTCGCCACCGCCGCCGACTATCTCAAGAAGTTCAACCCGAACCTCCCGGCGCTGAACGACAACATCCGCGACCTCGCGACGGTTTCGAGGCTCTACGGCGACATCGCGCCGGATCTGCTCGACTCGCTGAGCGCCTCGGCCGTCACCCTCGACACCGTCCGGGAGAAACGTGCCGAACTGGCGACCGTGTACCAGCAGGTGACGTCGTCTTCCCAGCAGGTCACGACGTTCCTCGCCAACAACCGCGCCAACATCATCGCGCTCGCCGCCGACAGCCGGGCTCCGCTCGAAGTCGCCGCGAAGTACTCGCCGAGTTTCGCCTGCACGATCGAAGCGCTGGCCAAGCTGAAGCCGCAGATGGACAAGGTGCTGGGCAAGGGCACCGACGAACCCGGCCTGCACGCGGAGATCACCATCACCCAGCCCCGCGCGAAATACGTGCCCGGCAAGGACGACCCGGTCTACAACGCCACCGGTGAACCACGCTGCTACCCGTCGAACAGCATGATGGGCCAGGGCATCGTGGCGACCGGTGAGAAGACCGCCGCGCTCCCGGGCGTGCAGGGCGACCTCGGCCTGGCGAACTCGCCGCAGGAACAGCAGCTGATCTCGACGCTGGTCGCGCCGTCGGCCGGTGTCCCGGTCAACCAGGTGCCCGCGTGGGGCAGTGTGCTCGTCGGGCCGCTCTACCGGGGCACGGAGGTGACCCTGCGATGAGGAACTTCGTGAGCCCGCTGATCAAGGGGCTGATCTTCGTCGTCATCACGACACTGGCGACGGTGCTGCTGGCGGTGTCCATCACGAACACCGGCCTCGGCGACACCAAGACCTACAGCGCCAAATTCCTCGACGCGACTTCGCTGAACGTCGGCGACGACGTCCGGATCTCCGGCGTGCGGGTCGGCCAGATCGAAGAACTCGAGATCGCCGACCACAGCCTGGCCCGGGTCCGGTTCTCACTCGACTCCCAGCGCAAGCTGCCCGCCGACGTGAGCGCGGTGATCAAGTACCGCAACATGGTCGGCCAGCGCTACATCGCCCTCGAACGCGGCAAGGGCACCCGCGCACTTCTGGAGCCGGGGGCGGAGATCCCACTGGAACGCACGACTCCCGCACTGGATCTCACGGAACTGTTCAACGGCTTCAAACCGCTGTTCCAGGCGTTGTCCCCCAAGGACGTCAACCAGCTCTCCGGCGAGATCGTCCAGGTCCTGCAGGGCGAGGGCGGCACGGTGGAAAGCCTGCTGGCGCACACCGGTTCGCTGACCACCACGCTCGCCGGCCGCGACAAGGTGATCGGCGACGTGATCACGAACCTGGACACGGTGCTGAAGACCATCAACGGCAAGGGTGACGCACTGTCCACTTTGGTCTCCACACTGAGGGAGCTGGTGTCCGGCCTGGCCGGTGACCGCGCCGAGATCGGGGAGGCCGTCTCCGGGCTCGCGGACCTCACCACCGCCACCGCCGGTCTGCTCGAACAGGGCAGGGAACCGCTCAAGGACAGCATCGAGGGACTCGGCCTGCTCTCCGGCGCGCTGACGACCGACCAGGGCAAGCCCGAGGTCGAACGGGTCCTCACCGAGCTTCCGGGAAAGCTGAACGACCTGGGCCGGATCAGCTCGTACGGATCCTGGATGAACTTCTACCTGTGCTCGGCCGTCCTCCGGAGCAATCCTCCCCGCGGGGTCCCGGCGACGGCGGAGAGGTGCGCGTCGTGAAACCCTTCAAGGAGCGGAACCCGATCGTCATCGGTGTCGTCGGCAGCGCCGTCGCGGCCGCGCTGCTGACCGCGACGCTCAACTACGAGAACCTCCCGATCATCGGCTCCGGGACCACCTACCAGGCCGAGTTCTCCGAAGCGGCCGGGTTGCAGGCCGACGACGAGGTCCGGATCGCCGGGATCAAGGTCGGCGAGGTGAGCGACGTCCAGCTCGCCGAGGACCACGTGGTGGTGAGCTTCCGGGTCAAGGACGCCTGGCTCGGCGACCGGACCGCCGCCGAGATCAAGATCAAGACCCTGCTGGGCCGGAAGTTCCTCGCGCTGCGCCCGACCGGCGAGACGGTGCAGAACCCGAAGCAGGTCATCCCGCGCACCCGGACCGTCACGCCCTACGACGTCACCGAGGCTTTCAACGGGCTGGCCGACACCGCGGGCGCGATCGACACCGATCAGCTCGCGGAGAGCTTCACCACGCTGTCCGACACGTTCAAGAACTCGCCCGACCACATCCGGAAGGCCTTGGAAGGGCTGACGTCGCTGTCGAAGACCGTGTCCTCCAGGGACACCGAACTCGCCAGCCTGCTGTCGAACGCGCACGGCCTCACCACAACGCTCGCGAACTCGAACGAAGACTTCGCCAAGCTCCTCTCGGACGGCAATCTGCTGCTGACCGAACTGGACAACCGGCGCCAGGCGATCCACGACCTGCTGACCGGATCCAAGGACCTCGCCACCCAGCTTTCGGGCCTGGTGCAGGACAACAAGGAGCAGCTCGGCGGCGCGCTCAGCCAGCTCGGAGAGGTGACCGACATCCTGCAGCGGCAGAACGACAATCTCGCCAAAAGCCTCGACCTCGCCGCGCCGTACTTCCGCGTGGTGAACAACTCGCTCGGCAACGGGCGCTGGGTGGACAGCTACCTGTGCGGGCTCATCCCGGAAAACCGGGATCCCTGCACCCCGCCGATTCCCGGAGGTGGCCGATGACCAGCAGGTTCGTCACCCTGGCGCTCGTACTCGCGCTGGCCGTCGTCTGCGGTCTCTGGTGGATCTTCTCCGGCAGCGGGCTCGACCGCGTCACCGTCTACTTCTCGCGTGCCGTCGGTGTCTACAGTGGATCGGACGTCCGGGTGCTCGGCGTCCGGGTCGGCCAGGTCGAATCGGTGGCCCCGGAGGGCGAGCAGGTCAAGGTCGTCCTGACCGTCGACGGCTCGACGCCGATCGCCGCCGACACCAACGTCCTCGTCGTGGCGCCGAGCGTGGTCGCCGACAGGTACGTCCAGTTCACCAAGCTCACCCGCTCCGGGAACAGGCTGAACGACGGCGCGACGATCCCGATGGAACGCACCGGCACGCCGGTGGAGCTCGACCAGCTCTACTCCAGCCTCGACACGCTCGCCAAGGCCCTCGGTCCCAAGGGCGCGAACGCCGACGGCGCCCTTTCGGATCTGCTTCGCACCGGCGCGAAGAACCTGCAGGGCAACGGGAAGCCGTTCAACGAGTCGGTGCGCAACTTCGCCGACCTCGCCAGGACGCTGTCCGGGAACTCGCAGAACCTGTTCGCCACCGTCGACGAACTGCAGCGGTTCACCTCGATGCTGGCGACGAACGACCGGAACGTCAGCGAGATCAACAAGCAGCTCGCCTCGGTGACCGGGACGCTGGCACAGAACAAGGACGAGCTCGCCCGCGCGCTGAACGGCCTCGGCGGCGCGCTGGCGCAGATCCAGCAGTTCATCCGGGACAACCGCGCGCTGATCAAGTCCAATGTGGACAAGCTCGCGGTGACCACCGGGACGCTGGTCGACAAACGCGCCGCGCTGGCCGAGACCCTCGACACGATCCCGCTGGCGGTGACGAACGTGCTCGAAGCCGTCGACTCGAAGACCGGGAAGCTGCAGGGTCGCGGCCTCCTGCTCGACTACGCCCCGCTGCCGCTTCCGGTCTCCGGCGACACCTACACCGGGGGCCGCTGATGACCACGAAACGGACGATCGCGGTACTCGCCGCGTGCTGTCTCGCGCTCACCGCGTGTTCCTCCGACTTCAAGGGTGTCTACGACCTGCCGCTGCCCGGCGGCGCGGACATCGGCGACCATCCGTACCGGGTGACCGTGCAGTTCGCCGACGTGCTCGACCTGGTCCCCCAGGCCGCGGTGAAGGTCGGCGACGTCCCGGTCGGCCGGGTCGAGACGATCAAGCTCGGCGAAGACGGCTGGACGGCGGAAACCGTCCTGGCCGTCAACGGCGACGTCCGCCTGCCCGCCAACGCCATCGCGCGGCTGCGGCAGTCCAGCCTGCTCGGCGAGAAGTTCATCGAACTCGCCCCGAGCGCGGCGAAGGCCGAAGGCAGGCTGGGCGACGGCGGGGTGATCCCCGTCGCGAGCACGAACCGCAACCCGGAGTTCGAGGAGATCTTCGGCGCGCTGTCCCTGCTGCTCAACGGCGGCGGGATCGGCCAGCTGCAGACCATCAACCGCGAGCTGTCGAAGGTGATGGACGGCAACGAGGAGGAGATCCGCTCCTTCCTGTCCACTGTGGAGCAACTGGTGTCCAACCTGGACACGCACCGCTCCGACATCACCTCGGCGCTCGACGGCCTCAACCAGCTCTCGACGACGCTGGCGAACCGGAAGACGCAGGTCGAAGGCGCGCTCACCGACCTCACCCCCGGTCTGAAGAGCCTTTCCGAACAGCGCACCCAGCTCGTCTCGATGCTGCAGGCGCTGGACCGGCTCTCCGGGGTCAGCGTCGACGTGATCAAGAAGACCAGGGCCGATCTCGTCGCCGATCTCACCGCGCTCGCGCCGATCCTCAAGCGGCTGGCCGACGCCGGCGAGAACCTGCCCAAGTCGCTGGAGATCCTGCCGACGTTCCCGTTCACCGACGCCGTCCGCGACGGGATCAAGGGCGACTACCTGAACGTCTACGCCTCGATGGTCCCCGCGCCGGGCGTCGAACTGCCTCCCCCGGGCGAAGGGGTCCCGCCGGGGCTCCCCACCCTTCCGCTGCCGTCCTCCGGAGGTAGCTGATGCTCACCACCCGTGTCCGGATCCAGGTGATCGCGTTCGTCATCATCGCGCTGGCGACGACGGCGTTCGTGGGGGCCAACTACGCGGGGCTCGGCCGGCTCTTCGGGGCGAACGGGTTCACCGTGAAGCTCGCGCTGACCGACGGCGGAGGCCTGTTCACCAACGGCGAGGTGACCTACCGCGGCGTCGCCGTCGGCCGGGTCGGCGAACTCCGGCTCACCGCCGGGGGCATGGAAGCGGATCTGCTGATCGACGACGACGCGCCGTCGATCCCCGCGAACTCGCGGGCGGTCGTGGCGAACCGGTCCGCGGTCGGCGAGCAGTTCGTCGACCTGCAGCCGCGGACCGGCGACGGGCCGTTCCTCGCCGAGGGTTCGGTCATCCCTCGCGAGGCGACGAGTGTTCCGCTGCCGGTGCAGCATCTGCTGACCGACCTGGACTCGCTGACCGCGTCCGTGCCGACCGAGGATCTGCGGACCGTCGTCGACGAACTCGACAACGCCCTGCGCGGTTCCGGCGCGAACCTCCAGGTGCTGCTCGACTCCACCACCGACTTCACCAAGCAGGCCGCGAACCACCTGCCGCAGACGGAGAAGCTGCTCACCGACGGCTCGACCGTGCTGAAGACCCAGGTCGACTCGTCGCTGGCGTGGCGGCAGTTCAGCGACAACGCCAGGCAGTTCGCCCAGCAACTGGCCCGTTCGGACGGTGACCTGCGCCAGCTGATCGCGACCGCGCCCGGCGCGGCGACCCAGCTCTCCGGGCTGCTGCGGGACAACGAGCCCGGTCTGCCGATCCTGCTGGCGAACCTGCTCACCACGTCGCACGTGTTCTCCACGCGCACCGACGGCCTTCGTCAGCTGCTGATCAACACCCCGAAGGCGGTCTCCGCCGTCGACGCGGCCATCGACGGCGAGTCCGGGAAGGTCGGGCTGACCCTGACCTTCTTCGACCCGATGCCGTGCACCAAGGGCTACGAGGGCACGAAGATCCGCAGCAGCGCGGAACTCTCGGCGCTGCCGTTCAACACCGGTGCCGCGTGCACGCTCGAAAAGGGCAACCCGAGCTCGGTCCGCGGCTCGCAGAACGCGCCGAAGGGCGGTGTCCCGCCCGCCTCCATCCCCGGCGGGTTCGGCGCCGACGGCCAGCCGACGTCCACCAGCCTCGAGGAGATGTTATGGCTGCGCCACTGAAGATCGCGATCGCCGTGTTCGCCGCGGCCTGCGCGTTCGCCGGATGGGCCGGGTACACCTGGTTCACCGCGACGGGTTCCGAGGCCGTGGCCTACGGCAACTCGCGCGACGACGCGCTGAAGACCGGGCGTGAGCTCGTCGCCCGGCTGACCAGCCTCGACCACCACCGTGTCGAGGAGGGCATCGCCGACTGGCTGGCCGCGTCGACCGGTCCCCTGCGCGATCAGCTGGGCAAGACCGACGACGCGACGAAGCAGACGCTCACCAAGAACGCGACGGTCTCGACGGGCAAGGTGCTCGACGCGGCGATCAGCGAACTCGACGACCACGCGGGAACGGCCAAGATGCTGGCTTCGGTCGAGATCACGATGGCGAAGGAAGGCGCGGCGCCGACGACGAAGCGCAACCGGTTCGCCGCCGGGCTGACCAGGACCGGCGAGGGCTGGAAGCTCAGCGCGCTCGACCAGCTCCCGGTGGGTGCGCGATGACCGCCACGGCCGACACCGACGATGTCACGGAGACCGAAACCGAGACCACGGCCACGGCCGAACCCGTCGCCGAAGAGACCGCCGAACAGCCGTCCCGCCGGCCGAAGCTGCCGCTGATCCTGCTGGTCGCGGCGGCCGTGCTGGTGGCGGCGGGGGTGTGGTTCACGCTGCAGGCGAGGTCGATCTCGTCGGCTCCTGCGGCGGCCAACACGGCGCTCACCGACGTCGGGGCGAGCGCCGAGGTGAACTCCGCGGTGACGGTGGCGCTCAACAAGGTCTTCTCCTATTCCTACGATCGGACGGACGTCACCGAAAAAGCAGCCACTTCGGCGCTGAGAGGCAAGGCGCTGGAGTCGTACAACCAGTTGTTCGCACAGGTCAGGGAAAAGGCTCCGGTACAGAAACTCGTCCTCACGACCCGCGTCTCCTCCTCCGCCGTCCAGGAACTCGGCGACGGAAAAGCGCGACTGCTGGTATTCCTCGATCAAGCGGCGACGCGAGCCGACAACAATTCGTCGACGACGGCCGCGGCCCAGCTTTCGATCACCGCGGAACGCGAAGGCGACAATTGGGTCATCACCGACCTTGTTCCCCGGTGACAAACAAGCCATTTCTCATTTTTCGAGCGGTATAAAACACGAGAGAAAACGAGGAGAAACCCATGTTCGGTCGAACGCGCCCGAAAACCGTCCGTCGCCGTCTCGGCACGGTGGTCGCACTCACCGCCGCGGCCGCCATGGCGGGCTCCCTTGCCGCCACCCCGGCCCTGGCGGACGACCCGGTGGAGATCCCGGTGTCCTACACCGTCACCGGGAAGACCGTGGTGAAGAAGACCGGCGGCAGCCTCGACCTCGGCCCGGGCCAGCTCAACGGCGCCCTGGTCATCGACGGTGACAACGTCGGGATCCGCGGCGATCTGTCCCTGCCGCCCTCGACGGCGAACATCTCGCTGGTCTCGGGTGTCTTCAAGATCAAGGCCCGCGTGCGGATCGAGCCGACCGGCCCGGTCACCGGCACGCTGGCCAACGGCGACCTGACCACCCATTCGCAGGCGAACATGCTGATCGACAACATCGTCGTCGGCCTGTTCTGGCCGGTCATCCCACTCCCGACGGTGCCGAACGCCTGCAAGACGGTCAAGCCGCTGGACCTGACCCTGGTGTCGAAGAACGTCGACCTGTTCGCGGAGACCATCCCGTCTTCGGGCGTGTTCACGATCCCCGAGTTCAAGGACTGCTTCATCAACGACCTCGCGCTGGGCGCGTTGATCTCCGGTCCGGGCAACACGATCAACCTGAACATGAAGTCGAACCTGTCCTGAAAGCTCGTGAGCGGTAAGGACGGTTAGAACCGACCGGCACTTGCCTACCTGCCGCTGACCTGCGCGAAGGTGGCGATCCCGGCGTATGCCCGATCGACGGTGAAGGATTTGGGACGTTGAACGTCCCAAATCCTTCACCGTCGCGAGGACACCCCGGCCGACAGCCGAGCGGGGAAGATTCCGGACATTCAACGTCCGAAATCTTCCCCCGTCACACCTTCCACCCACCACGAAGACACCGGATCCCAGTGGGTAGGCAAATACGGGTCCGCTAGAACCGTCCTTACCACTCACGAGACCGGCCTCGCAGCCTCAGCAGAAGTACGGCGCGGTCGGGTCGACCAGTGCGACGCCGGTGCTGTCACCTGCGGAAATGGCGTAGACCGGGGCGCAGACGCCGGAGAACTTCCAGTAGTCCGTCGGCGGTTCCGTGCTGGTGTCCCGGCTTTCCTGCTTCACATTGCTGCCCCAGGCGAAAACGCTCCCGTCGGACTTGAGCGCGACGTTGTGGTTGTAGCCGGCGTCGATGGCGACGACGTCGGACGAGGCTTCCGGCGGAACCGTGGCCTGCCCGGAAGTGTTGTCGCCCCACGCGATGACGCCACCGTTCTTCAGCGCGATGCTGTGCCGGAACCCCGCCGAGATCGCCGACACCCCCGACGTCGCCGCCGCGGGTACGGTGATCTGGCCTTTCCCGTTGCTGCCCCAGGCGACGACGCCGCCGTTCTTCAGCGCGAGCCCGTGGTCACCGCCCGCCGAGATCGCGGTGACCCCCGACGAAACCGTCGTGGGCACGGCCGTCCTCGAACCCCAGCTCAGCACGCTGCCGTTCGCCTTCAGCGCGAGGTTGAAGTACGCGCTGGTGGAGATGGCGGTGACACCCGAGGTGGCGGCCGCCGGGACGACGTTCTGGCCGTAGAAGCCGTTGCCCCAGGCGATCACGCCGCCGTTCTTGAGCGCCAGTTCGTGCGCCCACCCCGCCGCGATCGCCGTGACCCCCGACGTCGCCGCGGCGGGCACGGTGGCCTGGCCGTAGTTGTTGTTGCCCCAGGCGATCACGCCGCCGTCCTTCAGCGCCAGATGGGTGATCGCGCCCGCCGAAACGGCGCTCGCGCCCAGCGCCGAGGCGGGTACGTTGCCCTGTCCCTGCGCGTAGTCGTTGCTTCCCCAAGGCCGCGCCTCACCAGTAGGCGCGGCGTCGGCGATACCGGAAAGGGAAACCGTGGCGATCATTACGGCTATCGCGGTAGTCGTCACGCGCCGTGTCGTGGATAGTCGATTGACTGAAGCCATGCGGCGAATGTTAACCCGGTTCCGCCGATCGGCCGCGCCTTTGTCATCGTCGCACAAACTTCATAATCGCATTCAGCGCGCACTGACAAGAACGAACAGGCTGCTCACCCACTCCGAAACATGTCGACATGAATCCTTGTTACGTACATAACTCGCGGGTAACCTCGGTTTACCCCACCACCGAGAAGGCCGCTCAGGTCGAGCATATTTGATCAGAAAAATCCGCCGAAAGGCGCATGGGGAAAGCCGCCCGAGACGTAAACTGGATCAAAGGAGATGACAGGTATGTCCCGTAGACTTGGCAAGTTGTCAGCAGGCGTCGCCACCACCGGCATCGTGCTGGGCGCGGTCGCCGTGCTCACCGCCGGCACGGCCGCCGCCGCGACCACCTACTCCACCGGCACTGTCGCGTACATGTGCAACTTCCCCGGCATCGGCCAGCAGCAGCTGGACGTGAAGGCGAGCTTCGTCGGGCCGGACTCGATCGCTTCCGGGGCCACCGCGACTCCGTCGAGTGTCGGCGGCACCGCCACGATCAACGCCTCCATCAACGCCCTGCTCAACGCCGCCAACTACGACGGTGTCCGCGGCAAGGCCAACATGCCGATCACCATCACCAACGCCACCCCGGCGTCGGCGACGGTGACGAACCTGAACGTCCCGACGCAGATCAACCCGTACGTGCCCGGTCCCCGGTCGTTCAACATCGTCCAGGACGCGGGCACCGGTGTCCCGACGTTCACCGCCGGCGCCCCCGGCTCGGCGACCGCGTCCCTCGGCACCACGATCAACGCGCCGCTGGACTTCCACAAGAAGGACGGTTCCTGGACCACCTGGAACTTCAACTGCACCGTGAAGAACACCAACCCGGCACAGAACCGCGCGTTCAGCCCGGCGATCCCGATCACCTGATGAACCCTCCGTGCGGGGCGGGGCGCCCCGCCCCGCACGGGCTCCACACCGGACACGAGAGGAACCCGTATGACGCAGCAGGTTCGCCGGGCACTCGGGAGGTTTCCCGTTCTGGCGGGCGTCATCCTGCTCGCGGGCGTGAACGGCGCACTCGCCTCCTCGGCGACGACCGATCCGACGACGCCGCCGTCCCCGCCGCTTCAGGGCGCCGCCACCGCGCGGCAGACCCTGAACAACACCTGCGTCTTTCCGGACCCCGTCGGCGAACGACCGGTCGTCATGGAGACCTCCGCCACCCTGCCGAAGGTCGTCCAAACCGGAAAACCGCTGCAGGTCAAGGACTTCTCGCTGACCTTCAGCCTCGCCGAGGGCACGCTCGGCGAGGTCACCGAAGTCGCCGGTGGCGCGACCGTCGAGCTCACGGCCACACGCGAAGACAAGAAGACACCGGTGCCGGTCACCCTCACGATCCCGGCGACCAAGGTCCCCGCCACCGGCGAAGTAAAGCTGGTCGCGACGGGCAAGGTGCCCGAAATCGCGATGACCGTCCCCGGCGAACTCCGGCTGTCCACCGGCGCCCCGTCTCTCGCACTGGCCTCGACCTCGGCCGAGACCCCGCTCAAGCCGATCACGTGCACCCAGAACCCTGGCCAGGACGCCACTCTCGGCAGTGTCGCCTTGCTGGCGATGGGTGTCACGAAACCGGACAGCGGCAAACCTGGCGAGCGGAAGCCTCAGCCCGGCACCCGTGCGACGAACGACGAACCGGACCCGAACGTCCTCGTGTTCCCCCTGCAGCCCTTCGAAGTGCAAGGCACGTCGACGATCGCCAAGCTCGGCGCTTTCGCGCGGCTCACCCAGGCGTTCATGTTCAACGCCTTCTGGATCGTCCCGCCCGACCCGCCGAGCAGCATCACCGGCACGACGATGATGCCCCCGAGCAAGGTGACGTTCCTCGGCTTCGGCTTCGCCCCGATCACCGCGACGATGGAACTGCTGCCACCGGATCACCGGACCGGCAACCACATCATCGACATCAACGGCACGGTGATCTCGGAACCGGACGGCTCCTCGACGGTCACCACGCGCATCGAAGTCTTCGCGAAACTGAGCGGTGTCACCATCAACGGCGTCGCTCTCGACGTCGGCGACAGCTGTCTCACCGCCGGACCGCTCGTGCTCAACCTCCGCGGGGAGAAGTACGACATGTTCAACGGCGGTGTGCTGCGCACCGATCCGAACGCCGCGGATCCCGCCTACCGGGAGTTCACGCTGCCGAAGTTCTCCGGCTGCGGGGTGAAGGAGAACCTCGATTCGCTCCTGAGTGGAATGTCGTCGGGACCGGGGAACCAGGCGTGCGTCGGCGTCAGCCAGGTCTCGCTCGACGGATCCCCGGTGCCGCCGGAACGCAAGTGCCCCAACGTCGATCCGCCGGTGGCGCGCCGCTGAGCGCCTTTCTGGTCCAGGTTTCGATCACGAACGTGCGATAAAGGGTCTTCAGGACACTTTGGTCCTGAAGACCCTTCATCGCACTCCGGGTCAAGATCCGCTCGGTGTCCACTGTGTACTCTTGCGCGGCGCCGGAAGGATCTCCGGCAGCGCGAAGCCTGCGGGCGCCGAGGAAGGGGTGACGCCGGCCCGCAGCGCGAGTTCCATTTCGAACCGCGCGCCCGGGTCGCGCAGGTACTCGCCGAAGGTCGCCTGCAGCTGCCGCATGCGGTACCGGACTGTCTGCGGGTGGACCTGGAGGCGCTCTGCGATGTCGACGACGTTGCCCTGGCTGTCGAGCCAGGCGCGGAGGGTTTCGAGCAGCCGTTCCTGCTGTTTCCCGGTCATCTCGGCGAGCGGGGCGAACAGGCGGTCGCGCAGCTGGCAGGTCAGCACGGAGTCGGCGTTGACGAGCAGGGTCGCGAGGTGTTCTTCGGCGCGGATCACGCGGCGGGCCTGGATGATCCCGCGTTCGGAGAGATGCAGGGCGTCACGCGCCCAGCGCAGCGAATCGGCGACGGAGTCCAGCGGACGGCACGGGCCGATCGAGAGCCGGTAGTCCGGCAGCGCGGCCTGCAGGGTGGCCAGCCGGGCGCCGGAGATCTCGCCGGGGACGAGCAGACGCGGCTCAGCGCAGTCGAGTTCGGCCAGCACGTCCGAATCCACCGCGTTGTGCCGCCGGGGTCTGACGGCGTCGTTGAGCGGGTGCAGCACCACCGGTGTCGCGCGCTCGGGCACCGGCCAGCCGGTCAGCTGCGCGAGTTCCGCGATCGCCTTCGACGGCGCGGGCGGGGTTTCCAGCACCAGGTGCAGCAGTTTGCGGCGCCACGTGTCCAGCGCCCCCGCGGTGCGCGCCTTCGCTTCGAGGTAGCCGTCCAGCGCGACGGACGCGAGTTCGTCCATGAACGCGAGCATCGCGTCGGCCAGTTGCGACATCACCGCGGACGAAAGCCCGCTGCGACGGCCGACGCGCATGATGCGCCGCCACGAGACCCGGGCGCCGACCCGGTACGCCGACTGGAGCGTGTCGAGGCTGCGGCCTTCCCGCATCTCGTTCTGCCCCAGGCGATGGTGGACCTCGTGCGACTGTTCTTTGGAGACGGAGGGATCCGCGATCTGGGCGACGAACAGCGTGATCGCGTACTCGACGCCGGCGCGGATCGACTTGCCGTAGGGCCCGTCGAGCGGGCGCGCGTAGGCGGGGATGGTCGCGCGGATCTCGTCGACGATCTCGTTGGCGAGACTGCCGAGTTCCGGTCGCAAAATATCGGCGAGCTTGCGAGGCAGTGCTGCAGGGGACTGCGCAGCGTGTTCGATCCCGCGCTCCACCGACATCGCAGCTCCTTTGCTCCGCCCAGCGTCCTGACATCCCACGATCGTCGTGAGGTGACAACGAACACATCGCAAACTCGCTCGTGAATGTGTCACCTTTCGCAGAAGAAACCGATTTCTTGTCACCTTCGTGACAAAATCACGGTTCATCCCTGAATTTTGATGACAAGTGCCCGGCAAACGGCTCGCACGGTACGTACGAACGGCCGAAGCGAGCCTCGCTGTGACGGAGTGTCACTGCTTTTCGGTGAGCAATTCACCGAGTACTTCGAGCACGGGCTCCAGCGGGCGCACCTCGGTGCCGACACATTCGGTGATCCCCGCGCCGACGACTTCGAAGCCGCTCAGCCCGCGAAGCATCGCTACAAGGCGCTCGATCGTCAAGCCTCCGGGCTCCGGGCAGTTCAGCCCGTCGAACTCCGCCGGGTCGAGCACGTCGAGGTCGACGTGGACGTACACCTTGTCCGAGCCGGCCAGCCCGGCGGCGACGTCGGCCGATTCGACGACGAGCCCGCGATCGATCGCGGCACGCTCGGCGTCGTCGAACACCCTTGTCCCGGCGAGGACGGCGCGACCGGGTTCGACCGGCGGGTTCGCGGCGAAATCCGGGTCGCCCTCGCCGAGCAGCGACCGTAGCACCATGCCGTGGAACGCGCCCGACGGCGACGTCTCCGCGGTGTTGAGGTCCGCGTGCGCGTCGAACCAGGCGACGCCGAGACCCGGCCCGAAGCGGTAGCGCGCGACCCCGATCGGGATCAGCTCGACCCCGCAGTCCCCGCCGATGGTCAGCACCGGCCCTCCCGGCGCCTCCAGCGCGGCGAGCTGCGCGGCCCGGTTGGCGCCGGTCAGCACCTCACGGTTGGCGATCCCGTCGACCACAGGCGAGGTCTCGCGGGTCTGCCGGATGTGGTGCACCGGGACGCCCAGTACGTGGCCCGCCAGCTCGGCGAGCGCGACGCAGCCTTCGGGCATCTCCGGCGCTCGGTCGGTCAGCGCGCCCTGGAACTGGGGTACGGCGTGGATCAGCACCGGTCCACGTTAGCGGCGGCCGCAAGGATGCGCTTGATCCAAGTACATGAAGGCCCCCTTCACTGCGCCTAGCGCAATGAAGGGGGCCTTCATGTACCTCAAGATGCGCAAGTCCGCGCTACTCCAGGACGAGCAGCAGGTCTCCGCCTTCGACCTGCTGGACGGCGTTGATCGCGCGCCGCGACACCTTGCCGCCCGCCGACGCCGTGATCGACGCCTCCATCTTCATCGCCTCGATGGTCGCGACCGTCGCACCGGCCTCGACCACGTCGCCCTCGGACACCTGCAGCGTGACCACGCCCGCGAACGGCGCGGCGATCTGCTTCGGGTCGCCCTTGTCGGCCTTCTCCGTGGCCGGGATGTCCGACGCGATCGAGGTGTCGCGGACCTGGATCGGGCGCAGCTGGCCGTTGAGCGTGGACATCACCGTGCGCAGCCCGCGCTCGTCGGCCTCGCCGATGGCCTCCAGCTCGATCAGCAGCCGGACACCCTGTTCGAGGTCGACCGAGTACTCCTCGCCCGGGCGCAGCCCGTAGAAGAAGTCCTTGGACGGCAGGACCGACGTGTCACCGTACTGCTCGCGGTGCGCCTCGAAGTCCTTCGTGGGCCCGGGGAACAGCAGCCGGTTCAGCGTCTGGCGACGGTTCTCGGCCAGTCCCTTGTGGTCCTCTTCGGACAGTTCCTGCACCGGCTTCGGCTGCGCGCGGCCTTCGAGGGCCTTGGTGCGGAACGGCTCCGGCCAGCCACCGGGCGGGTCGCCCAGTTCGCCGCGCAGGAAACCGATCACCGAGTCGGGGATGTCGAACTTGTTCGGCTCCGCCTCGAAGTCCGCCGGCGAGACACCCGCGCCCACGAGGTGCAGCGCGAGGTCACCGACCACTTTGGACGAAGGCGTGACCTTCACCAGGTGACCGAGGATCCGGTCCGCGGCCGCGTACATCGCCTCGATGTCCTCGAACCGCTCGCCGAGGCCGAGCGCGATCGCCTGAGTGCGCAGGTTCGACAGCTGCCCGCCGGGGATCTCGTGGTGGTACACGCGTCCGGTCGGCGACGCGAGACCCGCCTCGAACGGCGCGTAGATCTTGCGCACGCTCTCCCAGTACGGCTCCAGGTCGCCGATGGCCTGCAGGTCCAGCCCGGTCGGCCGGTCCGAATGATCGGTTGCCGCGACCAGCGCGGACAGGGAAGGCTGCGACGTCGTGCCCGCCATGGACGCGACGGCACCGTCGACGGCGTCCGCCCCGGCCTGGATCGCGGCGAGGTACGTCGCCAGCTGGCCACCCGCGGTGTCGTGTGTGTGGATGTGCACCGGGAGGTCGAACTCCTTGCGCAGCGCGGAAACCAGCCGCACCGCCGCCGGCGCCCGCAGCAGGCCCGCCATGTCCTTGATGGCCAGGACGTGCGCCCCGGCGCCGACGATCTGCTCCGCCAGCTTGAGGTAGTAGTCCAGCGTGTACAGCTTCTCGGCCGGGTCCGACAGGTCCGAGGTGTAGCAGAGCGCCACCTCGGCGACCGCGGATCCGGTCTCGCGGACGGCCTCGATCGCCGGGCGCATCTGCTCGACGTCGTTGAGCGCGTCGAAGATCCGGAAGATGTCGATGCCGGTCGCCGTCGCCTCCTCGACGAAGGCGTTGGTCACCTCGGTGGGGTACGGCGTGTAGCCGACGGTGTTGCGGCCGCGCAGCAGCATCTGCAGGCAGATGTTCGGCACCGCTTCCCGCAGCTTCGCCAGCCGCTCCCACGGGTCCTCCGCCAGGAACCGCAGCGCGACGTCGTAGGTCGCGCCGCCCCAGCACTCCAGCGAGAGCAGCTGCGGCGTGGTGCGCGCGACGATCGGCGCGACGGCGAGCAGGTCCTTCGTCCGCACGCGGGTGGCGAGCAGCGACTGGTGCGCGTCACGGAAGGTGGTGTCGGTGACGCCGATGGTCGGCGACTCCCGCAGCCAGCGGGCGAAACCGTCCGGGCCGAGTTCGGTGAGCTTCTGCTTCGAGCCGGGCGCCGGTTCGAGGTCCTTGGGCAGCTTCGGCAGCTTGACCTGCGGTTCGAGGGTGCGCGGACGCTCGCCGTGCGGCTTGTTGACCGTCTTGTCGGCGAGGTAGGTCAGCAGCCTGGTCCCGCGGTCCGCCGAGTGGCGCGCGGTGAGCAGATGCGGGCGCTCCTCGATGAACGACGTCGTGACGCGGCCTTCACGGAAGTCCGGGTCGTCGAGGACGGCCTGCAGGAACGGGATGTTCGTGGCCACACCGCGGATCCGGAACTCGGCGACGGCGCGGCGCGCGCGGCCGACGGCGGTCTTGAAGTCGCGGCCGCGGCAGGTGAGCTTCACCAGCAGCGAGTCGAAGTGCGCGCTGATCTCGGTACCGGAGAACGCGGTGCCGCCGTCGAGGCGGATACCGGAACCGCCGGGCGAGCGGTACGCGCTGATCATCCCGGTGTCCGGGCGGAAGCCGTTGGCGGGATCCTCGGTGGTGATGCGGCACTGCAGGGCGGCGCCGCGCAGGTACACCTTGTCCTGCGAGAGCCCGAGGTCGTCGAGCGTCTCGCCGGAGGCGATGCGCAGCTGCGACTGGACGAGGTCGACGTCGGTGACCTCCTCGGTCACCGTGTGCTCGACCTGGATCCGCGGGTTCATCTCGATGAAGACGTGGTTGCCGTCCTTGTCGAGGAGGAACTCGACGGTGCCGGCGTTGCGGTAGCCGATCTGGCGGGCGAACTTCACCGCGTCGGCGCAGATCCGGTCGCGCAGTTCGGACGGCAGGTTCGGCGCCGGGGCCAGCTCGATCACCTTCTGGTGCCGCCGCTGGACCGAGCAGTCGCGCTCGTAGAGGTGGATCACGTTGCCCTCGCCGTCGGCGAGGATCTGGACCTCGATGTGGCGCGGCTCGACGACGGCCTTCTCGATGAACACCGTCGGGTCGCCGAAGGCCGACTCGGCCTCGCGCGCGGCGGCCTCGATGGACTCGCGCAGCTGCGCGGGCTCCAGGACGCGGCGCATACCGCGTCCGCCACCGCCGGCGACGGCCTTGACGAAGACCGGGAAGCCGATCTCCTCGGCGGCGGCGATCAGCGCGTCGATGTCGGAGGACGGTTCGGAAGATCCCAGCACCGGCACCCCGGCCTCGCGCGCGGCCTTGACCGCGCGGGCCTTGTTCCCGGTCAGCTCGAGGATGTCCGCGCTCGGCCCGACGAAGGTGATGCCTTCGTCCTCGCATGCGCGCGCGAGGTCCGGGTTCTCGGAGAGGAAGCCGTAGCCGGGGTAAACGGCGTCGGCGCCCGCCTTCTTCGCGGCCGCCACGATTTCCTCGACCGACAGATAGGCCCGCACCGGATGACCGGGTTCGCCGATCTCGTAGGCCTCGTCGGCCTTCAGCCGGTGGAGCGAATTGCGGTCTTCGTGCGGGAACACAGCCACCGTGCCCGCGCCGAGCTCGAATCCGGCGCGGAACGCGCGGATGGCGATCTCACCCCGGTTGGCGACCAGTACCTTGCGGAACATGCCGGTCCTTCCCATCATCGGATCGGTAGGTGAGGCACGTTACCTGTTAGGTCCCGCAGGGCGGGAGTTGTTGCCCAGGTGATGGACGTCATCCCCGCTTGAGTTGCGTACCCGGGGTCTGGAGCAACCTGTTCGCGGTGCCCGCGTGGACGCCGGTCAGCACGTCGACCGCGGCGAGGTCCACGAGCGTCTTCGCGACGTCCGCCGCCGAGACAGTGGGGTGCAGGGCCCGGTACAGCGCGGCCACCCCGGCGACGTGCGCGGCGGCCGACGACGTCCCGCTGAGCACCCGGCCGCCGCTGCCCCCGGCGTTGGGTCCCGGCACGTCCACGCCGGGTGCGAACAGGTCAACGACCTCACCGTAGTTCGACGTGGACCCGACCTGGTCACTCGCGTCCGTCGAGCCGACGGTGAGTGCTTCGGTGACCCGGCCGGGTGAGAACTGCCCCGCGTCGGTGGCCTCGCCACCGGCCGGGAGAGCGACCGGGACGACAGCCGCGAGCGCGCGGACGGCGGCGTCGAGCTGGTCGTTGGCGGTGCCGCCGATGCCGAGGACGGCGACGGCGGGCTGGTGTGCGTTCTGCGTCACCCAATCGATACCCGCGATGATCTTGTCCGTCGCTCCGCCGCCCTGCGCGTCGATCACCCGGACCGGGACGATCTGCGCGGCCTTCGCGACGCCATAGCTCCTCGACGCGGCGACGCCGGCCAGGTACGTGCCGTGACCGTTGGTGTCGGAGGTGTCCGTGCCGCCGTTGAGGAAGTCCTTACCGGGCTTCACCCGGCCGCCGAAGTCCGGATGCGCCGCGTCGACACCGCTGTCGATCACGTAGACCGTGACGTCCTTGGCGTCGGTCTCGTAGTGATAGAGCTGATCGAGACCCGTTCGCTGGTCGATCCGGTCCAGTCCCCAGTTCGGCGGGTTCTGCTGGACTTCCGTCGCGGAGGCGGGCTGGGCCACGGCGGTCACCAGCAGCGCCGAGCAGGCCAGTGCGCCCATTCCTCGTACCAGTCGCATGATCATGCCTCGGGCCTACGCCTGTCACCCGCGAGTGGCAACCTCAACCACCCGATCGGCTGGGGCCGGTCGGAGGTGCCCGCTGACCGTCGACTTCGGGAAGCAGACCAGCGCGTCGAAGGCGTTGACGACGTCGACCGGGTTGAACAGGTGCGCGTGACGGATGCTCTGGGGTCCCTCCGTTCCGCGTCGCGAGCGGAGGTCCACCAGGCCGGGGCCTTCGGCTTCGACGCTGCCTTCCGCGGGTGCGTCCAGATCCTGGCGGTACACGGTGAACCCGAGCCGCGCGGCCGGATCCGGTTTGAGGCCGGTGGTCTCGCCCTCGACAGCGGTGAGCGCCAGCGCGAAGTAGTCGTCGCCGAATTCCGCGGCCAGATGCGTTCCCGCCGAGGGCGAGGTGAGCCCGGGGAACGGCGAGAACGGCACCCGCTGGAGGTGTCCGTTGTGGAGCATCACGACGATCTTCGTGTCGTCACCGTGGAGCCGTCGGATCAGGCGGACACTCTCGGCCATGTACGCGTCGCGCGAACCGCCCTGCAGGGCGGGCGCGGTGCCGGACATCATCGCGGCCACCTCGGCGAGGTAGGCGTCGACGCGGAGCGCGCCTTCGACGTGGTGCTCGGCGACGGCTGTGTCCCCGTAGACGGGACGCAACGCGGTGAGGTGCGTCTTGAGCCGGGTGAGCGCCGCGGTCGCCTTGTCTTTTGTCACAGTGTCGAGGGCGGCGTACTTGGCGGGCGCCTCCGCGCTGCTGATCGACGCGTATCCCTCGGTCGCCTCGATCGCGGTGTCGACAAGGCTCACGGCAGGCGCGTCCACAGTGGACAGGTAGGCGCGGACCGCTTGCAGCGCGGGCACGGGCGAGCCCGCGGAGCTCGGCACGTCGAGACCGAAGTACCGGACGTCGCCTCGCTCGCGGAGCCACGTCAGCATTTCGTGCGCCTCGGGCGACTCGCCGAGCGAGAAGGTGAAGCCGTCGCGGCCGATGTCGGCGACGTCCCCGGGGGCTCCGTTCAGCCAGTCTTCGACGAGCTCGCCCTCGGCGAAACCGGATTCGAAACCGACGACACGGAAGCCCTGGTGCTCGACGAGGTGCTGGAGCAAACGATTGCGCAGGTCTCCGAACTCGTGGACGTGGTGGTTGTTCTCACCGATGGCGACGATCTTCGCGTCCCCGATGAGTTCGGCGATCTTCGCGGGGTCTGACATACTGACCACACTAACGCAACAGGAGTAGCAGTTGGCAACCTCCGGTACCCAGCGGCCAGGCGGCCGGACCGAACGCACCCGCCAGGCCGTCCTGCACGCCACCCTCGACCTGCTGGCCGAACACGGATTCGGCGAACTGACCGTGGACGCCGTCGCCGAGCGGTCCGGAGTGCACAAGACCACGGTGTACCGGCGCTGGTCCTCACCGGACGGTCTCGTCGCCGCCGCGCTGCCGATGGGCGCGGAGGACGACTGGAAGGCGCCCGACACCGGGTCGCTGGAGGACGATCTGTACGAAGTGGCCGCGGAGGTCGTGCGGTACTTCACCGAACCCGCGCTCAAGGAATTGCCGACGGCGTCGGTGCTGGCGGCCTTCCAGTCACCTCAAGCGGCCGAGGCGCTGCACGACTTCTACGCGGACCGGCACGTGCGGATGGCGCCGATCGCGGAACGGGCCGTCGCGCGGGGCGAGGTCCCGCCCGGGACGGACGGCGACGAACTGGTGCGGGCGGTGTGCGGGCCGATGTTCTACCGGCTGTTCCTGTCCCGGGAACGGGTCACGGTGGCGGACGCGCGGGTCACGGCGCGAGCGGTGGCTGCCGCCGCGCGGAACGGCGCCTTCGTACCCGCCCCGCATTCAGAGGACTGAACGCGGGAGGTTGGTCACGCGCTGAGGACAGTTTTACCGTCAGCGCCAAGGACTTCCGGACCCACACTGGTCTCTCCGTGCCGAGAGAGGGAGCCCGTCATGACCGAGGAAGTCCGCGACAAGGCGCCGGAGATGCCGCGCCAGCTCAAGACGGTCCGCGTCTTCCTGTGGATACAGGCGGTCCTCAATCTCCTCGTCAGCGCGCTCGTGACCGCCCTCGCGATCAACGCACTCGACCACGGTGATGAAGAAGCGGGACTCGCCCTGGCGTTGGCGCTCCTCGGCTTCGTGGTCTCCCTCGTGCTGATCGCGTGCGCGATCAGGATCTCCCGCGGTTCGGCCTGGGTGCGGCCGACGGTCATCGGCGTCGAAGGACTGTCCGTGGTCCTGGGGGTGATCAGCCTGTTCAGCGGCGGGGCGATCACCCAGCTGATCGGGATGGGCATCGCCATCGGCATCATCGTCGTCCTCAACAAACCCGAGGAACGCGCCTGGTTCACTCGCTGACGAGGTCGATCCGGTAGCGCAGTTCGGAAAGCGGGACGTCTTCGCCGGGCATGGTGTCGGTTTTCTCGGCCCCGTCCGGCGTCCATCCCGCGGCCGAGTAGAAGCGCCGGGCGCGCTCGTTCGAATCGAGCACCCACAGCGTCGCATCGCGATGCCCCGAATCCCGCAGCGCGGCGACGGCGGTGTCGAGCAGCAGCCTGCCCAATCCGGTGCCCCAGCGAGCCGGTTCGAGGTAGATCGCGCGCAGTTCCCCGCGTTCCCGGTCGACGGCGGTGAAGCCGAGGAGCGAACCGTCCTCGACGAGGACCAGGACGTCGCCCCGGTTGGCGGGATCCGCGAGGATCCGCTGCCAGCGGCCCGCCCTGCCCTCGACCGAAAGATCGCGCAGGTAGAGCTCGGGCAGCAGGCCCCGGTACGCCGACTGCCACGACCGGACGTTCACCTCCGCGATGGGCCAGGCGTCCTCGACGGTCGCGGGGCGGATCGTGGGCATCGTCAGCCTTTCGCCTTGCGGGCCGCGAAACCGGTCACGATGGCCAGCGAGAGCACCATTCCCAGCGCGATCCCCCAGCCCGCGCCGGTCACGCGCGAGCTGCTCGGCAGCGCGTAGAACAGCGCGCACACCATGACGATGCCACCGCCCGCCACCCCACCGTGGAAGGCGATCCCGAACGCCGCCGGACGCAGGAGCGCGCCGAGCACGGTCCCGATCAGGAGCATCACCGCGACCACGAGGTAGAGCGCGCCCTCGTCGGCCCGGCTCGACGAGTATGCGAAGAGTTCGCCGGCCTCCACCGAGAGACCGGCCACGCCGCCGATCCCGGCCACGAGTGCCACGACGGCGAAGGCGTCACGCGGTTTCCCCAGTCTGAGCCGGAAACTCCGGTCGCGCCGCACCGAGATCAGCGCGCAGACGGCCCCGGCGAGCAGGCAGCCGTCGGCGAGCACGAGGACGGCCGGGCCGTACGGGATCGCCGAGAGCAGCGCCAGCCCGCACAGCGCTCCCGGCCCCACCGTCCGGCGCGTCCGCGGCAGGGAGATCGCGATCCCCGCGCCGACCGCGAACACGATGAGCGGCACGACGATCCAGCCACCGTCCTCGAAGAAATCCTCCAAACCGCTGCTGAGCGGGAAAGCGATGATCACCAGGTACACCGCCGCCACGAACGCGAACACGCCGGCGGCGGCAGCGAACGGGTCGGGCTTCGGCCGTGGAGCGGCGGTTTCGACGGGCGGCGCCGGCGGCGGGGGTTCGGGCACCGGCGAAGGCGCGCGCACGGGCTCAGGAGGCGGAGGCGCCGGTGCGGGCGGGGATTCGGGCATCGGTTCCTCGACGACCTGGCCCTCGACTCGCACCACCACCTCACCGGTCGGCCCGGTCACGGTGACCCGCGCGTCGAACACCCCGATCTCCACCAGGTCCGGCGAAATCTCGGCCCCGCCGTCGACTTCGGTCACCCGCAGCCAGGAATGCGACGACGCGAACCGGCAGGCCCGCGCGATCGGCGGCCCTGCCAGCCGGATCCGCGCCACCGGCCGCGTTCCCCGGACGACCTCGCCGAAGCTCACCACCTCGGGTTCGGTGCGCACCCACGATTCCCGCCGCGCGAGTTCGGCTGCCTCGGCGATGTGCTGGATGTCGGTCTGCGCCATCGTGGCGAGGACTTCGTGCGCGCCGATGGCGACGGAGAGGTTCTCGCTCGTCAGGCGCCGCTGCAGTTCCGTCACCGCGCCGAGGCGGGTGAACATGTTCGGATCCTCGCTCGCCGCGCGCAGATCGGCCGGGACCGGCGACGGTTTGATGCGGCGGCGCCTGCTCCGGGCCAGGTACAGCTCGCCCTGCATCTCGATGTCGCGGCTGGGCGTCTGGTTCGGGTTCCGCTCGCGGACGCTGTCGAACAGGTAGTCGTAAAGCTCGCTGAGCGCGATCCAGCCGTCTTCGTCACGGTCCGCGTCGCCCGTCCGGAGACCGTCGACCAGTGCCGAGGTGAACACCGACGGCCGCACTTGGTCGTCGGCGAGGTGATCGCCCTCGAAGGCGTACTCGATGGAGTTCGACGCGGTGATCACCGCACGGCCGCGGCCGCCGAAACCGCCGCCGGGGAAAGCGTCGAGCACGTTGGCCTCACCGGAGGCGCGCACCGCGACCCCCTGGCTGAAAGCACCGCCGTAGCAGCAGTCCAGCAGGAGAACGATGCTCCGCGATCGGCTCATCCGCATGCAGCGCTGGACGAAGTCGGCGGGAACGGCACTCGACGCCAGCCGCTCCGGCCGGGTGTTCCTGGCGGCGAAGAACAGGTCTCCCGACTCGCTTTTCAAGCCGTGGCAGGAGAAGTGCACCAGCAGGACGTCGTCCGGCGCGCTGTCGGCGAACAGGTCCTCGACGCGGCTCGCGATGACGTGCGCGGTCTCGTCGCGCACCACCTGGACGTCGAAGTCGCTGATGTCGCGATCGGCGAGGACCTCGGCGAGCGCCTCGGCGTCGGCCGCCGGAGACCGCAACGCGCTCAGCCCGGGGTTGTCGTACTCCCCGTTGGCGATGATCAAGGCACGCCGCTCGCCGGTCATGACGGCGAATGCCTGCTCACGAACAGGTCGACGAGCTTGTCCTGATCGGAGAGGGTCGCTTCGGACAGCTCCAGCACGTCGCCGTCGATCTCCAGCCGCACCGTGCGCTTCACCCGTCCGCCGCGCGAAAGCCACTCCCGCACGGCGGCCACCACCGAACGCAGCCCGTCGGCGGACTTCCCCACCGTGACCAGGAGACCGCCCGCCGTCGCCACGTCGAACCCGCGCGAGCCGGGCGGCGCCTCGCCGGCGGGAAGCGCCTTGACGTCGGCGACCCCGCGTTCGATCAGTTCCCCTCGGAGGTACCCGGCGAGCTGGTCGACCCGCTCGGCGTCGGCCCCGTCCTCACCGAGCTGGACCCGCACCGATGACGTCATCCCCGGCCTCCCTCGCCCCTGCAGAACGAGGAAACCTCGCATCCCGTCCTGCGACAAGGTCCGATCGGGCAGAGATGTTCACGTCAGCTTTTTTCCAGGTACTCCACACGATCTTCGTCGACGACGTCGGCGATCATGTGCGCCAGCCCGAGGTAGTTCCCCAACGCCGGGTCCTTCTCGACGATTTCCAGCGACCGCGCCCTCGCCTCGGCGATGACTTCCTCGTCCTGCAGCAGCGACAGCAATTTCAGGGTCGACTTCTTCCCCGACTGCGCGGCACCGAGGATGTCGCCCTCCCGGCGCAGTTCCAAGTCCATTCTGGACAGTTCGAAACCATCCGTCGTGGACTCGACGGCGGCGAGCCGCTCGCGGGTGGTCGTCCCGTCGAGGGTTTCGGTGACCAGGAGGCACAGTCCCGGCACGCTGCCCCGGCCGACGCGGCCGCGCAGCTGGTGCAGCTGGCTGATGCCGAACCGGTCGGCGTCCATGATCACCATCGCGGTCGCGTTCGGCACGTTCACGCCGACCTCGATCACGGTGGTCGCGACGAGCACGTCCAGCTCACCCTTGGAGAACGCCTGCATCACGGCGTCCTTGTCGTCGGCGGGCATCCGGCCGTGCAGGGCCGCGATCTTCAGGCCCTTCAACGGTCCTTCGACCAGCTCGGGTGCCACGTCGAGGACGGCGAGCGCGGGCCGCTTGTCGCCCTTGTCCGACGCCGGTTCGTCGCCGATGCGCGGGCAGACGATGTACGCCTGGTGTCCCTTGCCGCATTCCTCGCGGACCCGCTGCCAAGCCCTGTCCAGCCACGCGGGCCGCTCCGCGACCGGCACCACCGACGTCTTGATCGGCGATCGGCCGACAGGCATCTCGCGCAGCGCGGAGATCTCCAGATCGCCGTAGACGGTCATCGCGACCGTGCGCGGGATGGGTGTCGCCGTCATGACGAGCACGTGCGGGCTGGTCTCGTCGGCGCCGCGGGAGCGCAGCGCGTCCCGCTGCTCGACGCCGAAACGGTGCTGCTCGTCGACCACGGCCAGGCCGAGATCCGCGAAGGACACCGTGTCCTGGATCAGCGCGTGGGTGCCGACGACGATCCCGGCCTCGCCGCTGACCGTCTCCAGCAGTGCCTTCTTGCGTTCCTTGGCGCCCATCGAACCGGTCAGCAGGGTCACCCGTGTCGCGTTCTCCGCGCCGCCGAGCTGACCACCCTGCCCGAGGTCGCCGAGCATCTCGCGCAGCGACCGGGCGTGCTGCGCGGCGAGGACCTCCGTCGGCGCGAGCAGCGCCGCCTGCCGCCCGGAATCGACGACCTGCAGCATGGCGCGCAGTGCGACCACGGTCTTGCCGGAACCGACCTCGCCCTGCAGCAGCCGGTTCATCGGATGCTCGGTGGACAGATCGCGGGAGATCTCCTCGCCGATCTCCTGCTGGCCGGACGTCAGCGCGAACGGGAGCCGTTTGTCGAAGGCGTCGAGGATGCCGCCTTCGGTGTGCGGGCTGGCTTTCGCGGGCCGGGAGACGAGGGAATGCCGTCGCTGCGCGAAAATCAGCTGCACCGCCATGGCTTCGTCCCATTTGAGCCTGCGGCGCGCGGAGTTCAGCGCGTCCCAGCTCGAGGGGCGGTGGATGCCGCGCAGCGCGCTTTCCAGGTCGGGCAAGCCGTACTGGGCGAGCAACTCCATCGGCATCGGGTCCTCGTCGACCTCCAGCACGTCGAGCACCTGGCGCACGCTCTTGGCGATCACCCACGTCGGGATCCCCTGCGCCGCCGGGTAGACGGGGATGATCTCGGCGAGGAAGTCGTCCATCGCCTCGGCTTCCCGATCCGCTTCGAACAGCTCGTACTCGGGGTTCGCCAGTTGCAGGACGTCGCGGAAAGCGGTGACCTTGCCCGCGAAGAGCCCGTTCTTGCCGGGCACGAGGTCCTTTTCGCGCCAGGCCTGGTTGAAGAAGGTGCACTGCAGGCGGCGTTTGCCGTCGGTGATCACCATTTCGAGCAAGGTGCCGCTGCGCGCCTTCATCCGGCGCTTGTTGACCCGCTCGATCCGCGCCATCACGGTCGCGTGCTCGCCGAGTTCGAGCCCGGCGATGTCGGTGAGCTGCCCTCGCTCGGCGTAGCGGCGGGGGTAGTGGCGCAGGAGGTCGCTGACCGTCTCGATCTTGAGGCCCTTGGCGAGTGCCTTCGCCGTCGCCGCGCCCACGACCAGTTTCAGGTCCGCGCGCAGGTTGGTCATGCGGTCACTCCACCCCCATCAGAAGCACGGCGTCGGGCTGGCCGCCGGCGTAACTCGTCAACTCGACCTCAGGATGTTCCAGGCGCAGCTGATCGGCCAGCTCACCGGGCAACCGGACCGGGACGTCGACGCCGGTCAGCACGGTGACCAGCTCGCCACCGAGGGCCAGCATCCGGTTCAGCACGCCGACCGCCGCCGCGACCAGGCTCGTCTCCGAGGCGGGCGCGGGCTCGATCAGCACGACCTCGCCGTCGACGAGGCCGACGACGTCACCGGCCTGCGCCCGGCCCACCCAGGTTAGCGACTCCTCGTGCGCGATCCGCAGTTCGCCACGCCTGGTGGCGGCCGCCGCTTCGGCCATCGCGACCACGTCGTCGTTGGTGCGGCGGTCCTTGTCGTGGACGGCCAGCGCGGCGAGCACCTGGACGGGTGACACGCAAGGGATGACGACGACGTCGCGATCCGCGGCCATCGCGTGACCGGCCGCCGCGTCGGCCGCGGCGGTCAACTGGTGACCGCCGGGAAGGACGGTGACGTGATGCCCGGCGGCCTCGTTGATCAGGCCCAGCATCTCCTCGACCGTCGGCGAGACGCCCGGCGGCACGGACAGCACCGCGACGCCCTCGGCCCGCAGCAGCTCGGCCAGCTGCCCGCCGTGGACCACGGCGACCACCGACCGGTCGATACCGCCGCCGACCTCGACCGGTGTGGGCGTGATCAGCGGCTCGACCCGGACCCTGCGGGGACGGCCGAGCTCGATCCCGGCCTCCAGCGCCGCGCCGATGTCCGCGCAGTGCACGTGGACGGCGTACGCGCCGGCGCCGTCCCCCGCGACCGTGACGCTGTCGCCAAGGCCGCTGAGGGTCTTGCGCAGCGCGGGGAGGCTGCCTTCGTCGACGCCGTCGAGCAGGTACATGACCTCCCAGGCTGTCGGGGCGTCGACGGTGTGGTGGTGATGCGCTTCGAGCGGGTGTTCCGGCTCGGTGAGGCTGCCGGAGATCACGCCCGCCAGGGCGTCGAGGACCGCGACCAGGCCGCGGGCACCCGCGTCGACCACCCCGGCCACGGCCAGGACGGGCAGCTGCTTAGGGGTCTCTTCGAGCGCTTCGGCGGCGACGCTCGCCGCGGTGGCGGCGACCTCTTCGAGCGACCCTGTCGCGTCGCGGACTGTCGCGGCGACGGTGTGGAGCACGGTCAGGATGGTCCCGGCGACAGGACGGCTCACCGCGCCCGTGGCGGCCCTGTCCGCGCAGCCGAGCGCCTCCGCGAGACCTGGCCCGTCGAGCTCCCTCGCGGCCGCCGACTCGGCGATCCCGCGCACGACCTGCGACATGATCACGCCCGAGTTGCCCTTGGCCGCCGCGACCGCGCCCTTCGCGAAGACCGCCAGCGCCTCGGCGGTGGTCCCCGGCTCGGCCTCCGCCAGCGCCTCGCGGGCCGCGGTCATGGTGAACAGCAGGTTGGAGCCCGTGTCGGAGTCGGCGACCGGGTAGACGTTGATGCCGTCGATCGCCGGTCGCAGCACCGACAGACTGCGCACACAGGCCGCCGACCAAGCCGACACCGCCGCCACGTCCAGCACCCGCACGCCATGACCTCCTAGCTGTTCCAGCGAGGGTATCGACCCGGTGCCTGAGGGCTCTGAGCCACTGGTTACTATGGTCGAGTTGCCCAGCATGCTGGGCGCATCATTCTTTGTCCCAGATCCAGAGGAGTTCGACGTGGCTGCCGTGTGCGACGTCTGTGGCAAGGGACCGGGCTTTGGCAAGTCGGTCTCGCACTCCCACCGGCGTACCAACCGCCGGTGGAACCCGAACATCCAGACCGTTCACGCCAAGATCGGTCTTTCCCAGCGCAAGCGCCTGAACGCCTGCACCTCGTGCATCAAGGCGGGCAAGGTCGTTCGCGGCTGAGCCGGATTTTTGGGGAATGGCGGGTGCTCTTCGGAGCACCCGCCATTTTTTATGGCCGTGGTGGCTGCCTTCACGAACTTTGGCGTCACCTCAGGAGTCACACCGGCCACTGTTGTCACGCGTTTGAGGTGAGTGTGGAGGGTCGGGGTGGTCGTGAGTGGCAAGTGGGGTTAGAACACGAATCGCCACTCACGACCACCGGGACCGGACGCCCGCCAGCCACGCTCACCCCGCCTCCACCCCGCGCCCGCTTCGCGCCTCGCTCCCCCAAGTACGTGAAGGCCCCCTTCATTGCGCTAGGCGCAATGAAGGGGGCCTTCACGTACTTGAACGCAAGTAGAGGACTAATTGCGGCGGCTGAAGGTCAGGGGAGCTTCCAGTCCACGGGGCCGGCGCCCTGGTCGGCGAGCAGCTGGTTCGCCCGGCTGAAGGGACGCGACCCGAAGAACCCGGCGTGCGCCGAGAGCGGGCTCGGGTGAGCCGATTCGATGCACGGCACCTTCCCCAGCATCGGCTTCAGGTTCCGCGCGTTGCGGCCCCACAGGATCGCCACCATCGGCTCGTCCCGCGCGGCGAGGGCCTTGATGGCCTGCTCGGTGACGTCTTCCCAGCCCTTGCCCTGGTGCGAGTTCGATTTGCCCGGCTGCACCGTCAGCGCCCTGTTGAGCAGCAGGACGCCCTGGTCGGCCCACGGCGTCAGGTCACCGTTCGACGGCAACGGGTGCCCGAGGTCCTCGCAGTACTCCTTGTAGATGTTGATCAGGCTCTTCGGAATCGGCCGGACGTCCGGCGCCACCGAGAAGCTCAGCCCGACGGCGTGGCCGGGCGTCGGGTACGGGTCCTGCCCGACGATCAGCACCCGGACGTCGTGGAACGGCTGCTGGAAAGCCCGCAGCACGTGTTCCCCTGCCGGGAGATAGGTCCGGTCTGCGGCGATCTCCGCGCGAAGGAATTCCCCCATCGCGGCGACCTGCGGCGCCACCGGTTCGAGGGCTTGCGCCCAGCCTGCTTCGACGATGTCCTGCAGCGGTCGTGCGGTCACGGCGTGCGAGCTTACTCAGGCCGGTCGAGGCCCGTTCTTCCGGTGGGTTGAGACAGCGGTCACAAGCGTGTGCGACTTGTCGTATCCTGATCCCAGCGGAGAACGACGTCGTGCGGGAAGGCGATGTCGCGAAACTCCCGTCGGCCGCCTGCCCGGTCTAGCAGGTTTGCGAGACGCGGTGTTCCGCCTGACTTGGCTACCAGTCACCCGAGGCCGGAACGCCCGAGCAGGACCACGCAAGACCGCACACCAACCCTGACCGGCTGGTGGGTATGCCTCGGGACTCGTCGGCAGGTGAGGGCTGGGCTGTGCCGTTCGAGAGCTTTTTCGTCCGTCTGCTCGGGATGTCCGTTCCCGCGCTGCTGGTGACCGCCGGGATCCTCCTGCTGATCTTCCTCGCGGGCTGGTTGACCCAGCGCCAGCAGCTGCACAACGGCAAGGGTGCCCCGTTCAAGATCAGGCTGCCCTTCTACCACGTCGAATCGGGTCAGCCCGAGGACGCCGGACCGCCGGACGAGCAGAAGAAGTCCTAGTCCAGCCGCCGAAGTTCGACCCGGAACCTGGCCGCACGCTCGACATAACCGTCGACGACGAGCTTGATCATGTCCGGCCCGAACGACGTGTTCGGCCGCGTCTTCGCCGGGACGCCGAGCGCGATGTGCCCACTGTCCACATGCGACCCATAGGAGAGGACGGCGCCCGCGCCGACCATCCCGCCGTCCTCGACGACGGTTCCGTTCAGCACCACCGATCCCGACGCGATCAGGCAGCCCTCGCCGATCCGCGCACCCTCGATGTGCACGGAATGCCCGACGGCGGAGGAGTTCCCGATCACCGTCGGCTCCCTGCGGGTGCAGTGCAGGACGCAGCCGTCTTGGACGTTGGACCGCTCGCCGATCTCGATGTAGCCGTGGTCGCCGCGCAGCACCGTCTGCGGCCACACCGACGCGAACGCCGCGATGCGGACGTCGCCGATCACCGTCGCGTCGGGGTGGACGTAGGCGTCGGGGTGGATCGAGGGTTCGAGGTCGCCCAGTGCGTAGATCGGCATGCGTTCTCCTAGGTCGTGTCCGGTAAGTCTGTCCGATGGCCACCTGGGCGCGAAGACCGCGGACAGACTTACCGGACACGGCCTAAACCAGTGACTTGCCGTAGCAGACGCTTCCCGCTTCGTCCTTGTAGTACCCGAAACCCGGCATCTCCCGGTAGCCGGCCGAAACGTACAGCGCGATGGCCTCCGGCTGTTTGTCACCGGTTTCCAGCACCATACGCAGCCGTCCGGCCTCGGCGGCCGTCCGTTCCAGGTCGGCGAGGATCGCTCGCGCGATCCCTCGTCCCCGCGCCGAAGCCATCACGAACATGCGCTTGATCTCGGCGTCGCCGGGCAGCAGGGGGTCCGGCCCGTCGTGCGCCCGCCAGGCACCCGAGCCCACGGGGACGTCGTCGAGGTAGGCGGCCACGAACAAGCCCTTCGGCGAGGCGAACTGCGCCCCGTCCATCGGTGTCTCGTCTTCGCCGCCGTACCGGGCGGTCAGTTCGAGCTGGGCCTCGGCCAGCAGCTTCACCGCGTCGGGGTGGTCGTAGGGCAGCACACGAAGGTCCATGAGCGCGAGATTAGCGAGCGGCCCTGTCGTGGGAAAGCAGAATTGGCCCAAGCGGATGTGGCGTGATCGGCACTGTCGCCGGAGCCGTCCCGCGGCCACGAGGTGATCCGCCGACGAGCTGGCGGAGATCACCGAGCCGGCCGCGCGGGCGAAGGGTCCGGTGGACGCCGAGGATCCCTTCAGCGTCACCGATCTGAGCCATCTCGGGGAGATGCGCAGCCGGCGGATGCCCGTCATGCTGCGCCCGCCCGCGCCCGTCGCCGAACCCGCGATGGAGGTGGCCCGGGTGCACGCGGAGACGGACCTGCGGGCGGCCGAACGCGCGGTGATCGCGGGCTTCGAAATCTCCCGGTTCGAGCCCTACCGCGCGGGTGAGATGTTCCCCACGGCCCTGCTCGGGCAGCCGGGGGTCGCCGTGTTCGTCGCTCCTAGCGCCAATGTTCCCAGCCGCCTTTGTGTCCGTACCGCTTCCCGTCCACCGTCACACCCGAATCCGGCATGGTCACGACGCCGATCTCGCTCCAGCCCTCCGGCAGGTCGGCGAAAGCGGGGAAGGTCGCCGCGAAAGCGTGGTCCTCGCCGCCGGTGAGCACCCATTTCAGCGGGTCGGCGCCGAGTGCGGTGCCGACCTCGGTCAGCCTGCTCGACACGTCGAGATCCGCCGTCCGCACGTCGATCCCGACGCCGGAGGCCGTGGCGATGTGGCCGAGGTCGGACAGGAGCCCGTCGGACACGTCGATCATCGACGTCGCGCCGCCGTCGGCCGCGCGGATGCCCGCCTCGTAGTCCGGTTCGGGGCAGCGCTGCGCGTTGACCACGCTGACCGGTGAGCGGAAACCCCGCCCGAGCACGGCGAGTCCCGCCGCCGCCCAGCCGAGCCGTCCGCAGACCGCGACGACGTCGCCGGGGCGGGCGCCGGACCGCGTCACCGGTTCCCGGCCACCGAGGTCGCCGAGCGCGGTGACACTGATCACGATCTGGTCGGCGCGGACCATGTCGCCGCCGACGATCCCGACCCCCGCGCGGTCGGCTTCGATCCACATGCCCTGGGTGAGTTCGGCGACAAGCGAAGTCTCGGTGTCCGGCGGGCAGGCGAATCCCATGAGGACGGACGTCGGACGGGCGCCCATGGCGGCGATGTCGGTGAGGTTCACCGCGACCGCCTTGCGCCCCACCTGTTCGGCGCTGGACCAGTCGAGGCGGAAGTGGACCCCCTGCACGAGGACGTCGGTGGTGGCCACCGTCCGGCCGTCCGGGGTGGCCACGACGGCCGCGTCGTCCCCCGGTCCGAGCAGCGTCGACTCCGGCTGTTTCCGGCCTGCCGTCACCGCTTCGATCAACCGGAATTCACCGGTACCGGCGACCGTGCCGTCGTTCGGTGACACCCGTCACCTCCACTTTCCCTTGTCCGGACAAATGTCGATCACCGATAGTCGGAAGCCCTAGGTTTTTCCCGAGGCTGGCGATACGTTGCTACAACGTTCCTACCTTGAGCCGACTAAGACAGACGAAGGGGCGCGCCGTGGTCCACGCATACATCCTCATCCAGACCGAGGTCGGCAAAGCCGCCGCGGTCGCCGCGGAGATCTCCACCATCTCGGGTGTCACCAGTTCGGAGGATGTCACCGGCCCCTACGACGTGATCGTCAAGGCCGCGGCCGAGACCGTCGATCAGCTCGGCCAGCTGGTGGTCGCCAAGGTGCAGAACGTGGAGGGCATCACCCGTACGTTGACCTGCCCGGTCGTGCATCTGTAAGAGGTGGTGTAGTGGTCCGGTGGCTGACACGGACACGGGCGCTCCCCCGAAACCACTGCTGATCGCGGCCGCTTGCCTCGCGGTGCTGCTCGTCGCGGGCGTGGCCGTCTTCGGGCTGACCCGCGGCGCGGAGCCCGAGGCCCCGGCCGCGGACGGCCCGCTCCCGCTCGTCCCGGTCCCGGCGCCTCAGTCAGGATCACCCGACTGTGCGAAGCTCGTCGGCGCGCTCCCGCACGAGCTCACCTCGTCCGGGAACACGCTGGTGCGGCGGAAGCTGGCCGACCCCGCCCCCGAGGCGACGGTCGGCTGGGGCACCGGCGATCCGGTGGTCCTGCGGTGCGGGCTCGGCAAGCCGCCGGAGCTCACCCGGACCTCGCAGCTGCGGACGATCAACAACGTCCAGTGGCTGCAGGTCGAGGGCGAGGGCACCGCGACGTGGTTCGTGGTGGACAGGCCCGTCTACACGGCGCTCACCGTGCCGGACACCGCGGGAACCGGGCCGCTCCAGACCATTTCGGACGTCATCGGCGCCAATCTCCCCGCGGTGCCCCTGCGTTTCTGACCCCGCGGTTCTGATTCAGGGCACGACCAGCAGGCTCTTCCCGGTGTACCGCCGCGCCTCGATGTCCGAGTGCGCGGCGGCCGCCTCGGCGAGCGGATACGTCCGGCCGATGACCGGCGTCAGGGTCCCTTCGGCCGCCTGCCGCAGCACTTCCCGCACCCGGCGCGGATTGTCGGGCCAGAAACCGACCAGTTGTGCCATGTCCACAAGGGACAGCCGGGCGCGGTCGGCGGCACCGATCACCGTCTCCGCGCCACTGGACATGCCGTAGCCCGAGAACCGGCCGCCGTTCTTCAGCAACGCCAGCGAGGCCGCGCCCAGTTCGCCGCCGACGCCGTCGAAGACCACGTCCAGCCGGTGGCCTCCGGTGCGGGCGAGGACCTCGCCGGTCCAGTCCGCCACCGAGTAGTCGACCGGCTCGGCCCCCAGTTTCCGGGCGATCGCCGCCTTTTCGCCGCCGCGGACCGCCGCGATGACCGTCGCGCCGGCCGCGCGGGCGAGTTGCACCAGCAGGCTGCCGAGACCGCCGACGCCCGGCGCCACCAGAATCCGTTCCCCGGCCGCGACCGGGGTCTTCTCCAGCAGTGCCAGCGCGGTACTGCCGTCGTCGAACAGGGCCACCGCGTGCCGCGGATCGAGACCGGCCGGGATCGGGAACGTGTCGTCCGGCAGCGCGACGACCGTGTCCGCGTATCCCCCGCCGTAGCCACCGGGCGCGTGGGTGATGACCGCCTTGCCCAGCCAGGTCTCGTCGACTCCGGCGCCGACCGCGTCGACCGTGCCCGCCACCGCGCCACCGGGCACGTACGGCGGCTCGACCGCGAACACTTCGGGACCGTCACCCCGCCGGATGAGGGCGTCGAGCCAGCCGACTCCGGCCGCCGTCACCGCGACGCGGAGTTCGCCGTCCGAGGGCTCGGGGGTGGGCAGTTCGACCTGTTCGAGGACATCGGGATCGCCGAATCGGGACACTGTGATCGCACGCATGATCGCAAGGTAGGACCTCCAGTTCGCTGGAGGTCAACCGAGCACGGGGATCAGCGGTTTGAGCGCGGATCGGAGCGTTTCCCTCGAACAACCCGCGTAACCGATGAGGTTCCCGAACACCGTCGGCGTCCCGACGAAGTGCCGGACCAGCCCGTCGAGCCGGATCCCGGCGCGTTCCGCCGCCGCCAGCCGCGCCGCTTCCTCGTCCGCCGATCCACAGGGGACGACCAGATGCGCGCCCGCGTCGTCGCCGAGCACCGGGATCCCCGCCGACGTCAGCGTGGCCGAAACCAGGGACCGGCGCTCCGAAAGCTCCCTCCGCAGCTTTCGCAGGTGCCGCCCCAGATCGCCGTGCCGCGCGAGTTCCGCGACCACCCGCTGTCCCGCGGGCGACGGACGCGTCCCGGTCGCTTCGCGGTATTCGAGCACCGCGGCCGCGACCGGTGACGGCGCGACCATCCAGCCCGCGCCCAGCGCCGGGGTGAGGATCTTGCTCGTGGTCCCGAGATGCGCGACGACGTCGGGCGCGAGCGCGGCCAGCAGCGGCAGCGGCGCGACGTCGAACCGCAGCTCGCCGTCGTAGTCGTCCTCGATCACCAGCATGCCCTCGGCGCGGGCGAGTTCGACCAGTTCGACCCGGCGGGACGCGCTCATCCGGCTGCCGAGCGGGTACTGATGCGCGGGCGAGCAGTACACCGCGCGGACGTCGGTGGGGACGGCGTCCAGGCGCAGGCCCTCCTCGTCGACCGGAACGGGCACGACCTCCATCCCCGCCCGCCGGAACGCCTGCACCGCGCGCTGATAGCCCGGCTCCTCGATCGCGACCCGGTCGCCGCGCGAGAGCACCGAGCCCGCGAGCTCGATCACGGCCGCCGTCGTGCCGCCGGTGGCGAGCACCGTTCCGGCGGCGAGCCCGCGGTGACGCAGCAGATGCTCGGACACCGCGTCCCGGTACGCGGGCAGGCCGGCCCTGTCCTCGCGATAGGTCGGGCGCGGATCGGCGGCGGCCCGCCACGCGCGGCGCCAGGCGGCCCTCTCGACGCCGTCGGCCCACGGGACTCCCGGCGTGAGGTCGATCAGCGTGGGCGGAGCGGCCGGCTTGCCCGGCGCGAGGCCTTTCGACGGCCTGTCCGCGGGCGGTGTCGTGGTGACGAAGGTGCCGGAGCCGTGGCGGCCCGCGATCCAGCCCTCCGCGTGAAGCTGCTCATACGCCGCCGATGTCACCGTTCGGCTGACGCCGAGCCGGTTCGCGAGCGCCCTGGTCGAGGGCAGCCTGTCGCCGCCGCGCAGATGCCCGTCGCCGGCGGCCGCGCGCAACGCGTCGGCCAGCTGGACCGCGAGCGGGACGAGCGAATCGCGGTCGAGGCTGACCGGCAGAGCGGTGTCGGACATCATGTGCTCCGCCCTCTCGACAAGTGGCCTTCTCAAGTATAGGAGAATTGGCCGTTATTACAGGCCACTCTCGTGGGTGAGACTACTCCCATGTCCACCCCGCTCTCTCCCACCGACCGGACCACCCTCGGCCGTAAGAAGAACCGCGCGCTCACCGACCGCTCGGCGCTGTACGCGGTGCTCGACGAGGGCCTGATCTGCCATCTCGGCGTCGTGCGCGACGGTGTCCCACTGGTGATCCCGACCGGCTACGGCCGCGACGGGAACACGCTCTACCTGCACGGATCCACCGGGGCGAAGAGCATGCGCGACTCCGACGGCGTCGAAATCTGCGTCACGGTGACCCTGCTCGACGGCATCGTCTACGCGCGCTCGATCAACAACCACTCGATGAACTACCGCAGCGCCGTGATCCTGGGCAAGGCGGCCGCGGTCACCGACGCCGACCGGAAGATGCACGGCCTCCGCGTGCTGACCGATCACCTCGCGCCCGGCTCGTGGGAGCACGCGCGCGACGTCAACGCGAAGGAGTTCGCGTCGGTTTCGGTGCTGGAACTGGACCTCACCGAGGCGTCGGTGAAGATGCGCGGCGAAGGTCCCGACGATCCCGAGGACGAGGTCGCGGACGATCTCGCGTGGGCCGGGGTGCTGCCGGTACGGACGGTGTTCGGGGAGCCGGAGCCGTCGGTGGACCTGGCTTCGGAGTGGACTGTGCCGGACCACGTGAAGGGGCGGGCCGGGTAGGTCTCCAGTGTTATGAATGGGACTTTCATCGCAAATTTTGCGATGAAAGTCCCATTCATAACACGCCGGAAGGCGATTACGGGTGCGTTCGCGGCAGCCGCACGGTGAAAGTCGTCGCCCTCGGAACGCTCGAAACCTCGATGGTCCCGCCGTGCGCGGAGACCAGCGAGAGCACCACCGAAAGCCCGAGCCCGGTCCCGCCGTTGCCACGCGTGCGAGCGGTGTCGACCCGGAAGAACCTGTCGAAGATCCGCTCCCGCGCTTCCGGCGGGATCCCTGGCCCGGCGTCGCTCACCCGCAGGACGACCTCGGCCCCTGTGGCCTCTGCCGAAACCGTGACCGGTGTCCCGGGCGGCGTGTGCACCGCGGCGTTGGCGAGCAGGTTGTCCAGCACCTGCCGCAGGCGCACCGGATCTGCTTGCAGGACAACGCCTTCCGGGAGCGGGCCGACGGTCAGCGGATGCTCCGGACGGCCGGCGGTGAAGGCCTCCCCCGCGTCGGTGATCAGCTCGGCGAGGTCGACGTCGACCAGCCGCAGCGGCGCTTCGGTCTCCGGCGCGTCGAGACGCGCGAGGAGCAGGAGATCGTCGACGAGCACGCTCATCCGCTGCGTCTCTTCGCGGATCTTCGACAGATGCGCCTCGCGTTCGGCGGGTTCGTTCGCCGCGGCGTAGCGGAAAAGCTCGGCGTATCCCCGGATCGACGTCAGCGGCGTGCGCAGTTCGTGGGAGGCGTCGGCGATGAACCGCCGCAGCCGTTCGTTCGCCTCCCGGCGCGCGACCAGGGAGGAATCCAGGTGCGCCAGCATCAGGTTGAACGCCGTCCGCAGCTCCTCGACTTCGGCGCCGCCGCCGCTCGCCTGCGCGCGCACCGGCAGATCGGCGTTCGTGGTCAGGTCGTGTGACGCGATGTCGTGCGCCGTCCCGGCCATGTCGCTCAGCGGCCGCAATCCGCGCCGCAGCACCAGCCGTCCGGCGATCACCAGCACCGCCAGCGCCAGCAGGAACGCGACGACCTCGACCATCACCAGCTGGCTGACCGTCCGGTCCAGATCCGCCTGCGGTGCGGCGCTGACCAGCACGATGTTCCGGCTCGGCTCGATCGGGCAGGCCCGGACGCGGTAGGTGCCCTTGTCCTCGATGTAGACGGTGCGCAGCACCTCGGTCCGCGTCGCGTCCTCGGCGACCTTCGCCAGCTCCTTCGTGTCCGGCGGCAGGGAACCGCCGTCCTGCGCCAGCGCGTCCCCGTTCCGCACCGCGAAAACGGCGGAAAACCAGCCGTAGGCCTGCTGAGGTTTCCCGCCGTGCGTGGTGCGCAGTGACGGCACCTGGCTGATCTGGGTCTTGGCGAGCTGCTCGTCGAGCCTGTCGTTCAGATAGCCCTTCATGATGCCGACCATCACGGTGCCGACGACGGCGAACACCACCAGCGCCAGCACGCCGAGCCCGAGCGCCAGCCGGGTCCCGAGCCTCGAGCGGCGCCAGGCGTCGTACCACCGGCGCAGCACGGTCATCTCGCGGCCTGCCGGACCACGTAGCCCACCCCGCGCACGGTGTGGATCAGCGGCTCTTTGCCCGCGTCGAGTTTGCGCCGCAGGTGCGAGATGACGAGTTCGACCACATTGGACCGGCCGCCGAAGTCGTATTCCCAGACGTGGTCGAGGATCTGCGCCTTGGTCAGCACCGAAGGCGAACGCCGCATGAGGTAGCGCAGCAGTTCGTACTCGGTCGGCGTCAGCTCGGCGGGCCTGCCGTCGCGGGCGACCTCGCGGGTGTCCTCGTTCATGGTCAGATCGCCGACCCGCAGCAGAGCGGCCGCCCTGGCCTGACTGCTGGTGCTTCGCCGCAGCACCGCGCGCAACCGCGCCATCAGTTCCTCGACGGAGAACGGTTTGACGAGGTAGTCGTCACCGCCTCGGGTGAGCCCGGCGACGCGATCCGCTGTCGCGTCCTTCGCGGTGAGGAAGACGACGGGGACCGCCGTCCCGGACTCGCGGAGCCTGTCCAGCACGGTGAACCCGTCGATACCGGGCAGCATCAGGTCGAGCACGACGATGTCGGGCCCGAATTCGGCCGCCCTGGCGAGCGCGGCCTCGCCTGATCCGGCTGTGACGGCTTGCCAGCCCTCGTAGCGGGCGACGGTGGCCACCAGGTCGGCGATATGCGGCTCGTCGTCCACCACCAGCAGGCGAACGGGGTTCTCGGTGTTCACCAGGCCCATCCTCCGTTAACGCGCGCGCGAGAGCGAGGCGGGAGCGCAGACGACAGGAAGCCGACAGGTTCCGCCAAGAAAGGTCACAGGTTGGCACAGCAGGCTCGGCGCTTGAACCAGACAGGAAGGGACCACGTGTGACAACCATGACGCAGACCGCCGTGAGACCGCGCCCGGCGATCCGTCCCAGGATCGCCGCACGCGCCGGGCTCTTCACCTTCATCGGGGCCAACGTGGCCGCCGTGACCGCGCTCTTCTTCGCCGCGGGGCCGTCCGACAACGTCCTCATCAGCGTCGGCAGGCTCGCCGGGCTGTACGGGGCGCTGGCGATGGCGTTCCAGCTGCTGCTGGTCGCCCGGCTCCCGTGGCTCGACCGCCGCCTCGGCATGGACCGGCTCACCGTCTGGCACCGCTGGACCGGGTTCAGCCTCCTGTGGACACTGCTCACCCACTTCGTCTTCATCGTCTTCGGCTACTCGCAGGTCGAGGACAACGGCGTCGTGGACGAGTTCGTCACGATGGTGACCAAACTGGAGGGGATCCTGCGCGCGGTCGTCGCGCTCGCGCTGATTCTGCTCGTCGGCGCCGTTTCCGCGCGGTTCGCCCGCCGTCGTCTGGCGTACGAGACCTGGCATTTCCTGCACCTCTACACCTACGCGGCGGTCGTTCTGGCGTTCAGCCACCAGATCGCGCTGGGCGGATCGTTCGCTTCGTCGACGGGGGCCCAGGCCTACTGGTGGGCGGTGTGGGGTGTCGCGCTCGGCTCGGTCTTCGCCGGCCGCGTGGTGCTGCCGCTGGCGCGGAATCTGCGGCACCGGCTGAAGGTCGTCGCCGTGGTCCCCGAATCCGACGACGTCGTCTCGGTGTACATCACCGGAAAGCACCTCGACAAGATGCCCGCGAGGGCGGGCCAGTTCTTCCTCTGGCGCTTCATGACCCGGGATCGCTGGTGGCAGGCCAATCCTTTCTCGCTTTCGGCCGCGCCGGACGGCCACACCCTGCGGCTGACCGCGAAAGCCGCCGGTGACGGCAGCGCGTCGCTGCGGTCGCTGAAGGTCGGCACCAAGGTGTTCGCCGAAGGTCCGTATGGCGCGTTCACCACGATGCACCAACAGAAACCGGACGCGCTGCTGGTCGCGGGCGGCGTCGGGATCACCCCGATCCGCGCGCTGCTGGAGGAGATCTCCGGCCATGTCGTGGTGCTCTACCGCGTCCGCACCCAGCTCGACGCCGTCCTCCTGCCGGAGCTGCGGGGCTTGGCGCAGGCGCGCGGCGCCGTCGTCCACGTCCTCAGTGGACCGTCCGATCAGGCCGGTCCCCACGGGCCGGTGCTCGGCGCGCACAGCCTGCGGCTGATGGTGCCGGACATCGAGGACAGGGACGTCTTCGTCTGCGGCCCGCCCGGAATGACGTCGGCGACGCTACGCAGCCTGCGGGAGCTGCGGGTGCCGAGCAGTCAGGTCCACGCCGAACGCTTCAGTCTCGCCGCCTGAACCAGGGAGTCCCGATCATGAAGAAGACCATCGTCGCCGCCACGGTCGCCCTTTCGACCTTCGGCTTCCTCGGGGTCTGGCTGTACGAACCGGGTCCGCTCGGTTCCGAGACCGTGGCCGTCGCCGCGCCCGCCCCGTCCACCGTGTCCTCTTCGGACGGTGGCGCGTCCGAAGGCGCCGAGCGCACCGTCGACGGTTCGGTGGAGAGCAACCGTTACGGCACCGTGCAGGTGCGGCTGGTGATCTCGGCCGAGGACAAGATCTCGGAGGTCCGCCTGCTGCGGCGGCCGGTCAGCGGGCGCGGCGTCGACGCGATCCCGGTCCTGCAGGAGGAGACGCTGACCGCGCAGAGCGCCGACATCGACACCGTCTCCGGGGCGACGTCGACGAGCGAGTCGTACGTCAAATCGCTCCAGGCGGCACTGGACGCGAGATGAACCGTGTCGAGCAGGTGATGGGGCTGCCGGTCTCGGTCGACGTCCGCGCGGGCGGCGAACTCGTCGACCACGCGATCGACGGCGTCTTCGGCTGGCTGCGGGAGGTCGACGCCCGGTTCAGTCCCTTCAAGGCCGGTAGTGAAGTCTGCCGTTACGACCGTGGCGAACTCGCGCCTTCGGAGCTGAGCGACGACCTGCTCGAAGTGCTTTCGCTGTGCGACCACTACGAACGGCTGTCCGGCGGGGCGTTCAGCGCCCGGCTCCCCGGACGGCGGCTCGACCCGAACGCCGTGGTCAAGGGCTGGGCGGTGCAGCGGGCGGCGTCCTTGCTGCTGGCCGAGGGCCTGGACGTCTTCTGCGTCAACGCGGGCGGCGACGTGGTCACCTCCGGCGAACCGGAACCCGGCCGCGCGTGGCGGGTCGGCATCCGGCATCCCGAACGGTTCGACGCGATCTGCGCGGTGGTGGAGTCGTCCGGCGGCGCCGTCGCGACTTCGGCGGAATACGAGCGCGGCGCGCACATCCTGGACGGCCGGACCGGGCGCCCGGCCACCGGGCTGCTGAGCGTCACTGTCGCCGCCGACGACCTCGTCGCGGCGGATTCCCTGGCCACGGCCGCTTTCGCGCTCGGAACCGAGGGGATCGCCTGGATCGCGTCGCAGCCGGACTGTCAGGTACTGATCGTCGACGCGAACCGGCAGGTGCACCGGTCGCCGGGCCTTCGGCTGGGCTAAAACGGTGGCAGGGGCTCGCGGGCTCGGGCAGACTGCGGACTCATGGCTTCTGTAGTGCAAAACTTCTTCTTCGACTGCGCCGACGCCTACGAACTGGGGCGGTTCTGGAGTGAGGTCGTCGGCAAACCGATGGCCGACGACGACGTACCCGGCGATCCCGAAGCGATCATCTTGCTGGACAACGGTGTCACGCTGTTCTTCGGGCAGGTCCCCGAGCCGAAGACGACGAAGAACCGCATCCACCTCTGCCTCGAACCCGACATCCCGCGCGACGAAGAGGTGGAACGCCTGCTGAAGCTCGGCGCGACCCTGCTGCACGACCGGCGCAAGCCGGACGGCACCGGCTGGGCCGTCCTCGGCGACCCCGAAGGCAACGAATTCTGCGTGCTGCGCAGCGCCGCGGAAAAGGCCGCGACCTCGTGACGGACTACGTCGCCGTCAACCGCGCGAACTGGGACGAACGCGCGCCGGCCCACGCCGCTTCGGCGGATTACGGCTACGAGCGGTTCGTCGCGGATCCCGCGCACCTCAGTGGCGTGGTCACCTTCGACCGACCGCTGCTCGGCGACGTCTCCGGTGCGCGCGGGGTGCACCTGCAGTGCCACATCGGCACGGACACGCTTTCCCTGTCCCGCCTCGGCGCGCGGATGACCGGACTCGACTTCTCCCCGACCTCGCTGGAGATCGCGCGACGGCTCGCGGCCGAGACGGGCGCGGAGATCGATTACCACGAGTCCGATGTGTACAGTGCCGCCGACGTGCTGGGCGCCGGGGAATTCGACCTCGTCTACACGGGAATCGGCGCGATCTGCTGGCTGCCCGACATCGCCCGCTGGGGGCAGGTCGTCGGGAAGCTGCTGCGGCCGGGCGGACGGCTGTTCATCCGGGACATACACCCGATGCTGGGCACCCTCGACGAGACGCAGCCGCGGATCACGCCGCACTACCCGTACTTCGAGCAGGCCGAACCGCTGGTGTTCGACGAGCAGGGGACCTATGTGGACACCGACGTCGCGTTCGAGAACACCCGGACGCACGAGTGGAACCACGGGCTGGGCCAGATCGTCACTTCGCTGCTCGACGCGGGACTGACGCTGACGCGGCTGGTGGAACACGACAGCGTGCCGTGGAACGCGCTGCCCGGGTTCATGACACCGGTCGAGGCGACCGAGGAATGGCGGCTTTCGGAGAATCCGCAGCGGCTGGCGGCCAGTTTCACCATCGAGGCCGTGAAGAGAGCTTGAGCCCGGATTTCGCGTGATCAGACCCCGCACTCGCGTGATTAGAGGCGGATCTCGCGTGATTAGAGCCGTACCTACGAGAATGGACCGTATGTCGAGTGATCCCCGACGGCCGTTGGTCGCCGTCGCCGCCCTGGGCGGCACCATCTCCATGGTCCCCGGTGACGGTGAAGACCACGCCGTCCCCCGGCTCACCGCCGCCGACCTGCTCGGCGACCTGGGCGAGAACCTCGAGATGGACGTCCGCGCGGAGACGCTCGCGGGAATCTCCAGCGCGTCGATGGACTTCGCGACCCTGATCAGGACCCGCGACTGGGCTGCCCGAGCCGTCGACGAAGGCGCTGAAGGCGTTGTCGTGGTCCAGGGCACGGACACGCTCGAAGAGACCGCGTACTTCTTCGAGTTGACGTGGGCTTCCGAGGCCCCGATCGTGATCACCGGCGCGATGCGCAACCCCAGTCTGCCCAGCGCGGACGGCGCGGGGAACCTGCTCGCGGCGCTGACCGTCGCCGCCGATCCCCGCAGCCGGGGCCGCGGCTCGCTGGTCGTGTTCAACGACGACGTCCACGCCGGACGCTGGGTCCGCAAGACGCATTCGAGCCATGTCGAGGCGTTCTCTTCGAATCCCGCCGGGCCGCTCGCGCTGGTCAGCGAAGGTTTGGTGCACTACTTCCACCCGGTCGCCGCCCGCCCGGCGGCGTTGCCGTTGGAGAACGCGGACTTCTCCGGGCTGGTGCCGATCGTCGAGAGCGGCGTCGAGGACACCGGCGAACTCCTGGAGACGCTGGTCAAGGCCGGGGTCAAGGGAGTGGTACTCGCCGCGAACGGCGCCGGGCACGTTTCGGCGGGGTCCGCCGACGTGATCGAGCGCGTGCTGCCGGAGGTGCCGATCGTGGTCGCCGGCCGGACCGGTGCGGGGCCGACGTTCCGCGGTACCTACGGCTTCCGCGGTTCCGAGTCCGACCTGATCGCGATGGGCGCGACGATGGCGGGCTGGCTGGACCCGCGCAAATCGCGGCTCCTGCTGCACACCCTGCTCGCCACCGGTGCCTCGCGAGACCGCGTCGAGGCCGAATTCCGGCTGCGCGGCGACCTCGCCTGAAGCCCCGCGTTTCGTCCTCTGGATGCGGTAGTCGCACGCGCAAGGAACGCATTCAGAGGACGAAAAGCGGGAAGGGGGCGGTCGGTCCAGGTGGTCGTGAGTGGCGATTCGTGTTCTGGCGGACCCGTATTTGCCTGCCCACTGGGCCCGGATCGCGTCTCGGTGTCCTTGGTGGGGCTCGTGCTGGATGTCGGTGTGGGCGACGGGGGAAGGTTCCGGACGTTGAATGGCCGGAACCTTCCCTGCTCGGTTGTCGGCCGCAGGGGTTGAGGTCCATGGCCGGGTGACTTCGCGACGGTGAAGGATTTGGGACGTTGAACCTCCCAAATCCTTCACCGTCGATCTGGGCGTCCGCCGGGATCGTCACCTTCGCGCAGGTCGGCGGCAGGTAGGCAAATACCGGTCCGCCCTAACCCGAATCGCCACTCACGACCACCCCGACCCACGCCTCACCGCCGCTTTGGTCGCCTGCAGTACGTGAAGGTCGAGTTTCTTCGGCTGAGCCGAGGGAAGGGGGCCTTCACGCGCAGCCTTCGTGACTGCTGGTGCGCGTGGGGCGCATGTGGCGATCCGCAAGCCAGCGCTCGACCGCAGCCAGAATCCAGTAGGTACCTAAGACATCCTTGGCTCCAGACCGAATCGCCACTCACGACCATCTCAACCGACGCGCGCTTCAGCCCCAGTCCGTGAGTGAGGCGCGTCGCGAAAGCCACTTTCGCGACGTCTGATGTCCCGAAAGTGGCTTTCGCGACACGGCCGAGGATCGCGAAAGCCGCTCCAAGGACCGCATTCAGAGGACGAAACGCGGGAAGGGAGGGGTCAGTCCCGGATCGGGCCCGTGATGGGGTCCAGGTGGTACGGGCGCATGGTGCGCGGCTGGTGCCGGTAGACGTGCACGCTCACGGCGGGGTCCGGCCCGTCGTTGCGCACTTCGTGGATGTAGCCCGGACCGAAGACGCGCGACTGGCCTTCCGACAGCGAATGCAGCTCCGTCACCGCCCGGCCGTCGGACGCGCGCCGGGCGACGGTCTCGCTCAGCTTTCCGCCGACCACGGTGAACGCGCCCGCGGCGAATTCGTGGTCGTGCAGGTCGGTGTACTGGCCGGGCAGCCAGCTCATCAGCCAGATCTCCTGCAGTTCGTCGGCCTCGACGAGGGCGGAGAAACGCTCCTCGGGGTCGTAGCGCAGCAGGTGCCGCCAGCGGTCACGATCCGCGGCGAATTCGAGCGCGACGCGCACCGGGTGGCGCAGGGCGGGGTTTTCGGGAATGACGAGCGTGTTGTCCGGGACGGCGAACATGAAGGAGTCCTCGCAAAGGAAAGAAGGTGTCGATCTGGGCCGGGGCGGGGTTCACCGACAACAGAGACACGCGCACGCGACCGCACCAAGACCCGAGAGGCCCCGCGACACAGTCATCCCACGTGCGAACATGCCCTCAGCGAACCAGTGCGGAGCCCGGCGGTCAACCGATCTCACACCGTGGACCGTGAGTTCTGCACCCGCGATCCATGCTCGCAGCACGAATCGGACGCCGTCTGTCGCGATCCTGCGGTCTTCCTCTAGGACCACTCGTGTTTCTGCGACCGTCCGAGCAGCTCGGCTCCGGCACGCCGTGGGTCGACCCCTTCGTAACAGACGCGGTGCATCGCGTCGGTGATCGGCATGTCGACGCCGAGGCTCAGCGAAAGCTCCCGGATCGACGTGCACGACTTGACGCCCTCGGCGACCTGACCGCCGGTGGCCGCCAGCGCCTGCTCCAGCGTCTCGCCCCGGCCGAGCCGCTCGCCGAAGGTCCGGTTGCGCGACAACGGCGACGAGCACGTCGCCACCAGATCGCCGACGCCCGCCAGCCCGGCGAAGGTCAGCGGGTCGGCCCCGAGTTTCGCGCCGAGCCTGGCCATCTCGGCCAGCCCGCGGGTGATCAGCGTGGCCGCGGTGTTGGCGCCCAGCCCCAGCCCCGCCGCCATGCCGCAGCTGAGCGCGATGACGTTCTTGCACGCCCCGCCCAGCTCGCAGCCGACGACGTCGGTGTTGGTGTACGGCCGGAAGTACTGGTTGAAGCTCGCCTGCTGGATCGCCTTGGCGTTGTCGTGGTCGGTGCAGGCGAGCACCGCCGCCGCCGGCTGCCCCAGCGCGATCTCCTTCGCCAGGTTCGGCCCGGACACGACCACGATCTGCCCGTCGTCGACCCGGGCGATCTCGGCGATGACCTCGCTCATCCGCTTGAGCGTGCCCAGTTCGACGCCCTTCGCGAGGCTCACCAGGATCGCGTCGGACGGCAACAGACCGGACCACTCCGAAAGATTGGTCCGCAACGTCTGGCTCGGCACCGCGAGGACCACGGCCTGCGCGCCGTCGAGAGCCTCGGCCGGATCCGCCGTCGCGGTGATCCGCTCCGGCAGTTCGATATCGGGTAAATAGGACGAATTGAGATGCCGATCCCGGATTTCGGCCGCGACCTCGGGCCGACGGGCCCAGATGGTCACGTCACGTCCGGCGTCGCCGAGCACCTTGGCGAACGCCGTCCCCCACGATCCGGCGCCGAGCACGGTCACCCGCTGGACCTCGGCCATCAGGCGTCTTCCCCCGGCTTCTTCGCGGGCGGTTCCTCCTCGCGGATGTCCGCGAGCAGGGCGGTGATGTCGGTCATCATCAGTTCGGTGACCTCGCGCAGCTTGGACGCGCTGCGCGTGGACCCGTCCTTGTAGGCCGAGAGGTCCATCGGCTCACCGACCAGATGCGTGATCTTCTTGCGCGGGAACGGCGTGAACTTCTTCGTGTAGCCGTTGAAGATGTGGTTCGTGCCCCAGCGGGCGACCGGGATCACCGGCACGTCGGTCTCCAGCGCGAGCCGCGCGGCGCCGGTGAACGGCTTCTTCGGCCAGCCGTCCGGGTCCTTGGTGATCGTTCCCTCGGGGTAGATCACCACGATCTTGCCGTCCGCCAGCGCCTGGTGAGCGGCCTTGAGGCTGTCTCCCGCGGCTTTCGAACCCCGCGAAACCGGGATCTGCCCCGCCCCGACGAAGATCTTGCCGAACAGCGGCGTCCTGGTCAGGCTCTCCTTGCCGAGGAAACGCGGCACCCGCTTCTGACGGTGCACGAACACCGCGTCCACCACCGGGTCCATGTGGGACACGTGGTTGAGCAGGAGCAGCGCGCCGCCTTCGCGGGGGATCCGGCCGGCGTTGCGGTAGACCCGCTTGCCGATGGCCGTCGCCGGGTAGAACAGTGCGGCGGCGATGCCCACCCAGATGCCGCCCTTCTCACGCCGGGCCAATTCGTCCTCCTCGAAGTCACACGTGTCGTCCCAGGCCACTGATCCTGCCGCGCGCACGCGAGCGCGGTCCAGGGAGGGTCGGGTAAGAATGCAGATGTGGACAGTGTGGGTACCGACCTGATCGTGCCGATGAAACGCCCGGCGCAGGGCAAGTCGCGGCTTCGCGGCGCGGTCGTGCCCGAGCGGCACGCCGAACTGGTGCTGGCGCTGGCCTACGACACGCTGTCCGCGGCGACCTCGGCGGACGGGGTCCGCCGGGTGCTGGTGGTCGCCGCCGACCCGGCGTCGGTGGCGGAGCTCACCGAGCTGGGCGTCGAGATCGTCACCGAGCCGTCGGGGGGCGGATTGAACGCGGCCCTGCGGTACGGCGAAGAGCTGCTACGCCGGGACACGCCGTCCGGTCTCGTCGGGGCCCTGCAGGCCGACCTGCCCGCGCTGCGGACCGAAGACCTCACCGCCGCCCTCGCCGAGGCCGCCGGACGCCGCGCGTTCGCCGCGGACCGGCAGGGAACGGGCACGACGCTGTTGCTCGCGGGGGCGGGCCGCGCGCTGGCACCCCGGTTCGGCGAGGGTTCCGCGCGGGCGCACACCGCGTCCGGTGCGACCCCGCTCACCATCGCCGCGGAATCACTCCGCGCGGACGTGGACACCTCGGATGATCTCGCTCACGTCCGCACCCTCGGTGTCGGAAAGCGCACTTCAACGCTGTTGGGAACACCCTGCGTGGTGATGTGACGAGAGTTCACCCCGCGGACCCGCGCGCGGCGCACATAATCGCGCCGAGTGGTGAACAATGAAGCCCGTGAGCACAAACGACGGCGGCACCTCGAACTCGGCAAGGAAGCGGAAGACCTCCGCCGCGAAACCGGAACCGGACAACGGCACGGCGAAACCGTCCCGGGTGAGAAAGACGAACAGCTCGGCCCCGCGCGCGGCCATCCGGGCGACCCGCGGCGGCTCGGCGAGCCGTCCCGCCCAGGAGTTCCGCTCGCTGCCGGGCGCGCCTCCCGCGGTGACGTCGGCACCCACCGCCGTCGAAACGCTGCCCGACGACCGGTACTTCAACCGTGAGCTGTCATGGCAGGACTTCAACGCGCGCGTGCTCGCGCTGGCCGAGGACGAGTCGCAGCCGCTGCTCGAACGCGCCAAGTTCCTGGCCATCTTCGCGTCCAATTTGGACGAGTTCTACATGGTTCGGGTCGCCGGGCTGAAGCGCCGCGACGAGACCGGTCTCCCGGTCCGCAGCGCGGACGGGCTCACCCCGCGCGAGCAACTGGCCTACATCGCCAAGCGCAACCAGGACCTGGTCGAGCGGCACACGAACGCCTTCGAGCTGCACCTGCGGCCGCAGCTGGCCGACGAAGACATCCACATCGTCGGCTGGAACGACCTGACCGGCGCCGACCAGCTCCGGCTGTCCAACTACTTCAGCGAGCAGATCTTCCCGGTGCTCACACCGCTGGCCGTGGATCCCGCGCACCCGTTCCCCTACATCTCCGGACTTTCGCTCAACCTCGCGATCACCGTCCGGGACCCGGAGGCGGGCACCGAGCGGTTCGCGCGCGTCAAGGTCCCGAGCAACGTGCCGCGCCTGATGCGCATCGAGCAGCAGCCGAGGGAGGTCCGCACAGCCACCTTCCTTCCGCTGGAGGAACTGATCGCCGCCCATCTCGGCGAGCTGTTCACCGGGATGGAGGTCACCGAACACCACGCCTTCCGGGTCACCCGCAACGCGGACTTCGAGGTCGAGGAAGACCGGGACGAGGACCTTCTCCAGGCGCTGGAACGCGAACTGGCCCAGCGCCGGTTCGGCCCACCGGTGCGGCTCGAAGTGGCGCAGGACATGAGCGAGCACATGCTCGAACTGCTGCTGCGCGAGCTGGAGGTCGACCCGCGCGACGTCGTCGAGGTCCCCGGTCTGCTGGATCTGACCTGCCTGCACCAGTTGTCCGGTGTCGACCGGAAGGAACTCAAGGACCGCCCTTTCGTCCCGGCGACGCATCCGGCGTTCGGTGAGCGCGAGACGCCGAAGTCGGTGTTCGCGACGCTGCGCGAGGGCGACGTCCTCGTGCACCACCCGTACGACTCGTTCTCCACCAGCGTCCAGCGGTTCATCGAACAGGCCGCCGCGGACGAGAAGGTGCTGGCGATCAAGCAGACGCTGTACCGCACCTCCGGCGACTCCCCGATCGTCGACGCGCTGATCGACGCCGCCGAGGCGGGCAAGCAGGTCGTCGCGCTGGTCGAGATCAAGGCACGGTTCGACGAGCAGGCCAACATCACCTGGGCCCGGACGCTGGAACGCGCCGGCGTGCACGTGGTGTACGGGCTCGTCGGGCTGAAGACGCACTGCAAGGTGTCGATGGTGGTGCGCCAGGAGGGTTCGACCATCCGCCGCTACTGCCACATCGGCACCGGCAACTACAACCCGAAGACCGCGCGGCTGTACGAGGACCTCGGCATCCTGACCGCCGACCCGACGATCGGCGCGGACCTGACGGACCTGTTCAACGTGCTCACCGGGTACTCCCGCCAGGACACCTACCGCAACATCCTCACGTCGCCGCACGGGATCCGCCGCGGCATCGTGCGCGCGATCGGCGAGGAGATCGAACTCGCCCGCGCCGGCCAGACCGCCGGGATCCGGCTCAAGTGCAACTCGCTCGTCGACGAGCAGATCATCGACGCGCTGTACCACGCTTCGCAGGCCGGAGTGCCCGTCGACATCGTGGTGCGCGGGATCTGCGCGCTGAAGCCGGGTGTGGAAGGGCTGAGCGAGAACATCCACGTGCGCTCGATCCTCGGGCGGTTCCTGGAGCACTCGCGCATCTTCAACTTCCGCGCGGGCGGCACGCACTGGATCGGCAGCGCGGACATGATGCACCGCAACCTGGATCGCCGGATCGAGGCGCTGGTGCGGGTCAAGGATCCGAAACTGACGGCGCAGCTGGACTACATCTTCGAATCCGCGCTGCACCCGGCCACCCGCTGCTGGGTGCTGGCCGCCACCGGCGAGTGGACCCCGTTCCCCGCGTCCGGGGACGACGTCCGCGATCACCAGGTCGAGCTCGCGAAGCGGCACGGAGCCGCCGGATGAGCGGGGTCGTGCGGGCGGCGGGCGCCGTCCTCTGGCGCCGTGCCGGGGACCGGATCGAGGTCGCGCTGGTCCACCGGCCACGCTACGACGATTGGTCGCTGCCGAAGGGAAAGCTGGATCCGGGCGAGACCATCGCGGAGGCCGCGGTCCGCGAGATCGCGGAGGAGACCGGATTCGAAGCGGTGCTCGGCCGGTATCTGGTGCGGACCGAATACACCGTGGCGGGAGCGCCGAAGACCGTCGACTACTTCTCCGCGCACGCGGCTTCCGGCGCTTTCGCGCCGAACGAGGAAGTCGACGAACTGCGCTGGCTCGACGCGGAGGTGGCGGAGAAACTGCTGACGCGGCCCGGGGACGTCCGGGTGCTGCGCGAGTTCTCCGCGCTGCCGCCCGCGCTCACCACGGTGATCCTGGTGCGGCACGCCAAAGCGGGTAAGCGTGACGAGTGGAACGGCGACGACGACCTGCGGCCGCTTTCGGACGCGGGTCAGCGTCAGGCCGAAGCGCTGCGTTCGCTGCTGCGGCACTACGCGCCGGACAGGGTGCTCTCGGCGCCGCGGCTTCGTTGCGTCCAGACGGTGAACGGGCTCGCCGAGGATCTCGGGTCCGAGGTCCGGCACGAGCCGCTGCTGTCGGAAGAGGGCTATTGGCCGGACCCGGTGCTCGGTGTCGCGCGGCTGCTGGCCATCGCCGGTGACGGCGGGACGCCGGTGGTCTCCAGCCAGGGCGGCGTGATCCCGGACGTGGTCAGCGCGCTGGCCGACCGCGACGGCGTCGACCTGCCCGCCGCGCGCGGCGGTGTGGTGCCGTCGAAGAAGGGCTCGTTCTGGGTGCTGTCCTTCCGGGCTCCGACCGAAGAGGACGGGCCGGTGCTGGTGGCCGCGGACTACTTCGCGTCGCCTTTGCCCACGCCCGCTCCGGCGCATCGCTGACGCTTGATTCGCGTGAAGGCCCCCTTCCTTCGGGATGGGGGCCTTCATGCGTTAAGGGCGACGCAACTCGGTTTCGGGTGTCGGGGTAGACCCAATAGCGGGGTTATTGGTTTGGCAAAATTGGTTTTAGGAACACCGGGCCCCGGGGCTCACAAAATGATAAAACCCACC
>NZ_JBVJLY010000015.1:62912-142673 GCF_055584485.1 Amycolatopsis sp. NPDC102522 | reverse complement strand
GGGTTGGGGGCTCGTGGGGGGCGGCGCCGGCGCGTGGTGGGGTGGGTGGTTTGTGTGGTCGTCGATGGCGGGGGTCCCGCCGCCCCCCCCCCCCCCCCCCCCCCACACCGGCGCCCCGGGAAGCACGACTGTCCTACCCCTCACCTCTCGCGGGGATGGCCCGAGCGCGAAGGGATGGTCCGGTGGGCGGGAGGCGTTGTGCCCGGCGGCGATGTCGGTCGACGCTGAGGCCTTCACGGACCTGTCATCCGGCAGGGCGAGCGGCGCCCGGCGTTCGCACCGGTCGGCCAACCCTCACGAAGAGATGCCCCCGATGTGGCATTGGGGACGTTGAGCGTCTCCAATGCCACATCGGGGGCATCGCGGCGTGGTCACGAACATGACAACTTTGCCCTGCCCCTCGAGAACCGTTCGCACCACTCACGTGTCCCGGCCGGGACACTCACTCCCGCACCACTTTCCCGGTGCGACTCCCCCACGTGGGTGACCTACCGCTACTCCGGCCGTGTGCTGGGGAAGCGAAAGTCGCCGAGTCTGAAGTGCCTGTGAGTAGGTGGATCCGCCGCGACGTGAGTTCCGACACCGCGTCAGGCGCGGGGAGCCGCGGCGCGCTGTCCAGCGGCGACACCGATCGTCTCTCCACTGTGGAGTACAAGCGGGAGTGCGGTCAGGAGGGCAGTTCGGGCGGGCGGTCCGGCGGAACGGGACGATGCGCCATCGGAGTGACCGTCCCGAAGCAATCGCCATAGGCACGCCACATTCGTCCACAGAACGCCGTGGATCCGTTCCAGGACCCTTTTTCCCCGGCGCCCCCGCTCAAGGGCGTTGCGAGGAAAGGAGACGGCCGCAACGCACTGACAGGCGCATTTCGCGGTGATCGGTCCGTCTCCGACGGGTTCCGGGCCGAAAAATGCGGCAGGGCCCCGCGCCGTGCGCGGGGCCCTGCCGTTGGCTCACTCGTGGAGAGAGCTTACTTCTTCTTCGCAGCCGCCGAAGTCCGCTTGGCCGGAGCCTTCTTGGCGGGAGCCTTGGCGGCAGTCGCCTTGGCGGCCGGCTTCGCGGCGGCCTTGGTGGCGGTCGCCTTCTTGGCCGTGGTGGCGCGAGTCGTGGCCTTGGCCGCGGTCTTCGGCGCCGCCTTGGCGGCGGTCGTCTTGGCCGGTGCCTTGGTCGCTGTCGCCTTGGCGGCCGGCTTCGCGGCGACCTTGGTGGCAGCGGCGGCGCGCGTCCGCGTGGTGGTGGTACGCGTCGCGGCCGGGCGGCTGGCGGCCGTCCGGGTCGTCGTCGCGCGGGTGGCGGCGGCCCGAGTGGTGGTGGCGGTGCCGGCGGTCGCGCGCTTCACAGCGGTGGCCTTCGGCAGCTTCTTCGAACCGCTGATGACGTCCTTGAAGGTCGTGCCGGCGCGGAAGGCGGGCACGTTGGTCTTCTTGACGCGAACGGTCTCACCGGTGCGCGGGTTCCGCGCGGTACGGGCGGCGCGGGCGCGCTTCTCGAACACACCGAAGCCGGTGATGTTCACCTTCTCGCCCTTGTTGACCGTCCGGATGATGATGTCGACAAGGCCATCGACGGCCTCCGACGCGACCTTCTTGTCGCCCAGGCGCTCCGACAGCGCCTCGATCAGCTGGGCCTTGTTGGCCATTCCAGTCCTCCAAGAAGAACTTGTTGTACACGGCCCCGTCGGCCGACTTAGCGCACACGGTATTACCAATGCAGCACAAATTCCAAACGACGCGCGGAAATTTCCCTTGCCTCGGGGGCTGTTCCGCCTCTTGAGGGACCCCTCCGGGGCCTCTCGAGGTGCCGTTCGGTGCGGTTTCGGGGCTCTGCGAAGGACCCTCGGCCGGGGTGCGGATTCCCTGCTCAGCAAGGGAATCCGCCCCCTTTGACCAGGCCTAGGAGGTGGCCGCCGGGAGGGTCACCGGCTTCCAGGAGGGGCGCTGAATCTCGAAAGTGTCGATCTCCTCCGCGTGGCGGAGTGTCAGGGCGATGTCGTCGAGCCCTTCGAGGATCCGCCAGCGGGTGTAGTCGTCGATCTGGAAGGGCGCGGTGAAGTCCTTGGCTCGTACCGTCTTCGACTCGAGGTCCACCGTGACCTCCGTCCCAGGCTCGTTTTCGAGCAGCTTCCACAGCAGTTCGACGTCCGCCTGGGCGACTTCGGCGGCCACGAGGCCCTGCTTGCCCGAGTTGCCGCGGAAGATGTCCGCGAACCGGGAGGAGATCACGGCACGGAAGCCGTAGTCCATCAGGGCCCAGACCGCGTGCTCGCGGGAGGAACCGGTGCCGAAGTCCGGGCCCGCGACCAGGACCGACCCGCTGCCGAAGGGCTCTTGGTTGAGGATGAACGACTCGTCGGAGCGCCAGGCGGCGAAGAGCCCGTCCTCGAAGCCGGTGCGGCTCACGCGCTTGAGGTAGACCGCCGGGATGATCTGGTCAGTGTCCACGTTGGACCTGCGCAGCGGGACCCCGACGCCGGTGTGGTGGGTGAACGCGTCCATGGTGGGAACTCCTTCGCGGATGTCAGCGATGTCAGCGCGGTCAGCGCTGTCAGCGGGCGGTGGCGGGCTGCAGGTCTTCGGGGCTCGACAGGGTTCCCCGCACGGCCGTCGCGGCCGCCACGAGGGGCGAGACCAGGTGCGTCCGGCCGCCCTTGCCCTGCCTGCCTTCGAAGTTGCGGTTCGAGGTCGAGGCGCTGCGCTCGCCCGGCTTGAGCTGGTCCGGGTTCATGCCGAGGCACATCGAGCAGCCCGCCTGACGCCATTCCGCGCCCGCTTCGGTGAAGACCTGGTCCAGCCCTTCGGCTTCGGCCGCCTGGCGGACCCGCATCGAACCGGGGACGACGAGCATCCGGACCGACCCGGCGACCTTGTGCCCGCGCAGGACGTCCGCGGCGGCCCTCAGATCCTCGATACGGCCATTCGTGCAAGAGCCGAGGAAGACGGTGTCCACCGCGATCTCCCGCAGCGGCGTGCCCGGCTTCAGGTCCATATAGGACAGGGCCTTTTCAGCGGCGATGCGCTCGTTCTCGTCGCCGATGCGCTCGGGGTCGGGCACCTCGGCGCCCAGCGGGAGCCCCTGGCCCGGGTTCGTGCCCCAGGTCACGAAAGGCGTGAGCTCGTCGGCGTTCAGGCGCACCTCGGCGTCGAAGACGGCGTCGTCGTCGGTGCGGAGTTCGCGCCAGTTCTCGACGGCGGCGTCCCAGTCGGCGCCCTGCGGCGCGTGCGCACGGCCCTTCAGGTACTCGAACGTCGTCTCGTCCGGGGCGATGAGCCCGGCGCGCGCACCGGCTTCGATGGACATGTTGCAGACCGTCATCCGGGCTTCCATCGACAGGTTTTCGATGGCTTCGCCGCGGTACTCGAGGACGTAGCCCTGCCCGCCGCCGGTGCCGATCTTCGCGATCACCGCGAGGATGATGTCCTTGGCCGTCACGGACGCACCGACTGTGCCCTCGATCGTGATCGCCATCGTCTTGAATGGACGGAGTGGCAGGGTCTGGGTGGCCATCACGTGTTCGACCTCGGAGGTGCCGATCCCGAAGGCCATGGCACCGAAAGCGCCGTGCGTCGAGGTGTGACTGTCGCCGCACACCACGGTCATCCCGGGCTGCGTCAGGCCCAGCTGCGGGCCGATGACGTGCACGATGCCCTGCTCGGCGTCGCCCATCGGGTGCAGCCGGACGCCGAACTCCTTGCAGTTGTTGCGAAGGGTGTCGACCTGGGTACGGGACACGGGATCCGCGATCGGCAGTTCGATGTCGATCGTCGGGACGTTGTGGTCCTCGGTCGCGATGGTGAGGTCGGGGCGGCGCAGTTTCCGGCCCGCCAGGCGGAGTCCGTCGAAGGCCTGCGGGCTGGTGACCTCGTGCAGCAGGTGCAGGTCGATGTAGAGCAGGTCCGGCTCGGCCCCCTCGCCGCGCCGCACCAGGTGCGACTCCCACACTTTCTCGGCCAGTGTCCGGGGCATTTCCGGCTCCTCACATGCGGTGAAATCGGTACTTCCCACCATCTGGACATCTCAAACTTCGGGAAGATAGTATCGGCTTGTGGGACAGCATAGCGGTATCGGAGTACTCGACAAGGCCGTGGCCGTGCTTCAGGCCGTGGCCGAAGATCCTTGTGGCCTGGCGGAACTGTGCACGCGGACCGGTTTGCCGCGCGCGACGGCGCATCGGCTCGCGGTCGGGCTCGAGGTGCATCGCCTGTTGCGCCGCGGCCCCGACGGGCGCTGGCGGCCGGGGACAGCGCTCGCGGAACTGGCGGGCGGTTCGACCGATCCGCTGCTCGACGCGGCCGGTTCGGTGCTGCCGAAATTACGCGACATCACCGGGGAAAGCGTTCAGCTCTACCGTCGCGACGGCGTCCAGCGCGTCTGCGTTTCGACCGCGGAGCCGCCCAGCGGTCTCCGTGACACGGTGCCGATCGGCTCGCGACTGCCGATGACGGCGGGATCCGGCGCGAAGGTGCTCGCCGCGTGGTCGGATCCGCACACGCAGCGGACGATCCTTTCCGAAGCCGTGTACGGGGAGCGCACCCTGCTCGAGGTCCGCCGTCGCGGCTGGGCCCAGAGCGTGGCGGAACGGGAACCCGGTGTGGCGAGTGTCTCTGCGCCGGTCCGGGATTCGACGGGCACCGTCGTCGCCGCGGTGTCGGTTTCCGGGCCCATCGAACGGATAGGGCGTAAGCCGGGGGCGCGCTGGGCCGCGGACCTGCTCGCCGCCGCGGACGCGCTGCAGGAGCGCCTCTGAAGTTCTGGACGCGAGCCTCAAGACGAGTGAAGGCCCCCTGCGGCGCAGGGGGCCTTCACCGTTTCCGGACCGTCCTGAAAGGACCCGCCGGATCAGAACTCGTCGGCCTCGGTCAGCTCGTGTTCGAGTGTGTCGGCACGCGTGACGAGGGACTTCAGCGGATGTTCGAACTCGTTCCGCAGGTTCAGATCGACCAGCGGGATCGTGTGCTTGAGCAGAGCGACACCGTCCACCACCGCCGCGCCGCCGACAGAGTCGCCGCCCGCCAGTTCGAGCAGGCGGCGCAGATCGATCTTGTCGGCCCAGCCGACCGGGGACGAGATCTCCACCCACTCCGCGCCGTCGTGGTCGGGCAAGTGGTGCAACGACACCTGCTGGCCGCGGCCCTCCCCGGTGTCGACCCGGAACCGGAGCCAGCCGTCCCGCTCTTCGAGCACCTCGTACCGCGCCCGGACGAAATTGATCACGCCTGCCCAGATGGACACCCTCGTCACCTCTCGGTTTCGCCGCTTCGTGCGCTGTCGAGCATGGCACATCCGGGGCGGCTTCAGCCGCCCGGATAGAGGCCGGCCATCGCGCGCACGGTCTCGGCCAGGTGGGCGACCAGCGCGGCGGGCTCCAGCGCCTGGGCGTCGATGCCGAGCCTGAGCAACCCGGCGGTGGCGTGGGTGGTCGTGCCGTACCGCCGCTTCAGCTACCCAAGGTCCGCCAAAACCGCAGCCGCTGTGACTCACGTGACCCGTGGGGTACCAAGCCCATCCGGCTAAAGGGGCGCCATGCGGTAGCCCGACCCCCGCACGGTGTGGATCAGCGGCGGATCCTTCAGCTTCCGTCGCAGGCGGGCGATGACGACGTCGAGCACGTTGGACGCCGGGTCCGCCATCTCGTCCCACGCGTACCGGATCAGCTCCCGCCGCGAGACCGGCCGACCGGTCGCGGCCATCAGCCGCTCCATCACGAGGTATTCCTTGCGGGTCACGGTGAGCAGCACGCCCGCCCGCGAGATCTGGTGCCTGCCGGTGTCGAGTTCGACGTCGGCGCACCGCAGGATCACCGCCTGCCCGGCCATGTCGCGGCGGCACAGGCTGCGCACCCTGGCGATCAGTTCCGGCATCGCGAACGGCTTGACCAGGTAGTCGCCGCCGCCGACGCGCAGCCCGTCGATCCGGTCGGCGACGCTGTCGCGCGCGGTCAGGAACAGCACCGGCAGCGGCCATCCCGCGCCGCGCCGGTTCCGCACGTACAGCAACGCGTCGCCCGAGGGCAGCATCCGGTCGAACACCGCGCAGTCGTAGGCGTTCACCATCAGCGCCTCGTCGGCGCCGGGCAGGTCGGCGGCGGTGTCCACCGCGAAACCGTCGCCGCGCAGGGCGAATTCCAGCGCCACCCGCAAGTTTTCGTCGTCTTCGGTCACCAGCACCCGCACACTGGAACGTTATCGCGCGATGGCCGCCTCCACGTCGGCCACGTGCAACCCGCGCAGTTCTTCGAGCGCGGGCATCCGGCCCATCAGCCGCAAGCGCTGGGACTGAGCCGTGCGTGCCTTCTCGAACAGCAGCCGCGCGTCCCGCGCGTTGCCGAAGTTGACGTCCCCGGAAACGCGCCGGAAGTGGTCGGTGAGCACCGGGGCGGTACCGGGATCGAGTTCGTAGTCCCCGGCGGCCGCCATCCGCCCGAAGATGGCGAGCAGTTCGGCGGGATTGTAGTTCTCGAACTCGATCGTCTTGCCGAAACGGGACGCGAGACCGGGGTTGGCGGCGAGGAAGTCGACCATCTCGTCGGTGTACCCGGCCACGATCACCGCCACCTCGTCGCGATGGTCCTCCATCAACGGGACCAGGGTGTCGATCGCCTCCTGGCCGAAGTCGCCGCCGGAACCGGCGAGCCGGGTGAGCGTGTACGCCTCGTCGATGAACAGGACGCCGCCTTTGGCCTCCTCGAACACGGTCGCGGTCTTCTCCGCGGTGTGCCCGATGTACTGCCCGACGAGATCGCGGCGGGACACCTCGCGGAACTCGCCGATCGGCAGGACTCCCAGCGCCTTCAGCAGTTTTCCGTAGATCCGCGCGACCGTCGTCTTCCCGGTCCCCGGCGCGCCCGCGAAGATCAGGTGGTGCCCGGCGGCGCCGACAGGCAGCCCGGCCCGGCGGCGCCATTCGTTGACCTGCAACTCGTCGACCAGCGCGCGGACCTCTTCCTTGACCTCGGGAAGGCCGATCATCGCGTCGAGTTCGGCGAGCATCTCGTCCAAGGCGCTGTCGCCGACGGTGCCGGGATCCGCGGCTTCGCTGACCTTCGGCGTCGCTCCTTCGGCGATCGCGATCCCGGGTTCCGCGGTGTTGTTGACCCGGCAAGCGGAGATCTCGCCGCCGCAGCCGGCCGCGAACGCGATCCCCGGACCGCGGGTGTCGGTGACCGTGCAGCGCTCGATCACCGGCACCCCGTGATGCGCCACGGCGATCCCCTCGTGACCGGTGCGCGAGATCACGCAGTTCTCGATGCTCGGCCGGGCGTACTGGTAGACGTAGACGCCGCGCAGCCCGCAACCGGTCACCGTGCAGCCGATCACGACCGGATCGGCTCCCTGGCCGAGGGTGATCCCGTCCCCCGTCACGTCTTCGACCGTGGTGTTCTCGATCCTGCCGGGCGAACCGTCGACGAGGATCCCCTGCTCCGCCGCCGAAATCACGGAGCCGGTCACGGTGAACGCCGTCAGGCCGCGGATCGCGATCGCCGGGCCGCGCCCGCCGGAGACGACGCAGCGCCGGACGGTCAGTTCCGTGTCGTCGGACTGGATCGCGGAAGCGTCCCCCGCCAGGATCTCGATCCCTTCGAGGACGAGCGCTCCGCCGGTGGTGCGGAAAACGGGCCTGTCGGCTCCCCGGCCGTCGACGACGACGGTGGCGCCGTCGGCCGCGGCCAGGGTCACCCGCAGGCCGGTCAGTTCGGCGGTTTCCGCGTATTCGCCGCCTTCGATGGTGATGACGGCGTTGTCGGAAGCCTCCGCCAAGGCGTCGCCGATGGTCGGATACGCGCCGGGCCGTCGCGCCACCAGCAGGACACGACCGGGGGTCGAGGTGGTCATCAGCCCGCCTTCGCCATCAGCCAGCCGCGGTCGACGGCCTTGGCGCCGGCCTGGAACCGGCTGCGCGCGCCGAGCCGGTTCATGATGTCGGCGACCATCCGGCGCACCGTGCGCACCGAGACGCCGAGCCGCGCGGCGGCGGATTCGTCGGTCGTGCCGGAGAAGAGCAGCGTCAGCAGCTCCTGCTCGCGGCAGCTCAGGATAGAAGCGTTCTCGGGCTCCGGGAGGTCCAGCGGGACGAGCGGGGCGGCGGCCTGCCAGATCCGCTCGAACAGCCCGACCGTCGCGGTGACCACGCCGGGCAGCCGGAACACCGCGGAGCCCGCCTGCCTGCCGTCCGCGGGGAGGACGACCGAGGTCCGGTCGATCACCAGTGCGTCCATCGGGACCTCGGCGTCGGTCCGTACCTCGGCCCCGGCCCGCGAAATCCGGTTGAGCGCGCCGGACATCCGCGCGGAGTCAGGGAAGAGCACCTTGTGGCGTACGCCGGGGCGCACGTTCGCGAGCGCGATCCGCTGGAACGCGGTGTCCGTTCCCGTGCTCATGACGAGCACCTCGCCGGTCGCTTCCGCGAGCAGTTCGCCGAGCCCCGCCCGGTCGCTGCCCGGGCCCACTCCCGTGACCAGGCTGAGCTGGCCGGTCTGCACGGTCATCGCAGGTACCTCCCTCTTCCCCCGGCGCGGTGCCGAACGACGTCCTGTTCATGCCAGTTCCCCGCCTTACGGGCGGCGATGGCCACCCGACGCGTTAGCGTTCAGGGGCACCGCGGAACTGCATGCGTCTACTTTCGCTGTCCGAACATGAGGTTTTGATGACACGGGTGATGGTCGTCGAAGACGACGGGAATCTGCGCCTCGCGCTGGTCACACAGCTGCGCTCGGCGGGTTTCGCCGTCGACGAGGCGGGAGACATCGCGACCGCTGACAGGTTGCTGCGCGGTACGCACCACGACTGCGTGGTGTTCGACCGGATGCTGCCGGACGGCGACGCCATCTCCTACGTCCACATGCGACGGCAGCTGGGCTGGCGGGCGCCGGTGCTGTTCCTCACCGCCCGCGACGGGCTCGCCGACCGGGTGGCCGGCTTCGAACACGGCGGCGACGACTACCTCGTGAAACCGTTCGTGATGGCCGAACTGACCGAGCGGGTGGCGAACCTGTGCCGCCGGTCCGCGTTCGACCGGCCCTCGGTGCTGCACCACGAGGACCTGGTGATGGACTGCGCGCGGCGCGAAGTGCGCCGGGCGGGTGTGCTGCTGACCTTGACCAACAAGGAGTACGCGGTGCTCGAATACCTGCTGACCAGGGCCGGGCTGCCGGTGCAGCGGGCGGATCTGATCGAGCACTGCTGGGACGCGCAGGCCGATCCGATGTCCAATGTGGTCGACGTGGTGGTGAAGCGGTTGCGCCGCAAGTTGAAGGAACCCGAACTGATCCACGCCGTCCGCGGGCTCGGCTACCGGCTGGGCACCCGATGAACACCCACTCCTCGGCCGATCGGCTGCGCAAACTGCGCTGGACGCTGACCGCGTTGTTCACCGTGATGAACACCCTCGGGCTGGTCGTGTTCGCGTGGCTGCTCATCAGCGAGGACGGCGAACAGGGCGAAGATCGGATCGACGCCGCGCTGAGCAAGGTCACGGCGTCGGTCAGCAGGCTGGTCGCCTTCGACGGCACCATCGACCTCGGCTTGGTCAACACCGACGTGCTGAACGACCGCTGCCCGCAGTTCGCGATCCTGCCCGGGAGCGCACCCGCTTTCCCAGCACATCTCTCGCGGGCGATCTGTGTCCCGATGAGCGAACAGTTGCTGAACGGCCTCGCCACCGAAGCGGTGCGAGGCGGCAAGCTGGTGCAGGGCCACCAAAAGGGAACCGACGGCGCGATGGTCAAGGTCCGCGCGGAACCGTTGCGCGACAGCGATGGCAAGACGTTCGCGGCCGTCGTCGCGGTGCTGCCCACCGCGACCGAAGACGACGCGCACACCCGGTTCACGCTGCTGGTGATCGGCGGCACCGTGCTGCTGGTCGCGGTACTGGGCTTCGCGGGCCACCTGCTGTCCGGCCGCTCGATCCGGCCCGCGGCCGCGGCCCTGCAGCAACAGGAAGTCCTGCTCGCCGAGACCGCGCACGACCTCCGCACCCCTGTCGCGGCCCTGCGCGCGCTCGCCGAAACCGCGATGGCCAACCCCGCCCAGTCGGCGGAACTCCTGCCGCGGACCGTCCGCCTCGCGGCGAGAATGGGCGGGATCATCGACGACCTGCTCGTCCGCGCACGGCTCGCCGCGGGCGTGGAACAACTGAACATCCAGCCGATCTGGCTCGACCAGCTGGTGGTGGGCGTGGTCGAGGACACCGCGACCGAAGGCGCCGAAGTCACCGTCACCGCCGCTCCCACGAAGATCGACGCCGACCCCACGCTGCTGCAACGGGCGATCGGCAACCTCCTCGACAACGCCATGCGCTACGGCCGCCAGCCGGGCGCGAAGGCGTTCGTGCACCTGACCGTCGCCGGCGGCACCGTGACCGTCGCGGACCACGGCCCCGGTATCGACACCACGAGGGCGGGCGAGGCCTTCGACCGGTTCGCCAGCACCGGCGGGTCTTCCGGGCTCGGGCTGTCCATCGTGCGGTGGGTCGCGCAGTCGCACGGCGGCACGCTGGCGGTCTACAACGCGGACGAGGGCGGCGCGATCTTCGAACTGCGGTTCCCGGTCAGTACTTCCTGAGCGGGCTACCCCGGCTCGACGTCGATACCGGTCAGTTCGCCGAACGCGGCCACAGTGGACACTGAATCGTCGTAAGTCAGCAGGTCGACACCGGGCTCGATGAACGGACGCGAAGCACGCAAGGCGACCTGTTGCCCGGTGCCCAGTCGCAGGATCAGCACGCGCACGTCGCCGACGCCCGGCGGTTCCTCGGCGAAGGCCCGGCTCAGCGCGACTGCGATCTGCCGGTCGGTCAGCGGGACGCGCGCGACCACGGGTGCGTCCCTCAAGGCGGCCCATTCACTGGTGCCGCTGGTCGAGTAGGGCGGTTCGGGCCACGGCCCGCGGTCGTCGAGGGCCCGCACCAGCCGCGCGAGGAAATCGCGGGTGGCGTCCTCGTCGGCCTGTTCGCCGGCGATCCGTTCCCCGGACGCGAGGGCCGCCGTGGCCGCCCGGTGGTAGTCCGCCACCGGGAGGGTGAAGAACCGTTGCCGGATCAGCTCGTCCGCGATCCGCTCGACGAACTCGTCGTCCGCCCGGTGCCGCAGGTCGGCCGTGTAGGTGAGCTGGTTGACGTATCCGCGCCACGCGAACTTCACTTGCCTGGATTCCCTTCCGTTCAGAACTGGGGACCGGTGTCCACCTGGGAGACATCCACGCCTTGCTCGGCGAGGATTTCCAGCCCGGTCACCAACTGCTCTTTCTCCGGCTGATAGTGCCCGCTCTGGCGGGTCAGCTTGGTCAGCCTCCCGTTCACCACCTCGATATGGCCCGCCACGGCGACGGGTTGTCCGGCGAGGAAGCTGGAATGGTGCAACCGGCCCGAGATCCATGTCAGCGACACGTACAGGTTCCCCTGCGGGTCCATCGCGAAGATCGACTTGCCGAACGGCCCCGTGGCGGAAGACGTGTCCACCGGGGATCCGTCCTGTGCCCAATAGAGTTCGCCGTCCCGCACGAAGACCCGGTGCTCCTCTCTCCGCTCGGGTGAAAAGTACTCGACGACCAGGGGCGCGAACGCCCGGTTCGGGTCGTTCGGATCGTCCTCGCCCCGGAAGGACGCTCGGAGTTCCGAGGCGGGCAACGGTTCGTCCCGGTGCAGCGGGCCGGGAACGTCCGCGATCGGGATCCGGTCGCGCTCGTCGGACTCGGGTTCGGCGATCGGCGGCCCCGGTTCCTGATTGATCACCGCGTCGATGCGGGGTGGGAGCGGATGAAAGGTCGTCGGCGGCAGGTTCAAGAAGTCGGGGGATGACCCGTCAGCATCGATCCCGGGGTCACCGGCTTCGCGTCCCGCCGGTCGATCCGGATGGTCCGGCGGTCGGTCCCCCGCTGGTTCGGGCCGTCGAATTCCAGGCCGAGGATCCGGATCGTCGTGCCCGTCGTCCGGTGCCGGAGGTTCGAACCGCTCTCCAGCGTGCCTTGCAGCAACCGGCCGACCACCAGGATCCCGTCCCGGCCCGGCAGGTCGAAGGTCTTCTCCACCTCGAACATCGTCGTCGTCATGATTTCGGAACCTCTCCAGGGCGGGCTCTTCACTGGCTTCTGCCTCGTCTTCGAGACTTTCGCGCGTCTGCTCGGTCGGCATGATCCCGGCACGGAGCTGGCGCACGTGCGTCATCTCGTGTGCGAGCACCGCCACCAAGGTTTCGACGTCGGCGAAACCGGCCGGGCCGAGCCAGATGGCCCTGCCCGCCGACTCCGGCGGAGTGGACGCGCAAGCGCCCACCTCATCGAGGTATTCGATCGTCTCGGGCGTCTCGACCAGCTGGACCTCGACGCCGCTCAGATCGATCCCGGCGGCTTCGGCCGTGCGGGCGATGATCTCCTGGGTACGCGGCAGGCCGTCGCCGCTGTCGACGATGTCCTGGTTGCTCCGGACGGCCCGGCGGCTGAACAAGTCGGGAGCCGGGCCGGGATCGGCGGGCGCCTCGACCGGACGACCACCCCGTTCCGGCAGGTTGATCTCCCCCGCCTCGCCATAGGTGATCGGCAACAGGGATATCGAGAGCGGGTGCCCCGGCAACAGCATCAAGGTCCCGGGCACCGGGGACAGGAACACGACCCCGCCCTCGGTCCACCGCACCTGGCCCCACTTCTCCACGATCTGCCCGGACGGGGGATGGGTGTAGGTCAGGTGCAGCGCGGCGGTCGGCGGCAGCGGAGAGGAACTCGACGCGGACCACCACGCGCCGTAGATCTCGTCGATGACACTGTCGTAGCTGTCGTGAGCTTCCCAGGACCCGTGGAGCCGCTCGGCGACATAGGCCTTTCCGTCCACCCGCCAGGTGTCCTCCGGCCGGACCGGTTCGACCCTCATCTCCTGGCCGAGCATGCCGTGGAAATAGCCGACGACGGCCTGCGGGCCGTTGGTCCGCCAGCCTTCCTCGTAGGCGTCGGGACGGTTGAAGTTCGGGTTGACCCCGGGCAGCAGCGGGTGATGGTTTTCGATCTGCCACGCCTGCTCGGCGGGCGTCACCACCCCCGCGTGGATCGCAGGCAGGGCATTGACCTCGCTCGTCCGCGCCAGCGGCGAGAGCTCGGGCATCCGGAAGTACTTCAGCGCCTCCGGATGTTCCTGCGCCCACCGCACGAGCTCGGGATCGTAGGAAGCCCCGGCCGAGAGCTGTCGCGCGTTGTGCACCATGCCATACGCCGTCTCGATCAACGACGTCCAGCGCGTCAGCCCCGACGGCGGTTGCGGCGGGCCGTTCACGATGTTCGCCGCCGCCGTCACGATCCCACGGGTGTGCCGGTGCCACGCCGGCTCGACGCTGGGCGGAAGCATCCCGCGGGTCAGTGCCGAAATGTCGCGATACACCTTCCAACGGCGGCCGCCCCTGGTGCTGTCGCCGGCGCCGTGCGCGGGCGAGACGCCGGTTTCCGGGCGTGGCGCGGGCACCGCGGCGTCCTGTGCGGACGGCTCGGGGTTGATCACGTCGTCGATGCCTTTCGGCGCGGCGGGATCCTTGTGCAGCCGGGCGAACTGCTCGCGGACCGACGCGATCGCCTGCGCGGAGGCGTTGCGCAGAAGGAAAGGCACCGGACGGCCTGCCCACCGGCGAGCCTCCTCGCCGTTGTCCTCGGTTATGAGCACCCGGAAGCCGTCGCGATAGCCGGTCAGGTCGGCGAACAGGGTGATCTGCCCGTCGACGAAGTAGACCTCGCCGTCCAGATTGACCACGTTGAACAGATGCGTGACATCCGCGCGCTCGCCGTGCACGATCGCGCGGGCGCCGGAGCCGAGGTCACGCAACCGTTGCGCCACGTCGTTGGCCGACGCCATCGGGACGAACCGCGCCCCGGCGACCCTGGCCGCCATGGCGACCCGGTCGGCCCAGCCCTCCCTGCCGGTCAGCCCGGCCAGCGTGCGCGGCGGGATCGCCCGTCCCGGCGGCTTGCCCGCCGCCCGATCGGCGAGGTGCCGGTCGGTGAGCACGGCCGCCACCTGGCAGGGCACCACCTCGCCGGGTTTGCCGCCGACCGCGTCCTGAAGGCCGGGCAGCAGCTGACGCACCTGCTGAGGGGTGCTGTTGCCCTGGTGCACCCCGTCGAAGAGGTCATCGAGCCGCAGCGGGTTCTCGGCGAGCTCGTTGTAGTGCTGGATCGCCTCGACAAGTTCGTTGCGCGCCAACACTTCCGCGCGGGTCTGCCTGGTGGCGGCCGCCCAGTCCGCGGTCCTGGTCACCCGGTCCGAGGCGGCGATGACGGCCTCCAGCGCGACCAGCCGGTCCGGCAGCGTGGTGAGCTCACCCGGTTGTTCGAGCAGGTGCCGGTAGGACGTGTCGGCGGCGGCCTTGAGCTGCCCCGGCACCGAAAGCGGGGCGGCTTCGGCCGGCGGCAGGGCGGGCGCCATTTTCCCGACCAGGACGGCGATCTGCCCCGGATGCCACCACCGCCGCTGCCCGGCAGGCCGGTCCGGGGACTCGGCGAGACCACGGTCCATCAGCCGGAACAGGTACCGTTCGAGCGCGTCGGCCTTGGCCCGCGCCTCGGCCCGCTGCAGCGCGTCGGCGGGCCCGGTGACCGCGTCCTCGGCGGCGAATTCCCGTCCCGTCAACGATCGGTGGAACAACGGGATCAGTGTTTCGGCCGCCGCGGCCACCGCGTACGGGCCGAGACCATCGATGCCGAACAACGTGAAGCCCGCGGTGGTGGCGCCGAGGGACGCGGAGGCGATCACCATGTCGGCGGTCAGCCAGGTTTTCGACGCGAGCCACGGGGGCCGGTCCCCGTCGGGCTCGGTGTCCGGCTCCGGTTCGGTCCCGGACAGCCCGTGCTCGTCCAGGAATCGGTGAAGCCGGTCGCGGTCCGCCTCCCGTGGTGCGGTTTCGGCGAGCCGGTTCAGCGCCGCACGCAACACCCGGGTGCGCAACTCGCTGTGCTCGTCCACCTTCGCCAGCAGGTCGTGCAGCCTGCGGGTGTGCTCGGCCTCCTGCGCCGCCTGGTACGCACTGTGCCCGGTCACCCCACCGGCGATGGCACCGATGATCGCCTGGAGTACCCCGAGCCCGAGGTATTCCAGGTAGCTGCTCGACATCGCGGACAGCCAGGTCGGGTCGGACGAGTCCGGCAGATTCCGGTCCGGAAGGCGGTAGCCGATCGGCGGCAGCGCCGAGTCGTTGCCCACCCCGGCGAAGATCGCCAACGGGCTCGCCCGGTGGCCGGTTCCGCCGGTCTCCCTCGCTTCCGCCGCGGGCTCTGGAGTGCGTGTCAGCCCGGCCTCGATCAAGTCAAGGAAGGCGTGGCCGAACTCGGCCAGCTCCCGTTCGTTGTCCGCGGTCGCCTGATCGGCCGCGTCCAGCCGTTCCGAGGCCCGCGCCACCCGCTCGTCCTGGCGATGCCGTCCCCGGAACGCCTCGGCGAACGACCCGAACACGGCGGGCGCCCAGAGCGTCGCGAGCAGTGCGCCCGCCATCATCGGCTGCATGCCGACCGAGGCCATCGCGATCGTGCCGAGCGATCCGGCGGAGACGCCGGCCGCCCGTCGCACCGCGTACGGCACCAGCCCGACGTACTCGGCATCCGGGATCTCGGTTCCGGACGCTTCCGGCTCGGCGTCCGGTCGTGGCGTGGAATGGCCTCGCGGGAGCGGTGTTCCGGTCCGCAACCTGCCGGAAATCGCGACCCAGCGGTCGAAAAGCGGGCGGAAGAGGGCCTCCCGCCTGGCCGAGGCCTGTTCGGCGACCGCCCGCTCGACGGGCGCTTTCGCCGCGTTCTCCGCGTTGACCTCGCGGGCCACGACCGACCGGTCGAAGAGACCGGCGACCAGCGAGCGCGCGGCCGCACCGCTGATCATCGCGGCCGCGACCACCGGCGCGGTGGCCACGATGGCGCCGCCGAACGCGATCGACGACGTGCTGCCGGCGAGCAGCCTGGTCATCGCGTAGTCGAGCCCGCTGGTGTAGCCGTCGGGCGCCGGTGCGTACCGGCGCACCACCTCGCGCATCCGCTCGTCCGGCAGCGCGGCCAGCCGCCGCGCGGCGCCGGGATCGGCCGGGCGCAGGCCCATGTCCGCGATCAGCGCCCGCAGCGCGGCGCTCAGCCCGGACCGCTGAAGCGGCAGCGGACTGCCCGCGAGCGCACTGCCGAACGCCAAGAGCTGCGCCGCACGCCCATGATCGGCCGGACTCAGCAACGGATCCGCGGTGGGATCGGCGGCGGAAGCGAGGAAGTCCTCGCCGTGCGGTGTCCCGGACAGCTCGGCCGCCGCCGCACCGAGTGCCCTCGCGACCGCCGCCCGCGTCGCGTCCTCGGTGGCGAACTCGGAGATCTCGATCTCCAGCGAGTTCTCCGCGGTGTCCACAGTGTACTCGGCGACCTGGCCAGGACTCGGCGTTCCCGCCCGCACGGTGACGTCGAACGTGTTCCCGGCCGGGCCGGTGACCACGTACCGACGGCCGTTCGCCGGGCGCTCGACCGCACGCATACCGGCGTCCGGCACGGCGCGCCCCACCGCACGCCGGGCATCGGTGTGCACACCGATGGAATCGGGATTTTCCTTCAACGGCAGAGAATCCGAGGCAGGCAGACCGACGGGCCCGATGCCAGGAGTGGTCGTGTGCGGGGTGGCCGTCCCGGGTTCCGGCCGGTTCGACGGACCGGCCGGACGTGGTGGCGTCGGCGGGGTCGGATCCGGTGACGGCGCACCGCCGGGATCTTCGTCCGGCGTATCGGGATCGTCGGGGTCGTTGTCAGACCGCGGCTGCTCGATGAGCTTCGGCGCCTGGGTGCGCGGCAGGCTCAGGTCGACCGCCGCGCCGACGCCGAGCACCGGGATGTTCGACATGTACACGATTCCCGAGGGAGTCCGCGCCTCATAGACGCCGCGCGCCTTGCCCAAGGCGGCTTTCACGACGTAGATCACCGGGCCGGACAAGGCGAGCGCGGTGCCCGCGGCGGCGACCAGCGGCGCCGAGGACAGGCCCATCATGCCCAGCCCGACCAGTGAGGACGCGGTGACCCAGAGGGCTGCCGGGCCATTGCGAGCGGCCTGGCGGCCGAGCCGGAGCTCCAGCTCGGCACCGAGTTTGGAGATGTAGAGAGTGGAGCCGGTCAGGGTCGCCGCGACGAGCGCTTTCAGCCACTCCCCCTGAGTCGCCTCGAGCGCGACCAGCATGCCGTTGGCCACGGTCAGCACCGGGAACGCGAGTGCGTTCTGAATCCTGCGATACAGCGGCCGGAGCGCGTTGTCGTAACCGGCGAACCCTCCGATGGCGTTGGACAGCGCGGTGAAAAGGAACAGCCCGTCCGCGATCGCGTAGGTCCCCGCGACCGCGGCCGCCAGCCCGGGCAGGACGGCCGCTTGAGCGAGGTGCACCGGCAGGTTGACCAGGAAGGTGCCGGCGAGGCCGGCGGCCATCAGCTTGCCGAGCCTGCCCGCGTGCGGGTTCATCTTGTTGATCGACTCGGTCGCCGTGCCGTACGGCCTGCCGATCTCGTTCAGGTAGCGCGAAACCTCGAGGCTCACGTCCTCCTGGCGCTGGGACGGGCGTTCCCCGATCGCCAGCGGGGTGTGGATGATGGCCTGCAGGTTGATCAGGAACTTCCGGGTCTTGTCCCCGATCTCGCCCCGTACCTCCTCCAGAATGGCGTCGAACCGGCCGAGCGGGTTGACGTCGTACTCCAGGTAGTCCCGGATCATCCTGGCCAGCGCCTCGGCCGACCGCTGGTCGAGCCTGCCGCGTTCGAGCATTCCTTCCAGGCTCACCCGGTTGCTCTGGGCGTGCCCGGTCTTCGCGATGTTGAGCATCCCGCGGACGACGAAGGCCGCGTTACCCGCCACGATGCTCACCCCCGCCGACAGCGCGAAGGGAACGCCCATCGTCGCGCCGACCCCGAGGATGGTCGCCGCGGCGGCGCCCGCCACCGCCCAGCCCTTCAGGTCGCGTCCGAGCCAGGCCGACCGCAGCTTGGAGATCTCCTCGCGTGCCGCGAGCTGCTCTCGCTCGGTCTTCTCGACGCTCTCGATCAGCGACGCCAGCATGGCGTCCCGTTCGGCGGGCGCCAACGGCAGCGTGGCGAGCCGTCCGAGGGTCATGTTCAGCCGTGCGCGGGAGACCTCACCCGCGGCCAGGGCCGCTCTGATGCGCTCGCCCGCCATCAGCGCCTGGGTGGTGAGCGGGCGGCTGAGCAGCGCGTCGGCACCGCTCACCGGTCGTAGTCCACCGCGTTCGGTCCAGCGCCGCTTCAGCTCCTCGAAGGCGGACTTGACCCCTGCCGCGGTCTCGGTGGCGGAGATCCTGGCCGCGACCGCCTTCAGCCGCAGCGGATTGGCGTTCGCGTCGCGTTGCGAGTCTGCGGCGGAGTACCAGAGTTTCATCGTCCGCAGTTGCGGATTCGCCAGCCATGGCTGGTCTTTCGCACGTTGCCCGGCGGTCAGGTCCAGCCCGGACAACGGCCCGCGCGGCTGGTAGGAGGGGTCCGCGACCCAGCCCTCGGCGATCTTCGCCTCGACCCATTCGTCCACTTTGCGCTGCCAGTGCGGGCCGAACGACTCGATGAACCCGTCCCAGGCCCCCGACAGGATCTCGTTGAACACGAACGTGGTGACCCGCTGACCCGCCTCGTCGTGCAGCCGGGCGAAGTTGCCGTGCAGGATCTTCGCGATCGCCGCTTCTCCACCGGGCCGGCGCGCGGCCTCGGCGAACAGCGGGTCCATCTCGTTGCGGTGGCGGACATAATGCGCGCCGGGTTGCGGATTCACCGTGTCGGTACCGAAGATGAGCCGATCCTGGTTCACGATCAGGAACCGGATCAACGCCTCCTTGACCTCGGGATCCGCTTTCGCGTGCTGCGCGAGGACGTTCCACGAGATGTCCATGGCGGTATTCGTGGTGTCCAGCAGCCATTGCAACCGCTCGATGTGCTCGACGGTGAGCGTGGTCCAGTGCCCGATGCCGAGATGCGCCCAGATCACCTTCGCGCCGGCGAGGCGTTCCTGGTGGAGGAGGTAGGCCATCGGGCCCAGGTTGCGCCCGTCCGACGGGCCCGCCTCGTACGCCCCGTTGCCTCGCAACCTGGCCAGGCCCATGTCGTCGTGCAGGATCAGCACCTGGCCGGTGGCGGCGATGGTCTCCAGCAGTTCGACGGTGTTCGGGTTGTACATCTCTGGCGCGTTGTCCGGCAGGCTACGCAGTTCGGCGTGCAGTCCGGCCGCTTTCAGCAAGGCCTTGATCTGCCCGGCGTTCGCGATGAGCGAGTCGTAGAAGTCCATCTCGGCCAGCGCGCTCGGGCTGCCGCCCGCTGGGAACAGCTCGGCCATCGGCGAACCGTCGGCCAGGTACGCGGCGAAGAACTCCGGCGCGATCCGCCCCTCGCGGATCGATTCCTGGACGAGTTCCGCAGCGGCGATCAGCTTGCCGAAGTAGTCGACCCACTCCGGGTTGATCACCTCGCTCGCCTGCCGTCCCAGCATCGTCTGGACCATTTCCTTCACGAAAGTGGTCTCGGCGAGGTAGCGGGCCGCGTCGCCGAACAGGACCGCCATCGCCATCAGGTAGCCGCCGACCCCGGGGATGTCCACTCTGGCCCCGGAAACGCCGGGGAACCAATGTGACTTCTGTTCCTCCGACATCTGGTCGCGCGCGGAAAAGAACCGCATGTCGGAGAGCTGGCCGTGCAGGCCCAGCATCTTCTTTCCGAAGACGGTGGTCATCCGGACCACGTTGGTGAGGGCGTAATAGAAGGAACCGCTGGAACCGCCGATCACGCCGAGCCCGCTCTGCGGAATCGGCGACGCCACCAGGATGTTCGGCAGGCCCTGGCCGATCAGCCAGTCCACCAGGGCCCGATAGTTGATGTTGGCGGCGTCATACCCCTTCGGGTGCATGTGGACGTCGTGGAAGAAATGGACGGGACGGGGTTTGCCGAGCCGTCGCGCGAGTTCCGCGTCGACACCGAGTTCTTCGGCTTTCGCCGCGTAGTCAGGGCTGTCCGGGTCGAGTGCGGCGAACTGGGCGCCGTGGCTCGGTACGAGGGCTTCACGGCCCGCGACCCGGTCGCCCATCCCGATCAGCCAGCCGCGTGCGTCGATGTACCTGTCCACCACGGGCTTCCGGGTCGACGGCAGGTTCTCCGCCCGCCGGGTGATGCCGGCGACCTCGCTGTCGAGCAGTTTGGCGATCCTGGCTATCTCCACATTGGACAGTCCCCGGTCGGCGGCCTGCTCGATCGCCGGAACCAGCGCCCGGACGTATTCGGCGTGTGCCTCGGTGCGAGCGGCGTCGGCCAGCCGCATGCGTTCGGTCGCCCGCTCCAGCCGGTCCTGCCGCGCGGCCGCCTCGGCCCGCACCCTGGCCTTGACGTCCTCGATGGTTCCTTCCAGTGAAAGATCGGGCTCGGCACCTGGCAGCAGCCGGTGCGCGGCCGCGCTCTCGACCGGCAGGCCCAGCGCCTCCGCGACGTCGGCCCGCTCGCCCGCGGCGAGCAGGTGCGGTACCCATTCGGTCAGCTCACGGACGTCTTCCCTCGCCGACCGCAACTCGGCCATCGCGGCGTGGTAGGCGACTTCGGCCGCGTGCCGTGATTCCTCCACCGCCCGCGTCGCGGCGGTGAGCGTGGCGCGGATCCCCCCGAGGTCCAGGATGCTCCGGCCGCGCGGGCGCGCCGGTTTCGGAACCGCCGGATCGGCCTCCGGATCGACTCGCGCCCTGGTGGCCACCGACCGGAGATCGGCGACGAATCCGGCGGCGGCCGCCCGGCGCGCCCATTCCGGTAGCCCGTTCGCGACCGCCTCGGCACCGATTCGTGTCATCTCGGCCAGTGCGGCGTCCCTGGCCCGCTGCCATTCCCGCTCCGCGAACTCCAGTTCCCTTGCCGTGTCCTCGGTCTGCCTGAGCAGTTCCGCGTGGTGTGTTCGCGCCTTGGCCAGGATCTCGGAGAAGTCGTCCATTTCCTGAATCGACGGCATCAGGTCGCGCGGCACGCGCGAGCGCACCGACGGATCCGTCACCAAGGCGGCGACCATCGCCGATGACATCCCGTAGGCCAGTGCCACGGCGTCGATCAGCTGGTCCTGCCCGATGCCGGTGAGCTCGATTCCCCGCTGGACGAGCCATTTGACGTCCGGAAGCCGCTCGTCGAGACGCGCCGCGGCCCTGGCATACCGCTCCAGCGCGTGCGTCAGGGCCTGCCGCTGGGACCGTGAGACGCGGTCCGCCTCGATCAGCGCCTCGATCAGCGCCAGACCCTTGCGCAAGTGCAGACCGGTGAAGGTGATCCGCCCGAGGGCGGACCAGCGGTCGCGCTTGGTGGACTCAGGCCGCGTTTCGATCGGCGGCAGGCCGGTGGTGGTAAGCAGGATCTCCGGTTCGAACAGCGCGCGGGTGAAAGTATCGCCGCGGTGTACGTCCAGAGCTGACGGTTCGGTGCCCGTGCCCAGGTGGTAGCCCTGCACCACCACCGGCGATCCCGGTGTTCGCGGATCGCCGGTGGGATGCAGTTCGAGAGTGAGGTCCGGGACCGTCGACCCCGCGTAGTGGGACCGTCCGTCTCCGTTCTCCCCTCGCCCGTCGAGGCCGAACGGAACCCCGGCGCGGAGCTGGTACCGACCGAAGTGCTCACCGAGAATCTCTTGCTGCCGGGCGAGAACGTCGTCCGCGAAGATCTCCCGGAGAAACCGCTCGCGCCTGCCGGGAGTCATCGTGCCGTCGCGGATCTCCTTCCGGATCTGCCAGGCCCGGTTCCGCGAGGACTCCGAAGTCACCGTCGGTGCTTCGCCCCGAGCCAACCGCTCGAACTCCTGGATCGCGTTGTCGAACGCGGCTCGCAACGCGGGCGCGATCCGAGCCCGGACGCGGGCGCCGTCCAGGATGCGTTCCACATCACGGAGGCGCAGCGGCCGCGAGTCGGCGGGCAGCAGACCGTGTTCGAGCAGCAGCAACCGGAGGTCGTTCCACGCCAGCCGCGACTTGTCGATCAGCGCCCGCAGCGCGCGCTCGCTGTGCCTGCTCGAAGCCAGCTCGGCGTCGGTGACGTCGCTGCCCGGCGGCGAATGCTTCTCCCGCGCCGGATTTTCCGGATGGTAGAACCGCTGCGCCGCGGCCGACGGCGGTTCCGGCGAGGGCGGTCCCTGCCGGGGTCCCGGGGGCGTCTGATCCGGCGGCGGCGCGGGCGGCGTCGACGGCGGCCGCGTGCCCTCCGTTCCCGCGGCCGCGACCTCGATGAACACCTGGAAACCGTCGTACTGGATGACCTTGTCGGCGCCGTTCGCCACGGCTTTCGCCGCGAACCCGGGATCGACCCGGTTGGTGGCGAGCAGGACGACCTTCGGGCCGGGCCCCGCCAGTTCCCGCTGTCTCGCGGTCTGTTCGAGGTCGGACTCGACCAGCGCGGTCCGGTCCTTGACCTCGAAGCGGACCTCGGTGCCGTCCCCGAGCTCACCGCGAATGTCGATGTCGGTTCCGTCGTTGTTCCTGGCCTCCGTGCCGGCCCGTCCGCCTTCGTCCACCGGCACCTCGAGACCGGTGATCCGCAGTCCGGGCAACCCGATCCGGGCCAGCAGGTGCTCGTCCAGCTTGGCCAGAGCGAGCGCGACGTCGGCCGCGGCGTACTTCGCGCGGACGTTCTCGTAGTTGGAATCGAGCGCGCTCTTCGGGACCTGGGTGTTGCCGTCCAGCACCCGTCGCGCCTTGCCCAGCTCTTCCCGCAGGCCCTCCTGCGCGGCGCGGACGTCCACACCGAGCGCGGCCAGCTCGTCCAGCTTGGCCTGGACGTCCGCGGCCTCGAGCAGGAGGCCCTTGCCCCGGCCCACCCCGGCCAGGTCTGCCGGAGTCGCCGCGCCCGCGACCGGGGCCCTGGCAGGGATCCGGTCGGCCACGGCCGTCACCTGTTCGGCGAACGCGGCGAGCTGGTCGGCACTCATCGCGGAGGCGCGCTCGCCGAGCGAACGCCCCTTCGGCCCGCCGGACACCCGCGCGGCGAGATCGGTCAGCCGCTTCACCAGCTTGTCCGGACTCATCTTGGCCGCGAGCCCCACGACCGCTTCCCGCGCCGAGGGCGACAACGCGTCCCATGCCTCGGCCAGTTCGGGCGGTCTGGCCAGCAGTGGCGCGAGGCGGGCCAGGGTGGCCGCGACTTCCGCCGGGTGCAAGCGGCCGAGCAGTTCGGACATCGCTTCCCGTGCGGCCGGAAACGCGCCCCACAACCGGTGCACCGCGGCCTCGGCGGCCAGCCGCCCACCCAGCTCCTGTCCCGCGGAATCCGACATCTCGCCGAGGATCTCGCCGAGCGAACGGTCCATCCGGCCCGGCGAAAGGCGCGCCGCGAACTCATGCACCTGATCGGCCAGCGCATCCGGGGCGACCGAGCCCAGCAGCTCGGTGATCGCCTGCCGCGCGGTCGGCGGCAGCAGCTCCCACACGGCGGCGAGCCGCGACGGCACGCCGTCCGGGACATCCGGCGATTCGCCGGTGCCGGGCGGCGGGCCGGGTGGCCGACGGGGCGGGTCGGCGGGCGGTTCGCCTTGCGTACGCCGCGGTTCGGCGGACCGGCGCATCGTCGTGTGGGCGGGCGCCGGGCCCTGCTTGGTGGGCTGGACCGGATTCGGTCGCCGGGGCTGCTGACCCTGCTGGACCGCCGCGGTGGCGGGCGCGGCGGCGGCCAGCACCTGTCCGTCCTCGGTCCCGGGACGCCCACCGGCTTCCCCGGTTGAATCGTCCACGGTGGACTCGGGCGCTTCCTCCTGCTGTTCCTCTTGTTCCTGAGTTTCGGATTCGGGCGGCGTCGGGCCGTCGTCGTCGGGTTCCGGTGTGGTTTCGGCCTGATCGGCTTCCGGTTCGCCCTTGGCGGGCTTCGCGGTGGTGCCCTGGTTCGGGCTCACAGGCGTCGCGCCCTGCTGCTGCGCCGAAGCGGACTGAGATGACGTGGACTGGGGCGAAGCCGGTTGCGGCGCGCCGGGTTGTGAACTGGTCGGGGTCGAAGTGGTCGCGGTCGAAGCGCCCGCCTGCACCGAGCTTGTCGATGTGGTGCCCGCCGCCGGCACCGAAGTGGTCTGGCCCGGTGAAGGGGCCGCGGCCGAAGCCGGTGTGGCCGAGGTGACGGTCGCCGACGGCGTGGCACCGGGGGCGGCGACCGCGGTCGCGGCCGTCGTCCCGACGGCGGTGGCCTGCGGCACCGAGCTCGCCCCCGCCTGCGGCGTCCCGGAACCGATCGTGGCGTGGCCTGGCGACGAACCCACCGCGGCGTGCTGTCGCACTCCGGCGGCCGTATTGTCCACAGTGGACGTAGTGGTGGAACCGCCGTGACCACCGCCGTCGGTGCCCGGCGTACCGCCCAGTTCCGCGGTGGAGTCACCGAGCCGACCGGTCCCGGACTCGCCCTGCCCCACCGCGGCGCCGGTGTCACCCTGGCCGACCGCGGCGGAGTTGCCGCCCTGCCCCGCGCCGACGTCGGCCGACTCCGGCGCTTTCACCTCACCCGGCGGGTCGGTCGGTGGCGGGCCCTCGGACGACGTTCCCATGTCCGTCACCGGGTTCGGCTTCTGAGGCGTGAACCTCTCCATGCCACGTTCCATCACCTGCTCGCCGGCGAGGTGCGTGTTCCCCCGGATCGGACCGATCGCGGCCGAGGTGAGCCAGTTGTCCTTGATGGACCGCCCGTAGCCGGCGAGGTCGGTGGGGACCCCGTTCCCGTCCATGATGCTTTGCGCGGCATAGCTGGAGATCGGTGACGACACCGCGTTCGTGCTCGCCGAAGTGACCGCCGTGGTCACGTGTTTGCCGAGGCCGCTGTCCAGCACGTCCTTGGCACCCGGAACCTTCCTGGCGAGGGCGCCCGCGCCCTTGAACGGCGCGCCGACGATCCCGCTGACCGGCGCGCCGATGGCGCCACCGAGCGCGTTGGTGGCGCTTTCCTTCCAGCTGAACCCGTCCTGGTTGCCTTGCCAGATGTTCAGGCCCTGCTCGAAGCTGTTGGTGATGACCTCGTCGGCCGCCTCGCGTGCGACGATCGTGATCAGCTTGCCGATCTTGCCGAACTTGTTCCCCGCTTGGGCGATCGCCTTGGCGACCTCCACTATCCTGGCGATACGCATCGCCATTCGCCCGGCGAACAGCCATTGCCCACCGGGGATCGCGGCCATGAGTGCGAATTCCACGCCGGCGTGAATGATCTCCGACCAGATCTGGTTGCGCACACGCTCGATCTGATCCGCGTAGTTGTGGCAGAACGTCGCCATCTTCCGCATGCTCTTGACGAGTTCCCGGTGACCGGATCCGCCACCGCCGTACTCGCCGTCGTTGGCCTCCCTGATGCGCGCCCGGACGAAAGCGCCGTTCGGATCCGGCCAGGTTTCGCGAATCCGATCGTGGACCGTCGACGACCTGGTGATCGTGCCCTCCAGCAACGTCGCGGCCTTGTCCCACGCGTCACCCAGGTCGTCGGCCGCGTGCGGATTGTCCGGCGGCCAGATGTCGTCGACGACACCGCCCATCCACTCCCACGCGGCGACCGTCATGCTCCACAAGTCGGCCATCGTCTGTGAACCCGCTCAGGAACCGAGCTGGTCGGTCGCCTCGGTCTGCGCGCTTTCGTAGATCTTGACGCCCTTCTCCGCGTTTCCTGCCAAGTTGACGAAGTTGTCCTTGACCCCGTTCGCGCTCTTGACGAGGTCGGGGGTGTTGTCCGCGCAGTCCTGGAACGCCTCCCCCAGCTTTCCGAAACCCAGCAGCGGGGTGATGTCCTCGATGGCCTTACGGCACTTCGCCCACTCGGTCTCGAAGTCGTTGCCCGCGGCCGTCAGGTTCGTCAGTTCCTGCCGGGTCGGCTCGAAGAAGATGTCGACCTTGCCGTCCTTGTCCCTGTCCACTCCGCTCATCGGCCGTCGCCCCTCTCCGGCCGGTCCAACCGGCGCAGCACCGGATCGAACCGGAGATCCGCGGTGTCGGCGTCCATACCGGGCGGCAGGAAGCCCGCCGCGATGGCCAGTCCCTGTTCGGTCGACAACCCGGCCGCCTCGTGGATGGTGTCGGTGATGTCCTTGGCCAGTGCGGCCGAGTCGGCCGTGCGGTAGATGCGCGGATCGAGCGACAGTTCGAGAAGTTCACCGGCGCCACCGACGGTCGCGCTGATCAACCCGTCGTCGGATTCGGCGGTGGCCCGGATCTCGGCCATTCGCCGCTGCATGATCCGCACGTCTCCGGCCAGTTGCTCGTAGTCCTTGTACATGTCCGGTTTCAGTGATGGCTCCACGGTTCCTCCCTTGGCACGTAAGGCGAGTCTCACGCAGGCGTGGGGGCGCGGGACACGACTGGCCTGTTCCGGCCAAAAGGAAACCCCGGCGGGCCTTGGCCTGCCGGGGTTTCCTTTCCGGGACCGTCAGATGCCGATGATGTTGCTGACCTGGGTCTCGCACGTCTGCGCGATGTTCAGGACATTTCCGTACGATCCAGCGGTGGCGTGCGCGTCGTCCGCGTAGGAACCGGTGTTCTTGCAGACTTCCGCGTACTTGAGGCCCATTTCCTCGCTGTTGCGCCCGCCCCACGAGGAACCCATGACGTTGCGCATGTTGCTCAGGTCGTCCTCGGTCGCCTGGCGGAGGTCGGTGGCCATCCTGTCCATGTCGTTCCTGGCTGTGTCAATGACGCTGTACACGGTCTTGTAGTGGTCATCCATCGACATAGGGAAACCTCCTTGCTAGGCGGACGGGTTGATGGCCTTGGAGATGATCGCCTGCACGGCGTCGGCCGCGGATCCGGCCGAAACCTTGACGACCGAGTTCCCCGAGTCGACGAGTTGCTGGGCGAACGGATGAACCTGGTTGCCGAAGAGGTCGACGCGGTTCTGGTTCCCGGTGACACCGGCCTGCTTCACCCCTCCGCCCAGCCCGCTGTTGAGGGCGTCGAGATCGCGTGCGGCGTGCGCGCGATGCGCGGCGAACTGTTGCTGCAGGCTGTCATCGGTCTTGTTGATCAGGTTCTGCACGACCGGTAATTGGATATCGACGAGACCGTCGCTCATACTTCCCTCTCTTCTCCGCCGAAATGGATCCTTACGCCTCAAGCTAGCCAGGGAACCGGCGCGATCAGCGGGTTCGGCACGTTCCTGCCATCACGCCCTGCCCGCGCCGTGATCGGCTGACGATTGCGGTGTGACGACCATCGTGGTGAAGAGACCGGCCAGGAGGCCCGCGCCGGAGTTGCCCGCCGGCGAACTGATCCTGCAAGCACCGCCGGAGATCCCGCCGCCGCCCGGCCGGCAATGGCTGCAGGTGCTCACCGTGGTGCCGATGGTGGCCATGATGGGCGGGATGATGCTGATGCTCTCCGGCAGCATGAACGGATCGATCCGGTTCGTCGTGTACGGCCTGATGGGCGTCGGCATGCTCGGCATGGTGGTGACGGGCTTCCTGCAGAGCGGCGGCCCGAGCAAACGGGAAATGGGGCATGCCCGGCGCAAGTACCTTCGCCAGCTGGCCCAGCACCGGCTACGGCTGCGACGCTCGGTGGGCGGGCAGCGGGACGCGATGGAGTACCTGCACCCGGATCCGGTGTCGCTGTGGTCGCTGGCCGCCAGCTACCGGCTGTGGGAGCGGCGCAAGGACGACCCGGACTTCGGCATCGCCCGGATCGGCACCGGCGCGCAGGCCCCGGCGACCACCCTGGTCTCGCCGGACACCAAACCGCTCGAAGAGCTGGAACCGTTGTCCGCCTTGGCCTTGCGTCGGTTCATCACCACGTACACGACGATCGACGGGCTGCCGCTGGGGATCGCGATCAACGGCTTCAGCCGGATCTACCTGCGCGGCGACCGGGCGCGGCTTCTCGGCCTGCTGCGCGCGATGCTGGCCCAGCTGTCCACTTTCCACTCGCCCGACGACCTGCGGATCGCGGTGTGCGTCGGCGAGCGGGAGCGCGCCGACTGGGAGTGGATCAAGTGGCTGCCGCACGCGCTGCACCCGGAACGCAGCGACGCGCTCGGCCCGCTTCGCCTTGTAGCCCCGACGATTCCAGCACTGGAAGCGATGCTGGAAGAGGAGCTGGCCAGGCGGCCGAGGTTCGATCCCGAGGTGGACACCCGGGTCTCCGGTCCGCAGCTCGTGGTCGTGCTGGACGGCGGTTCGATGGCCGGATCGGACCATCTGATGACCGGCGGCGGCGTCGAGGGCGTGACGGTGGTCGACCTGACCACGATGCCGCCGAGGGCGTTGGACCGCACCACCGTGGTGCTGGACGTGGCCGAGGACGGCGATCTGGTCAGCGAGACGATCGACGGCGAAGTCCCGCTCGGCGAGGCGGACACGCTCGGCGCGGTGGCCGCCGAAGGGCTCGCCCGGCAGCTCGCTCCGCTGCGGCTCACCGCGGGCGTGCGCGGCGACGCGCCGATGACCAGCGAACTCGGCCTCGCCGAACTTCTCGAACTCGGCGACCCGTACGAGTTCGACCCGGCCGACACCTGGACGCCCCGGCCGAACCGGGACCGGCTGCGGGTCAAGATCGGGATCCACCCGGACGGTGCGCCGATCGAGCTCGACCTCAAGGAGTCCGCGCAGGACGGCATGGGCCCGCACGGCCTGCTGATCGGCGCGACCGGTGCGGGCAAGTCCGAGCTGCTGCGGACGCTGGTGCTGGCGCTGGCCGCGACCCATCCACCGAGCTCGCTGAACTTCGCGCTGGTCGACTTCAAGGGCGGCGCCACCTTCACCAGGCTGGACTCGCTGCCGCACACCAGCGCGGTGATCACCAACCTCGCCGAGGAACTGCATCTCGTCGACCGGATGACCGACGCCATCAACGGCGAACTGATCCGACGGCAGGAACTGCTGCGCGCGGCCGGGAACTTCGACTCGCTGCGCGACTACGAGAAGGCCCGTGCGGCGGGTGCCCCGCTGCCCGAGGTGCCGACCCTGCTGGTGATCTGCGACGAGTTCTCGGAGCTGCTGTCCGCCAAGCCGGATTTCATCGACATGTTCGTCCAGATAGGCCGGTTGGGCCGGTCGCTCGGAGTGCATCTGCTGCTCGCCTCGCAGCGACTGGACGAGGGCAGGCTTCGCGGCCTCGAAGGACATCTCTCCTACCGGATCGGGCTGCGCACGTTCTCCGAGATGGAGAGCCGGACGGTGCTCGGAATGCCGGACGCGTTCCGGCTTCCGAGGGCGCCCGGCCACGGTTTCCTCAAGGTGGGAACCGAACAGCTCGACCGGTTCCGCTCGGCCTACGTCTCCGGCGTGTACCAGCGCCAGACCGGGCGCGCGGCGTCCCTCACCCCGCAAGAACAACTGGTGTTGCGCGAATACACCACGCACTATCTGGCCGCCGAACTGGACACCGGCGACGAACCCGAGACCCCCGAACCGGACCAGGACACCGCGGTCGGCGAAACGTTGCTGGACATCCTGGTGGACCGGTTGCAGGGCCAGGGCACACCGGCGCATCAGGTGTGGCTGCCGCCGCTGGACGAGTCGCCGACGTTGGACGCGCTGCTGCCCGCACTCGTCACCGACCCCGCGCGCGGTCTGACCACCGAGCGGCCGGACGGACTGCGGCCGGTGCTCGGGATCGTGGACCGGCCCTACGAGCAGCGCCGTGATCCACTGCGGCTCGACCTGTCCGGCGCGGCCGGGCACGTGCTGGTGATCGGCGCGCCGCAGACCGGTAAGAGCACCACACTGCGCACGCTGATCGGCAGCCTCGCGCTCACTCACACCCCGCGCGAGGTGCAGTTCTACTGCCTCGACTTCGGCGGCGGCACGCTCGCCTCGATCGCCGGCCTTCCGCATGTCTCCGGGGTGTCCGGGCGGCTGGACACCGGCGCGGTGCGCCGCACCGTCGCCGAGGTGGCCTCCGTCCTGGCACAGCGGGAACGGCTGTTCGCCGAGCACGGGATCGACAGCATCGTCACCTATCGCAAGCTGCGCGCCGAGGGCCGGTTCGCCGACCAGCCCCACGGCGACGTGTTCCTGGTCGTCGACGGCTGGCAGACCCTGCGCACCGAGTTCGACCAGTTGGAGGAGATGGTCGGGGACATCGCCGCCCGTGGCCTGTCCTACGGCGTGCACCTGGTGGTGAGCTGTTCCCGCTCCTTCGACCTGCGCATGAACGTGCGGGACCTGTTCGCCAGCAGGCTGGAACTGAAGATCGGCGACCCGATCGACTCGCTGATCGACCGGCGCGCCGCCATGGGGGTGCCCTCGGGTGCCCCCGGCCGGGGCATTTCGATGAGCAAGCACCAGTTGCTGGTGGCGCTCCCCCGGATCGACGGGTCCTCACGCACCGAGGACCTGATCGGCGGGATCGGTGCCCTGGTCGACGCGGTCCGGTCCGCCTGGCCCGGCGAATCCGCGCCACCGGTCCGGCTGCTGCCGGGCACGTTCCCCTTCGAGGAACTGCCCGCGACCGACGGACGGACCGGCGCCGAGGCCGGACTCGCGGTCGGCATCCACGAGAAGGACCTTTCCCCGATGCGGCTGGACTTCAACGCCGATCCGCACTTCTTCGTGCTGGCCGACACCCAGTCCGGCAAGACGACACTCCTGCGCACGCTGGCTCGCCGGATCGAGAACGCCTACACGCCGAGCGAGGCTCGGATCATCCTGGTCGATCATCGTCGAGGGCTGCTCGGCGAGGTCGGCGAGGACTACCTGCTCGGCTACGGCACCAACGACGCGCACAGCGGTGAACTGCTGGCCGAGGTGGCCTCGTCGATGGCGAAGCGGCTGCCCGGCGCGGACGTCACGCCGGAACAGCTCCGGGCGCGGAACTGGTGGCACGGACCGGAGATCTTCGTGCTCGTCGACGACTACGACATGGTGGCCACGCACGACAAGCACCCGCTGATGCCGTTGCTGTCGCTGGTGGCACAGGGGTCGGACATCGGTCTGCACGTGGTGCTCGCCCGCCGCTCCGGCGGCGCGGGACGGGGGCTGTTCGAACCGTTCCTTTCCCGGCTGCGGGAGGTCGGCACGCCCGGTCTGATGATGTCCGGCGACCGGGACGAAGGCCCGCTGCTCGGTGGCATGCGCGCCCAAGTGCTCCCACCCGGTCGCGGCTGGCTGGTGGATCGCCGTGGCCACAAGGGTTTGGTCCAGCTCGCCTGGCTCCCGCCACGGGAGTGACCGGCCATGGCCGGAACCTGCCGGAGCCGCCGTCGCGGTCGCCGTCGATGTTTGGCTTGGAAAGACACGAATATCCGAGGAACGACACTGGAGGAGTACGTGAGCGGCAAGGTCGACGTGTGGATTCCGGCGCTGGAATCGTTCGCGGACATGGTGCACAACGAGGTCAGGTCCGCGCCGAAAATCGAGCGGGAGCCGATCAGGGAATGCGGCGGGCTGGCGGAATGCGCGGCACTGGCCGGTGCCGATCAGTACATCACCGACGCGCTGAAGTCCTTTCTGGAGAAGGCCGGTCCTGGTGCGCAGATCTTCGGCGCCATGGCGAGGAAGAGCGCGACCGCCTACCGGCAGGCGGGTGAGGCGGCGCAGTCGGCGGTGCTGGCGACCACCAGCCGCCCGCCGAAGGAGGAAACGGGCCCTGCGACCGTACCGCCGGACATCCCGTACCTGGGGAACCCGTCAGGACCACTCGTGTGACCGGACATGCCGCACAAGACGCCTCGACAGGACTTGAACGATGACCTACAAAGACGTCAATTTCGACAGCCAAGTGAAAATGTTCCAGGCGGAGCTGCGGAACACCTACCCCGCGCTGACCGCGGCCCGGGACATGTGGTCCCAGGCGGAGACGTGGATCGACGACACGCACGGAACCCTCCGATCGGCCACCAACAATCTCCGTGGGCCCAACTGGGATGACGAGGTGGGCCGGGCTTTCGTCAACTGGGTGGACGAGGCGTGCGAGTCGGGGCTCGGCTCCTGGGGAGGGGAGGAAAAGGCACCGGAGGGCGCGCCGCAGAGGTCCATCGGCAGCATCGACGAAGCCCATCTCCCCCAGCAGATAGGCGTACTACTGGCCGAGATGGAGGCGACCCGGTCGATCATGAACGTGTGGGTCGGGATGGTCAACGCCAAGACCGACCCGGACGAGCAAACACAGGAAGCCAAACGAGCCCAGGAGAAGGTGGGCGGGCTGCTGGACCTGGTCGCGCAGCAGTACGTGCGCACCGGACATGCCATGCTCGCCGCCCGGGGCCGGGCCTGGAACGGGCCGACCCAGCTCGGCACGGGACCGGGCTACAACCAGAATTCCGGGCTCGGCGACGACGGCGCCGGTGTGCCGAACGCCGGAGATCCGCCCGGGGAGGATCCCGGAACGCCCGAACAGCCGAAGGAGCAGAACCCCACCACCACCACAGACCCGGTGAAGGAGGCGACGGAAACCCTCAGCGCGCTGAGCGACGCGTTGTCGGCCGCTGAGCAACTTCTCGGCGGATCGGGCGGCGAAACCCCCGATCTCCCCGATCTCCCCGATCTTTCCGGTATCGACCCGTCGAAACTGGGCGACTATGCCGACTACGCGGACTACGCCGATTACGCCGCCCCGGCCGGCATGTCCGGCCTTCCCTCGCTGGCCGGGATGCCGGACACGGGGGGACTTTCCGGTGCGGGCGGCGCCGGTACGGGCGGCGGTGCCGGAGCGATCCCCGGCGCGGGCGCCGGTACCGGGAGTTCGCTGCCGGGAGACGGGCTGAACGCGAGTGCCGCGCCGATGGCGTCCGGACCGGTCCGCGGTTCGACCGGGAGTGCCGCGGGCGCGGGGGCGGGCGGGATGCCACCGCCGATGATGCCGCACAACGGGGCCGGAAAGGGTGAGAACGGCGGCATCAAACCCGGTGACGCGGAACGCCCCGCCGGACGGCAGCGTGGCAAACCCGCCGGAACACCGGGGGTCCCGCTGCTCGGACGGGCGGTCAACGGAAAGCGGAAGCCGCGGCCCGCCGCACCGCAACGCCGGTGGGACCCGGAGAACAACACCGTGCAGCTGCTCGACGAGGAGCTGTGGCAAGTGAACCAACAGGACAACGCGGCGAAATTCCGCTCCGGACACTGAGGAGGGGCACATGCCCGGAACAGAGATCAACGGCGATCCGGCCGCGATGAGTGCGTTCTCCCGGCATCTCACCGCGCCCACGATGCCGCCGTCACTGATGCAACGACTGGGCGGCATGCCCAGTCTGGCCGGTTTGTTCGAGGGCGTCGCGATGTCCTTGCTGGACAAGGCGGCGACCGCGAGCATGCTCGCGCTGCTGACCAAGATGACCGAGGAAATGGTCACCTACTCCGGAAAGGTCGGCGCGGCCGCGGGCGCCTACTCCGCCGCCGACGTGGCCAGCGCGCTGGAACTGGCGAGCGCGACGGTCAAGGTCGCGAACCAGGGGTTGTCGATCCTCAAGCAGACGGCGGGCTCGCTCAACCAGGCGGCTTCCGCCACCAGTGACACCGGTGGAGCCGCGCAGTCGTCCACCGTCCAGCCTGACTCGGTCTGAGGAGCGCACCGTGATCCCCTACAACATGCTGCCCATCGAGATGCACGTGGAGATGATCAAAGCCGAAAACGGCAACGTCTCGGTGCTCAACGACGCGGCCCGGATGTGGACCCAGGTGCGCGAGTGGATCGGCACGGCCCAGGTGGAGTTGCACACCAGGGTGGCCGAACTGTCTCCACAGTGGACGGACGAGAACGGCCGGGCGATGGAGGAGCAGACGCAGCGGACCCTTGCCGAGCTGAAGATGTGGGGCGAGCGGATCGACGCGGCGCAGCCCGCCGCGGCACTGACCACACTCGCCGCGGCGATCCCGGCGACCGCCGCGGCCGTCGCCGGCTTCTACGGCAGCTACCTCGCGGTGAAAGGACTCCCGTTCGGCGACGCGCTCGCCGTCCCCTTCCAGCAGATGTCGGCCACCGCGATGAACACGCTCGCCGCCGACTTCGATCTGTCGATCGGCCAGGTGGTCGCCGCGTCCGGCGTGCGGAACCCGGCCGAAGTGCTGCCCGCGCAGCAGGTCTCCACGGAGGGCAATTCCCCGACCGACGTGCTCAAGGCGGCCACCGCGGGTATGACGACGCTGCAGGGGTTGCAGGAGCTCAGCTCGTCGCTGACCTCCGGCGGTTCCCCCGGCACGACGGGGCTCGATTCGTCGGCGCTGGGCCAGAACTCGCCCGATTGGTCCGACGGCGGTGGACCGTCCCTGGCAGGCCTCACGTCCACCCTGCCACCGGTGACACCTGGCCTGCCCACGGGTATTCCCGGCGCGGGCCTGCCCCCGGTGTCCGGGGCGCCGGTCGCCTCGGGTCTCGGGCTGCTCGGCGCCGCCGGGGCGAGCGCCGGCGGCCTGCCGATGTCGAAGGCGGCCGTGGCGAAACGCGCCGCCGCGCAGAACATCGCCGAAGGTGCCCCCACCGCGGCCGGAACGAACACCGGCGCGGCGGGGAAATCGGCCACCGGTGGCAGCCCGCCACCGATGATGCCGCCTGGTAGCGGGCACGCCGCCCCGCCCGGAACCCTCCAGCCCGGATCCGCGAACCAGCCGACCGGCCGCGCCGGCTCGTCGAGGAAGGCGGCCGTGGGAAACGAGGGCGTGCCGTCCGAACTCCGCGGACGCTCCGGCAGCGGAGATCCGGCATTCGCCCTCCGGCAACCGAAACGCCCGCGTACCGGCGAATCGGAGTCCACCTCGGTGCAGCTCCTCGACAAGGAGTTGTGGCACACCACGTGATGAGCTGAAAGGACGGCCGAGGGACGGCGGGCACCGGAAATCGCCCGCCGTCCCTCGGCCGTCGTCTGTCCCGGGGCACGCGGCGCCGTTCGAGTGGCCGCTTGCGGCCATGAACCTGTCTCCGGCGGCTTTTCCCCCGGACGATTGCACAATGAGACGACACCGGATGCCCGCCGTCGCCGCCGTACTGGCAGCGGCGGCCGTTCAGGCCCTCGGCGGCGGGGGGACGGCGCACGCGGCGCCGCCGCCCGGCACCTGCCACGATCCGGAACCGGCACGGCCGCCGGTACGGGCACAGCCGTGGGCCCAGCAATCGCTGGCTCCACAACGGGCGTGGCCGTACAGCAAGGGTTCCGGGGTCCTGGTCGCGGTGGTCGACTCCGGCGTCGACGCCGATCACCCGCAACTCGCCAGACCGGGCAAGGTCCGCGCCGGCCGCGACTTCCATCAGGCGAGTTCGCTTCCCGGCGCGTTCGATTGCGTGTCACACGGCACCGGCGTCGCCGGCATCATCGCCGCCGATCCGGCGCCCGGTATCGGTTTCCACGGGGTGGCCCCGGACGCGCAGATCCTGCCTGTGCGGATCAGTGACCGCGACTTCGACAGCCAGGGCGGATCCCTCCGGATCGATCCGCAGGTGGTGGCCAACGGCATCCGCTACGCGACGGATCAGGGGGCGAAGGTGATCAATCTTTCCCTGGCCGGTCAGGACGACTTCGCCGTCATCCGGGACGCGGTCGCGTACGCGGTGTCCAGGGACGCGCTCGTGATCGCCGCGGCAGGCAACACACAGCGCGAATCGGCCGCCGAACTTCCGTCCTACCCGGCCGCGTATGACGGGGTACTCGGGGTCGGCGCCATCGACATCGACGGGGCACGGATGTCCGGCTCCCAGATCGGCCGCTACGTGGACATCGTCGCTCCCGGCGCCAAGGTCCTGGCTCCGACGAGGGTGGGCGGGCACGTGTACACCGACGGCACCAGCTACGCCGCGCCCTTCGTTTCCGGCACCGCGGCGCTGGTCCGGTCCGCCTGGCCGCGGCTGACCGCTCCGGAAGTGGCACGCCGTCTGATGGCGACCGCGAACCCGGCACGCGGCGGCCTGAACAGCCAGGCGTTCGGGGCCGGCGTGGTCGACCCCTACCGAGCGGTGACCGACAGCATGGACACCGAGACCCCTGGGGCCTTGCCCGCCTTCGTTCCCACACCACCGGACCAGGAACAGCTCGACCGGGCCGCGGCCCGTGAGAACGACGCGGCGGCGGCGAAATGGCTCACCGTCGTCGTGACCGGCGCGATCGTGCTCGCGCTGCTGGTGGCGGTGCTCCTGCCGCGGGGACGCAGGCGCGGCTGGCGCCCGGGACGCGCGGCGGCGGTGGCCGCCGAACCGGCCGTCGTCGAGCCTCCCGAACAGATCTTCCTGCTCTCCGGGGAGTGACCGGATCGTCGAAAGCGCCAGGTGTCGTCGACACCTGGCGCTTCGGCGTGGTCATGTTCCCCGGTCTCTTCAGCCTCCCAGGGTCTGGCGCCGCGCGGCGGCCGGGTCGAGGCTCGGGCCTTCGGGCAGGCGCGCGATCAAGCCGGCCGGAAGGCGCACCGGGGTGGCCGACGGGTACCCGAGCATCTTCAGGACGTCCGGCGAAGCCAGCGGATAGCGGCGCCCCATATCGGTCACCACGGTGAGCGTCCCGACGGGCGCCTGTGCCGAAGGCATCGCCTCGACGAGGATCGCGCTGCCCGGCGGCACGTGGACGCGGTCCGCGAGCGGGGTCCCACCGGCGGTCCGGCGGGCGGTGGTCGACATCGGATCCGCGGGTGGCATCGAGGGATCGACGGTCAGCGCGGGGGCGGGAGCGCCGCCGGCGAAGGTCGCGCACACGGTGGCGTCCTGGTCGCGCAGGCGCGCGATGGCCGGACGCGTGACGGGCGCGGCGCCCGCTTCGGGCTGGATCGGGTCCAGCTGTCGAGACATGGTCGCCAGCGAAGGCGGCAGCGGCACGGTCTTGGGTTCGGTACCGGGGTAGGCGGCCATCATCTGGGCGCTCGCGCGCTGGACGTCGTACTGCAGTTCGGAGATCGGCCGCAGGGCGTCCCGTTCGGCGAGGTAGTGCTGCTGCCCGCCGCCGGAGGTCTGCACCAGCAGCAGCATCCCGTTCCGGATGTCGGTCCGGCCCGGCACGGCGGTGGACACCTCGCCCGCCGCCGCCACCGGGAACGGGCCGATCGGCGCGCCTTCCGGGAGCACGTCGAGCCACGCCCGGCCGACCCGCGCCCACGGCTCGGCGGTGAGCGCCAGGCCGGTGCCGACGGCGCCGTAGTCGTTGATCCGGTGCCGGTGCCCGCGCCAGACGACGAACCTGTCGCCGGTCGACGTCGATTCCACCAGCAGCGCCTGGTCTCCCAGTTCCGCGCCGCCGGACGGCGAGACGCCGGCCAGCAGCACCGATTCCTCGATCCGGCTGCCCGCGAGGTCGCTCGCGGGCGCGGAGCACAGCGACCACGCTCCGGTGAGCAGTTTTTCGGGGCCGGGCAGGCCGTCCGGCGCGTCGGCGATGCCGATCCGGGGCCCGCGGGGGACTCCGGCGAGCGAATCGCGCGAAACCCGTTCCGTGGTGCCGTGTTCGCCGAGCAGCAGTAGCGCGGACGCGTAGTTCGCGACGGGGTGCAGCCTGTCGTCCAGATAGACGTACCGGGTGCCGCTCTCCTTCTCCACGATGACGGCGGCGTTCTTGCGCCAGGCGTTGTTCCCGCCGGGCACGATCATCCCGTAGACCCCGACGCACGCCAGCGCCACGATCGCCAGCGCGATCCCGGCGAACGTGGCGCCGGACGGACGGCGGAAGGGCGGCTGCTCCGGATCGGTCTCCCTGGTCACGAGCGCGGAAATCGCGCGCTGCACCAGGAATTGGTACGCCTGCAGCTGATCCCGTTTGGACGCCATGGTTTCAGCCCCCCAGTCCGCGCACGTAGCCGTACAGGCCGAGCACCGAACACGCCACCGGCACGACGGCGATCATCACCAGGATCTCGAAGTACTCGGCGATCCGGCCGAGATACGGGTTCGCGGCGCGGGTGCTCAGCACGACACCGGAGGCGATCACGCCCGCGGCCACCGCCAAGGACAGCGGTCCGGCCAGGACGAGCAGCAGCGAGCGGTCCGTCATGAGCGGACCCGCCAGCAGGCATCCGGCGCCGAAGATCCCGGTCACCAAGAGCAGCGACCGCTGCCGCAGGATCGGATACAACCGCGCCCGCACCAGGAAACCGGCCGCGAGCAGGGCGACGAGGACGACAGCGGCTTCGCTGTCGCTGCGGATCAGCTGCCACTGGCAGTACATGACCACGATCGCCGCGCCGCCGAGCATGCCGGTGAGCAGCGCGTCCGCTCTGGCCACGGCGGCGTGCACGAGGGCGAGCGGTGGCTGGGGATCGTCGCGGACGAGGTCCGCGGTCGACCGCGGCAGCACCGGCATCGGCACCCGGCCGAGCCGCAGCGCCAGCGGCGCGAACGTGGTCGAGAGCGCGAGCACGCCACCGCCGATCACGGCCGCCGAGCGGTAGCCCGCCAGGTCGTCGAAGGTGGCCAGCCAGCCGCCGAGCACCCCGAGCAGGCCGATGGTGGCCGCCCCGGCGAACAGTTCCGGCGCGGCGGTCACCCCGAGATGGCCGACGACGGCCGCGAGCAGCAGCGCCGCGCTCCCCAGCAGCAGGTGACCGGCGGACAGTTCACCGATCGGGTCGTCGCCCGCCAGCAGCAGCCCGCCGCCGGTGAAGGCGAACGGAAGCGCGACAGCGGCGATCACCGCCCCTGCCCCGGCGTCGCGCAGGGCCCGCGCGAGCAGGACGCCCGCGGCCAGCAGCAGCGCGGAAACGGCCAGCGCCCAGGACGCCGGTGACGTCCAGGGCGGGCCGGCGCGCAGCACCGCGAGCAGGCCGAAGGACATCGCCACCGCGCCGACGGCCAGTCCGGTCCACCGCGTGTGCCGCGGCCCCCAGGCCTTCCCGGTGCGGCCGGAGCCGGTGGCGATCGCGTCCACGAGGTCGTCGTATTCGGGCTCCGGCCATTCGGCGCGGCGCGGCGTCAGATGAAGGATCTCCCCGTCCCGGACCCGGTGCGCGCCCAGCGTCCGGTCCAGGTCGAAGGCCGTGCCGTCGGCGCGGCGCAACTGCCAGCCGCCACCGGCGACCCCGTCGTCTGCCATTCCCTCGCCTGCTCGCGCGAGCAGGCCGGGAAGGATCTCGGCGACGGACGCGTGTTCCGGCAGCGCCATGTCGATGCGCCGGTGCGGAGTGGTGATGGTGACCCTGACCAGGCCGGCAGTCTGCATGGGAAAAGAGTCCGCCGACGAGGAGTCCGCCGGGCCGTCACGGCAGGAACCTGCCGCCGGGAAAGCACGACGGATCCGGCCTTCTTGGGCGACAATGGGGTCATGAGCATCGAGACCACCGGCGGACCGAGGCTGCTCGCCCAGGGCCCCATCGCCACCGTCTACGCGGGCCGGGATCCCGTGACGGGCAACGACTTCGCGGTCAAGATGTTCCCCGGTTCCTTCGACCGCGAGACCTCGGCGTGGCTCGAGCGCGAGCGGAAGGCGCTGGCCGCGGTGCGGGCGACGAGGTCGGTCCTGCAGATCGACGAAGTCCTGTCCCACCCCGACGGCCGTTCCGGTGTCCGTCGCGAACTGTGCCCGGGTTCGCTCGCGAACCTGCTGGATTCCAGTGCCCGGCTGGGTGTTTCCGACGTGCTCGCCCTCGGCGCCGCGATCGCGTCGGCGCTCGCGGCGGCGCACGGAGCCGACGTCCTGCACGGCGGGGTGAGCCCGCACAACGTGTTGTACCGCGCTTCCGGCGAGTTCGTGCTCGCCGACTTCGGGGTGGCTCTGCGGCGGCGGTTCCCGCGCGATCCGATGTACGCGGTCGAGTACACCGCGCCGGAAACCCTGCGCGACGACACGCTTTCCCCCGCGTCCGACCTTTATGGACTCGGCGCGGTGCTCTACGCCGCGTTGACCGGCAAACCGCCCTTTCCCCGGCACACCGGGCAGCAGCCCGGCGAGCGGATCCTCCAGGTGCTGCGGGAACCGGTGGCGCCGATCCAGGACGCGAGTGTCCCGCGGGAACTCTCCGGCACGATCCTTCGACTGCTGGCCAAGGAACCGGCCGACCGCCCCCAGGACGTCGCGTCACTGGCCCGGCTGTTCACGAAGCTGCGGATGCCCGGCGGCGAGGTCGTCAGCGCGGACTCCGCCGACGCCCCGAGCGAAGAAGAACCCGAGGTCGAGTTCGACGACTTCGCCGAGGTCCACCGGCCCTCCGCGCCGATCCCGTCTGCACATCCCGCCCGGCCCGCCCCGTCTGTCCAGCCGGTCCAGGTGGTGCAGGCGCCGCCGTCGGGCGGCCGCACCCTGGTCCGCGAGTTCAGCGGCCCGCTCAAGACCGAACGCGGGATTCCCTGGCGGCCCATCGCCTTGGCGAGCGCCGGAGTGCTCGTCGCCGGGCTGGCCGTGGTGCCGCTGTTCCTCGGCCCGGCGGAGATCGGCGGGCAGGCCGTCCCGGTGGCGGCCGCGATCCCGCCGCCGTCTCCGGCTTCCGCGCCGGCCCCGGACGTCAAGCTGGCGCTCGCCCCGCCGCAGGATCAGAGCGATCACGTGCAGCTGACCTGGACCGCGGAAGGCGAACTGGACTTCGTCGTGATCATGGCGGGCGAGCGGCTCGAGACGAAACAGCTCGTCGCCCACCGTCAGCGCAGCCTGGACGTCCCGGTCGACCCGGCGCGCCGGTACTGCTTCCAGCTCAGGGCGACCGACGGCCGCCACATCTACACCACCGAGCCGATCGCGATCCGCGGCGCCCGCTGCAACCCTTGAGGGGTCGTCCCGCCTGACCCAAGGTGAGCGAAGGCGTAACTCGCGTGATCAGGAACGTAACTCGCGTGATCAGAGACGGATCTCGCGTGATCAGGAGCGTAACTCGGTGAAGGGCGCCTTCCCGACCCTCCCCTTGATCGGTATCAGGGTCCGTGGCTCGAGTGCCGCCAGCACCCGAGCCACGAACGGTCTGGTGGCCAGCCCCCGGCGCACCTCGCCGACCTCCTGCCAGGCCCGCCGGACGGCGCCGTCGCCCACCGGGACACCGGACCACAGCGTCACGTCCAGCACCTTGGCCAGCCTGGCGACAGGCTCACGGATCCCCTCTCCCGCAAGCGATCCCGCCGATTCGGCGAGGTCGCGCGGGGTCATCCCGATCCGGAACGGCACGCCGTGCGCGCGCAGCCGGTCGCGGATCTCGTCCCAGGCGCCGAGCACCCCTTCGGCACCGGATCGGCGACGCCGCCGCCGGGCGCGGACGACCTTCGCCACCGGAACCCCGAGAAGCCACAAGAGTCCGAAAAGGACGATCGCGGCGGCGAGCGAGACCCACCACCAGCCCACGCCCGCCTCGGCGTTCCGGTCCTCGGCGGTGTCCGACGGCGTACCCGCCGGAAGCTGGGGCGGCCGCAGGTCCTGTTCGGAGGGCAGTTGCGCCCTCGCCCTGGCGACGGCCTTGCCGGAAGCGGCCTGTTCCCGCCCCGACTTCCCCGCCGAGGCGGTCGGGTCGAGCGGCACCCAGCCCGCGCCGGCGACGGCGACTTCGGGCCACGCCAGGACATCGCGGTTGCGGACGACGTGCATCCCGCCGTCGGTCTCCGCCGAACCGCGGAATCCGACGACCAGCCGCGCCGGGATACCGCTCATCCGCGCCAGGACGACGTACGCGGCGGCGAACTGCTCGCTCGTCCCCCGTTTGCTCTCCAGCAGGAAATGCCGCAGCTGCGGCCAGCCGTGCCCGGTCGGCAGCTCGTCCGAGCCCGCCGCGAGCAGGTAGTTCTTGGCGAGGAAGCGTTCCAGCTGCAGCGCGGTCTGGAACGTCGGACGCAGACCGCGCACGGCTTCCTTGGCCAGCTGCTCGACGTCGGGGGGCACCGCGCCGAGCCCACCGAGCCCGCCCGGTGCCCGCCCGTCGACCTCCCCCGAACCCAGCTCGACGTCGGGTGAGGACCAGCTGAGCCGGTAATTCCGCTCAAGGCCCGGCGACGGCGACTCCATCAGCAGAGTCCCCGCGGACTGGTCCACCAGCGGCGTCACACCGTCCACGCCGGTGAGATCCTGATGACTCGGCAGCCAGGGTCCCGCGAGCCCGCGCACCTTCAGTTCGGCGGCGGCGCCCGCGCCGCCGGGAGCGCCGTCGAGACCCGCCCCGAGCCGCTGGAGCCGGGAATCGGACAGCCAGTTCGCACCGTCGAACCCGTTCAGCACGATCAGGCGCCACTGATCGACGGGGGTGTCACTACGGTAACGGAACACCTCTTCGCCCGGCCGGATCAGTCGATGGGCGATCTCGTCCAGCGGGTTGCCGAGCCTGCTTCGCGGCGGTGACGCGGACTGGGTGTCCTTGAGCGTCAGCGGATCGCGGCCGACCGGATCGAGCACGGCGAGCGCGACCGCCCCGGCGACGAGCGCGACCACGGTGGTCAGCGCGGGCCAGACCGCCGATCCCGTCACTCGCCAGGAGAACCGCGGTCCGCCGGGCGCCCGGCGGACCGGCCGGGTGCGGCCGCCGGACCACAGCAGGAGCCCGGCGGGCAGCGCGTACCCCAGCGCCGCCGCCATCGCACCGATTCCCGTCAACGCCTGATACGCCTGTGCGAGCCCGGCGACGGCCAGGCTGGGCACGAGCGCGACAAGCGGCTTCTTCAAGCGCAGCAACAGTTCCAGTCCGAGCACGACGGCGAGCAACACCGAAAGCGGGACGAACAGGAGCTGTTCGGGAACCGGGCGCGCGGGCCACGTGGACTGCAGAGTGAGCCGCCAGCCTTCGGTCAGGCCGCGCGACACCTCTTGCAGGGAGGTGAGAGTGGGCAGGAAGGCGAGCGTGGTCGAGGTCAGCACCGTCTCGATCAGGCCGAGCAGACCGAGCAGCGCGACGAGCAAAGGACGGTAGGGGACCAGCTTCGGGAACCTCGCGGTCAGCTCGGCACAGCCGTAGCCGAGGAAGACGACCACGAGCACCGGGACGAGCAGCGGCTCCCAGCCGAACACCGGCGCGAACAGCAGGCCACCGGCCGCCGTCGCGCCCAGCAGCCCGGTGAGCGCGAGCCGATCGAATCCGGCGCTCATGCCTTCCCCGCCAAGGTGTTCCATTGGGCCGCCGCGCCTGCCGCGTCGACAGCGATGATCAGGCCGCGGGAACCCGCCGACGGCCTGAGGTCACCGAGCCGGACCACCGTGTCGGGCCGCCAGCGGGCGGCGTGGCCGAGGTCGGCGTCCGGGCCGGTGATCACCACCAGCACCCCGCCGGGGCGGTGGGCCGCGGCCAGGGCCGAGGGCAGCAGCGGCGCGTCGTCCGCCGCGTCCTGGGTGACGAGAGCGAGCGCGTCCAGCAACGTCCTCGCCGCGCGCACCCCGCTGTCGGTCAGGGTGTCCGCGCCCGCGGACGTGATCAGGCGGCAGTGCTGCCCCGCCGACGCCGACGCGTAGAACAGCGAGGCCGCCACCTCGACGGCCTCTTCGAAAACGGCCGGGCTCATCGCTCCGGGCCGCGTGTCGAGTACGGCGGTGAACCGCGGCTGGGCCGGATCGGCGTACTCGCGCACCATGAGCCGCCCGGTCCGGGCGGTCGCCTTCCAGTGCAGATGCCGGACCTCGTCGCCGATCACGTACTCCCGCACCGCGCGCAGATCCGCCGAACCGCGCAACGGCGGGTCGGTGATGGGACCTTCGTGGTGGTGGCGCGGATGACCGGCCTGCGCCGCGCGCACCGAGTGCCGTCGCGGATGCACCCACAACCACGCGGTGCTCCCGACGGTCTGGTCACCGCGGGCGAGGTCGAACAGGTCGGGCCGGTGCACGACGAGCGGGCCGACCCGCAGCTTCCCGCGGACCGTCGTCGGCAGTTCGTAGTGGTAGGTCGCTTCCGCGCCGGGTGCGAGCGGGCGGACGCGCAGGCTGTGCGTTTCGGTCCCGATCCCGTCCCCCGCGGTGAAACCGCCGTGCCTGCGTGAACCGACGTTGCGGACGACGAGCGAGGCCAGCGCGGGCTTCCCGCGTTCGACCCGGTCCGGCTGGACGGTCCGGCCGATCTCCACCTGCGGCCGGAACCTGGTGGTGGCCAAGGCGATCAGCACAGCTCCCGCCGCGATCCCGGCGAAGGCACGGAAGAACGTGAACCCGGCCAGCTCGCCGAGGGCGTAGAACCCGGCGGCGAAGGCGAGCACGATGACACCGCGGCGGGTGAGCCGCACGGCCTACCTCCCCATCGCGGCCATGGGAGCGGCCGTCGCGCCCAGGAGTTCGTCGACGATGTCGGCGGTCCGCCGCTGGTTGAGTTCCGCGTCGGGCGTCAGCACGAGCCGGTGGTCGAGCACCGGATGCGCGACGTCCTTGACGTCGTCCGGGGTGACGAAGTCGCGGCCGAAGGTGGCGGCGAGCCCCTGCGCCGCCCGGATCAGGGAGATACTGCCGCGCGGGCTCGCGCCGTAGCGGACGTCCGGATGCGACCGGCTCGCCGCGGCAAGCCGGACAGCGTAGTTGACGATCTCGGGCGCCAGGTTGGACTTCCGGACCTCGTCGATGACCGACTGGACGTCGGCGATGCTCAGCACCGGCTTCAGCTCGTCCGGCGTCACCCCGGCGCAGTCCCCCATGACCACCCGCATCTCGGATTCCAGATCCGGGTAGCCGACCGAAATGCGCATGAGGAACCTGTCCAGCTGCGCTTCGGGCAGCCGGTAGGTGCCCTCCAGTTCGATCGGGTTCTGCGTGGCCACCACGAGGAACGGCCGCGGCACCGCCTGGCCGACCGAATCGACGGTGACCCGGCGTTCGGCCATCACCTCCAGCAGCGCCGCCTGTGTCTTCGGCGTCCCCCGGTTGATCTCGTCCGCCAGCACCACGTTGGCGAAGATCCCGCCGGGGTGGAACTGGAAGCGTTCGGCGTTCTGGTGGTAGACCATCACGCCGGTGATGTCGCCGGGCAGCAGGTCGGGCGTGAACTGGATCCGGCTCCACCGGCCGCCGATGCTGGCGGCCAGGCAGCGCGCGATCGTTGTCTTCCCGACGCCGGGCACGTCCTCCATCAGCAGGTGCCCCTCGGCGAACAGCGCCGCGACGGTGAGCCGGACGACCTCCGGTTTGCCGCGCACCACCGATTGCACGTTCTCGGCGATCTGCTCGTAGGCGACCCTGGGTGTGAGCGTCACAGAAGTTCCTTTTCCTTTCGTCGGCGCAAGCCCACCAACGCCATCGGGCCGAGCCAGAGCACCGAGCCACCGGGGGTGCCGCCGCCGAGCGCGCCGCCGTCCGGCGCGACGCCACCAGGGGCACCTCCACCCGCGCTGGGCACACCGGTCCAGCTGTCCGAGCCGGTGCCGCCGGTCGTCTTGATGGTCGCGGTCACCGTGATGGCACCGATGTAGCCCACGTTGTTGATGTTCAGACTGGTGGCTCCGGAGCAGGTCTTCGAGGCGGAGCGGGCGCCGTTGAACTCCGCCTGGCAGGTCGCGGACGCGCCCTTTCCGTTGGCGTTGACGGAAACGATCAGGCCCGTCGTCCCCACCCGGACCCCGGAGATGGTGATGGTCGGCGGATCCGACGGCACCGGCACGGTGACCTTCCTGCTGCCGGTGGCCCCGGTGAGCGTGGAGCCCGAGCCGAACTTCGTGACCGCGCGGACCGTAACGGTCGCGGTGCCGGTGACCCCGGTGAATTCCGTGGACGTGGCCGAAAGCGTGCGCTGCCCCTGCCCCGTCGCACTCACCAGGTAGTGCACGAGCGTGCCGCCGCGGAGGTCGGGCTGGGTCCAGCTCACCGTCACCTTCCCGGCGGAGGTGGCGTTCGCGGTGACGACCGGTGCCGTGGCGGGCCGGTTCGCGGGTCCCGGGATGACCGCCTTGGCGCTGGCGCCGGCCCCGATGCCGGCCGAGTTCTCCGCGACAACGGTGACCACGTACGGGGTCCCGTTGGTCAGCCCGGAAATCGTGGTCCCCCGTGACGATCCGCCGAGCCGGGTGGAACCGCCGGTCCAGGTGACCCGGTAGCCGGTGATCCGCGCGCCGTTGTCCGCCGCCGGGTTCCACGAGACCTTGATAGAGCCGTCCCCCGAACTCGCGCTCACCTTCCTCGGCGCGCCGGGCGGAGTCGCCTTCGCCACCGGCGGGGGCGCCTTCTGGGTGTTCGGAGGCGCCTGCTGCCGCTGTTCACGCTGTGGCGGGGGCTGTTCGCCGGACGGGTCCGGCTCGGCGGACGGCGCGCCCGCGGTCTGGCTGTTGGCCGCCTTGTCGACGTCGACGTCGACCACAGAGCCGTCCTCGCCGTTGACGACCAGCACGTGCGAGCCGTCGGAGCTGTCGACGTAGATGCGGTCGTCCTCGCCCTTGGCCAGCCTCGGTGCCGCCCCCTGGCTCGGCACCTTGGCGGTGGACTTGAGCGTGCCCGCGGCGTCGTAGGTCAGGACCTCGCCGCGGGTTTCGTCGACCATGGCGACGACGTTCGACGAGGAGAGCGGGCCGTTGAACCGGCTGCCCTTGGTCAGCTCGACCGAGATCGGCTTCGCGGACGGGCGGTCCTGGTCGAGTCCGCTGACGTCGATGAGGTGGAGCTGGTTGCGCTCCGGGTCGGCGATGGCCAGCCGGTCACCGACGGCGCTGTTGGCCACCTGCGCCGACGGCGAAAGCTTGATGCCGAGCGGAAGTGCCTCGCCGAGCCCGTCCGGGCCGACCCGGTGGAGGCTGTCGCCGGTCGTGTCTAGCACGACCGGCCGGTCACCGACCAGCGTCAGCCCGCCACCGTGCCCGGGCGGCAGCTGCGCGGTGCAGGTCAGGACGGCGGCGCCCTTGGGCAGCTCGCAGATCGAGCCGTTGTCGACGCGGTGCACCCACACCGTGCCGTCGGCGGTCGCGACCGGCCGGGACAGCGGCCCCCCTGCGGGCACCGTCGCGGACGGGTCGCCGAGCCGCACGATCTGACCGGCGTTGCGGTAGACCAGGTACGGGCCGCCCGCGATCTCCATCACGAACGGCGTTTCCGGCGCGGGCGGCGGGGTGGACTCCTCCACGCTCAAGGTCGCCTTGTCGAACTCCGTGATGCGGTTCCGCTCGACCACGTAGCCCGAATCGTCCCCTTGCACGACCTGGCTGCCGCTCGCGGCGCCGGGCACGTCCGCGCGCGCGTCGACGCGGCTCGTCGAGCCGTCGACGTGGAACGCGGACTGGGCGGCGTCGTTGTAGACCCAGTGGCCGATCTGGACGAACTCCAGCCGTTCCGGGGTCGCGGCCTGCCCGGTCACCGCCAGTCCGACCAGCGCCAGGCAGCCGGCGGCCACCAGCGCGACGGCCATCCGCGTCCTGGCCACGACGCTGAAGCGCTTCGTGTCCCGCTCATCGGTGTTCACGCGATCAAGCTAGAGAGCCACCATGAAATTTCGATGAAACCGCCTGTCTCGGGCCTGTGTCATCGAAACCTCATGTTCCCCGGACACGCTGAGGCGGACATCGAGGAGGCAGGACGATGACCGAATTCGGCGCGGCCAGGACGGACGGGCGGTACCCCGCGCCGCCTCCGCCGCTTCCCCGGGCGGCGCCGGCCGTGGCGCGGCCCGAAGCCATGCCCGACCCGCTCGCCTACGCCGCGCCGGCCGCTCGGGCCGCCGCGCGTGAGGCCGCGCTCGCCACGCTGAACTCCGCTCGCCAGGCGGAGCAACGGCCGCGATGGTCCGCGGCGGTGCCCGCTCCCGTTCCCGCTCCCGCATACGGTTCGCCGCCGGATCCGCCGACTCCCGCTTCGGGACGGCGGCCCGGACGGCTCGGCGGGATCGGTGTACCGCAGATCATCTGCTGGCAACTCGTCCTCGTCGCGCTCGTCCTGGTGGCGGGACGGCGCTGGCCGCTGGTGGCGGCGGTGATCACCGCCGCCGTGGTGGTCCTCGCGCTGACCGCCGTGCGGGTTCGCGGGCGCTGGCTCTACGCCTGGCTCGGTTCGGCGGCGGGTTACCTGCTGCGCGATCGCGACCGCGATCTCCGGACCGCGGGCGAAGCGGGCCGGGCGCTACTGCGACTGCTGTCGCCGGAAGCGGAGGGGAGCACCGGCGAGATCGGCGACGAGACGGTGTTCATGGTCAGCCGCGCCGACGGGATCACCGCTGTGCTGCAACCGAAATCGGCCGCGCGTGAGCGGCCGATGCCGTCGCCGCTGACGTTGCTGCCGCCCTCGCGGGAACAGGATCTGGACGTCGCCGCCCAGGTCATCCACCACATCGGCGCGGACCGCTCACGGCCGCCGCGGGGCTGGGTCGCGCTGCAGGCGCTGCGCACGGTCGAGCTCCACCGCGACGCCGACGTGCGGCAGGCGCTCGGGAACACGGTCCGGCGCGTGCGGCGGCAGCTCCGGCGCGACGGACTTCCGGTGCGGGCGCTCGCCGAAAACGAGGTCCTCGGCACGCTCGCGTCGCTGGCGCACGTCACGGCGGGCCGGGCGCGCATCCGGGAGGAGTGGCGGCTCTGGCACAGCGGCCAGATCGGCCAGGCGACCTTCCGGATCGACGGCTGGGGCGCGCTGTCACCGGCGCTCGCGGCGGATCTGCCGCGCCGTCTGCTCGCCGCCGCTCCCCGGGCCGCGGTGACACTGGCGGTGACCGCGCGCCGGAACGCCGCCGAGACCGAACCCCAGGTCACCGCGGCGATCCGGGTCGCCGCCGCGGGGGCTCAGGCTGTCGAGCACGCGGTGCGGGATCTGGAACTCGCCGCCCGCCGCGGCGGGCTCACCCTGGAACGGCTCGACGGCAGGCACGCCAAGGGAGTCGCCGCCACCCTGCCGCTCGGGGTCAGTTGAGCACGACGATCGCGATGTTGAGCGCCGTCGCGTACAGCGTCCAGGCGAGGTACGGCAGCAGCAATGCGGCCGCGACCCGGGAAGACCGGCGGAAGTACAGCGCGGTGACGACGATGGCGATGTCGAGCAAGATGATGTCGACCAGGGCGAGACCGTACGCGCCTGCCGCGAAGAACAGCGGCGTCCAAGCGGCGTTCAGGACCAGCTGCGCCGCGTACCAGGCCAGTGCCCGGCGTTCGCCGCCGGATTTCCAGTACAGCCAGCCGGAGACGGCGATCCCGATGTACAGGACCGTCCACACCGGACCGAACAGCCAGGCGGGCGGCGCGAACGGCGGCAGATCGAGTCCACTGTAGACGGATCGGGCATTGGCGGCGGCCAGTCCGCCCACGAGCGCCGCCACCGCGACCGCGGCCAGGAACGGGAGGAACGCGAGTGGCGCGCGGAGTCGTCCTGGGATCGTGGTCATCTTCCGAGCGTAAGGCCGTGGACTGGGTCTCGCAGTGCTGAGTCGCGGCGCGTGGGACGAAATACGTACACCGTTCGAGTGGCGGCACCCGGAAGTGCAATGTCCGATGCGTTTTCTACCCGGTCGATAGCTCCGCATCGGCCGGATCCGCGCCGATCAGTAGTCGACATCACAGCAGCTTCCCCGTGAATAGCGGTACCACGGCGACGCTCGTTGTGACCAGACTCGGTACAGGGGGTGCGGATCGGAATGGAACCAGGCGACAGACGCGAGAACAGGATAACCGGAGACGTCTCCGGAACCTCGGTACAGGTCGGCGCCGTTCACGGAGACATCTTCCTCCAATCGGGGATGAAGCCCGTCGTCCCGCGTCAGCTGCTTCCGGTGTCCTCGTCGTTCACCGACCGGGAACGGGAACTGGCCGCGCTGAACCGGTTGCTCGAAGAAGACCGGCGGCAAGGGCCCGCGCTGGCGGTGATCACCGGCTCCGGCGGAATGGGGAAGACGGCACTCGCCTCACGCTGGATCACCGACCACGTCGACCGCTTTCCCGATGGCCAGCTTTACGTGAATCTGGGTGCTTTCAGCGCCGATGGGCCGACCACTCCCGACGACGTACTCGGCGGCTTTCTCCGCGCACTCGGCGTCCCCGCCGAGCAGGTGCCGACCGAGATGGCCGAGCAGGCCGCCATGTACCGGTCCGTCACCGCCGGAAAGAAGTTCGCCGTCCTCGCCGACGACGCGGATTCCGCCGCGCAGGTACGGCCGCTGCTGCCCGCCTCGCCGGACAGCGTCGTCGTCGTGACCAGCCGATGGCGGCTCGGCGCCCTGACCATGGACGGCGCGCGGGTACTCGTCGTCACCCCGCTCGACGAAGCCGCCGGATTGACGCTTCTCGAAAGAACCGTCGGCACACAGCGCATCATGACCGAGCCCGAACGCGCCAGGGAACTGGTGGCGCTCTGCGGCGGTATGCCGATCGCCCTGTGCGTGGCGGCCGCGCGGCTGTCGACCCGGCCCCAATGGCCGATTTCCCGGCTTGTCGGCGTGCTCTCCGACGAAAAACGCCGTCTGTCGGCCCTCAGCATCGCCGACGAACCGGTCGTACAGGCGAGTTTCGACCTTTCCTTCGGCGAACTGGATCCAGAGCCTGCTCGGCTCTACCGGCTGGTCGGCCTCCACCCGGGCCGTGACTTCGGCATCGGCCTCGCCGCGGCCGCGATCGACCGTCCCGCGATCGAGACCGAGGACGCCTTGGACTCACTGGTCGTTTCGAGTCTGCTGACCGACATCGGGCCCGACCGATTCCAGTTCCACGATCTGACCAGGGTGCACGCGCGTCAGCAGGCGGCCAAGTCGGAAGACCGGACGACCCGGGCGAGTGCCAGGCGGAGAATGCTGAACTGGTATCTCGACAACGTTGTCGAGGCGGACCTCGTCATAATCCCACACCGTCATCGGCTCAGCCCGCGCTACGAAAACGCGCGCGAGCTGCCCACGCAGTTCTCCGGTACCCGAGACGCCTTGGACTGGGTGGAACAGGAACTCGCGAACGTCGTCGCGACCATGCACACGGCCGTCGACGAGGGCTGGTGGAAAGAGGTCTGGCAGTTCTGCGAAGGCTTGTGGGGCTTCTTCCTTTATCGCAAGCATTACCGCCAATGGGAAAAGACGCACAAATGGGCCGTGGACGCCGCGCGGCGCTGCGAGGATCCCGCCGCCGAGGCTCGGATGCACATCCAGCTCGGCTACGCCTACCTCAACACCGAGAGATTCGAAGACGCGCGGATACAGTTCACGGCCTCTCTGAAGGCCGCGCAAACCATAGAGGACGTCGGCGGCGAAGCGACCGCTTGGGAACACCTCGGGGTCGTCGCGCAAAGCACCGGTGAGCACCGGCAGGCGCTGGAACACTTCACCCGTGCCCTGCGCCTCGCGGAACGATCAGGGCAGCGCCGCGGCGTGGCACTGCATCTGCGGCGGATCGGAGAGGCCAGTATCGCCCTGGGCCGTCCGCAGGAGGCGATCGGTCACCTGGAGCGCTCGGCCGCCGAAGCGCTGGCGATCGACGACGTCGTCCTGCACGCACGAGCCCGGACGCGAATCGGCAACGCCTATCTCACCCTGGGGCGCGTCGGCGATGCCTCCCGGCTGCTGGAAGAATCGGCGACGACGTTGAACCGGGCCGGCGCGGATCCGTACTACGCCGAAGCGCTCGAAAGCCTCGCGGAAAGCAGGCTGCGCGAGGGCGACACTCACGCAGCCCGCACTCATCTCCGGCAGGCACTGGACATCTACCTCAAATCGAGGGACCTCAAGGCACATCGGGTGGAATCGCGGATCGCGGCGATCGCGGACGACACCCAAAGCTCTTCCGGATCACCCCCGGAGCAGTGAGGCCAGCCGTCGATGCCGGATCCGGTCCGCTGTTCGGGGACGACGACCCGCCGGTGATCCCGGAACCGGATCAGGCCCCCGGCGATGATCACCGAGGCCCCCGGCAAGGCGGTCAGGAGGTCATCCGCGCACCGCCGGGCGTCGTCCGGTGCCGCGGAACAGAGGACCAGATCCGCGCGGCGCAGCCAGGCCTCGGGGGTCCTGCCCGCCCAGGCCACCAGCACGTGGTCCGGCACCCCGCGCTCATCCGTCCACCGCACCTCGACGGCGGCACCGTACGCCCGCGCCCTCATGTCCCCGGCGTTTCTCGGGTGAGCAGCGGCACCGGCGCGACGTGCACCGGCCGGTCCGGCTCGGGAAGGGCGAGTATCCGGTAGATCTCCTCGCGGAGCCGCGCCGCCGCCTCTCCCGGCATCGAGGTGATCCGTTTCCCGATGGCCGAAAAGCGACGCCGGGGACCGGCGGCGAGGAGTTCGTCGACCTGGTCCCGCAAGGACCGCGCCGGGTCGAGAACCGGGGCGATCTTCCAGAGCCGGTCGGCGAGACTGCCCTTCCGGACGTCGAGCACGGAGCCGGGCTCGAGCAGAACCGGTTTCCCCAGCCCGGCCGCGTACTGCGTCACCGAACCGTGGTCCCCGATCACACAGTCCGACGCGACCAGCGCCGCCCGCCAGCCTTCCTCGGGTGGCAAGAGCCTGATTCCCGCTTCAAGCGCTTCGGCGAGCCAGGCGCGGATCTGCCGGACTCCGTGAGCCGACCACGTCAGCGGGTGCAACGCGACCATCATCCGGTACCCGTGCCCGGGCAGTGCCGTGGCCAGCCGCGTGATCAGGTCCAGGTTCCCGCCGAACAGGGAATGCGGTGACCAGGTCGAACTGACCATCACCAGCTTCTGGTGCGCTTCGATCCCGGCCGCGTCCCGGTAGCGAAGCCGCAAGGGCATACTCGCCCGAATCCTGTCGAAGCACACGTCACCGGCGACGACGATTCGCGAAGCCGCCTCAGGAAAGGCCCGGCACACCCGGCGGGCGTCGTCTTCGTGTGCGAACACCATCGCCTCCGGGACCACCCGGCCGTCACGGACGAGCAGATCCCTGGGGTGCGAACCGATCCCCGCGCCCTGGGGGCTGACCCGCGACCGGATCCCCCCGGTGCCGTGGGGCAGCACCATCACCGGCGCCTCCAGTTTGTCGATGTCCACGTGACTGGACGCGAGGGCGAGGTCGAACCGCATCCGCAGGGCCTGGTGCCAAGGCACGACGAGCCCGCCCGAGCGACGCAGGTACTCGTCGACACCCGGCCAGGCGTCGGGGCCGTCGGGTGTGGTGAACGCGACCTGCACCCGGTGATCGGCCTCGAGCAAGGGCAGGACGTCCGCCAACCGGGTGCCCGCGGTCAGATGCGGCACCACCGCGAGCACCCGGCGGCAGCCCGTCCTGGTCAGCCATCGCTCGGCGGTCCTGCTTCCCGGCACGCGCGCCCAGGAGATCCCGGTCATCTCCGCCCCTGTCCCGCAGCCGACGAAATTCGTAGTCGCTCCGCCATTCCCGCCTCCACTCGTTTCAGCGATTCATGGTCACTACGGAAAGAGTGAAGGCCCGGTCGGTCAGCCTCCTGTTCCTGGAATAACACGCTCCTTTCACGAGATGCCAGAGAGTTGACAGATGCCTGCCAGTCCCCGGCTGACCTGGCCATATCCCGGTCAACCTGCGAAACTCGACCGCGGGAGCGCAGTCACTTCGGTGACACCTTGGGAGGGGAGGCCCCGTGGAGCAGCTCATTTCGCTCGGATTTCTCGGCCAGACAATCGTACGGATGCACGGTCGTTTGACCGTGCAATGGGGAAGGGCGCAAGAACACGCTGTCCTCGCCGTCCTGCTCGCGCAGGCAGGACGGCACATTCCCATCCAGACGCTCGTCAGGCAAGCGTGGCCGGAGGACCGAAGGCCGAGAAATCCCGGTGCGACACTGCATACTTACGCCAACCGGGTGCGGATGACCTTGCAGGACAGTGACACGAACGCGAGACTCGACAATACCGGTGGCGGCTACCAACTCACTGTCGACCGTAAGTCGATCGACTACTTCCGGCTCAGCGAACTGATCACTTCCGCGCACCAGGCCGCCCGCGAACACGATCACGAAAAAATACGCTCGCTCCTGGAAGTCGCCCTTCCGCTCTGGCGCGACATTCCCCTCGCCGAAGTGCACACGGAATGGGCGGAAAACTGGCGGAATTCCGTCGTCGCCGACGAATGGATACCCGCCAATGGCCTGCTGATCGACGCCTACATCGGACTGGAGAAGTTCGATCCCGCGCTGCGCAGGCTCAATGACCTCCAACGCGAACACGGCCTGATCTTCGGGCTGGCAAGGCGCAGGCTGACCCTGCTGCGCAAACTGCGGCGGCACAATGACGCCGACGAATACTATCTCGCGGCTCACCGGAAACTGATGTCAGACGGCGACCATCGGGGCGCCGACGAACTCCGCCATTTCCAGGACTCCTTCACGAACACCGATCCGCCGCCGCCGGGCACCTCGCTGCTGTCTCCACGCCGCGAACCGAACGTCCCGCTGCTGCTGCGCCGTTTGCCCCGCGACATCACCGATTTCACCGGCAGGGAAGGCCTCCTGGCGTCACTCGACCTCCTCACCGGCGCGAACGAAGGACAGCCCCGCCCCGCGGTGCTCGCCCTCGTGGGCGCGGCCGGGGTCGGGAAGACCGCCACCGCGGTGAAATGGACCCACCGCACCAGCTCGCGGCACGCCTTGGGCACCTTCTTCATCGACCTCCACGGAGACGGCACCGGCCCGCGCATGGAAGTGCCGGAGGTGATCGACACCCTTCTCGACGCCCTGGGCTACCCGGTCAACTACATCACCGGCCCGGCGGGCCGGGAGGCCAAGCTGCGGTCGCTTCTCGCCGAGCGCCCGATGGTGATCGTCCTGGACAACGCGGCCGACAGCGAGCACGTCCGCCCCCTGCTCACCGTGCTGGCCGAATCCGTCGTGGTCATCACCTCGCGCCGCCGCCTCACCGCGCTTTCGGTCCGCCACGACGTCCGGAACCTCACCCTGACCACCTTGCCGGTGTCCGACTCGACCGAGTTCCTGGTGCGGCGCATCGGCGCGCGCACCGCGCGGGAACCGGAAGCCGTGGCGCAACTCGCGCACCTCGGGGACGGCCTTCCGCTCGCGCTCACCCTCATCGCCGAACGGGCGGCCAACCGGGCCGGGACCACCTTGACGACCCTCGTCGGCCAGTTGCGGGATCCCGACATCCTGCTGCACATCGGCGATGACGGCGACGGCACGGACGCGAGCCTCAACTCGGCCTTCTCCTTGGCGTACCGGGCGTTGCCGCCTTCGGGCGCCCGCCTCTTCCGGCTGCTGGGCGTCCATCCCGAGGCGGAGATCAGCGTCGAAGCGCTGACCGCGATGGCCGCCACCACCCGCCGGGAAACCCAGCGCGCACTGGACGCGCTCGTTTCGGCCCACCTCATCTTCCAGCCCGCCGACATCGACCGCTACCGGGTCCACGATCTCCTGCACCGGTACGCGGCCATCCTCATCCGGGACGACCACGAATTCGGGGCGGCCCGGCGCCGCATGCTGTCCTACTACCTCCACAGCGCGGACGCGGCGCAGCGGACGGCCTTCCCGCATCGGCAGGCGCCGCCGATGCCCCCCATCGAGCCGGGCTGCGTCGCACACCGCTTCGACGACGTGTCCGAAGCGTTCCGCTGGAGTCTCTTGGAAAGATCCAACCTGCTGTCCACGGTCTTCCACGCCGCGCGGGAAAACCTCCACGGCTACGCCTGGCGGCTGCCGCACTGCCTGATCGACGTGCTCAAGCGCTACGGACTGTACGAAGACGCCATCAGCATGATGACCGTCGCCATCTCGTCCGCCGCCGCGGACGGGAACATCCAGGCGGAAGCGTCGTCCCTCAACGACCTCGGCGAGATCCACTTGATCACCGGAGCGGACGACCTCGCGGACCAGTACCTGAGCCGGGCTCTCGGCCTGGCAAGGCGGCTGGGGATCAAGGTGGGCGAGGTGACCGTGATGCTGAACATGGCCCGCCGCCACCAGTACGCCGGACGGCTCCCCGAAGCGGTCGCCGGCTACCGGGACTGCCTGCGGCTCGCGGAGTCCATCGGCGATCAGGAACGTCGCGCCGTGGCCGCCCACCGGCTCGGCGACGCCCTCATCGATCTCGACCTCCACCACGAGGCGTTGCCCCATTACCGGCTCGCCCTCGAACTTCGACAGAAGGCGAACGACGTGGCGGGCACGGTGGCCACCCACACCGCGCTGGTCGATCTGTTCACCACCGTCGGGCACCTGGACGCCGCGGAATCCCATCAGCGCCCCGCGTACGAACTCCTGGACCAGGTGCGTGGGCTGACCGCCGCGATGCGGCTGTACACCGTCATGGGGGAGCTCTCGCACGCCCGGCGCCAGGACCGCGACGCGCTACGGCACACCCAGCACGCCATCGAGCTGGCCGAACGCGCGAACCACGTGAACGGCCGGGCGCGGGCTTTCGTGGCGCTGGGGCGGATTCTCGCCGACAGCGGGAACCGCGAAGACGCCCGGTGGGCGTGGCGCCAGGCGGCCGGTCTCTACCGGGGCACGGGCAGGGAACGGAAAGCCGGGAAACTCGACACCCTCGTCGCCGAGATCGACGGTCCCGATCCGGTCGTCCCGCTCGCGAGGTCGGGAGACGAGGACACCGTCGCTCTCCCCGCGCCCCCTCGACCGAATGGGCGGCGCTCTCCACGTTAGTGTGATCGTTTGCGCGGAAGCATGCCGACGGTTACGGATTCTGCACTAAAGGTGCATGTCGAACGACGTGTTACCCGAATGGTCGAACCACTCAGAGTAGAAACAGGGGAACGCGGGTATTGCGGGATAGCAAGATCATCTCTACCCTACGACTCGCCACCGGTCGGGGGGCAGGTGGTTTCCCGCTATTTACACAGCCCCAAGGAGAACGTTGATCACCCCTGTGATTCTTGCCGCGCTCGATGCTGCTCATACAGTTGTCGCGCTGCTCCCGCTCTGGTGGAACTGCTAACGCATGACAGGGTCGCCCGGACTTCGGTCCGGGCGACATCAACCGGCCGGACAGCGGTACGGTAGCGAGGACCGTGCCCGACCGACGGGGAGCGATCCGATGCCAGAACCGGTTCTCATTTCTCTCGCCGCCGCACTCGCGGCCCGTTCCGTGATCGGCTTGTACAAGCTGGTGAAGAACAAGTTCTCCGACGACCCCGAGGCGACGGCGGTCCTCGAAGCCGCGGAAGGCGCCGCGGAGGATTCCGCCGAAGTCCGCGCACTCGCGACACGGTTGTCCACGGCCGAAGCCGAAGACCCCGAGTTCGCCGAACGGCTTCGCCGCGAATGGGACGAGGCGGGCGGGAACCGGGCGGAGACCGGTGGCGTGGTGAACACGATCTCGGGCACGGTGTCGGGGAAGGTCGTCCAAGCCCGCGACATCCACGGGAACATCTCGTTCTGATTCACCGGCACGAAAATCGCTTCGCGCCGGTTTCGGGCTGTCACTAAGATCATTCGCGCCATGAACGACGAAAACTTCCTTGCCCACGTGGCCGACAACCTCGCCGCGCTGCCCGCCGCACAAGCCGTCACCCTCGGCGGGTCGCGCGCCCAGAACACCCACGGCCCGGACAGCGACTGGGATTTCGCCGTCTACTACCGCGGCGGCTTCGAACCGGCAGACCTGCGCGCCGTCGGCTGGGACGGCGAGGTCTCCGAGATCGGCGCCTGGGGCGGCGGGGTGTTCAACGGCGGCGCCTGGCTCACGATCGACGGCAGGCAGGTCGACGTCCACTACCGCGACCTCGACGCCGTCGAACACCACCTCGCCGAAGCGCGGCAAGGCCGGTTCCACTGGGAGCCGCTGATGTTCCACCTCGCCGGTGTCCCGAGCTACCTGCCTCTCGCCGAACTCGCCGTCAACCGGGTGCTGCGCGGTGACCTGCCGCGACCGGAGTACCCGGACGCGTTGCGTGTAGCGGCTCCGCCGATGTGGCGGGGCCGCGCGGAACTGACCCTGCGCTACACCCGTGACGCCTTCGTCCCGCGCGGGCAGGCCACGGAGGTCGCGGGCGCGCTGGCCACCGCCGCCATGGAGACGGCGCACGCGGTACTGGCCGCCCGCGGCGAATGGGTCACCAACGAGAAGCAACTGCTGCGGCGGGCGGGACTGCGCGAGGTCGACGCGATCGTCGCCGGTCTGCGGGCGGATCCGGGTGTTCTGGCCGGGGCGGTGGACGAGGCGGAAGCGCTGTTCCAGGCGGCGGATCTCGCCAGTAAGTAGCCGGAATCGCCCGATAGGATTGTCCGATTTGGCCGACCGGGGCCGCCGGGTTCTAGTTGTCGCCATGTCCACGACCGATGTCTCCGCGCTCGCGCGGACCACACTGGCGGCGCACCAGTCGCTGTACCTCGCCACCGCCGGCGAATCCGGCCCCTGGGTGAACGGCGTCTTCTTCGCCGAGTCCGACCTGTTCACCCTCGTTCTCGTGCTGGAACAACGAGGCCGCACCCTCGCCGCGCTGCGGCGTAACCCGGTGGCCTCGGTCATCGTCTCCACCGGCTCGCCCGCCGACCCGTTCCTCCAGGCGATGGTCCGCGCCGAGATCCTGGACGGCGAGCGGGCCCAGACCGCCCGTGAGCTGCTCGTGGCGAAGGTGCCGTACGTCGCGCCGTTCCTGGACACGCCCATCGAGACGGTCCAGCTGGCCGTGGAGTCCTGGCGGGTCACCGACATCCCCAACGGAATGCTGCCCGGCAAGGAGCTGGCGGCCGTCTGAGTCGTTGTGGCGCGGGTCACGGAATGACGGGCGATCTTGAGCGCTACAGAGAGATAAGACCCGTTCCGTATCCCTAGGGAGTGACATGTCCGCCACCGCCACGCCGGGAGAGACCGCTCTGGCCGTCCCCGCGCTCGACGACTTCGACTTCCCGCTCACCGACGGTGCCGCTTGCCGCATCGACGACCCCGACTGCGAAGCCTGCCAGTAAGCGCCTCGTGAGTCCTGGCTACGGCTGGCTCCAGGTGGTCGTGAGTGGCAAGTGGGGTTAGAACGACACTTGCCACTCACGAGTTCGCTGGGCGAGCTGTTCGCTACACGTTGAGTTTGCCTCGCAGGTCCTGAAGGATCTTCGCGAGCAGACGGGACACGTGCATCTGGGAAATCCCCAGGCGGGCGGCGATCTGCGACTGGGTCAGGCCGTCGAAGAACCGCATCACGATGATCGCCCGATCCCGTTCCGGCAGCCCTTCGAGCAGCGGGACCACGGTGTGGCGGTCCTCGATGAGCTCGAACCGGGAATCCAGTTCCCCCACCACGTCGGACAGGGGAAGCGTGCCTTCGCCCTCGTTGACAGGCTTGTCCAGGGACGACGTCTGGTAGCTGTTCGCGGCGAGCAGGCCTTCCCGAACCTTGTCGACGTCCACATCAAGATGACCGGCGAGTTCGGACGGGGTCGGCGCGCGGCCGAGGATCTGGGTCAGTTCCGTGGTCCCCCGGGAGAGCCGGGTGCGCAGCTCCTGCATCCCGCGCGGGACGTGCACAGCCCAACCGGTGTCGCGGAAGAAGCGCCGTACCTCGCCCATGACCGTCGGCACCGCGTAAGCCAGGAAATCGCCGCCCTGCCAGGGATCGAACCGGTCCACGGCCTTCATCAGCCCGATCCGGGCGACCTGGACCAGGTCTTCCTTCGGCTGGCCGCGGCCGCTGAACCGCGCGGCGATGTGTTCCGCGATCGGCAGCAGCTCGAGGATCAGGCGTTCGCGCAACCGCTCGTGCTCCGGATGGCCGCCGGGCAAGGCCGCCATCTCTTCGAACAGGGGGCGGCAATGCGAGTAGTCGTCACTCCGCCGCCGCGTCCCGGCACTCGGGCGGTTCTCCAGCAGGGACGGTGCGTTCATCGACGACTCACCTGTCCCTTTTGGACCGTCATGGTTCTCCTCCCGTCGACGAGCCGTGGATACCCGGCGTGCGGGCGCGGCAAACATCGGCAACGCGCCATGGTTCGCCGGTGCACCGAGGGGGTACCCGCGGGCCACGACGAAGGAAACCGCCCTCGGCCGCCGATCGGAGGCAGGATGGACCACTCGCGCGCACCGGTGCTGGAAGCCATCGCGGCTTACCGCCGCGTAGGCGGGCTCGCTTTCACCCCACCGGGGCACAAGCAGGGGCGCGGCACGGACCCGCGAGTGCTGGCGCTGCTCGGCCGGGACGCGTTCGCGTCGGATCTGCTCACCCTCAACGGCTTGGACGACCGGCGGATGTCGCACGGCATCCTCGCGCAGGCACAGAAACTCATGGCCGACGCGGTCGACGCGGAACACACGTTCTTCTCCACCTGCGGCAGCTCGCTGTCGGTCAAGAGCGCCATGCTCGCCGTCGCCGGACCGGGTGAACGGCTCCTGGTCTCCCGTAACGCGCACAAATCGGTCGTCGCGGGGCTGGTGATCAGCGGCGTACGCCCGGTTTGGGTCCGGCCCAGGTATGACGAGGAACACCACTTGGCGCATCCTCCCGGCCCGGAAGAGACCAAGGCCGCGCTGGCGGAGAATCCCGACGTCAAAGGCATGCTGCTGATCACCCCGACCGACTACGGCACCTGTGCCGACATCCGCGGCGTCGCCCGTGCCTGTCACGACGCGGGCAAGCCGTTGATCGTCGACGAGGCGTGGGGTGCCCACTATCCGTTCCACGACGACCTGCCGACCTGGGCGATGGACGGCGAAGCCGACCTGTGCGTCACCAGCACGCACAAGATGGGCAGCGGACTCGAACAGGCCTCGGTGTTCCACTTGAGAGGCGACAGGGTTTCGGCGGATGTGCTGAAGTCGAGGGAGGACCTTCTCGGCACCACGAGCACTTCCGCGCTGCTGTTCGCCTCCCTCGACGGTTGGCGGCGGCAGATGGTCGAAGACGGCCAAGAGCTGCTGAGCAAGGCGCTGGCGCTGGCCGGTCGAGTACGCGAGGAGGTCGACAACATCTCCGGTCTGCACGCGCTGGCCGACGAGTTCCACCCCTTGGCCTTCGAGCACGACCCGCTCAAGATCGTGATCGACGTCGCAGGGCTCGGCACCACCGGCTACCAGGCGGCCGACCATCTCGCCGAACGTCATCTGCACACCGGCCTGTCCGACCACCGGCGGATCGCGGTGCAGATCACCCATGCCGACGACGAAGAAACGATTTCGGCCCTGCTACAGGGCTTGCGCGGACTGGCAGGCCACGACTTCGACCGACGGCCGCCGGTCGAGCTGCCGTCCGGTGCCGAACTCACGCTGGAAACGCGGATGCTGCCCCGCGACGCGTTCTTCGCCGACGCCGAGCACGTACCGCTGGAGAAGGCCGAAGGGCGCGTCAGTGCCGAGATGATCAGCCCTTACCCGCCCGGCGTACCGGCGATCGCTCCCGGTGAGGTGTTCACCGACGCGATCGTCGAGTACCTCCGTACCGGCGTCCGGACGGGGATGTTCATCTACGACGCCGCGGATCCCGGCCTGGAAACGGTCCGCGTCGTCGGCTGAAAGCCGGTCGTCCGCTCGGGGTGAGCGTTACCCTCGGCCCATGGCCTGCCGAATCACCGAACTGATCCTCGACTGCGCCGATCCGGTCCGGATGGCGGCGTTCTGGTGCGAAGTGCTCGGGTATGTCGAAATCGACAAAGACGGCGAAGACATCGAGATCGGCCCGCCCGGCACCGGGTTCGGCGGCCCGCAACCGACCTTGATCCTGAGCCGCAGCGACGATCCGAAGCCCGGCAAGCTCGCCCTGCACCTCGACGTGAACCCCACCGACCGCGATCAGGACGCGGAGCTGGAGCGGCTGCTCGCCGCCGGAGCGCGGCCCGCCGACGTCGGCCAGACCGGGGAAGAGTCGTGGCACGTCCTCGCCGACCCCGAAGGGAACGTGTTCTGTCTGCTGCGCAGGCAGGTCGCCCCCTAGCGGCACCGTCCACATCGGACTCCTCCGGCTCTCGGTTGACCGCGTACGACACTGGGTATCCGGTGAAGGACACGGAAACCTACGGGATTGGTCACTGATGGTGGACGAAGGACTCTGGCGGCGCGACAAGGCCGAATTCGGTGCGGGCGGAGACACGTCCGCGGGGCCGCTGTCCGACCAGTTCGTCGAGCTCACCCACCTGTTGCTGGCCGCCTCGACCCCGGCGCAGGTCCTCGAACAGATCATCGACGCCGCGTACCGGGTGGTACCGGGGGCGGATCTGGTGTCGATCACCCTCCGGGCCCCGGACGGGACATTCCACACCCCCGTGTCGACAGGCGAGGTGGCCCTGCAGCTCGACGAAGTGCAGTATCGCGCCGGGACAGGCCCCTGCGTCGATGCCGCCGACAGCGGGAGCCCCGGTTACATCCGCAGTGAGGACTTGAAAGCGGAGAAGAGATGGCCGGACTTCTCCGAGGCCGCCGTGCGGCACGGCTACACCGCGATCCTGTCCACCGTGCTGGTGCCCGACGCGACGCCACCGCGGCTGCCCGGGGCGCTGAACATCTACAGCCACCGCCCCGGCGCTCTCGACTCCGTGGCCCAGGACACCGCGCTGCTGCTGGCCACCCACGGTTCGCTCGCCCTGGCGAGCACCAAGGCCGTGAGCCGGGCGGAACTGGAGTCGAGCCACCTCCGGCGGGCCGTCGAATCCCGCGACGTGATCGGGCAGGCGAAAGGGATCCTCATGCAGCGACGCGGCCTGAGCGCCGACGAGGCCTTCGACCTGCTGCGCCGCACGTCCCAGGACCTCAACGTCAAACTTTCCGAGCTCGCTCGCACCCTCGCCACCCGGCACACCGAGCTCGACATCCCCTGATGCGCGTGAAGGCCCCCTTCACGCGCATCAGCGGCGGTCAGGCTAGGTCGAACCGGTCCAGTTCCATGACCTTCGCCCAGGCCGCGGCGAAGTCTGCGGCGAACCGTTCGCGCGCGCTCTGGCCCGCGTAGACCTCGGACAGCGCCCGCAGCTGCGAGTGGGAGCCGAAGACGAGGTCGACCGCGGTGGCGGTCCACTTCACCTTGTCCGTGGCCACGTCCCGGATCTCGTACACGTTCTCCTCGGTCTCCGACGCCTTCCACCGGGTGCCCGGTGAGAGCAGGTTGGTGAAGAAGTCGTTGGTGAGCACGCCGGGCCGGTCGGTAAGGACGCCGTGCCGCGTGTCGCCGTGGTTGATCCCGAGGGAGCGCAGACCGCCGGCGAGGACGGTCATCTCCGGCGCGGTCAGGTCGAGCATGTAGGCGCGCTCGACGAGCAGGGTCTCCGGCTGCAGTTTCTCGCCGGCACGCAGGTAGTTGCGGAACCCGTCGGCGCGCGGTTCGAGCAGTGCGAACGATTCGACGTCGGTCTCCTCCTGCGCGGCGTCGGTGCGACCCGGGTGGAACGGCACGGTCACCTCGGTGCCCGCGTCGCGCGCCGCCTTCTCGACGGCGGCCGAGCCCGCCAGCACGATCAGGTCGGCCAGCGAGATCTTGGCGCCGCCGGCGTCGTTGAACTCGCGCTGGATGCCTTCCAGGGTCCCCAGGACGGTCGCGAGCCGCTCGGGTTCGTTGACCTCCCAGCCACGCTGGGGTTCCAGGCGGATCCGGGCACCGTTGGCGCCACCGCGTTTGTCGGTGGAGCGGAAGCTCGCCGCGGCCGCCCACGCGGTGCCGACCAGCTGGGCGACCGTGAGACCCGATTCGAGCACCTTCGCCTTGAGCGCGGCGATGTCGGCGTCGCCCACCAGGTCGTGGTCGACGTCCGGTACCGGGTCCTGCCACAGCTGCGGTTCGGGCACCCACGGCCCCAGGAAGCGGCTGACCGGGCCCATGTCGCGGTGCAGCAGCTTGTACCAGGCCTTGGCGAACGCCAGTGCGAACTCGTCCGGGTGCTCCAGGAAGCGGCGCGAGATCCTCTCGTACGCCGGGTCGACGCGCAGCGCCAGATCCGTCGTGAGCATGGTCGGCTTGTGCTTCTTCGCCGGGTCGTGCGCGTCCGGGATGATCGCCTCGGCGTCCTTGGCGACGTACTGCTTGGCACCGCCGGGGCTCGTGGTGAGTTCCCACTCGTAGCCGAAGAGGATCTCGAAGAACCGGTTGCTCCACTGCGTCGGCACGTCGGTCCAGGTCACTTCGAGACCGCTGGTGATCGTGTCGGCGCCCTTGCCGCTGCCATGGCTGCTCAGCCAGCCGAGGCCCTGCGCCTCGATCGGGGCGCCTTCGGGCTCCGGGCCCACGTGCGCGTCGGCGTCGCCCGCGCCGTGGGTCTTGCCGAAGGTGTGGCCGCCCGCGATGAGCGCGACGGTCTCCTCGTCGTTCATCGCCATCCGGGCGAAGGTCTCGCGGATGAAGTGTGCCGCCGCGGCCGGATCCGCGTTACCGCGAGGCCCCTCCGGATTGACGTAGATGAGCCCCATCTCGGTCGCGCCGACCTCGGGCACCATCTCGGTGTCGGTGGCGTAGCGATCTTCACCCAGCCAGGTGTCTTCCGGCCCCCAGGAGATCTCCTCGGGCTCCCAGGTGTCCACGCGGCCGAAGCCGAAACCGAACGTCTCGAAGCCCATCGACTCCAGCGCGACGTTTCCCGCGAGCACGATCAAGTCGGCCCACGAGACCTGCTGGCCGTACTTCTCCTTGACCGGCCACAGCAGGCGCCGCGCCTTGTCGAGGTTGGCGTTGTCCGGCCAGCTGTTGAGCGGGGCGAACCGCTGCCCACCGTCACCGGCGCCGCCGCGGCCGTCGTGGATGCGGTACGTGCCCGCGGCGTGCCAGCTCATCCGGATCATCAGGCCGCCGTAGTGGCCGAAGTCCGCGGGCCACCAGTCCTGCGAGGTGGTGAGCACCCCGGTGATGTCACGTTTGAGGGCCTCGACGTCGAGCTTGGCGAACTCCTTGGCGTAGCTGAAGTCCTCGCCGAGCGGGTTGGCCTTCGACGAGTGGACGTGCAGCACCGAGAGGTCGAGCCGGTTGGGCCACCAGTCCTGGTTGGTACGCGGGCGGGCGCCCGGCTTCGGCTTCGGCGCGTCGATCGCCGGGTTCTCGCTCTCGCTTCCGTGCGCGGTCACGGAGTCCTGGGCCACCGGGCAGCCCTTCTCCGGGGTGTCACTCATTTTCTTCCTTCCGAGCAGGCGAATCATCGCTGGACGGGTTCGGCCGCGCAGCCGGGGCAGACGCCCCAGTAGACGACCTCCGCCTCGTCGATCACGAACCCGTGGTCGACGGCGGCGGTGAGACAGGGGGCATGGCCGACGGCGCAGTCGACGTCCGCGATCGCGCCGCAGGAACGGCACACGACATGGTGGTGGTTGTCCCCCACCCGGGTCTCGTAGCGGGCGAGCGCCCCGGCGGGCTGGATACGCCGGATCAGACCGGTTTCGGTGAGCGCCCGCAGCACGTCGTAGACCGCCTGGTGGGAGACCGTGGGAAGGTCGGCCCGCACCAGCGCGATCACCGTTTCGGTGTCGACGTGCGGATGGTCTCGCAGCGCCGCGAGCACGGCCAGCCGAGGCCGGGTCACGCGCAACGAGACCGCACGCAGTTGTGCCTCGAAGTCGGACATCACCGAAAACGATAGGAGCGTGTCTGGACTCGGTCAAATCACAGCCCGCAGTCGCCCCCGCCCCGCCCCGCGATTGTTTGAAAACAATCACCTTCGGGTAAACAATCATCGGGGCATGACTCACGGGGTGGATTCATGACGAAGAACGGCAACGGCAAACCGCCGGACCGCATCGAGACCACCGACGTCGAGTGCCTCGAAAGCGCGGTCGACGTGCTACGCGCGCTGGACTACCGGCAAGGCGGTGCCTTCAGCCGGGACGCGGTGCACGTCGTGAAAACGGTGAGCCGACTGCTCCATTGGGGCGCGGTCCCCGGCGCGCTCCGTTCGCGCCTGTTGACCGTTCTCGCCGATCTGCACAATCTGCTCGGTTGGACCGAATTCGACATCGGCCGCCGGATACCGGCGGCGATCCGGTTCGACCGCGCGCTCGATCTCGCCGGCGAGGCCGGAAACGACAATCTCGTCGCCAATATCTGTTATCGCCTCGCCAGGCTGGCCCTGCACCATCACGACGTCGAGGGCGGGCTGAGTCACCTCCGCCGGGGGTGGGCCGCCGCCCACCGGTCCGGTTCGCGGCGGGCGCAGGCGATCCTGGCGGTCAACGAAGCCTGGGCACTGGCCAAAGCCGGTGACGAGCGTGCCGCCCTGGTGAGCCTCGCGCGGGCGGAGAACCAGTTCGAGCGGGCGGACACCTGGGCGCCCGCCCGCCCCTGGGAAGCCTTCTTCGGCACCACGGACATGGCCGCGATGCGCGGTACCGTCCTGACCGAACTGGCCCAGACGGTCACGCCCCGGCACAGCGACGAGGCGATCGCCCGGCTTCGCGACGCCACCGGCCGCTACGGCGCGGAAATGTCCCGCAGCCTGGCGCTCACCTTGAGCATGCTCGCCCAGAACCACGCGCTTCAAGGCGATTTCGACGAGGCCGTCCGCACCGGCACCGAGGCCGTGGACCTGGCGCGAGGCCTCGGCTCCACCCGGACGAAGGACCGGCTGGCCCCGCTGGCGGCGCTGCTGCGTGCGCGCACGACCGATTCCGGCTCACGCGAGCTGCTCGACCGGATCGACCGCTATCGCGCCGAACCCGTCCCGTAGCCGGCGAAACGCCGTCCGAGCAGCGCCGCCGTCGCCGCGAAACCGAGACACAGACCGGCCCAGACTCCCCAGCCGCCCCAAGCGAACACGGAGGCGAACAGGAGCATGGCAGGCACGCCGACAGCCCAGTACCCGACGAGCGTGCACCGGAGCCCGGAAGCGGTGTCGCCGAGCCCGCGCAGCAGTCCGACGAGAATGTTCTGCGTCCCCTTGGCGTACTGCTGCGCGATGGCGAACACCAGCAGGGTCGACGCGGTTCCCAGCACCACCGCGTCGGCGTCGTCGTGCAGGAACGGCCACACCAGGAGCTGAGGCACCACGAGATATCCCAGGCTCACCACGGCCATGAACGACCACGAGAGCGTGAGCGCCTGACGAGCAATCTCCGGAACCCGCCGGTGCTCGCCGTGGGCGACCGCGCGACTGACCAAAATGGACGATCCCTGCGACAGCCCGATATTGGCCTGGTAGACGATGTAGGCGAGCTGGTTCACGACGTTCGACGCGGCGAGCATAGCCGGGCCGAAGGCGCCCATCAGCATCGTCGCGATCGAGGTGATGGCGGCTTCCGAGCCGTAGGTGAAACAGATCGGGGTCCCGTGCCGGACGATCCGCCGGACCACCGCGGGATCCGCGCGCCAGAGCGCGAGCGACACCATCGGGCGCAGCCGCGGGTCCCGGCGGACGGCCGAGGCGAACACGGCGAGGGTGAAGAACTGGACCAGCGTCGTCGCCAGGCCGATCCCGGTGACGCCGAGTTCGGGCAGGCCCGCCCAGCCGTAGACGAAGGCCGCGTTGAGGGCGGCGTTGACCGCGATCGAAACACAGGTCACGCCGAGGAGGGATCCCGGACGCCGCAGCCCGACGGCGAACTGCCGCAGCACGTTCAGCCACACCATGGGGAGCAGCCCGCCCGCCAGCGCGAACATCATCGCACTGGCGAGCGAGACGATCTCCGGCTTCTGGCCCAGCAACGGCAACGCGGCCGCGAGTCCACAAAGGACAGCCGCGCCGAGCACCGCTGTCAGGGTCGCGACCAGCAGTGCCGACCGCAGGAGCGACCGGATCTCGTGCCGCGCGCGCTCGTCGAGTTCGTCCGTCCGGGTGCGGAGTTCCCCCGCCCCGGCCGCCGTGGCCACGAGGTTCCCGACGCCGGTGACCATGCCGACGCACATGGTGCGGATCTGGTTGTAGAGCAGGATCGCCAGGCCGCCCGCCGCCACCGCGGTCACCCCGAGCAGGCCGAGCATGGCCAAGTCGACGCTGGTGAGCGCCACCTGCGCCAGCTGGATCCCCGCGATCGGCGCGGCCAGCGCGACGAGCGCCCGGTAGCCGCGCGTCGCCACCGCCGTGCTCACGCGCCCACCGCCACCGGGGCCGCCCGGTCACGCGTGGCCACCCGCACGGACTCGGCGTAGGTGGTGAACCAGCGATCCATGCGGCGGTGGGCGAGCTCGTCGAGCACTCCCCTGGCGCGCAGCCACTCGTCGTCGTAGACCGAGTCGAGGTACTTCTCCCCGGCGTCGTTGCACAGCACCACGACGACGCTTCCGGCCGGATACGCGTAAAGCCGCCGCAGCGCGACGTGGATCGCGCCGCCGGTGGTCCCGCCGACCAGCACGCCGGTGCGCCGGGCGACGACCCGGGCCCCGGCGAAGGCGTCGCTGTCGGAGACGCGGCAGGCTTCGCCGATCACCGACCGGTCCACGTTGTCCCCGACCGGGAATCCGGCGGGGCTGCCCGCCCCGGTCTGGTGGTAGATCCCCGGCGCGCCACCGAAAATGATCGAGCCGACCGGTTCGACGGCCACCGCGTGGGTGCCCGCTCCCGCCTCGCGCAGGGCGCGGGCCGTCCCGCACAGGGAGCCGCCGGTGCCGATCGCCGCGACGAGCACGTCGACGGCGCCGAGCTGCCGCACCAGTTCCCGCGCCAGCCCGGCGTATCCGTTGCCGTTGCCGGGATGGTTGTGCTGATCCGGATGGTAGGCCCCGGTTTCGGCGGCGATCCGGGCCGCGACCCGCCGCCGCTGGACCGAGCTGACCCCGCCGCCCGGCGGGCAGTCGACGAACACCAGTTCCGCGCCCAGCGCGCGCAGCATCCGGAGCTTGTCGCGCGCGGCGTGGTGATCGACGACGGCGGTGAACCGGTAGCCGCGTTCCAGCGCGAGGAGCGCGAGCCCGTTCCCTGTGTTGCCGGAGGTCGGCTCGACGATGTGCCCGCCCGGCCGCAGCCTGCCTTCGAGTTCCGCGTCGTCGATCATCTGCCTGGCCATGCGCACCTTGCACGAGCCGGTCGGGTTGAGGTGATCGAGTTTGAGCAGGAGCCGCGTCCCGGTCCCGGTGCGCGCGAGCTCCAGCAGCGGCGTGCCTCCGATCAGGTCGGACGCGCGCTGGACGATCGTCATCGGATCTCCTGGATCGGGTGGTCGGTGTCGACGTGCCAGCGGTCGCCGTCGAAAACCACCTTCGGCGGCAACGGGAGCTGGTGGAAACCGCTCTCGTTCTTGTCCATCTGGTAGCCGGCCGTGTTCGGGTACACGAGCAGGTCGCCGGTCCTCGGCCGCGCGGGCAGCTCCACCGCGCGCCAGGTCAGCACGTCGTACTCCATGCAGCTGGACCCCGCGACGACGGTGCGCACCGGTGACCCGCCGGGGCCGTCCTGGCGCACGAGGACCGGATCGGGCAGGAACTCGCTGCCCTTCCACTGTTCGGACAGGCTCATGGACAGGCCCGCGACCGTGGTGATCAAGTGGTCTCCGGCGGGTTTGCAGCCCAGCACCGGGAAGACCGAGAACCCGGCGCCGTCGACAAGGGCGCGGCCGGGTTCGAGCAGGAGCTCGATCCCGGACTCGCGCAGGCTTTCCGCGAACGGTTTCCCGGCGATCTCGTGCCGCAGGACGGCGGTGACCATGGCCGCGCCCGTCGGCGTCTGGTGGTACGGATAGGTCCGCGCCGGGTTGCGGGAGGCGTGGAACCAGCCGTCGTGCCTGCCGGACTCGAACCGCGCCCAGTCCTCGGCGTCCACATAGGACACCGCGATCCCGCCGCCGATACTGATCTTCGACGCGGGATGCCCGAGCGCGCGGGCGTCGTGGCACAGCTCGATCAGGGACGCGGCGAGTTCTGCCCGCGGCACGGGGTCGTAGCCGTCGAGGTGGAACGAGAAACCCCGCAAGACGACGGGGCCCGCGCAGTGCCGCACAGCCGTGGCCAGCGCTTCGCGGGCGAAGCCGAACCTGCTCTCCGGCGCGGACGGCGGTCGCACTCGCAGCAGCACTTCGGCCGTCTCGCCGAGTTCCGCGGCCAGCCGTGTGACGCGTTCCAGTTCGTCGGCCGCGTCCACCGCGATGAGACACCGGTGCCGCAACGCGAGCCAGAGGAGGCCGTCCGGTTTGGCGGCGCCGGTCACGCCGATCGCCTCCCCGCGCACCCCGTTGCCGAGGGCGTGCACCAGTTCGGGCACGCTCGCGACGTCGACCCCGGTGCCGGGCCGGGTGCATTCCCGCAGCCACGCCGCCGCCTTGTTCGCCTTCTTCCCGTAGTAGACGGTGCCCTCGACGCGCTCGGCGGCGAGCGCCGCGACCAGTTCCCCGAGGTTTTCGGCGAAGGAGGCCGGGTGGACCACGTGGAACGGGCCGCCGCCGAGACCGCGAGCGATCTCCCACAGCGTCTCCGAGCCACGCAGCCGGTGCGCCCAGGAACGTTCGAGCGCGGGCAGGGGCGGGGACAGGGTGTCGATCAGGTCCACAGGGCCACCTCGCGGCCGCGGCCCGCCGCGATGGCGCGGGCGGCCAGCGCGTGCGCCACCGGGATGTCGGTGATGATCATGCCGCTGCTGAACGCGAACACCCGGTCTTCGGCGCCGCGACGGCCGGGCGCGCGGCCGGCGAGGATCTCGGGAAGTTCGGCGTCGACACGGAAGACGCCGTCCGGGCCCGCCATCCGCCGTCCGGTCACTTCGACCTGCGCGCCGCTGGTGGCCACGGTGTAGTCGGCTTCGGCGAGCGTGCCCTCCTGGACTCCCTTGCTGGCGACCGAGATCAGCAGCCCGCCCGGCGGCAGCCAACCGAGCCGGATCTTCGGATGCGCGGCCCGGCCGGAGGCGGCGACCACGATGTCGGACTCGCGCGCGGCGGCCTCGACGTCGTCGACGAGTTCGACCTCCCGATCCGGGAACCGGTCCTTCAGCGCGGCGACACTGTCGCGAAGACCGTCGGGATGCGTGCCGAACAGCCGCAGCCGGTCCAGCTCCGGCACCGCGGTGAGCAGGTACGGCATCGTCCGGATCCCCTGCGCGCCGGTGCCGACCATGAGCGCGGACCGCGCGCCCGGCCGCGCGCAGGAACGCGCGATCAGCGCGGTGCTGGCGGGGGTGCGGGTGGCGCCGACGCGGTGGCAGTCCATCAGCGCGAACGGCAGGCCGGTGGTGTCGTCGTAGAGGGTGATCGTCGTGTAGTACTTCTCGGCCGACGTGCCGCCCTGCCGGTAGCTGGTCTTGAACGCGGCCTGTTCGAGGGAGCCGTCGTAGCCGAGCATCGAGTACGCGACGGCGTCCCGCGCGGGATCCGGCATCGGCATCATCAGCTTCGCCGGGTTGCGCGACGCTCCGGACGCGTAGGCCAGATAGCCGTCTTCGACCATCGTGATCGCCTCGTGCGGGGTGAGCTCGAGGTTGTGCAGGTCCGTACGCGTGAGGATGTGCAGCGAGGGGCCGGGGTTCATGAACGGTCGACCTTTCTGGTGGACGGGGAAAGTCCGGCCGGAGCTTAATGAAAATGATTGTCCTTATCGACAACTGTGGTCCTTGTCACGCTAGGCTGACGGCCGTGATGGGGTCTTGGAGAGCCGCGGAAAGCCGCTCACGCGCGGAAGAAGTCGAAGATCTCCACGCCATCGCCTACCTGGCACCGGAGGACCACTCACCGGGACCGGCCGGACCGCTGGCGGGCGTTCCGCTGGTCGTCAAGGACAACATCCACGTCGCGGGTATGCCGAACACAGCGGGCACCCCGGCACTGGCGAACCACGTCCCCCGCGAGCACGCGAGCGTGGTCCGGCGGCTGATCGACGCGGGCGCCGTCGTCCTCGGCAAGGCGACCATGCACGAGCTCGCGTTCGGCATCACCTGCGACACGACACCGGTGGGGCCGGTCCGCAACGCCTGCGACCCGTTCCGCTTCGCCGGGGGCAGCAGTGGCGGGACAGCGGTCGCCGTCGCGGCGGGCATCGTCCCCGCGGGCCTGGGCACCGACACCGGCGGGTCGGTGCGCGTACCCGCCGCGCTCAACGGGGTCTGCGGTTTCCGGCCCACCACGGGCCGCTACCCCGCCGACGGCATGACACCGCTGAGCCACACCCGGGACACGGCCGGGCCGATCGCCCGCAGGGTCGCCGATCTCGCGCTCCTCGACTCGGTGCTCGCGGCCGAGGAGCCGGAAGCCCTCGCCGAGATCTCGCCGTCGGAGATCCGGCTGGGCGTTCCGCAAGGCTTCTTGACCGGCGATCTGGACGAGGAAGTCGAAGAACTGTGGGCGGCCGCCCTTGCCCGTCTGCGCGCGGCCGGGGTCACCCTGGTGCCGATCGACGACACCCGGCTGGCCGAACTCAGCGCGGATCAGGGAATGCCCCTGGTGATCCACGAGGCGGGAACCGGGCTCCGGTCCTACCTCGACCGGTACGTGCCCGACGTGTCGTTCGAGCGACTCGTCCACAAGGTCGCCGCGCCCGACGTCCGCGCGATCTTCACCGAGTCGGTCGTGCCGGGTGTCGATCCGGCCGTCTACGAGGCGGCCCTCGCCACCCGCTCGGCCCTGCGCCACACGTACACGAGGATCTTCGGCGAGAACGGCATCGACGCCCTGGGATTCCCCACGACACCGGCGACGGCCAAGGAGTTCTCTGCCGTCGGGAACTTCGTCCACCGCGGGCGCGTGGTCCCGACGTTCCCGACCTTCATCCGCAACTGCCAGCACGGCAGCATCGCGGGCTTCCCCGGCTTGACCGTCCCGATGGGGCGCGACCGGAACGGCCTGCCCGCCGGGTTTGCGCTCGACGGCGCTCCCGGCGAAGACCGGAAACTGCTGGCGATCGGGGCTTCCGTCGAGCGGGTCTTGGCGAATCGTCAGGCGTGAACGCTGCTCCGCAGCGCATGGATGAGCGCGGCGGCGGCGGGCGGGTCCGGTGGATCGCCGTACGTGACGGCGTAGATCTGCCGAGGATCCTCGGCCAGTTCGGTGGCGTGGATACCCGGCAGCCGGTGCGCGCGCAGCGCCAGCCGGGGCAGCGTCGTGACGCCCATCCGGGCGGCGACCAGCGCCTGCATGACGACGATGTCGTCGCTGACCAGCGAAATACGCGGGGCGAACCCGGCTCGTCCGCAGATCGTGACGAGCTCGTCCTGACATCGGCCGCAGCCGCCGATCCAGGTGGAGTCACGGTGATCGGCGACGGTCTGCCCCGGTTCGCTGGAGATCAGATAGATCGGGTCTTCGAGCAGATGGACCAGCCGCAACCCCTGTTCCTCGCGCGGCGTATCGGCGTACCGGAAGATCAACGCGACGTCGATCTGCCCTTCCCGCAGCATGCGCAGCGCTTCGCCCGGCTGTTCGTCGACCAGCCCCAATTCGATCCCGGGATGGGCGCGGGCCAGCGCGGCGGCCGCCCCGGGAACGATGGTGCTCAGGATCGACTGGAACCCGGCCAGCCGGACCCGGCCGGCGCGTAACCCGACCTGCGCGGCCAGCTCGACCTCGGCGCCTTCGACCCGGCCGACGATTTCGGCCGCGCGGGCGGCGAGCAACTTCCCTTCCGGGGTGAGCCGGATACCGCGGCCGATCCGCTGGATCAGCTTCGCGCCGGTGGCGGCTTCCAACCTCGCGAGCTGGTGGCTCACCGCCGGTTGGGTGTAGTGCAGTTCCTTCGCCGCCGCGGTCATCGAACCGTGTCTGGCGACAGCCGCCAACACCGTGAGCTGGACCAGATTCAGCATACATAAAGAGTACCTATGAAAGCGAAAGAACGTCGTCATTGGACGCCCGGCGAACAGCGGACCACGATGGGAAGCGACCGGAAGGAGAACACAAATGACCGTCGCGCCCGCCGAAGTCAGACCCGGCCTCGCGGAGCTGATTAAAAGGCTTCGCCAGTGCACCGGGCGAAGCGCAGAACCCCACGCCACCGCACAGGCCGTGGCGTCGGTTCTCACCGAGCTCCGGCCCACTCCGCTGCTCCTCACCGAGGCGGAACGAGAGGGGTCCGCCGCCGGGTACACCCGCACCACGCTGCACGCCGAGTCCGCCTTCTCGATCACCGCGCTGGTCTGGCGGCCCGGCCAGCTCACCGAGATCCACGACCATCTGGTGTGGTGTACTTTCCTTGTCCTCCAAGGAACCGAGACAGAGAACATCTTCGACATCGACGGCGACAGACTGGTCCGGACAGCCCAGCGGCAACGCCCGGCGGGCTCGGTCAGCGGTGTCGCGCCGCCCGACGACATCCACCAGGTGCGCAACGCCGGCGACACCGTCGCCATCACCTTGCACGTGTACGGCGCCGACCTCAGCAAGGGGACCAGCGTGCGCCGTAATTACCAGCTGCGCAGTGCCCCGACCTATAACTCGTGAGCATTGCTCCATTTCGACCAAGGCGCTCATCTCGATGCCGATACCCGGCATTTTCCGGCGGCGGGAAAATTCGCGCCCGCCCATTCTTTACCCGATCGCCGAGGCATTCGGGTCAGCGGCCCTCACCCCAGGCGCCACACCGGCGGCCGACCGTTCGTTTTTCGGCCAGTCGAGTGCGCGTAGTGGCTAGCGCCGCGATCGCGCCGGCGGGCATGCTCCGTGCATGGGCCGCCCCGGACCCCGGCGGCCCACCCACGGAGCATGCCCCCGGACGAAGCCGCGTCCAAGCGAGAAGCCCGCACGGCCGAGGTGGCATTCCGTCACCGGGATGACAGTAACAAGCCGACGCATTCGCCTTCGCATAATAGTTTTGAGAAGGCCGAGAAGATCCGGTCGGTTATCGGTGGTTTCCACGACGATTTGTCGACCAGCCCGTCCACCGCGTCCGGCACGGCCGAGGCGGCTCCGAGCGGGACGCAGACGTCCTCGGCGGCGGACAGATCGAACTGCCCGGCGAACACCGAGCAGCGTGCCCAGACGGTCCACTCGGCCTCGTCACACAGGGAATGACTCCATTCGATGGTGGCGCGCGACGTCCGGTGCCCCTCGACAGGCAGCCGGAGACCGGTGGCCGGCACACCCGAATTCCACTCGACCCGGTCCGCGATCTGCGACGGCGACAGGACGCGGGCCGCCGCGAGTTCGATCGCCGGCGACAGCCCGTCCAGCCGTCGGCAGAGGCGGACGACATCCGCGGCGTTGCTTTCGGTGAGCGGCCAGGCGTGTCTTGCCCACGCCTCCTGCGCCGGTCAAAGTGACCAAGAGCCCCACGCCGAGCAGCCGCCCGGACCTCGTTGTCGCCGCCATTTCAGCGGCCCTTGCGGAAGATCGCGGTCACCTGAGCGCCCTCGTCGACCTCCATCGGCCCTGTCGAGCGCCGGGTCTCGACGCCGACGGCGGTCGCCAGCGCGCAGCCGTACAGGTCGAGCGCGGATTCGGCCAGCGAGGTCAGATCGGTGATCGCGGCCCGGCCGCGGACCCAGCCCGTCGTGCCGATCACCACCGCCATCACGAGGGCGGGCCACCACAGCGCGCCGAGCAGCAGCGTCGGCCAGGCCCAGCCGGCGATCGTGATCGCCGCCGCGAACGCCCCGTTGGCGGCGGAGATCTCGGCCCGCGCGGTCTCCGGCATGGTGAGCCACAACCGGGGCCACGCGAACGGAAGATCCAGGCCGTACCGCCCGGCCGCGATCGCCTCGACGGCGTGGATCCGGTCCCCCATCCAGGTCGGCCTGCCCGGTCGCGCCATCGCGACCGCGTTCATCCGCGCGGTGGCACGGTCGATCTTGTCCTGCGTCGAGGCGCTTCGGGCTTCCGACGGCTGCGCGGCCTCCAGTTCCTGCCGCTGCCGCAGGCGCCGTTCCCACCTTCGGACCCGCCGGGCCGTCAGGATCGCTCCCGGCCACTGGCCCAGCCACAGGGTGCGGGTGACCGGCGCCATGGCCTGGACCAGCAGACCGACACCGGCCGCCGCGAGCAGGGCCGCGACGAGCACGACCGCCTGCACGGTGCCCGCCCGGCCGGCGATGGACGTCGCCGCCGTCGTGAACACCTGCGACGCCATCGAGAGGTCCAGCGCGTGCGCGTGCCCCAGCCGGACGCCGACGAGCGCGACGGCGACGAACAGCGCGCCGGGCACGAACAACAGCCCGATCCACCGCTGTGCGAGGGTCTTCGCCAGTTCCTTGAAGAAGTCGCTCATCGAAGACGTTTCATCGCCGAGTCGGTCAGCTGGCAACGGGGCACCGGCCCGGCGGGAACGGGCCGTTCCTCGCGCGAACAATGGCCGTGCGGGCAGCCGAACAGTTCCTCGTGCGCCCGGCCGGTGCCGGCGCCGGGCAATCCGCCGTGCAGCGAACGGTTTCCGGTGGCCGGGTCGATGCCGAAATACCGGGTGAGCAGACCGGAGATCGGCCTGCCTTCGGCCGCGGCCCGCTCTATCCGGGTCAATTGCCCGTGCTTCGTCTCGTCGAGCCGCGCGACCTCGGCACGCAGATCCGGTAGATCGAGGCAGAACCGGGCCACCACTCGCCGTTCGGCGTCATCCATCCGATTCTTCCCCTCTTCGTCCCTTTTCCGGCGCGTCCGGGGGTACGGTATCGGCTGGTGGCACATTACGAGACGCTGAACCGATTGTCCGGGTCGCTGACCGACTTCCAAAGATCGGGCGAGCCGGAAATGTTGTTCACGACGGCTGCCGCGGCCGACGCGGATGCTTTGACGCCGCTCGCGCTGTCCGGCACCGACGACCACTGGGCCAGGGCGTGCCAGGTGCTCGGCTGGTGGCATTTCTTTCGTTGCTCCGTTCTGACCACGGACGCCAAGTACGCGGAGTTGGCCAGGGCGCTGGTCTTTCTCTCCCGGGTCGCGGCCGAACCGGCCGCGCTGCCCGAGCCGGTGCGAGCGCTCATCGGCCCGGCGGCCGACGCGGACACTCAGGCCGAGATCGGGCGTGATCTGCTGCTCGCCGGCTCACGCTCCCCCGATCCGCGGTTGCTCGACGCCGGGATCATGCTGCTGTCGGCGGCGACCGCGGCCGACGATCCTCGCGCCGGCAGCCGGATGGCGCTGCTCATCGTGGGTCTCCAGTGGCGCTACCGGCGTACCCACCGAATGGACGATCTGGAACGGGCCGTCGAAACCGGGGAACGCGCGATCCGGATCCTCGCCCCGGATCATCCGGAAATCGCGGGAATCCTGTCGAATCTCGGAGTGGTGTTCCGCGCCAGGTACGGGCGAACCGACGCGATCCCGGATCTGACGCGCTCGATAGAACTGACCACGACGGCGGTGAACTCGTGTGCCGAAGACGACCCGCGGCGCGTGGCGAGCCTGTCCAATCTCGCCGACACCTATTGCGAGCGATCGATCAGGACCGGTGACCTCGGCGACCTGAGCACCGCGATCGACTGTGCCGAGCAGGCGTTGGCCCGCATCCCCGCCGGAGACCCGGAGCACGCGAGCAGCCTGGCCAGTGTCGGCGCGATCCACTTCCGCCGGTACGAGCGCCTGGGCGACGTCGAAGATCTGCGGCGCGCTATCGACTTCGAGGAGAGGGCACACACGGCGGCACCGGATCTGCCCAAGCCGTTGACCGACCTGTGTGTGATGTATCGCGAGCGGTACCAACGGCTCGGAGAGGTCGCCGACCTACGACGTGCCGTCGAGTCGGGCGAGCGGGCCTTGGCGTCGCTGCCCGACGACGACGCGCGCCGGGCCACCCCGGCGTCCATGCTCAACCTGGCCTGTCGCCACCTCTACGAGGCGACGCGGGAGCCCGCCCAGCTGCGGCGCGCGATCGACTACGGCAGGCAGGCGGTGGCGGCGAGCCCTGCCGGTTCACCGGACCGGGCCAGCGCGCTGGGCAATCTCAGCCCGGCGCTGCAGCGGCTCTACGGGGACACCGGTCTGCTGTCGGATCTCCAGCAAGCCATCGACGTGGACGAGGAAGCACTCGCGCTGCTGCCCGACGGTCATCCGAGCCGCATCACGTCGCTGTCCAATCTCTGCGTCGCCTATCGGAGCCGAGCGGAGCACACGGAAGCGTCCGCCGACCGGGCGCACGCCATCGAGCTGGGTGAGCGGGCGCTGGCCGCCATCCCCGCCGACGATCCGACCCGGATCGTCACCGTCCGGATGGTGTCCGCGGCGTACCGGGAACAGTTCAAGCACCACGGCGACATCGCGACCCTGAACCGGGCGATCGAACTCGCCCATCTGGCGCTGGACACGCTGCCCGCCGATCACCCCACCCGTCACCGCTGCTTGTCCGAGCTCAACATCGTCTACCAGCTCCGGCACCGGCATTCCGCCGACGTGGCGGACATGCGGCGCGGTATCGAGTTCCAGGAGCAGGCGCTGGCGTGCCTGCCGGCAGGCCATCCCGAACTGGCCTTGGTTTCCGCGAACCTCGGCCAGGCGCACCACCAGTTCGCCGACACCACGGGCCGCCCCGTGGACGAAAATCGCCTCGACCCCCTCATCGATGTGATCGTCGAATCGGCCGCCACGGCTTCGACGACGCAGCAGGTGCGGTCATATCACGTGGCGGGCCGGGTGGCGACGGTGCTCGGTGACCACCTCCGCGCCACGGCGCTGCTGGACTCGGCCACCGCACTGTTGGCGTCGCTCCCGCAGTCGGGTGCGGACTGGCGCGACCGCGAATACCGGATCGGCCAGTACACCGGGCTGGTGCGGGAAAGCATCGCCGCGCACTGCGCCGTCGACGATCCGGTGGGCGCCGTCGAGGCGGCCGAGCGCGGCCGCGGCATCCTGCTGGCCGCCGAACTCGACGTCGGCGTCTTCGCCACACCGACTTTCCCCGAACTGCGGACGGCGGCGGCCGACGGCGCGGTGGTCCTGGTCAACACGAATCTCCGCCAGGGCGAAGCGATCATCGTCACGGCCACCGGCGACCCGATCCTCGTCCGCCTGCCCGGCCTCGGCGGCGACGGACTGCACGAGCGGGTCCAGCAACTCATCGACGTCAACCAGCAAAGCGGTTTCGCCGCCGTACTGCGCCGGCGGCGGGTCGTCCCGGACATCGTGAGCTGGCTGTGGGACGTCGCCGTCGCCCCGATCCTGGCCGCGCTGCCCGGCACGCACCGGTTGTGGTGGATGCCGACCGACCTGCTCGGCCTGTTCCCGTGGCACGCCGCCGGGCATCCGGGCGAACCGGGCGCGCTGGACGCCGTGGTCTCCTCCTACACCGCGACCCTGCGCACGCTGGCCCACGCCCGATCCCGCCCGCCATCAGCCGAACGCCGGCAACTGACCGTCGCCGTCCGCGACGCCCCCGGCGCGACTCCCCTGCCCGCCACCGTCAGCGAGGCGGAACACCTCCACGGCACCCACCCGGATCTGCCGTTGCTGATCGACGAACACGCCACGGCCGACGCCGTACTCACCTCACTGCGCGAAGCGACGTGGGCCCATTTCGCCTGTCACGCCGACGCCGATCTGCTCGTCCCTTCCCGCAGCGGAATCCGGCTCCACGACGAGATCCTGACGCTGTCCGACATCAGCCGCCTGCGGCTGGCCGACGCCGAACTGGCCTACCTGTCCGCCTGCTCGACCGCGAACCCGGGCATCACCCAGGCCGACGAGTCGCTGCACCTGGCGTCCGCGTTCCAACTGGCCGGCTTCCGCCACGTCATCGCCACCCTGTGGCCGATCGCCGACGACATCGCCGCCACCACCGCCCGCGAGATCTATCGGCACCTGGACGGAACGCCGTCCGCCGACTCCGCCGCCCACGCCGTCCGGCAGGCCACCCTCGACCTGCGTGCCGAACACCCGGACCGCCCGGATCTGTGGGCTTCGCTCATTCACAACGGTCCCTGACAGCAGGCATCCGCGGACGAAAACGTTGAGCCGGTCGCGATCCCTGATGTCCACAAAGGACACTACTTCCGGCCGCAGTGCCCGGTTTAGGTGCTTTGCTCAGCTTCACGGAGGGGTCGCGAGTGGCAAGGCAGGCTATTTGAGGAGCATGGCAAATGTGCCGGGCTTCACGTCACCCCACTGGTTCCGGTGTCCCAGGTCTCGCTACGTCACCGAGCCCACACCGACCCCGGAAAGCCCCCAATGTGGCATTGGGGACACACCTCAAGAAGTCGGCGAATTGTCAAAATCCATTCGCAAACATCAGAATATGCCCACCGGCACCACCTCTGCGCCATCGCGAAGCCGTGAACGAAACGCGCTGTCGGGTCTAGCGTTTCCGCCCGGACGAGCAAACGCACCCCCGGACGCAGCCTGCCTTGTCACCTGTACCGAGAAGGGGTTGCGAAAGCCACTTTCGCAACCTTCAACGTTGCGAAAGTGGCTTTCGCAACACGCCGACACGTATCCGCACAGAACCCACCCCGACCGACGCGACACCGCCCCCATCAGTGTCGGGGGGGGGCCCCGAGGTTAAGAAAAAAAAGACCAAAAAGGCGTTTGGGGCGCCACCCCCCCCCCCCCCCCCCCCCCCCACAACCCGAAACCCAGACCCC
>NZ_JBVJLY010000015.1:0-62902 GCF_055584485.1 Amycolatopsis sp. NPDC102522 | reverse complement strand
GTGCCCCACAAAAACCCCCCCCCCCCCCCCCAACCCCCCCCCATGCTGGTCGCCAAACCCCACTTCCTTAAAAACCACACCCCCAACTGGGGGTTCCCCGACACCCGGCCGACCCCCGCGACCACAACACGTTCGCCTTACCCTCACGACGTCGACACCCATAGATTGACCCCATGAGTCGACCGCTCGTTCAGTCCACCGTCCAGGTCAGGATCGTCGAAGGACACTTCCTCATCGAAGACGAAGCCGTTGACTGGCCGACAATCCCCACCTTTCACGGACCCGAAGACTGGCTCCTCACCACCGACGACCAGATCGCCGTCTGCAGCGCTTCGGGAGAATGGCATGTCGCCGAAGCGCTACTCCAGCGCTGGGACACCATCCCCGACCCCAGCTGGGACCTCCATCGACAAGCCAGCTGCCACTTCTCCAGCGGCAGACTGAACATCTGGAATCCCGCACGCGAAGAGGTCTTCGGCACCTTCGATCTCGAAGCGCCCGGCACCTACCATGTGCGCGTACAAACGGCCGATCGCGACCGCACCAGACGTGCGCTGGAGGACGCGACAACCACCGCGGGAGACCAACCGATTCGCGGTATCGAAAGATTCCTCATCCAATTCTGGCCCGCAACCGAACAATCCGGCGGCCGGATCACCGCAGCGGCGGAAACCCCGGCACCGGAATGGCAGTCGAGCGTCGCCACACTCGAGCTGATCGCCGACGAACGGCGACGCCGGGCCCACGACGACCGATCACGCTGACGCCGGTAACTTGTCCGGACAGCCAGAAGCCCGCGGAAGTCGGCGACGCGGGCCCGCCCCGGCAGACGTTCGGATTCGCAGCCGGCGGGAAGCTTCCCGGTCGGATGCACGTGCTCATGGGCGGGACCGATCGGCCGACCGGCCAGAGACACCCGACGGCAGGCGATCGCACTTCGTCACCGAAGCGCGGGGTATGAACCCTTTACCGGAAGCCGATCCGCGAAATACCACTTCCCGATGGCATTATCAGACAAGATCACGAAAATCCGATCTCGGCGAGTTTTTCAACGAAAAGAACCAAGCCAGTACGATGAACGGGCGCGAACCGATATGCCGATCGCCGGTTCGGCATCCGGCGGGAACCGAATGAAACCGAGCCCATAGGATCATCCTTCCCCAGTGAACCTCGACAGCCCGACCAGGCCACGGCTTTCCACGTGTCCAGTGCGGCGCGCTCGGAATCTGTATCCCCGTTCCGCCGTCCGGCCCAAATCCGACCACCTCGTTCGGCACCATTTCTCCCTTGTCACCCGATTGCTGGTCCTCACCCGCGAGGAGAAGAGGGAAGATCCATGCCGGACCGCGACGAAAGAGGATTCGGCGAAAATGAGTACCGACGTCGCCGCGGCGGTCGGTTTGACGGATCGCCCGAGCGAGCGACCCTGTTCTCGGCGAATGCGGGCGCCGCCCGGCCCGGCCGACCGCACGGCCCGGGCCACGCCGGGCACCCGTCAAACACCCCAAGGGGAAACATGAACCGCGTCACCACGCTTGTAGTAGACGATCAGCCCCTCATCAGATACGCGCTCAGCAGGCTGTTGCAGGATTCGGCAGGGGTGGAGGCCGTGGCCGAAGCCGCGAGCGAGCCGGAAGCGTTGTGGCAGTGCGAAAAGAGCCATCCCGACATGGTCATCACCGAGCTGTCGATCTGGGGCGAACCCGCCGGGACCGCGATCTGCCGGTTCGTCAAGAAGCATTTCGAGCGCGTGACCGTCCTGGTCTTCGCCAGTGACGCCTCGCCATCGGCCATCGCCACGGCGCTGAACGCGGGCGCGGACAGCTTCGTGCACAAATCCGCCGGCGTCGGCCAGGTGCTGTCGGCGGTACGCTCCACTCTCGCCGGTCAGCGGGTGTGCCTGCAGGCCGGCGGAACCCCGCCGGTGGTCACCGAAGCCGTGCAGTACGCGAGCCTGATGACCGGGCGGGAGGAGGAGATCCTCGCGTTGATCCTGTACCGGTGGTCGAACGACGAGATCGCCGAAGAACTGCACCTCGCGACGCAGACGGTGAAGAACTATGTCAGCCGGATCCTCCAGAAACTGGGCTTCGGCAGCAGGCGTGACCTCTTCCGCGAACTGCGATTCCGGCCGGGCGGCAACCCGCTGCCGCGGCTGGAGACGACCTCGTGCGAAGGCGAGTTATACGCCGCGGACCGGCTGGCCGGGTACCGAAGCTAGGCCGGTCGAGTGAGCGACGTACCGGAAGTACCTAGACCGGATCAGGTTCGGTACCCGCCGTATCCTGCGGCGCCGAGATCGTTTTTCTAGCGTTGCTGTCATGACGAAGTCAGGTTCCCTGCTCCTGATCCTCGCGCTCGCCGGAACCCCCGCTCCGGATACCGTCCGGTCTTCGTCGGCCAAGATCCACGAGGTGCTCGGCGGCCCGGCAGGCTACATCGACCTGCACAACACCAGCGACGCCACCCTGGACATCGGTGGCTGGTCCGTTCAAGCGTGCACAGGCGGAGCCGCACCCGTCGAGCTGGCCACCATGCCGGCCGGGAGCGAGATCCCCGCCGGTGAGCACTTCCTCATCACCGGACAGGGCTTCGGCGGAACCGTGCAGCAGATGGTCGTCGAGGCGATCGTCGGGAACGGCGAGATGTTGCTGGACCGGCGCGGGACCAAGGTCGACAGCGTCGGATGGGCGCCGTCGTCGCCCTGCCGCGAGAATCAGGCCGCCCTCGCCTGTCCCGGTTTCGCTCAGGCAAGGGACGCCGTCAGTCGTGACACCGATAACAACAAGGCCGACTTCGGCTGCGTACTGCCACTCGACTGAAGGCCATCAGCCCAATCCGTATTCAACTCCTTGCACCAGTACCAGAAAGGTGCGGTCGTGGCCGCGAACGGCAGCCGCGGGGATACGACCCCGCTGTGCGAACTGCTCGCCGAACAACGAATCGCGAAAGGCTGGTCACAGTGTGATCTGGTCGCGAAGTTGCACACCCTCTCCGGCAACGACAGCGTCACCCGGGAGGAGGTTTCCCGCTGGGAGCGGGGGAAACGCATCCCCGGTCCGTACTGGCGACAGTGGCTCAGCGACGTGTTGGACACGTCCGGCCGGGAGCTCGAGCTCGCTGCCGCGGTCGCGAGAGGACGGCGTCGGAAGAGCGCTCCCGAGCGCCGGTGGACGGTTATCGATTGACGGGAAAGTACCGGAAAACTGGCCCCTTCCCGGCGACACCCCGGTTCTCGGATACTTATCTGGTCGGCACCGGCGGAAAGAATTCCGGTCCGACACCAATCCCCCGCAAAAAAGCTGAAAGGAATTTATCGTGCGACGAATTCTGGGCGCCTCGGCGGTATTCGCAATGCTGGCGATGGGTATGGCGGGCGGTGTCGCGAACGCGGCCGGTGAGACCGAGGGCACCGAGGTCGCGCCGCTCGTCTCGTCCACCGTGGTCGTCAACGAGGTTTCGACCCGTGGCCTCAACGGTCAGCTCGACGAGTTCATCGAGCTGCGCAACCTCTCGAACCAGTCTCTGGACATCAGCGGCTACCAGGTCCGTGTCTGGTCGCCGTCGGGCCTCACGTTCGAGACGATCGTCATCCCCGCGGGCACTGTCCTGGCGCCGAGGTACAACCCCGGCCAGTACATGGTGCTGGTCGGACAGAACTTCTCCGGCACCATCGCCGACCAGACGAACGTCCTTCCGATCACGCTGGCCAACGCCGAGGGCATCCCGACCGCCGGTGGCGTCACAGTGCACAACCTGATCACCACGAAGCTCGACGGTGTCGCCTTCGGCAGCGCGGTCGTGCAGGCGCGTGAAGGTCAGGCCGCGATCCCGGAGAGTGCCTCCACCGACCAGCTCAACGCGGCGAACACTCGCAACATCCTGAGCACCGACACCGACAACAACCGGGTCGACTTCTCGCTGCAGCTGCGCAGCGCGGGTCAGTAAGACCGACCCTTCTCGACCGGGCCCGGGCCGCCGTCGGCGGTCCGGGCTCTTCCATGGCGGTATCTCGCCAACGGCGACATACCGCCAACGAGAATTGTTTTCATCCGGCAACTCCTGCCTCATCCTCGGGAAACTCCATCTTCGCGGCGGCCGTGTCCACGGCCGCTTCTCACTATCCGAGGAGAGTGAGGCTCGATGTTCCCCCGTTCCCCTCATTTGACGAGATCCGCACGGCACCCGTTGGCGATTCTGGCGGCCTCCGCACTGATCGCCCTTTCCCCGCTACCGGTGACCGCGACCGCCGCGACAGCCGCCGTACCGAGACCCACCCCCGTCGCCGGACAGCCGGACGTCCATCGCGTCACGTTGCTCACCGGCGACGTGGTGACCTACGAACGGGACGGCGCCGGGCACGACAGCGCGCAGGTCGAACCGGCGGTGCGGCCGGACCGGCCTAGCCCGGCGTTCCAGATCACCAGCACGGCCGAAGGGCTGATGGTGTATCCGTCGGACGCGCTTCCGTTCGTCGGCAAGGGATTGCTCGGCCGGGAGCTGTTCAACGTCACCACGCTCGTCGGAGACCGGCGTGACGACGCGGCGAGCGCCACGATCCCTGTCATCGTCCGCTACGGCGACCGAGCGGGCCTGTCCGCGCAGTCGCTGGACGCGAAGGCGAAGACGCTACCACAGACCCAGCGACTCACCCCGCTCGTCACCGCCAACGGGGTGGGAGTGCAGGTCAAGAAGGCGGGGACGGGCGACTTCTGGCGTTCGCTCGTCGCCTTCGATCCAGGTGGGAAACCCGTTCTGAGCCAGGGGATTTCGCAGGTCCGGCTGGACAGGAAGGTCCGGGTGGCGCTGGACAAGAGTACCGCGCAGGTCGGTGCGCCCGCGGCGTGGAGCGGCGGGTGGACCGGGAAGGGGACCACGGTCGCGGTGGTGGACACCGGGATCGACGAGAAACATCCCGACCTGGCCGGCAAGACGATCGCCTCGGCCGACTTCAGCGGAGAAGGCGACACTGTGGACCGTCACGGCCACGGCACCCACTGCGCATCGATCATCGCCGGTACCGGAGCCGCCTCGGGCGGCCGGTACAAGGGTGTCGCACCGGACGCGAAGCTGATGGTGGCCAAGGTTTTCGACGCCTCCGGCGAGGGTGACACCGCACAGGTGATGGCCGGGATCGACTGGGCCGTCGCGCAGGGCGCGAAGATCGTGAGCCTCAGCCTCGGCGCCGGCGTCACCGACGGAGCAGACCCGTTGAGCGAACAGATCGACGCGCTTTCGGCCAAGTCCGGTGCGCTGTTCGTGGTCGCGGCCGGGAACTCCGGGCCGGGTGACCGAACCGTCACGACGCCGGGAGCGGCGACGTCCGCGCTCACCGTCGGGGCGGTCGACAGGGACAACAAGCTCGCGTGGTTCAGCAGTCGCGGCCCGCGGCTGCGGGACGCCTCGGTCAAGCCGGAGATCACCGCGCCTGGTGTCGGGATCGTCGCCGCCCGGGCCGCTGACACGGCGATGGGCACGCCGGTGGACGATTCCTACACCGCGGCGTCAGGCACTTCGATGGCGACTCCGCATGTCGCGGGGGCCGCGGCGATCCTGCTGCAGCAGCAGCCTGGGCTCACCGGGCAGGCACTCAAGAACACGCTCGTCACCACGGCCAAGGACGTCGGCCTTCGCTGGTACGAGCAGGGAGCCGGTCTTCTCGACGTCGCACGGGCCGTCTCGCAGAAGGCGACCGGCACCGCCGTCGCGAGCTTCGGCCGTAACGAGCGGACGACGAACAGCGCGGCGCAGGTCGTCCGGCAGCTGTCCTACACCAACTCCGGAACCCAGCCGATGGCGTTGAACCTGAGGCTGACCGTGCAGCCCTGGGACGGCGGAGCCAAGCCGGGCACCGGGATGCGCTTGGCGAAGACGGACCTGACGATCCCGGCCAAGTCCACCACCACCGTCGACCTCGCCGTGGACCCGAGCGAAGGAACGGCTGGTGTCTACGGCGGCGCCGTGGTGGCCACGACCGCGGACGGGACCAACTCCGTGCGGACGCCCGTGAGCGTCTACAACGCGGCCGAACTGTTCCCGGTGACGATCCGGATAAAGGACTCGGCGGGTGGCCCGGCTCAGTTCGCGTCGGTCCAGCTGATCGACGACACGGCCGGCGCGGGCAACCGCAACGACCCGTTCCTCGACCAGGTCAGCCAGCAGATCGGCTTGGTCGACGGAATCGGCCGGGTGCTCGTCCCCGCCGGACGCTATTCGGCACTGGGCTGGGTGATGGAGCGCGGACTGACCGTGCGCCGCTGGTCGGCGATGAGCGCGACGCAGGTCGCCGTCTCGGCCCCGGCCGAGATCGCGTTGAACGCGGCGAGCGCCGTGCCGGCGGGACTGGTCACACCCACACCCACCGACCTGCGGGACCGCACGGTGATGTTGAGGCGCGTGATCCCCGGTGGAGCGGGCGTCAACGGCTACGTCGGCGAAGCCGGACTGTCCGGCGGAGCTGGCTGGGATGTGCGCGTGACACCGGCGGCGGCCACGTCCGCAGGTGCGATTTCGTTGCAGGACAGCGCGACGCTGACCCAGACCGCGGTCGAAATGCAGGTCGTCGGCGGCGACTCGAAGGTGCTGAATCCCGCGTACGACGTGCCGACGCTGACGGCGAAGTCACCCGGTGAACGAACGCTTCCGGTCGTGTTCGGCGGCGCGGGTGGCGCGAGTGATCTCGCCGGTCTCGACGTCCGCGGAAAGGCCGTGCTGGTGCGGATTCCGGTCCCGGCCGGATCACCGGACCCGGTGGGGGCCGTCAACACCGGCATCGCGAACGCGGCCCGCGCGGTGGCCGCCGCGGGTGCCGCGGCGATGATCCCCTACGCCGGTTCACCGGGTTCGCTGAGCGTTCCGGGTCTCAGCAGTTCGGTGGTGCCGACCATGTCCCTCGGCTGGGACGAAGGCGAGGCGCTGCGGACCGCGGGTGTGGTCTCGGTGCGCTTGCTGGTGCGCGCGACTCCTGACGTGATGTACAACCTCAGTTACCTCGACGCCAACGGGGTATCGAAGGATCTCGTCCGGCGCGTCGACCAGAAATCCTTGGTCGCGACGAAAACCAGCTATCAGGCCGAAAAGCCGGGGCTGACCGGGCAGAAGAACTGGTACGCCTTCCCGACCGGCATGTGGAAGACCCAGGCGGTGCAAGGCACGAAGATCGCGGTGCCGGGCGCGTGGACGGAGTACACCGGCCCGGCCGACGATCGGCTGGTCTGGAAACGGGTGGTCACTCTTTCCGGCACCGACGCCGCGGGCCGTCGCGCCGCGCTGAGCATGAACGCGCAGAACATCTACCGCGCGGGCGAGCGGTCGAGGCCGGACGAGTACTGGTTCCGCGCACCGCTGCACAGCGGCACGGTGGAACTGCCGGCCGACCATCCGGCTCGCTACCCGGCGACGGCCAACGGCTGGACGGTGCTGTGCTCGATGTGCCGGGGCGGAGTGGATCCCGACCTGTTCATCCCCGGGTTGCAGTGGATGGACGGAACGGCCGGTACGGGTGGGCACTACTCGAATCCCTACGAGAACGCACGGTACTTCTCGGCGACCACGGCACGGCTGTACCGGGACGGGACCGAGATCCCACGGTCCAATATGGACGATCCGTACGCACTCGTCCCGGAGTTCCGGCTCGCACCGACCCCCGCCACCTACCGGCTGGACGTGACCGACGTGATGCCCGGCCAGGCGCAGATCGGAGCCCCGAGCGGAGTGCTTTTCCAGAACGCCCCACGGACCGATACGTCGTGGACGTTCGCCTCGGCACGATCCAACGCAACGACACCCGCCGGGTTCTCCTGCTACGTCTCGGGCAGTGCGTGTTCCTTCCAGCCGCTCATCCAGCTGGACCAGCGGCTGCCGCTGGATCTCGGCGGCCGTGCACCGGCGGGGCGTCCGTACACCTTCGACGTGTTCGCCGGCTCGCACAGCGGCGCACGCGGCGGTGGTCCGGTGACGCAACTGAAGGTCTCGGCCTCGACGGACGGCGGGCGCACCTGGACAGCGGCGACCGTCCGGCCGAACGGGGCCGGGCTGTGGTCGGTGACCGTGCCCCATCCGCAGCTCGCGGCGACCGACGGGTTCGTCTGGCTGCGCTCGGACGCACGGGACGGCTCGGGCAACACGGTGACGCAGACGGTCCAGCGGGCCTACGCGCTCACGGACGTGGCGAAGGTGAACCCGCGCCTTCGATGACGTCCTCCTCACGCGCGGGTTGGGTCCCCGGCAAGGTGACCCAACCCCGCGTGGCGACCTGAAGCCCGGCCTGGAACCGGGTGGTCGCGCCGAGAGAGGTCATGAGATCGCGGAGGCGTCGCTGGAACGTCCGGTAGCTCATGCCGAGCTGCTTGGCGATGCTTCTGTCGGGCAACCCGGTGGTGAGCAAGGCGAGCAGGCGGGCGTCGTCAGAGGGCGCGACGTCCGCCAGTTCGGCCGACCCGGGCAGGCGCAGCGGAAGCCCTTTCTGCCAAAGGAAAGCGAAGACAGCGCTGAGCGCGTCGAGCAGAGCGCACGGGTGGATCACCAATGCCGTGCCGACGTCGGGGAGATCGGCACGCAGCGGCACCAGGCCGATCCGCTGGTCGATCAAGATCATCTTCAGCGGGGCGGTGGTGACCACCCTGGCCTCCTCGCCGAGGGCGAGGCCGGCCTCGAGGTCGGATGCCAGGTCGTGCATTTCCAGCGCACTGCGCTCGTAAACCCCGCGGAACCGCACGCCCCGGCCGAGGAGATCACGTTCGGCGGGATGCAGCACACTCGGCGTTTGCGCGTAAGGCGGTTTGTCGACGAAGGCGACCTCCCGCTCGGCCGAGCGCAGCAGCTGATCGGCCCTCTCGGCGATGAGCGCGTTCCCGTGGATCACCTCGATGAGGTCGACCGGGCGTTCACCGGACGTCGCCCGATACCGCTCACGCAACCTGTCGGCGACCAGCCGCGCACTCGCGAGTTCCTGCTCCTTCTGGCGGAGCATCGCCTCCAGCGCGATCTCCGGTCTTACCGCCGAATAGGCCTCCGCCGGGCCGGGAAGCTTGGTGAGTAACCCTTTTCCGGTCAGCACACGCAGAACCCGCAGCAGCTGCTGTTTGGGCAGCCCGGTTCGTTGCCGGATTTCGGCAACGGTCATCGACCCGGTGCCGGCGAAAGCATCGTAGACTTCGACGTCGATTTCACTCAGGCCGATGATGTCCAGCACGTTTTCCCCCGCTGCAGCCGCGGTCGCTTTCGTCCGACCCTACCGCTGGACTTCGGCTGGCAAAAGGGGCGCGACGAGGTGCGTCTTTTCCTGGATCGTCCGATAAGGACAGACGGCTTCGCCGGCCACGCATCGGGCACGGCGTCCACTTTGTCCGCTCTACGGCAGACGGCGGACTCCGGGGTCAGACGCTGGGCGCCGTACCGGCCGTCATCGCCCCGGTGCGGATGGTGTGGCTCTCAGGGGCGGCGTTGACCGCGCCGAAGTCCCAGGGCAGGCTGATCCGCGGGTCGCTGGTGTCGCCGCGCGGGCTGGTTTCCTGGGGCGCGGTGACCGTGATCGCCAACGGCGTCTCCTGCCGCGGCGAGCCGATCGCGGTCCAGTGCAGCGGGAGGTAAGCCGAGGACCCGTCACTGATCTCCACCGAGGGAGCGTCCGGCGCGGCGTCGGAGGACAGCGTCACGTCGCGGGCGCCGACGAGGTCGATGGGCAGCGAGCCGGGCAGCGTGCAGGTTTCCCCCTGCTTCGCGGTGAACTGGATGGCCGCGTCCCGTCCGCCCGCGCCCGCCCCGCCGTAGACGAGCTGGCTGGTGACCTGACCCGACGTGCAGTTGAAGTCGGTCGGCATCGCGGCGGCGGTACCGGTGGTCAGTGCCGTGGCTCCGGCCGCCGCTCCGGCGACGAGCAGGATCGCGGCGCTCCGGCGGATCTTCGTGCGAGTGGTCATCGATCTTCCCCTTCTGCCGTACCCGGGGCGGGCTGTCCGGCCCCGGCGGTGATCGGCGGTCGTATCGACCTCGATCGCCCTCACCACCGGAATTGCCCACCGCACGATCCGGCCATGCGCCGAGGTGAGATTGATCAGGTAAAAGCAACCTCGGCAGAGCCGATACGTCCGGCCAGTCCGTCCGCTCGGGTGACCGGCCATGGCGTGCACGGCCGCGATCGCCGCCTGCAGCCGGTACCGGCCGATCTCGCGACGACGCCAGACCCTGTCGATCAGCGCGGTTCCCTCGCGGATGAGGTCCGCGTGCCGGCGGGGGCGGCTACCCGTCCACCATGACCCGGAGCTGACCTCGGGTCACACTCGTCAGAACAGCACCGGGAAGTACGTGAGGGGTTCCCCGGTCGCCGGGTCATAATATCCGGCGATCTCGAGGTCGCCCCACGATGCCGGTCGCCCGGGGAGCGCTCACAGCTGCCGCCCCACCCTCGAGTTCAGGGTCTCACCGGCCAGAAGGCCCTTGAACGGCTCAGCAGCGGTGTCGTCGCGTCCGTCGTACGCGGTGGTGGTGGACCGCACGTTCCCGGCCGTGGCGCCCATCGCTTCCCGCGCCGACCCGAGCAGCTCGATCGCCTGTTCCTCCATGGGATTGATCACCGGAGGGATGAAGGAGCAGAGCAAACCGTAGCAATCGTCGGACATGGCGGCGGTCTGCGCGGCCGACAGCGCGGTGCCCAGCCTGTCCGTCAACGCGTCGAGATGACTCGCGTGCGCGGTGAGATCGTCCGTGGCGACGTTGAATCCGGTCATGGCCCTCGCGTTCCCCCTTGACGCTCCCGGCGGGAGCGTCTCACCCGACCAAGATGCCCTCCGGCCGTGGTGCTTCTTGGGATACCTGGGGATACCGTGAACGAACGTGCAGAACTCGTTGAACGAACGCGCAGCGCGGCCCCGGCGGTCGCCGCGATTCGCCCGCGTGATAGCCGATCGACCATTGTCGACTCAAGTCGCCACCCCAAGTCCCTCGCCCGAACACGAGCGTGGACGATGAGCAGTTCGCCGGGGGCGAGGTCGGCACGAGGTCCGGTCACGGAGGCTCCCTGAGGTCTGGCGGGTTTGCGGTGCCCAAGACACGCCCAGCCCACCGCCCTTTGATTCACCCCCGACCTGCACACTGCCCATCCGGCACCCACGACTATGGCCGCCGCATCCTCCGAAAATGGCGGACAGAAGGCACACCGCTCTTACCGGAGTCGGACGACTTGCTCTGCCTTCGGTCCGGTGCGCGGAAGTTGCCGCACGCCAAAGAAAGCCGTCCCTCGGCGCGATCATTTCGTGCTGCGCTATCGGACGGCGGTGACGCGATAGACCATGACGGCGCCGGCCACACAGGCGAGAGCGCCGAGCAGGTACCACGCCGGATAGCCGCCGAGGGCGGTCGCGCTGCCCACCGCGATCACCGCGGGTGCGATCAGCGGCCCTATCGATTGCGGGAGGGTGCCGGCCAGGGCCAGCAGGCCCAGATCTTTCGCGGTGTCCTCGGGATTCGGCAGCACTTGCATGGACAGCGCCTGATCGACCGCAGTGAATGCGCCCAGACCCAGTCCGATCATGCCCTGTGCCGCGATGACCACACCCAGCGAGGGCGCGAATGCCAACAGCGCCAAGCCCGCCCCCATCACCAGCCCCGAAACCGCCACGAACGGTCGTCTCCGCCCGATCCGGTCGGACAGGAATCCGCCGATGGGCGCGGTCAACGACAGGCATACGACCGTGGCCACATTCACCAGCAGCACCGTGTGGGTGACCTCATGCTCGGCAAGTGAGAATTTCCCGGCCAGGAAGAACGGGAAGAACGTGCCGATTCCGGCGTAGCCGAACATCACCAGGAAGCGGGACACCATCACCCAGGAGAAGCTCGGGTGCTTACGCGGATCGAAGGCGAATGAGCCTACGAGCTGCCGTGGCCCATAGGGTTCCGCGGCGCCCTCGAAGCGCCGATCGTCCAGCCGTACCAGCAGCGGAATCACCAGCACCAGGGCAATCAGCCCTGGTGCCAGAAACCGCACCACATCCCCATCCAGCACCGAGATGAGCACGCTCCCGCCCAGGATGCTCAGCGGAGTGGTGACCCCGGCGAGACCGGAGATGCGGCCCAGCCGATCCCGGGGAACCTGATCGGCGACCGCCGCGTGAACCGCGGTCATCGCCGCGTTGAATCCCGCTTGCGCGACACACCAACCGATCAGCACCAGCGGTACGTTCGGTGCGAGCCCGGCACAGCCGAGCCCGATCACTCCAGTGATCGTGCCACCGAGAATCCAGGGCCTGCGACGGCCGAACACCGAACGGGTGCGGTCCGACCAACGACCCGCGACCGGGTGCACGACCATGCCCACGACCGCGCCGCTGCCCGCGACCAGCCCCAACGCAGCCGTCGCGCGCTGCGAAGATCCGGTGATGTGCTGCAATTTGAAGGCCATCGAGACCATGACCGGCGTGAGCACCGCGAGAAATAGCCCGAAGTAGGCCAGCAACAGTCCACAGAGGAAGCCACGCGGCAGGGGCGCACTGTCCGGCGCGGTGGCGCGGCGGCCGGGTACGTCGTCACGCACGTTCGACGAGGGCATTGTCGGCGAGCCGCCACATCTCCTCGACCTGCGCGCGGAACGTGTCGCGTCCGTGTTCGGGCAGCGCGAAAACTATCGGCGCATCTCGCGATACGCCTTCAGCGGCCAGGCGCGCGACTTCCACCGGTTCGATCGCCATCGGGATGGTGCCGGTGCCGAAGGGTTCCGGAGCCTTGCGGCCGTACGCGGCCGGGCGGTTTCTCTGCGAGTCCATGATGCGTGTCGCGGCTTGACCTGGGCACAACACGGTGACGCCGATGTCGTCGGCCGCCAGTTCGGATCGCAGCCCGAGCGTCATCCCCACAATCGCGTGCTTGGTCGCGGAGTAGAGGGCGGTGTGGCCGGGGTCTGCGAGGAAGGCGTGCGTCGAGGCGGTGTTCATCACGTGCCGCCGGCCGGTCCGCTTCCGCATATCGGGCAGAAAGGCGTGCAGGCAATTGAGCATGCCTTCGATATTCACCGCCGACAGCCACCGCCAGTCACCGATCGAGGAGTCCGCGACATCGCCGAACAGCAGCACGCCGGCGTTGTTGCAGAGCAATTCGACAGAGCCGAATTCCTGATAGGCGGCCTGCCTGAGGGCTTCGACCGACTCTGGGTCGGTCACATCGACCGGCACGCCCATCGCGCGTACCCCGTTCGAGGTCAGTTCGTCTGCGACGGACTGCGCGCCTTCGCCGTCGATGTCGGCCGCCACGATCGACATACCCCGAGAGCCGAATTCGGCGGCCATCGCGGCGCCGATTCCACCGGCCGCGCCGGTGATGACCGCGGTACGGCCCTGGGTTGTGCTATCCGTCCCGGACATCGATGTTCCTTCCCAGAGCTGCGCCGATGCCGGTCGCAGCTCACCGACCAATCAGTCAGTCTGTTAGCTTGGACACGAGCATACCGTGCACTCGGTCAGTGTGCCAGCAGTGCGCTGGGGGTGAAATTACCGGCCGATCGCTCGGTCAGCCGGCATGGTCGGCCACGCCGGTAAGCCGAGCCCGGCGACGGAAAGGTGACCGTGTTCTCGCGTCTTGCGGTGGCGACCGCAACCTTCCTCGGATCGGCATCTATCGTTCCCGCGGCCGATGACCTGGTGCGGAAGCGGCGCGACCGTCGAGACGATCCGCAAGCCGCAAGGCACACACGTCAGCGAAGCCGGCGGCGGGCAGGGTTCGGCCCTCGGCTTCCTCGGAACCCGATTCGGCAGCGGCAATCCTGCTCCGGTGAATATCGACCGGGATCGCCAACTGGGTCCGGCGCGCCGGCACACCGCGCACTCGGTCAGCGGGCTTTTGAGGTCCACTGATCAGCGGCTAGGCTGCCAAAAACGACACCTTCCACGCTCAGGAGATCCCACGCGATGGCACGGACCCGCGATGCCGAACAAACCGGGACTGCCCGCCGCGCCAAGATCATCGGTGCGGCCATCAACCTGTTCGCCACCCACGGTTATCGCGGGACATCCCTGACGGCCATCGCCCGAGCGGCAGACATCTCCCAATCCGGCCTCTTGCACCATTTCCCCGGCAAGGAGGTGCTGCTGGCCGCGGTGCTGGCCGAACTGGACCGCCAAACCCTGGAAACGGTCGAGATCGACCAGGAATTCGAGGGCCCCGCCCTGGTACGCGCGCTCGACATCGTCGACGCGATCGTCGCTCGTAACCAGCAGAACCGTGAGCTCACCAAACTGGCGCATGTGAGCATCTTCAATTTCGACAGCGCGCCCGAAGCGGCAAAAGCGTGGGCGCAAGACCGCCTTCGAACTTTCCGTACCAACCTCACCCAACTGATCGAAAAAGGCATCAGCGCAGGCGAAGTGCGCCCCGACGTCGATGCATCGTCGCTGGCCGCGGTCATCATCGCGACAATCTCCGGCCTCGAAGATCAGTGGCTCCACGACGAATCCTTCGATATGGTCACCGCCATGCGCGGCCTGACCACCATCCTGCGCCGAGATCTGATCAGGATCGGCGAATAGCAATCACAGCGCGAAATGCGCTTCGACAACCAGGCGGCTACGAAGAACCCGCGGGTCGGCTGTGCGGCAGAATCCACCCAGTGGTCGACATTGGACAGGCTCGGGAAACGGCCTCCGTCGCGGGCGAGTACCTGCCCGAGCTGATCAAGAGCAAGAAATACCAGAACGCTGTGATGAGTTGTTTCGAAGCCGGCACCCGGATCGTCGACTACGGCGCCGCAGCGCGGTACGACACGGAGACGTGGATCGATTCCCTGGGCTTGCTCACCGGCGGAGTGACTTGTGCTTCCGATCTCAAGCTCGCCGAAGACGAGCGGCGAACGTCCACAGAAGACCTGCAGGACCCGCGCCAATCGATGTTGCGCCAGCTGGCCAACTGCAAGTCGGCGATACCCGAGTCCTGGATCATCGTCGCGCACTTCTACGACGTCGAGTCCGGTCGTATGGAGCTTGACGACCGCGGGCAAGGCGCGAACTACGAACGCTTCGACATCCCAGTCCCCCGTGCAGGCGGCATCACCGACCTTCTCTCAGAGGCTCCCAGTCGCACCCGGACGTTCGACGTGGTCATCTGCGAGGGAATCAGCCGCGTGGCTCGCAGGGCCTATCAGTCGAGCGGGAACTCGAACGGGCCGATGTCCCTCTGTTCGCGTCGAACGAGCCGATCACCCTCTCCGGCAGCCGAGCGCAACGGGTGCTCCAGCGCCGCATCAACCGGTCCATCGCCGAGTACGAAGTCCTCAACACCCTCGAACAGTCCTGGGGCGGCCTGTGCACGCACGTCCGAGACGGCTGGAACATCGGCATGCCGCCGTACGGCTACAAAGCCAAGGTCGTACCGCACCCGAGCCCGAGGAAGATCTCCGTATCCGGAGTCCTGAAGAACCCCGAGCACCCGGGTTATCAAGTCTTCAACCGCCGCGCGACCACGTCCAAGCAAGGCAAGGTCAACGAGCCCTTCAAGTGGGCCTGGTCACCGAAGCCGGTCCACGAGCCCCTACAACAGCGGCGACGCCGGGCCGCACACGGGGCTTCCAGCAGCTATCCGGCTCCGCGAGGACGAACCACTCGAAGCCGTTTCAGCTTTCTACGCCGACTGATTCTTCAGCGCCGCTCGGCGAAGCATCATCGAAGCCGACCTGACCACAGTGGACGACAGCGCCGACCACAGGCGTCGAGCCGAGCGAGAACGCCTCCAACGCCAACTGGCCGAGGTGGCCCGGCGGCAGGACTCGGTTCTGCGGCAGGCTCAAGACTGCGCTCCTGACGATCCGTTCGCCAAGGCACTTCGCCAGAACTACAACAAGCTCGAGGACGACAAGACCACCGCGCTGGCCGCGATCGCCCACCTGGACACGGAAGACAAGCTGCAGCCGACGAAGGCCACGTCGTCAGACCTGAACTGTCTCGAAGCGCTTCCGCATCTCCAGCTCAACTTGGCCAAGGCGCCCCAGGCATTGCTCCGCGGCCTCTTCGAGATCACCCAGCTCAGCGTCAAGGTGCATGGCGTTGGCGACCAGGTGACCATTACCATTAAATTGCCGGTCGATCAGGTACCGGAAACCGCTGTAGCCGCAGAAAGGATCAGCGACGCGATGAACTCCACCGAAATGCAAAAAGTCCCGACCAAACCGGTCGGGACTTTTTGGGTGGAAGCTGTACGTACCCCCGATGGGATTCGAACCCACGCTACCGGCGTGAGAGGCCGGCGTCCTAGGCCGCTAGACGACGGGGGCTAGGATCTTCTCCTCTGAGAGGAGATTTTCAGTTGTTCACCTGCTGTGTTGCTGTGAAGAACTTACCAGACCAGGTTTCCCGCCTTGGCAGGGGGGTCACTCTGTGTTTCACTCCGGAGAGTTCTCCAGCTGGGGTACCAGGACTCGAACCTAGACTAACTGGACCAGAACCAGTCGTGCTGCCAATTACACCATACCCCAGTGAGGTGCCGTTCCGATCTTGACCGGCTCAGCACCGCACGAGAGGAAATACTAGAGCACGCTGTTCCGCACCGTGAAAGCGGGGGTCTCCGTGGCGCGCTGGACCGGGACGCCGAGCTTCGCGAACTCGGAAACGAGCAGCTCAGGCAGCTCGTCGAGGCCGGAGATCGTGTGCACACCCGCCGGGGCGCGCTCGGCGATGCCGTCCCGATCGAGCCAGACGGCACCCAGGCCGGCGTCGCGGGCGCCGATGGCGTCGGTGTCGAGTTTGTCGCCGACATGGACGGCCTGCGCCGGATCGCAGCCGAGGCCGAGGCAGACGGAGTGGAACATCGCCGAATCCGGTTTGGCTACTCCGAGTTCACCGGCGATGGCCACGTGATCGAAGAACCGGGCGAGGCCGAGGTCGGCGATCTTCTTGCGCTGATGCGTGCCCGAGGCGTTCGTGACGGCCGCGACGAGAACGCCGGCGGCCCGTAGCCATTCCAGGCACGGGAGGACATCTTCGAACAATTGCCACGAACGGGTGAGGATTTCACGACGGCGTCTTTCGAAGCCTCTGACCTGCTCTTCGTCGGCGAGAATGCCGATCTCCGCCAGGAAGCATTCAGTACGCTTGTGATGCATGGTCGTGTAATCGATTTCACCCGCGACCACCAGCGCGACATGCTCTTCGGTGATGAGATCCCACAGTGGCCAAAGGTCGTTCTGGCCGGTGAGCGCACGCAGGCTGAGCCGGATCGCGGCAGTGCAGTCGATCAGGGTGTCATCGATGTCGAGGCACACCAACCGCAACTCCGGGGGCTCCCAAGGGGCTCCGTCGGGAGCGTCCGGCGTGGTTCGTGACGAGGTCCGGGGCACGAGAGCGAAATCCACCAAGTGAGGCTAGGGCACTCAGCGCGATCGCGACTCTGCCGATGAGGTGATAAAGGCTGCTCTGTTCCGGCGCGGGCACTCTACTCCCAGTTGGTGAGATGACGTGTTTTAGTTACCGGGCAACGGCTAATGCGGGCGGCCGGGTGAAAAGTCAAGTCCCGTCGGCCGATCCGATTCGAGGCGCGCACACCCTGTGACGGCAACGAAATTCCTTGCCCGGCTTGAGTAGCGGACCGTCCACAAGGGCACTTCCGCGATCGCCGTCCATCGAGGACCGCCCATTCTCCCTGAAGTCCTTTTTGGACAGTTGCCTCGGCCCTCTGCGAAGAGCACGCGAACCGGTGAGACCGGCCATGACCCGAACAGCGCATGCGCCCGGATGGCGCTTGACGGGCCGGTCGGGCAGGTGCATGCTGGGTTTATTCAACAAGTGATGAATAAGTGTTCCGAAGGGGTGGGAACGGATGAACGAGCGCACGAACTGCGTGGTCGTCGGCGGTGGACCCGCCGGCATGGTCGCCGGGTTGCTGCTGGCCAGGGCCGGAGTCGAGGTCACGGTGCTGGAGAAGCACAAGGACTTCCTGCGGGACTTCCGCGGCGACACCGTGCACCCGTCGACGTTGACGTTGCTCGACGAACTGGGCCTCGGCGAAAAGTTCCTCAGCCTGCCGCACAGCGAGATCTCCTACGCCGGCTTCCCCGCCGAGGACGGCACGATGATGCGCCTGGCCGACCTGACCCGGCTGAAGGTGGCGCATCCCTACATCGCGATGGTCCCGCAGTGGGACTTCCTGGACCTCCTCGCCGACGCCGGCGGGAAGGAGCCCACGTTCACGCTGCGGCGGAGCACCGAGATGACCGGGCTGATCATGGAGCAGGGCCGGGTGAGCGGGGTCCGCTACCGCACCGCCGAGGGCGACACCGGCGAACTACGCGCCGACCTGGTGATCGCCGCGGACGGCCGTTGGTCGCTGGCCCGGCGCGAGGCCGGGCTGATCCCGAAGGAGTACGACACCCCGTTCGACGCGTGGTGGTTCCGGATCTCGCGGCAGGACGGCGAGCTCGAGGGCAGGCTGACGCCGAAGATGCGGAATCGCCGGTTCGCCGTGCCGCTGCCGCGGAAGGGCTACTTCCAGGTCGCCTACCTCGGCCCGAAGGGCGAGGACCTGCGGACCAAGGGCATCGAATGGTTCCGGGAGAACGTGGCCGACGTCTGCCCCGAGTTCGCCGATCGCGTGGACGAGCTGAAGACGACCGACGACGTCAAGTTCCTCGACGTCAAGCTGAACCTGCTGCGGAAGTGGCATCTCGACGGGCTGCTGTGCATCGGTGACGCGGCACACGCGATGTCACCGGTCGGCGGGGTCGGCATCAACCTCGCGGTGCAGGACGCGGTCGCGGCCGCCACCCTGCTCGCCGAGCCGCTGCGCCGGGGCAGGCCGACCGCGACGGACCTGGCGAAGGTCCGCAAACGCCGTCTCGCGCCGACGATGCTGGTGCAGGGGCTGCAGCGGCTGTTGCACAAGAACATCATGCGGCCGGTCATGGAGGGCAGGCGCAACGGCCCGCCCGCCCTGATGGTGAAGCTGTTCACCCGCTTCCCCGTGCTGTCCTACTTCCCCGCACGACTGCTGGGGCTGGGGCTGCGGCCCGAGCACGCCCCGGCCTTCGCACGGCGAGCGATGGAGCCCGCGGAGAGCTAGCCTCCGGATGCTATGAAAGGCCCGTTACTGGCAAATTTTGCCAGTAACGGGCCTTTCATAGCACGCGTCAGACGTCCTGGACCGGGTTGGTCAGGGTGCCGATGCCTTCGATGGTGATCGAGACCGACTGGCCGTCCTCGATCGGGCCGACGCCCTCGGGCGTGCCGGTCAGGATGACGTCGCCGGGCAGCAGGGTCATCACCCCGGACACGAACTCGACCAGCTCGGGGATCTTGTGCACCAGGTCCGACGTCCGGCCGTCCTGCTTGAGCTCACCGTCCACCTCGGACTTGAGCGCCAGGTCGGCCGCGTCGAGCGAGGTCTCGATCCACGGGCCCAGCGGGCAGAAGGTGTCGAAACCCTTCGCCCGGCCCCACTGGCCGTCGGACTTCTGCAGGTCACGCGCGCTGACGTCGTTCGCCACGGTGTAGCCGAGGATCGCGCTCGCCGCACGGGCGGCGGGCACGTTCTTGACCGGCTGGCCGATGACGATCGCCAACTCACCCTCGAAGTCCACCCGGCCGACGCCGCGAGGACGCCGGATGGGCACGTTGGGGCCGACCACCGTGGTCGACGGCTTGAGGAACAGCATCGGGTCCGTCGGGACCTCGTTGCCGAACTCGGCCGCGTGTTTGGCGTAGTTCCGGCCGACCGCGATCACCTTCGACGGCAGGATCGGCGCGAGCAGCCGGACGTCGGCCAGCGGCCAGCGCTTGCCGGTGAAGTTGGGGTTCTTGCCGAAGGGGTGCTCGGCGATTTCCAGTACCTGGGCGTCGTCGCCGTCCCCTTCGATCGAAGCGAACGCGACACCACCAGGATGAGCAATTCGGGCTAGGCGCACTCCCCCACTGTACGACTCCTCACGCCGGGCCCTCGCTGAGGGACTTGTGCACGAGCGCGTCGCACAGCGCGAGCCAGCTCGCTTCGACGATGTTGCCGTGCACGCCGACGGTGGTCCATTCCCGTTCGCCGTCGCTGGTCTCGACGAGCACGCGCGTGACGGCGTCGGTGCCGGGGTGGCCGGGCAGAATCCGCACCTTGTAGTCGGCCAGCTCCACACTGTCCAACCAGGACAGATGCGGGCTGAGTGCCTCGCGCAGCGCGGCGTCGAGCGCGTGCACCGGGCCGTTGCCCTCGGCGGTCGCGATCACACGCTGCCCGGCGACGTGCACCTTCACCGTCGCTTCCGAGACGACCTCCCCGTCGGACCGGTGGTCGAGGACGACCCGGTACGACTCAAGCTCGAACGGCGGTTCGTCGAGGACGTCGCTCTGCGGGCCGTCGATCTCCCGCCGCAGCAGCAGCTCCAGTGAGGCGTCCGCGGCTTCGAAGGACCAGCCTTCGGATTCGAGTTTTTTCACCTTGCGTATGGCGCTCGTCAGCGCCTCGGGCTGGCCGGCAAGGTCGACCCCGAGCTCACGTCCCTTGAGCTCCAGGCTGGCCCTGCCGGCCATCTCGGTGACCAGTACCCGCATGTCATTGCCGACAGAAGCTGGATCGATGTGGTTGTACAGCAACGGATCCACCTTGATCGCGCTCGCGTGCAGTCCCGCCTTGTGAGCGAAAGCCGACGCCCCTACGTAAGCCTGGTGGGTGTAGGGGGCGAGGTTGGCGATTTCGGCAAGAGCATGGGAGACCCGGGTGAGCTCGGCGGCACCTCCGGTCGGGAGGACCTCCATTCCGAGCTTGGTCACCAGATTTCCCGTCACGGCGAACAGATCGGCGTTACCCGCCCGTTCGCCGTAACCATTGGCGGTGCACTGGACGTGCGTCACGCCGGCCTGCACGGCGGCGACAGAGTTCGCCACCGCGCAGGAAGTGTCGTCCTGACAATGGATCCCGAGCCGGAATCCGGTCCTTTCCTTGACCTCGCGGACCGTCTCCGCGAGGCCGAGCGGCAGTTGACCGCCGTTGGTGTCGCACAGCACGGCGACGTCGGCACCCGCGTTCATCCCCGCGTCGAGCACCTTCAGGGCGGTGTCCGGGGAGAACGCGTAGCCGTCGAAAAAGTGTTCCGCGTCAAGGAAGACGCGTCGTCCTTCGCCGACAAGGAACGAGACGGTGTCGCGCACCATCTCGCACGCCTCGTCGACGTCGACCCGCAGCGCGCGTTCGATGTGGCGAAGGTCCGATTTGGCCACCAGTGTGATCACCGGCGCCTGGGAATCGAGCAGGGCCCGCACCTGCTTGTCCTGCTCCGCCTTGGCACCGGCCTTCCGCGTCGCGCCGAAGGCCACGAGCGCGGCGTGGTCGAGTTTCAGTTCGCCGGAAGCGGCGCGGGCGAAGAATTCCGTGTCCTTGGGCAGCGCGCCCGGCCATCCACCTTCGATGAACCCGACCCCGAGATCGTCGAGCAGCCTCGCCACCGCCAGCTTGTCCGTGACGGAGTAGGAGATTCCCTCGCGCTGCGCGCCGTCGCGCAACGTCGTGTCGTACAGGTGGAAAGCGTCGCCGAGCGGTGTATCGGCGGGCTCCTTGCGAGTCACGGGAATCTCCTTGTGGAGGGAGGCAAAGCTGGTTCAGGCAACAAAAAAACCTCCCGCATGGGTGCGAGAGGTTGCGCGCCGGGGGCTCTTGTGGAGCTGTTATCCGGCGCGCTCGGCGATAATGATGGTGCAGGAGGTCACGAACGCATCATGGCACACGCTCTCCCCGGGCGTCCACAGGCCGGGCGAGAGTTCCCACCCGCTGAGATAGGCCCCAGTACATGAAGGCCCCCTTCCTGTACCTAGGCGCAAGGAAGGGGGCCTTCATGTACTTCCGAAAAACTACTGCGTGACCGGGCGCACGTTCGACGACACGAGGGCCGCCAGCCGGTCACCGATCGCGTGCGTCGCACCGGGCGACGCCTGATCGCGCGTCGCGAGATCGAAGGCGACCGACGCCTCGATCCGCCGCGCCGATTCCTTCTGTCCCAAGTGGTCCAGCAGCAGCGAAACCGACAGCACCGCGGCGGTCGGGTCGGCGAGACCCTGGCCCGCGATGTCGGGCGCGCTGCCGTGCACCGGCTCGAACATGCTCGGGTTCCGCCGGGTGATGTCGAGGTTCCCGCTCGCCGCCAGCCCGATGCCGCCGGTCACCGCCGCCGAGAGGTCGGTGACGATGTCGCCGAACAGGTTGTCGGTCACCACGACGTCGAACCGGGACGGGTCGGTCACCAGGTGGATCATCGCCGCGTCCACGTGGGAGTAGGCGACGGTCACATCCGGGTGCTCCAGCGAGACCTCTTCGACGATCCGCGACCACAGCGAACCCGCGTATTCCAGCACGTTCGTCTTGTGCAGGAGCGTCAGGTGCTTGCGCGGCCGCGCCTCGGCGCGGTTGAACGCGTCGGTCACCACACGCCGGACGCCGAACGCCGTGTTGACGCTGACCTCCGTCGCGATCTCGTGCTCGGTGTCCTTGCGCAGCAAGCCACCGTTGCCGGCGTAGGGGCCTTCAGTGCCCTCACGCACGACGACCATGTCGATCTCGCCCGACTCGGCGAGCGGGCCGCGCACCCCCGGGTACAACCGGGCGGGGCGCAGGTTCACGTGGTGGTCGAGCTCGAACCGGAGACGCAGCAAAAGCCCACGCTCCAGAATGCCGCTCGGCACCGTCGGGTCGCCCACCGCGCCCAGCAGGATCGCATCGTGCTGACGGAGTTCACCGAGTACCGACTCCGGCAGCAGCTCACCGGTGGAGTGCCACCGGGCGGCGCCGAGGTCGTAGTTCGTGGTCTCCGCCGTCGGAACGACCTCACCGAGCACCTTGAGCGCCTCGGCGACCACTTCGGGCCCGATCCCGTCTCCTGGGATCACCGCGAGCCGCATCCACACACCTCCGTAGACCAGGCCACCGGCAGTCCGGATGGCCCATCCGCAAGAAAACGCCAGCAGCGGAAGGTTACCGGCTGTAGCCCGGTAGCCGTAGCCGCACCACCCTTATGCCGGAGCCTCCCACAGAGCGAGACAGCCGAAAGAGTGAATAAAAGAAGGAACGCCCTGGCGGAAAGCATGCCGCCAGGGCGTCCCTCACCTCATCGAACTCGAGCTATCGCACTATCGCGTCAGCCCACACCGATCGGCTGACGGCCGGTGTGCCGCCCGCCGTTGCCCGGTCGGTCGACGCCCGCGTTGCCGTTCCCCGCGTTCGTCTGGATCTTCACCACGTTCGCCCGGTTGCCCGAGGCGTTGTGGTGATCGATCGCCAGCAGGCCCAGTACGGTGTCCTGCGCGGCCGGGTTGCGGTTGACCACCAGCGCCGTGCCCGGCTTCGCGACGTAGCCCAGCGCGGAGTCGCCGCCGCCCTGGACCGAGTACGCGGGAGCCAGCGCGTCGAACGCGAGCGGCGTGCCGACGTAGTCGATCGTCGACGAGCCCGCACCCGGTGCCGCGTAGAACCCGGAGGTCCCGACCGTGTAGCTGATCTTGTGCGACGCGGCGTTCGGGTCGATGCCCAGCGCGGCGATGCTCACCGGCAGGACGACGACGTTGGTGTCGAACACGTTCGTGTCGACGTCGCCGAGCTGGCCGTTGACCGGCTGGATGTCCACCTGCGGGAAGCCCGGCTTCAGCGCCACGGTGACCGCCACGAGGACGTCGGTGGCCGTCACCTTGGTGACATAGGTCTCGAAGTCCGGCTGCCCGTCGCCCGTGGTGTCGATGTCCACGAACGGCGAAGTGTTGCTGCCCAGGTTGGCCAGGTCGCTCCAGGTGGTGAGACCGAAGGCCAGCAGCGCGTTCTCCGGCTCACCCTGCGCCTTGGCCAGCGGAGCCGTGGACGCCGCGCCGATGTAGCGCAGGTCGGCACCCTTGGCTGTCTGGTTCAGCGTGCAGTCGGTGGTGACGCCGCCGTCGCACTCGGGCAGCTGCGGGGACTCCGCCTGCAGCTCGAGCACGCTGATCAGCGAGCGGTAGCGCTGCGCACCGGTGCCCTGGTCCACGCCCTTGCCGGTCAGGTTCAGCACGGCCTGGTTCTGGCCGGCACCGAAGTTGACGTTGCCCGGGGTGTTGATGGACGAGACGGGCTTCGGCGCGGAGTACACCGAGAGCCGCAGCGGAACGGTCGTGCCGCTCTTCGGGGTGAACGCGATCCGGCCGGAGGCGTCCGCCACGAACTGCCGGGCGAGCCCGACCTGCGCCGCCGCCATGGTCGGGTCCATGACCTTGCGGAGCGCCTTGGGGTCGGCGATCTTCAGGGTCACCTTCACCAGCGCGACACCGCGCGGGCTCAGCTTCACCGTCGGCTTGTCCACTGTGTACTCGACACCGGGGAGCGCGTTCACGGCTTCGTAGCCCACCGAGTACTCGACCGGCTTGATGCCCTTGTTGACCACCTTGACCGTCTTGGTCAGGGTGACCGGGCCGCCCGCTTCGACGACGCCGAAGTTGACCGTGACGGAGCCGGGGTTGTCGACGACGTAGGCCAGGACCTGGTTGTCCAGCGCGGCCTTCGCGTCGATCCGGCCGCTGCCGACGCGCTGCGGCCCGTAGGTGCGGCCCGACGCGTCGTGGATGTCGTGCCCGGCGGTGTTGATGACCGAGGCCTTGACCTCTTCGACCGACCAGTCCGGGTGCGCCTGACGGATCAGGGCGGTGATACCCGAAGTGTGCGGAGCCGCCATCGACGTCCCGGAGATGACCAGGCGGCCCGCGCCGCTGCCGGCCAGCGCCGACGAGATCGAGTCACCGGGCGCCGCGACGTCCGGCTTGACGGCCGGTCCGCGCCCGCCACGCGAGGTGAACGAGCTCGGGGTATCCACAATGGACTGGTCGTAGGTCGGCACGGACACGCGGCCCTTGCCGGTCATGCGGACCTGCAGCGTGCCGGCGGTCAGCGCCGGGCGCAGCGAAGCGGTCGCGCCGCCGGTCAGCTGGAACGTCGGCGTGGCCGCGTTGCCCGCGATCCCCGCCGAGAAGTGCTCCAGCGTGGACGAGAACAGCGCGCCCTTGGCACCGGCGGCCTGGGCGTTGTTCGAGCGGACGCCCGAACCGCAGGCGCGGGTCGCGTCGTTGTCGTCCCATTCGAGCCAGGCGATCTTGCCCGCGACCTTGGCCTTGTCGGCGTCGGAGTACGGGAGGCAACCGGCCGCGTTGGCCGCGGACAGCGCGACGACCGGAGCGGTGACGTCGAGCGTGTCGTAGGTCGCGTAGTTCTGGCTGAACTGGCCGGTCTTCGAACCCTTGACCCCGGCGGGGGCCACGGCCTCGACGGCGTCGCGCAGGACGGACGCGTCGCGGCTGCTGGCGACGGTCAGTGCCTCGGGCGTGTTGCCCGGCGCGCCGCCGACGTCGTTGAGGTCGCCGCCGTTGCCCGCGGAGAACACCGGGACGACGTTGTTCGCGGCGATCTTGCGCACGAACAGCGAGTCCGGGTCGTCCGGGGTGGCGAAGTCGCCGCCCAGCGACAGGTTGACCACGTCGAGGTGGTCGGTGAAGTCGCCGTCGCCGTCCGGGTCGAGCGCCCAGTCGAGCGCCTGCGAGGTGACGTTGGTCGACCCGGCGCAGCCGAAGACCTTGATCGCGTACAGCAGGGCCTTGGGCGCGGTGCCCGGGCCGATCTGCATCGCTTCGAGCTTCTTCTTGTTGAGCTTCTTGTAGTCGCCCGTGAACGTCTTGCCCGCTTCGTCCACACCGAATCCGGCGACCGTGCCCGCGACGTGCGTGCCGTGGTGGCCACAGGCGAGCGGGTTGGGGTCCGGCTTCGGGGTCTTGAGGGCCGGGTCGGCGCTGCCCGAGTCGTAGGCGTCGCCGACCAGGTCGACACCGCCGACGACCTTGTCGGTCGGGAAGGCCGGGGTGGCCTGGTCGCGGTTGATCGCCTTGTACGCCTCGACCGTGCCCGGACCGCCGAAGTCGGCGTGGGTGTAGTCGATGCCGTCGTCGATCACGCCGACCCGGATGCCGTCGCCGTAGCGGCCGGTCTGCTGCCAGGAGGCGAGGGTGTTGGTCAGCTGGACCGCGCTGGAGTTCGTGCGGGTCTTCGGCACGACCGTCTTGACCGAGACGACGTCCGGCCGCTTCGCCAGCTCGCGGATCTTCGCCGCGTCGGCCGTGACGACCGCGCCGGCGACCGCGTTGGAGGTCTGGGTGACCAGCTGGGTCCCGGCGTCGGCGGCCTTGAGCTGCCCGACGACGGAGTTCACCGTCGCGGCGGCGTCGGCCTTGGCGTTCTTCGCCGCCTTCTTGGCCTTCTCCTTGCCCGCGCCCTTGTTCTGCTCGGCGTTGAAGGCGTCGACGGCGGGCTGCTTGGCCAGCTCGACGAACGCGGTGATCTGCCCCTGGGCGGCCTTGAGCTTCGGCTCGACCTTCCCCTGGAAGCCGTTACGGTCGATCTTCGCCGGCGTGATGCCGTCCGCGAGGGGGACGTCCTGTGCGGCTGCGGTCGCCCCTGTCATGGACGTCGCGAGCAACGCGGCGAAGACCGCGGCCGACGAGCGGATGGCCCATCGGGGTACGCGGGATCTGTTCATGAGTAAGTGCCCTCACTCGAGGCCTAGACTCGGAACCTGCCTGCCGCTCGAACACACCCCCGACGGTGAGCCCCGGCGCCGCGCCGTGCCCTTGACGGCGCGATGGTTCGGCCTCGCCGGAAGAACCTATCCGGGGACCAGCCCGACTTCAGTAGGCATTTTTCACCGTTATTGAATCTTGCTCTTCGCAACCCCGCGACTACTGGGGAAAAGTATTCTTGTAACGCCGGTAACGTGTTGCCATATAACGAAAGCCGCGTCCGGGGACGCGGCTTTCGTTACAGGCTTTTCAGGTCAGCCGAAGTTGACGGCCCGGATCGTGTGCGCACCGACGGTCGCGCCGATCGGCTCCAGCAGGTGCGAGTCCACCGAACGGTCCACACGCAACAGCATGACCGCGTCCGCGCCGTCAGTGGTCTGGCTGATCTGCGCGGCCTCGATGTTGATGCCCGCCTCGCCGAGCAGCGTGCCGACGCGGCCCATGATGCCCGGGCGGTCCGGGTACTCGAGCAGCAGCACGTTGCCCTCGGCGCGCAGGTCGAAGTGGCGGCCGTTGACCTCGACCAGCTTCTCGACCTCGTCCTTGCCGGTGACCGAACCGGACACCGAAAGGGTCTGGCCGTCGGCGTAGACCGCGCGGACGGTGACCAGGCTGCGGAACTTGGGGCTTTCGGGCTCGGTGACCAGATCGACCTGGACACCCAGCTCCTCCGCCACGCGCGGCGCGTTCACGAAGGTGACCTGGTCCTCGACGACGCCGGAGAACACGCCGCGTTCGGCCGCGAGCGGCAGCACGCTGACGTCCTCGTTGGACAGTTCGCCCTTGACCACGACGGTGACCGAGGCGGGCGCCTTCGGGTTGAGCGCGGTCAGCACGGTGCCGAGCTTCTGGGTGAGCGAGAGGTACGGCCGGACGTGCTCGCCGACCGTGCCGCCGCCCGCGACGTTCACCGCGTCCGGCACGAAGTCGCCGCGCAGCGCGAGCAGCACGGACTTCGCGACGTCGGTGCCCGCGCGGTCCTGCGCCTCGGCGGTCGACGCGCCGAGGTGCGGGGTGACGACGACGTTCGGCAGGCCGAACAGCGGGCTCTCGGTGGTGGGCTCGGTGACGAACACGTCGATGCCCGCGCCGCCGACGTGGCCGGAGCTCACCGCGTCCGCCAGCGCCTGCTCGTCGATCAGGCCACCGCGCGCGGCGTTGACGATGATGACGCCCTGCTTGACCTTCTTGAGCGCCTCGGCGCCGATCAGGCCCTTGGTCTCCGGGGTCTTCGGCAGGTGGATGGAGATCGCGTCGGCGCGCTCCAGCAGCTCGTCCAGCGTGACCAGCTCGATGCCGAGCTGCGCGGCGCGGGCGGCCGAGACGTAGGGGTCGTAGGCGATGAGCTTGGTGTCGAACGCGGCGAGCCGCTGCGCGAACAGCTGGCCGATCTTGCCGAGGCCGACCACACCGACGGTCTTGCCCTGGATCTCGATGCCGGAGTAGGCGCTGCGCTTCCACGCGCCGCCCTGGAGGCTCTGGTCCGCGGCCGGGACCCGGCGGGCGACCGCGAGCAGCAGTGCGACGGCGTGCTCGGCGGCGGAGACGATGTTCGACGTCGGCGCGTTGACCACCAGCACACCGCGTTCGGTGGCGGCGGGCACCTCGACGTTGTCCAGCCCGACGCCGGCGCGGGCGACCACCTTGAGCGAGGTGGTGGCGGCGAGGACCTCGGCGTCGACCTTCGTCGCGGACCGCACGAGCAGCGCGTCCGCCGTCTTCACGGCTTCGAGCAGCGCGGGACGGTCCGTGCCGTCCACATGCTGGACCTCGACCTCGTCGGAGAAGACACTCAGCACGGAGGGCGCGAGCTTCTCGGCGATGAGGACGACGGGCTTGTTCGGCTTGGTCACGATACGGCTCCCACTATCTGGTCTGTGCCTGCGACTCGGGGCTGATTGGCTTCTCGGCGGGAAAAGTGCCTCGAAGCGGTTGTCGGTCACGCCGTTGTGCCCGTTGCGCCGCAGTTTAGACCGGGTGACGCCGGGATTGTTAACTCGCCCGTAATCCCGCGAAAACGAGATCGAGGAGGCGTTCGAGCGCCTTGTCACCCGAAAGGTGTTCGCTGGCCCAGGAAAGCGCGTGCAGCAGCACCAGTGATTCGTGCGCTGTGACATCCGCCCGGAGCTCACCCGAGGCCTTCGCGCGTTCCACCAGATGGGATACAGCGTCCCGCATGGCGTGACACGACGCGTACAGCGGCGAGGTCTCGTCGTTGAGGACGTCGACCATCAGTTCGGGCAGCCCGCGGTAGCTGGCCGACTGCCTGCCCATCCCGGCGAGCCAGGCTTTCAGCGCGCCCAGCGGCTCCGGCGAGTCCAGGAGTTCGCGAGCGGCCGCGGCCTGCCCGTCGAACTGTTCGCGGAGCACAGTCTCGACCAAGTCCTCCCGCGTCGGGAAATGCCGGTAGAGCGTCCCGATGCCGACACCGGCCCGGCGGGCGATCTCTTCCAGCGAGGCGTCGACCCCATGCGCGGCGAAGGCGTGCCTCGCCTCTTCGAGGAGGCGCTCGTAGTTGCGCCTGGCGTCCGCGCGCAGCGGTTTCTTGTCGGTGTCCATCGCACTCCCGAGCCTAGCCTCGACAAATCGGAGGCACCCTCCGTATAGTCTGACAGCGTAACCGGAGGGTGCCTCATGTTAGCTGGGGAGACTGAAGTGAACCTGATCGAAGAGACCCGTGACCGGCTGGGACCGGTGGGTGTCTGGCTGCCGCTCGGCATGACCCACCCGTCGCCAGACGAGGAGCTGGCGGCGATACGACGACTGGAAGAGCTGGGATACCGCACCGTGTGGGCCGGTGAAGGTCCCGGCAGCCGGGAGCTGTTCGCGCACGGCGGCATCACGCTCGCGTCCACCGAACGGGTGGTGATCGGCACCGGGATCGCCAACATCTGGTCGCGGCCGGGACGCACCGCGCACAGTGGCGCGAGTTCGCTCGCGCACGCCTTCCCCGGCCGGTTCGTGCTGGGGATCGGCATCGGGCACGCCTTCCAGGCCGCGAAGTCCGGTGTGGACTACCGCCCGCTCGAACAGACCCGGGCGTACCTCACCGAGATGGACGAGGCAGCGGCCGAAGCACCGGCGCCCGTGCCGTATCCGCGGATCCTCGCCGCCGTCGGGCCGAAGATGCTCGAACTCGCGCGGGACAGGGCGGACGGCGCGCATCCGTTCGCCCAGCCTTTCGAGCACACGCCGTACTCCCGCGAGATCCTCGGCCCGGACAAACTGCTCATTCCCACTCATTCGGTCCTGCTCGGCGATCGTGAGCAGGCGCGGGAGAACGTGGCGAAGAACATCAAAGCGATGAAGCAGTACGACGTTCCGCACTACTTCAACGGCTGGAAACGGCTCGGCTACACGGACGCCGACATCGACGGGGTCAGCGACCGGCTCGTGGACGGCCTGACCGCCTGGGGCGAGGAAGAGAAGATCGCGGGACGGATCAAGGAACTCGTCGACGCCGGTGCGGACACCGTGCTCGTCACTCCCGACGGGGACGACCTCCCGGCCATCTTGAGCCAGCTGGAGCGGCTGGCGCCGGCGCTGACGGAGGTGACAAGGTGAGCGTCGGGATCTGGACGTTCTCGTTCGACGGCAAGGAAATCGGCGAAGTCCGCGAGGCTGCCTCGGAAGTCGAAGAGCTCGGCTTCGACACGCTGTGGTTCGGGGAATACCTGGGGCGAGAGGCCTTCACTCAGGCGGGACTGCTGCTGGCGGCGACGTCCCGGCTGACGGTCGCCACCGGGATCGCGCGGTTCGACCAGCGAGAACCGGCCACCGCCGCGGCCGCCGGCCGGACGCTCGCCGAGGCCTATCCCGGCCGGTTCGTCCTCGGGCTGGGCGGGCACCGGCCGGGCACGAAACCGCTGGAAGCGATGAGCGGGTACCTCGACGCCATGGACGCGGCCGAACTGTCCACACCGGACTCCCCGCATCGGCGGCTGCTGGCCGCGCTGGGGCCGAAGATGCTCGCTTTGGCCGCGGAGCGCGCCGACGGGGCGCATCCGTACTTCGTCCCTGTCGAGCACACTGTCCGGGCGAGGGAGATCATGGGGCCTTCGGCCTTCCTCGCCGTCGAGCAGGCTGTCGTGCTCGGGTCGGATCGGGAGATCGCGCGGCAGCACGTGTCGATGTACCTGGAACTGGCTCCCCACCATCGGGCGAATCTGCGGCGGTTCGGGTTCACCGAGGAGGACTACGGCTCCGACAGGCTCGTGGACGCCTTGGTCGCCGTCGGGGAGGACGCGATCTCGTCGCGGGTGCAGGCGCATCTGGACGCGGGGGCGGACCACGTCTGCCTGCAGGTCCTGACCGGGGACGAGCGGATCCCGCTGGCCGAGTGGCGGGTTTTGTCGGGGGTGGGCGGTAGCGTGCGGAAGCGTGACGTCACCGGCTGAACTCGCTTTCGAGCAAGCACGGGAACTGGTCGACGCGCGGGACCTCGCCGGTCTCGCGCGCCTGATCGGCGACCTGCCCACACTCGTCCACGCGCACGGGAAGAACGGGAACGACCTGCTCGGGATGGCCGCCGCCACCCGCGACGAGCGGTTGTGCCGGCTCCTGCTCGACCACGGGGCCGATCCGGCGTCGGCCAACGTGCACGGCTGGACAGCGTTGCACCAGGCCGGGTATGTCGGGCTGCCGCTGCTGGTCACGATGCTGCTCGACGCGGGCGCCCCGGTCGGCGTGCCAGCGCGTGGCGACGGCGGGACACCGCTGGTGGTCGCGCTGTTCTGGGGTCACCGCGAGGCCGCCGAGGTCCTGGCCTCGCGTGACCTCGCCCCCGGCAACCTCCGGGTGGCGGCGGGACTCGGCCGGGCCGAACTCCTGGACGAGTTGCTCGCGCCGGACGGCACGCTCTCCCCCGCGGCGGGCGCGCATCGCGAGTTCCACCGGCCGCACAGCGGTTTCCCGGAATGGCGGCCGAGCGACGATCCGGCCGAGATCGTCGACGAGGCGCTTTCGTGGGCCGCGCGGAACGACCGGTCTTCAGCGGTGCGCACCCTGGTGGCGCGCGGCGCGAAGGTGGACGCCGACGTCTATCGGGGAACCGCGCTGACCTGGGCCGCCGCGCAGGGGAAGGCTTCGGCGATCGAAACCTTGGCGGAACTCGGGGCTTCGGTGAACCGTCAGGGCACCTTTGGCGGGCTCTCGCACGGAGAGGGTGTCACGGCGCTGCACCTGGCCGTGCAAGGTGGGCATCTGGCCGCGGTTCGGGCGTTGCTGGCGGCGGGGGCGGACGCGTCCCTTGAGGACTCTTTGTACTCGTCGTCCGCCTTGGGGTGGGCTGAGCACTTCGAGCAGCGGGAGATCTTGGCGGTTCTTCGGGGCTCGTGAGGCGCCGCTCCCCCGCCTCCGCGGCGCTGTCCCGATCCTGACGCCCCTTGGCCCACCCAGGCCTCGCCGAAAGTACGACGCTCACCGAACAATGAGCCCATGCGAGCGATCAGCCAAAACCGCCTGGGCGGCCCCGAAGTCCTCGAACTCGTCGACCTCGAAAGACCCGCCCCCGGCCCGACCCAGATCCTGGTCCGGGTGCACGCCGCCGCCGTCAACCCGGTCGACTGGAAGACCCGCGAGACCGGCGGCATCGGCCCGATGGGCGATCCGCCGTTCGTCCTCGGCTGGGACGTTTCCGGCGTGGTCGAGGAGGTCGGCGCGGGCGCGTCCCTGTTCTCTCCCGGCGACGAGGTCTTCGGCATGCCGTCGTTCCCCTTCCAGGCCGGGGCGTACGCCGAGTATGTCGCCGCGCCGAGCCGTCACTTCGCCCGTAAACCGTCCACTTTGGACCACGTGCACGCGGCCGCGGTCCCGCTCGCTGGGCTGACCGCCTGGCAGAGCCTCGTCGACACGGCGGACATCCAGCCCGGGCAACGGGTTCTGATCCACGCGGCGGCGGGCGGAGTCGGCCATCTCGCGGTCCAGATCGCCAAGGCGCGTGGTGCGTACGTGATCGGCACGGCAGGCGCGGCCAAGCACGACTTCCTTCGAGGTCTCGGCGCGGACGAACTCGTCGACTACCGGACAGCGGATTTCGCCGAGGAGGTCCGCGACGTCGACGTCGTCCTCGACACGATCGGCTTGGAGTACGGGCCCCGCTCCCTCAAGACCCTGCGCCGCGGCGGCAAAATCGTCCAGCTCACCCGGACGAATGACGAGCGGATGCCCGAACTGGCCGCGGCGGCGGGCGTCACCGCCGGGTTCACCCTCGCCGAACCGGATCGCACCGGCCTGCTGGCCCTGGCCGAACTCATCGAGAACGGACGGCTCAAGCCGGTCATCGACACCGTGTTCCCGCTGGAAGAGGCGGCGAAGGCCCAAGAACTCGTGGCGACCGGAAAGACCACGGGGAAGGTCGTGCTGTCGCTCGTCGACTGACCAGTGGACAAGTGGAGTCTGTAGTCCGTATCGTCGAAGGCGGACTACAGACTCCGTTTTTGTCTGACTGGGAGACCTTCATGACCACACCCCGCGACGTCTTCGACAAGCTCTCCGAAGGCATCACCGCCAGAAACTGGGATGAGCTCTTCGCGCTCTACGCCGAAGACGCCGTCGTCGAGAACCCGCAGCGCCCGCCCGTACCGACCCGGTTCGAGGGCCGCGAGACGCTCCGCAAGATCTTCGGCGGAGGGTTCAACGTGCGGATGGGCAGGGCAGATGTCCTGATTCACGGGACAACCGACCCGGAGGTGCTCATCGCCGAGTACCGCAATGTCGGCGAGGCGCTGGACACCGGTAAGTCCTTCGACATCGCCAACATCCAGCTGCTCCGGGTCCGCGACGGGCTCATCGCCCACTCACGCGACTATCACGACTACCTGCGCCTCATCGCGGCGCAGGATGGCCTGGAGGCACTGAAAAAGAGCTACGAAACCGCGGAGCGGGAGATCACGCCGGTCCCGCCGCGCCCGGCGTCGACGGCGGACCCGAAGAGCCCGCGCGGCGTCTTCGAGCGGCTCGTCCACGGCGTCGCGGACGGCGATTGGGCCGGGCTGCCGGATCTCTACGCCGAGAAAACCCATGTCACGCACCCGTTCCTGCCCGGGGCGGAAACCCTGAGGAGCCGGGAAGACCTGCGCGAGCACTTCAAGTTCGGCGAGCAGGGCAAGGTCCGGTTCCAGGTCCGGGATCTGGTGATCCACGAGACCCTCGACCCCGAGGTCGTGATCGGCGAGTTCGACTACCAGGGCACGGCGGGAGACAGCCCGGAATTCCGCGTCTCCAACATCTTCGTGCTGCGCGTCCGCGACGGGCTGATCGTCGAATCCCGCGACTACGCCGACCATCTCGCCATCGCGGCCGCCACCGGGCGGCTCGGAGAACTGCTCGCGCGCGTTTAGCCGGGAAGGTCGAACTCGCCGTCCCGCACGCCCTTCACGAACGCGTCCCATTCCGACGGCGTGAACACGAGGACGGTGTCCTCCGGCTGCGAAGACTGGCGCATCGCGGTGTAGGTGACGCCGTCGGTATGCGGCACCATCGCGTACTCGACGCAGTCTTCGAGGGTGGCGCCGTCCGGTTCCGCCCGGATCCACTGAGCGCCGCTCAAGTCCAGTTCGTGCCGGATATGGGCCTTGTCGTCCACCGGCTGCTCACTCATGGTGCCCACGCTATCGCTTTCCGGTGCGGAAGCTGAAGGGGACTTTCACCGCATCAGATGCAGCGAAGGGGCCCTTCACCGCATTGGATGCGGTGAAGGGCCCCTTCAGCCCAACAACTAGGCGGTCTCGGTGATCGGCCGGTCCACCCACGACATCAGGTCGCGCAGCTTCTTGCCGGTCGCCTCGATCGGGTGCTCGTCACCCTGCTTCTCGAGCTTGGTGAAGTTCGGCCGCCCGGCCTCGTCCTCGGCGACCCATTCGCGGGCGAAGGTGCCGTCCTGGATCTCGCCGAGGATCTTCTTCATCTCTTCCTTGACCGCCGGCGAGATGACGCGCGGGCCGCGGGTCAGGTCGCCGTACTCGGCGGTGTCGGAGATCGAGTAGCGCTGACGCGCGATGCCGCCCTCGTACATGAGGTCGACGATCAGCTTCAGCTCGTGCAGCACCTCGAAGTAGGCGATCTCCGGGGCGTAGCCGGCCTCGGTGAGCACCTCGAAACCGGTCTGCACCAGCGCGGACGCGCCACCGCAGAGAACGGCCTGCTCACCGAAGAGGTCGGTCTCGGTCTCCTCGGTGAAGGTCGTCTTGATGACACCGGCGCGGGCGCCACCGATGGCGGCCGCGTAGGAGAGCGCGAGCGCCTGCGCGGTGCCGGAAGCGTCCTGCTCGACCGCGATGAGCGCCGGGACGCCCTTGCCGTCGACGAACTGGCGGCGGACCAGGTGGCCCGGGCCCTTCGGCGCGACCATGGCGACGTCCACGTTTGACGGCGGCTTGATCAGGTCGTAGCGGATGTTGAAGCCGTGACCGAAGAACAGCGCGTCGCCGTCCTTGAGGTTCGGCTCGATGTCCTTCTCGTAGATCGCGCGCTGCTTGGTGTCCGGCGCGAGGATCATGATCAGGTCGGCTTCGGCGCTGGCCTCGGCCGGGGTGAGCACGCGGAGACCCTGCTCCTCGGCCTTGGCCCGCGACTTCGAGCCCTCGGGCAGACCGATGCGGACATCGACGCCGGAGTCGCGCAGGCTCAGCGAGTGCGCGTGACCCTGGCTGCCGTAGCCGATCACGGCGACCTTGCGACCCTGGATGATCGAAAGGTCCGCGTCGTCGTCGTAAAAGATTTCCACTGCCATGAGGGGTACTACTTCCTTTCCTGACTTACAAACAAAGTTTATCGAGCGGAGGTGGCGGTGATCGAGCGAGACCCCCGGCCGACCGCGACCATTCCGGACTGGACCAGTTCCCGGATGCCATAGGGCTCCAGCATCCGGAGCAGGGCACCGATCTTGTCCGAGGTCCCGGTGGCTTCGACGGTGAGCGCCTCGGGAGACACGTCCACCACCTTCGCGCGGAACAACTGCACTGTTTCGAGGACCTGGCTGCGCACGGTGTTGTCGGCCCGGACCTTCACGAGCAGCAGTTCACGCTGCACGGCTGTGGACTTTTCCAATTCCACGATCTTGATGACGTTGACCAGCTTGTTGAGCTGTTTGGTCACCTGTTCGAGCGGTAGCTCTTCGACGGCGACCACGATCGTCATCCGGGACACCTCGGGATTCTCCGTGGGTCCGACGGCGAGGGATTCGATGTTGAAACCGCGTCGGGAAAACAGTCCGGAAACCCGCGCGAGGACACCGGGCTTGTTCTCCACCAGAACGCTCAGGGTGTGCACGCTCATCGCGCGTCTCCTTCTGCCGCCGCGTTGATCTCCGCCTCAGCCGCGACTTCGTCGTCGTCGAAGAGCGGGCGGATCCCGCGCACGGACATGATTTCGTCGTTACCGGTGCCCGCGGCCACCATGGGCCACACCTGAGCATCCTTCCCCACCACGAAATCGATCACGACGGGACGGTCGTTGATCTCCATGGCGCGCCGGATGGTGGCGTCGACGTCTTCCTTGGTCTCACAGCGGAGCCCGGCGCAGCCGAGCGCCTCCGCGAGCAGGGTGAAGTCGGGGATGCGGTGCTTGTGGGTACCGAGATCGGTGTTGGAGTACCGCTCCGAGTAGAAGAGGTTCTGCCACTGGCGGACCATGCCCAGGTTGCCGTTGTTGATGACGGCGACCTTGATCGGCGCGCCTTCGATGGCGCAGGTGGCCAGTTCCTGGTTCGTCATCTGGAAACAGCCGTCGCCGTCGATGGCCCAGACCTGCTTGTCCGGGACGCCGAACTTGGCGCCCATCGCGGCCGGGACGGCGAAGCCCATCGTGCCGAGGCCGCCGGAGTTGATCCAGGTGCGCGGGTTCTCGTACTTCACGAACTGCGCGGCCCACATCTGGTGCTGGCCGACACCCGCGGTGTAGATGGCGTCCGGGCCGACGAGCGAACCGATGCGCTCGATGACGTACTGCGGGGAGAGCGTCCCGTCCTCGGGCCACTCGTAGCCGGCCGGGTAGTCGTCGCGCCAGGCGCTCGCCTGCGTCCACCAGTCCTTCAGATCCGGCTTCGCGGACTTGTCGGTCTCGGCGCGGACGGCCTCGATCAGCTCGGTGATGATCTCCGCGCAGTCGCCGACGATGGGCACGTCCGCCTTGCGGTTCTTGGAGATCTCGGCCGGGTCGATGTCGGCGTGGACGATCGCGGCGTCCGGCGCGAACGAGGACAGCTGCCCGGTGACACGGTCGTCGAAGCGGGCGCCGAGGGCGATCAGCAGATCCGCTCGCTGCATCGCCGCGACCGCGGAGACCGAACCGTGCATTCCCGGCATGCCGAGGTGCTGCGGGTGCGAGTCGGGGAACGCGCCGCGGGCCATCAGCGTCGTGACGACCGGGATCCCGGTCAGCTCGGCCAGCTCCATCAGCTGGCGTGAGGCGTCGGCCTTGATCACGCCGCCGCCGACGTAGAGGACCGGGCGCCGCGACTTGCTGATCAGCCGCGCGGCTTCGCGGACCTGCTTGCCGTGCGGGCGCAGCGTGGGCCGGTACCCGGGCAGCCGCAGCTCCGTCGGCCAGGAGAAGGAGGTCATCTCCTGCAGGACGTCCTTGGGGATGTCCACCAGGACCGGGCCGGGACGGCCGGTCGAGGCGAGGTGGAAGGCCTCCGCGATGGTGCGCGGGATGTCCGCCGGGTCGGTGACCAGGAAGTTGTGCTTGGTGATCGGCATCGTGATGCCGCAGATGTCGGCTTCCTGGAAGGCGTCCGTGCCGATCAGCGCGCGGGACTGCTGGCCGGTGATGGCGACCACCGGGACCGAGTCCATGTTCGCGTCGGCCAGCGGGGTGACCAGGTTGGTCGCGCCGGGGCCCGACGTGGCCATGCACACACCGACCTTGCCGGTCGCCTGCGCGTACCCGGTGGCGGCGTGGCCCGCGCCCTGTTCGTGACGGACCAGGACGTGGCGGACCTTCGTCGAGTCGAGCAACGGGTCGTACGCCGGGAGAATGGTGCCGCCGGGAATACCGAACACGACTTCCGCGCCCACCGCCTCTAGCGAGCGGACGAGCGACTGCGCGCCCGTGACCCGCACCGGGGTCCCGGCCGGCGGCGCCGGCTTGGGACGAGCTCCAGAGGTGTTCGCTTCAGCTCGCGAGGTGGCACTAGTCATCGCTGTTTGCCTCGTCTTGTCTAGTCACTCGTTCGGGTATTCATTGGCTGGTTCGGCAGTGAATATTGTTCCAGGCAACAAAAAACCCCCGCCGACCGGAGTGGTCGCACGAGGGTCGCGCGTCGACGCAGCGGAGACTTCCCTAAGCGTCGACGCGCTTGGGAAGTACGAGGCCGGTCTGCGTTGTCACGAGAGTGAAGTTAGTCGGTCGCCGTCAAGAGTGTCAACTCTGCGGGACGGCGGTTCCGCATGCTGGACACCTTCGGCGCATGGCGCGACCCGCGTTCGGGGTCCGAAAGGCGGCGGTGCACCATCTTTGACGTGGCCGAAGAAAAGCAGCAAGAACAGGCGAACGAGGCTCCCAAAGCCGTCTTCAAGATTCCGAACACGGCGCTGTTGGCGATCGCTTTCCTCGTCATTTGTGTGACGCCTGTCGCGTTCGGCGACGTGCCGTACCTCCAATGGCTCTACCTCTTCCCGATCGCGCTGGCGGTGTTCGTCATCCGGACCCGCACGACGGCGACGGCCGAGGGACTGGAAGTCCGCACGCTGTTCGGGCGGCGGGACCTGCCGTGGTCCTCCCTCAAGGGCCTCGCCATCACCGACAAGGCGAAGGTGCAGGCGGTGCTGAAGGACGAGTCCAAGATCGCCCTGCCCGCCGTGCGCACCCGCCACCTGCCGGTGATCTCGCTGGTCAGCGCCGGCCACATGGCCGACCCCTCCGGACTGACCGACGACGTCGCCAAGGCCGAGGAGACGGCTCCGGAAAAGGACGAGAGCTCCGGGGAGTAGGATTGGTAGGACCAGTTTGGCGCCGGTTCGTCCGGCAAGGCCCTGGTCCCCATCCCGAACCTTGGAGTCAGCCGTGCCTCAACTCCGTTCCCGGACCACCACCCACGGCCGCAACGCGGCGGGCGCGCGCTCGCTCTGGCGCGCCACGGGAATGACCGACAGCGACTTCGGCAAGCCGATCGTCGCCATCGCGAACTCCTACACCCAGTTCGTGCCGGGGCACGTGCACCTCAAGGACCTCGGCGAGATCGTGGCCGGTGCGGTGAAGGAGGCGGGCGGTGTCGCCCGCGAGTTCCACACGATCGCCGTCGACGACGGGATCGCCATGGGGCACAGCGGAATGCTGTACTCGCTGCCCTCGCGTGAGATCATCGCCGACTCCGTCGAGTACATGGTGAACGCCCACCAGGCCGACGCGCTGGTCTGCATCTCCAACTGCGACAAGATCACCCCGGGCATGCTGAACGCCGCCATGCGGCTGAACATCCCGGTGGTGTTCGTCTCCGGCGGGCCGATGGAGGCGGGCAAGGCCGTGGTCGTCGGCGGGGTCGCGCAGGCGCCGACCGACCTGATCACCGCGATCGCCGCGTCGGCCAGCAGCGAGGTCGACGAAGAAGGCCTGTCCATTGTGGAGCGCTCGGCCTGCCCGACCTGCGGTTCGTGCTCGGGCATGTTCACCGCGAACTCGATGAACTGCCTCACCGAGGCGCTCGGGCTGTCCCTGCCGGGCAACGGGTCCACCCTCGCCACGCACGCCGCCCGCAAGGCACTGTTCGAGGACGCCGGTCGCACGGTCGTCGAACTGTGCAAGCGCTGGTACGAGAACGACGACGAGTCCGCGCTCCCGCGCACGATCGCGTCGAAGAAGGCTTTCGAGAACGCGATGGCCCTCGACATGGCGATGGGCGGTTCGACCAACACGGTGCTGCACGTCCTCGCCGCCGCGCAGGAGGGCGAGGTCGACTTCACCATCGACGACATCGACGCCATCGGCCGCCGCGTGCCGTGCCTGTCGAAGGTCGCGCCGAACTCGGATTACCACATGGAGGACGTCCACCGTGCCGGCGGAATCCCGGCCATCCTCGGTGAGCTGTATCGCGGTGGGCTGCTGAACACCGACGTCCACTCCGTGCACTCCCCGGACCTCGACTCGTGGCTGTCCGCTTGGGACATCCGCGCGAAGGAGCCATCGGCACGGGCAGTCGAACTGTTCCACGCCGCGCCGGGCGGGGTCCGGACCACGGAGGCGTTCTCGACGGAGAACCGCTGGTCCTCTTTGGACACCGACGCTTCAGACGGGTGCATCCACGACGTCGAACACGCCTACACCAAGGACGGCGGGCTCGCGATCCTGCGCGGCAACCTCGCCGAGAACGGCGCCGTCATCAAGTCGGCGGGCATCGACGAGGAACTCTGGCGCTTCGAGGGCCCGGCACGGGTGCTGGAAAGCCAGGAGGAGGCCGTCTCGGCCATCCTCAAGAAGGAGATCCAGCCCGGCGAGGTGCTGGTGATCCGCTACGAAGGTCCGGCCGGCGGCCCCGGCATGCAGGAGATGCTGCACCCGACGGCGTTCCTCAAGGGCTCCGGCCTCGGCAAGAAGTGCGCGCTGATCACCGACGGCCGGTTCTCCGGCGGCTCGTCGGGCATCTCGGTCGGGCACATCTCGCCCGAGGCCGCCGCGGGCGGGGCGATCGGCCTGGTCCAGAACGGCGACCGGATCCTGCTCGACGTCCACGAGCGCCGTCTCGAACTGCTCGTCGACGCGGACGTGCTGGCCGAGCGGCGCGCGAAGATGGAGGCGAGCGAGCGGCCCTGGCAGCCTGTCTCGCGGGACCGGAAGGTCACCGCGGCGCTGCGGGCCTACGCGCGGATGGCGACCTCGGCCGACACCGGCGCCGTGCGGGACCCGAACAAGTAGGGGTCACCTCCCCCAAGTGTCATGAAAGGGTCGTTCAGGACGAAAAATGTCCTGAACGACCCTTTTATGACACGCACGGCACGGGGAGCCCGCGGCAGGTGGTCAGCGGCAGAGGACGATCACCACGACCGAAGCCGCCGCCGTCAGCAGCAGCCCGATCAGCCCGAACGAAAGCGGCCGCTTCCGCCACGGGGTGTTGGCGTCCAGCGCGAGCCGCCCGGAGCCCGCGAGCAGGACGGTCAGCGAGGCCGCGCCCAGCAGGAGTTCGAACTCGAAGCCCTGCCCTTCCTTCTGGAAGAACCCGCCGCCGAACTTCACGAAGACGATGTTCGCGCAGACCCCCAGCAGCGCGGCGGCACCGACCGGGGTGAACAGGCCCACCAGTACGAGCGCGCTGCCGAGCACCTCGCTGATCCCGGTGATCCACGAGAGCAGCGTGGTCTGGCTGGTGTAGCCGAGGCTGCCGAGCACCTTGGCGAAGCCGCCGACCCCAGGTCCGCCGAAAGCGCCGAAGAGGTGCTGGAGCCCGTGCGCGCCCATGGTCACGCCGAGCACCACTCGCAGGACGAGCAGACCGAGGTCGATCCCACCCCGGGTCTCCGCCGGGCCGGGGCCGCTGTCGGCGTCGGCCACGTCCGAGATCATGCTGGTCTGATAGTCATCGCTCACGCGCGAAGGGTAGGGGAAACGAGCCCGTCAAGCGACTGAACCGCCGAAACGGCTCAGAACAGGGTCGCGGGCTCCACCGGTTCGGGTTCGGGCAGCGGGTCGAGGCCGGGCACCAGGGCGCGCACGTCGTCGTGGAACCGGCGGGCGAGCGACGGTGCGTCGTCGTTGTCGGGGGTGTGCAGGAAGATCGTCGGCGACCGGCCCTCGCGCAGCCAGCCGGCGACCACCTCGGTCCACGGGCGCCACCCCTCGACGGTCTCCTCGACGGAGTCGCGGCCCAGGTAGCGGACGACAGGCCGGTCGGTCAGCGCCCGTGTCCGTCGCGGCAGCCGGGGCTTCTTGGCCCAGGCGTCCTGCTCGGCCTCGCTGACCGGCGGCTTCCCGAAGAAGACCACGGTGTCGAACGGCACCCACTCGGCGTCCGCGTCGGTGAGGGTCCTCTCCAGCAGCGATGTCGCGCGGGCGTCGGTGTGAAAGTCGGGATGGCGGACCTCCACGGCCCGTCGGAGGCCGGCGGGGAGCCGCCGCAGGAAGCGGCCGAGCGTGTCGACGTCCGTCGGGCCGAACGAGGCGGGCAACTGGGTCCACAGGACCGCCCGTTCGCCGAGGGGTTCGATCGCGTCCAGGAAGGCTCGCATCTCGGTCTCGACCCCGGTGAGCCGTCGCTCGTGCGTGACGGTCTTGGGCAGTTTGACCACGAACCGGAAGTCAGGGCCGGTCTGCCGCGCCCACGTCACGACGGTGTCCCGGGCAGGGGTCGCGTAGAAGGTGGTGTTGCCCTCGACCGCGTTGCACCAGCCGGCGTAGGCCCGCAGGCGCTCCCCGGACGGCGCTGATCGCGGCACGAACCGCCCGGCCCACGCCTTGTGCGTCCACATCGCGCAGCCGATATGAAGTGTCGCCACGCTGCTCAGTATTCGCCGTGGACCAGGTTCTTCGGCAGCTCCCCGCTCATGTAGTGGCTCAGCTCCCGGACAGCCACCGCGTAGGCGCGCTGCCGCCTCCCGCTGACGGCGCCCGCGACGTGCGGCGTCAGCAGCAGTCCCGGCACCTCCCACAGCGGATGCCCGTCGGGCAGCGGCTCGGGATCGGTGACGTCGAGAGCGGCGCGAAGCCGTCCCGAAGCAAGTTCCGCGACGAGCGCGTCGGTGACCACGACAGGCCCACGCGAGACGTTGACCAGGATCGCGTCATCCGGCATCGCGGCGAGGAACTCCGCGTCGACCAGGCCCCGGGTGTGCTGGGTGAGCGGCACCATCAGCACCGTGACGTCGTGTTCGGGCAGCAGTTCGGGCAGCTCGTCGACGCCGTGCACGTCTTCGCGGGCTGTCGTGCCGACCATCGTGCAGCGCACGTCGAACGTCTCCAGCCGCCGTCGCAGATGCCTGCCGAGGTCACCCGCGCCGATGACGAGGGCCCGCTTGCCCTGCAGGGTGTCGGTGATCCGGCGTTCCCAGTGCTTCCGCCGGTGACCATCGGCGAAACCGCCGAGACCGCGGTAGATCGTCAGGAGGACCGCGACGACCCATTCGGCCGAGCTCCCGCCGTGCGCGCCGCGGCAGGTCGAGAGCAGGACACCGTCCGGCACCTTGCCGACCCAGTCCTCGGCCCCCGCCACCAGCAGCTGCACGAGTTTGACGTTCGGCAGTTCACGCCAGAGTTCCTCGCTGGGCCCCTCACCGGTCACGAGGACCTCGGCCTCGGCGGCCTCGGCGGGCACTGGCTCCCCGCGGCGGTACACCACCGGACGCACGCCCTCGATCTCCGAAAGCGCGGCCACTCCCTCTTCGTCGGGCACGAGCACGGTCACCGTCATGATCGCCACGGTATCGACTACCGCTTACCCTTGGCTCACGTACGCCCACCTAGGCTTGCCTCGTGCGTACCCGGTACCGGCGGAAATGGACCGCGCCGCTGGCCCTGCTGGCCTGCAGCGCGCTGATGCTCTCCGGCTGCGCCGACTTCGACAACACGGCCGCCGGACAGAAGTTCACCCCGGTCAACCCGCCGTCCCCCGAGGTCCCGCCGCAGGTCGGGCCCGGTGGTGACGCGGGCGACTCGGGCCCCGGCGGCCCTGGCCGCGGGAACGGGCCGAACCAGCCGCCGACGCCGGTCCCGCCGCCGCAGGGCTGCAAGGACTTCGACAAGGCCGTCATCGCGACGTGCCTGGACACCGTCGCCGCCGTGGCCGCGCTCCCCGGCGACGGCAGCGCGCCCAGCGGGCTCGCGGGCGAACGCAAGAGCGGCCGGATCATGCTCGCCGCCGCGGGGAAGGACCCGGCCGGCTGGGCCACCATCGCCGTGGACGGCTCCAGCGACGGCGGACTCACCTCGCTCGCGCTCTCCCCCGGTTTCGCCGAAGACCAGCTCGTCTTCGCCTACATCACCACCCCGAGCGACAACCGGGTCGTCCGGCTCGCGAAGGGCCAGACGCCGAAACCGGTGCTGACAGGCATCCCCAAGGGCGCCACCGGCAACCGCGGCGTGATCAGCACCGACGCCAAGGGCGCGCTCCTGGTCGCCACCGGCGACGCGGGCAATCCCGGGCTCGCGGCCGATCCCGGGTCGCTGGCCGGGAAGGTGCTGCGCATCGACACCTCCGGCAAACCGGCGCCGGGCAACCCCACGGCGGGCTCGGCGGTCTTCTCGACCGGCGTGCACTCCCCCGGCGGGATGTGCCGCGACCAGAGCGGTTCGCGCCTTTGGCTGACGGACAGGCTGGCCGACAAGGACGTCCTGTACCGGCTTCGCGGAGGCCAGCCGCTGACCACCCCTGCGTGGAGCTGGACCGACAAGCCCGGCGTGGCGGGCTGTGCGGACTTCGTCGGTCCCACCGGCTACCTCACCCTCACGACGTCGATCGCGGGCAACCTGCAGAACCTGCCGGTCACCCCGGACGGCGCGGTGACCGGGAAACCCAACGTCCTCATGGACGGCAAGGTCGGCAAGCCGCCGAGGACCTTCGGCAGGCTGTCCGCGCTGAGCATGATCAACCCGCAGATGGCACTGACCGGGACCCTCAACAAGGACGGCGGGGCACCCGTTTCGAGCGACGACCGCGTCCTCATCGTCACGCCGTCGACCAGTGCCGGCACCGGAGGCAAGGACTAGCGAAAGGGGGCTGGGCCGATATCCGGCCCAGCCCCCTTTTTTCGATGCCGGATCAGCCGCCGATCGAGTAGGCGTACAGGTGCCAGCCGTCGTCCTGGGTGTACTGGCACCTGGTGCGCACATCGCTGGACGCCCACGCGTCGGCCGCGACGAGGCACTGCGCTTCCGTGGGATACCTGTCGATGTACACCCAGTCGACGGCCGACGCGGTGCCGGTGGCACCGCCGAACAGGATGGCCGCGGTTGCGGTCAAGATGGCGATTCGCCCCAGTGTCTTCTTCACCTCAAGATCATCCCAGGATCGAGGTGACCATATCGGCGCTTTTCGGAAATTCGCCCACAAGATGTCCGAACAGGTGGGTTCCCCACGGTCATCGGGACGGTCGCGGGAACACCGGCGGGGTGAACCGCGTGAACGACGGCGGCATGGCCTTTTCCTCGCCCTGCGGGTCGAACAGGTCCGACACGAGCCGGTACGCCGTCCCGAGCGCGGTCGCGGCGGCGGTGAGCAGGCGCGGGTCGGTGACGGGCCAGCGGCCGGTGTCCACACGGGACAGCAGGGTGCGCAACAGGACGATCTCCTCGGCCGCGTTGAACGAGCAGTGGCCGCCCCGGTCGACGTAGGTCTGCCTCAGCAGGCCGGGATCGCCATGGCGCCGGACCTGCTCGCCGTACCACCGGGCCTGGCCCGGCACCGCGCCACCGTCGCCGGTGGTGTGCGCGGTCAGCACGGGTGACGGCGTGGTCCCGCGCGCCACGGTGTGGCGGTTCAGGTAGGCCCGCGCCTTCGGATCCGCCGCGATCCGCGGGGCCGCGGCGAGGCGATCCAGGTCGGCTTCCAGATTTACGCCGCCCACCCGATAGGCGTGCCGGACCAGGTCGAGACCGGTGGACCGGGTGAGCAGTCGCCGGTAGTCGATCCCGGCGTTCGACGACGGGTTTCCACCGGCCCTGCGCTCGATCTCGGGACGCGCGGCCGGTCCGTAGCCGTACAGGTAGGCCCCGGTGACCCACATCGCTTGCTGGGCGAGGCGGTCCGCGAGCGCCACCGGCTCCGGTTCGTGAGCGAGCGCCCAGCCCGGAATGGTCCCGAGCGCTCCGGCCAACGCGATGCGAGCCCGGCCCGCGCCGGTCTTCTGGGCTTCCGTCACCACGGCTTCGAGCGCCGCCTGGGCGCCCTGCGGATCGCGGGGGCGGACCAGGTCGATGTCCGCGTCCGGCGCCAGCAGGGTCTTGAGCGCGAAGAGCATGTCCAGCCCGCTGTTCCAGGTGCCGTTCGCATCGTACTCACCGCATTGCGTCAGCACGCCGTCGAAACGGCCAGGGTTGTCCTCGGCCAGCTTCAGGGAGATGACGGCGCCCATGGACATCCCGCTGGTGATTGTCCGCCGCGGCTTGCCCACGGTGGCCTGGAACCAGTCCAGCAGGGCGAGCTGATCGGCCCGCGCCTCCTCGATCACGTGCCCGAAGACGCCGGTGTAGTTCGACGCGGCCAGCGCGTAGCCGTGTTCGAGCAGCCAGGTCTCGGTCTCGGGCCGGGTGGCCAGCGCGATCCGCTCCGGCTTCCATGGCTCCACGTAGAGGCCGTGGCTGTAAAGCACCAGGGTGCCGTTCCAGCGTTTCGGCACTTTGACCAGGTAATCCGCGCCGCCGATCGTGCCCCTGTGCTCGCGCCGGCGTTCTTCGGCGGTGGCGGGCACCGCGGTGACCAGTGCGCCGAACAGCAACGCGACGAGCACGACGGCGAGCGTCCTGCGTGAGTGAGTCATACCGGAAAAATAGGTGACCAAATGGTCACACGTCAAGCCGGTACTCCGCCCGCCGCCCGCACATCCCGTAACCGTCCTTTTTGGACGGGACGGCGACCCGGACACCGGCCTGTCCGAGATGGCTCGCGTCACCGTTCGCCAGTGCCCTCAGGTGTTCTCCGGTCAGTTCGGCGGCGGCCAGCGCACCGGACCGCCAGCGCGGGATCCACGCGTCGACCTTCGGCGCGACCAGCGCGGCGGCCGCGCGGTGGAAGTCCCTCAGCGGGCCGGGGTCTCCCGAGACGAGAGCGTCCCGGATCGGCAGGTAGCCCTCGATCGCCAGATCCCGGCGACGGCGGGCCGCATCGTCGTCGCCGGGCATCGCGGCGGCCTCCGCGTACGCGTCCGGGTCGGCGAGGATCGGCGGCGGGAAGGTGAAGACAGCGTCACCCGCTTCGGGCAGGCCGCTGTTCTGCATGAGCACGGTGATCCGCAGATCGTCGCGCTGCACCATGCGATGGACCGTGCCGGGCGTGAACCACGCGACCACCCCGGTTTCGAGGTCGATCTCCCGGTAGCCGCCGACGTCGAGCGTCTGCACCGCGCCGCGGCCACCGGTGACGACGTAGGCCTCGGTACAGGCCAGGTGCAGATGCGGACTGCCGCCGCACACCCCGTCCACGGCCTCCCATTCGTAGGCGCACAGATGGGAAAGGCCGATACCGCCGGGAAGCGGGAACACGGTGACCTCCTCAGAATCCATGGGACTTCAGGTAGTGCTCGACGCGGTCGCGATCCCAGGCGCCGTCCGCGACCACCACGCGGTAGCGGTAGTGGAAACTCTCGCCGGGCGGCAGGGTGAACTCGTCGAAGAACGCCCAGGAGAACGCCACCGTCGGGATGTCGTGCGACCGGACGAACCAATGCGACTCGTGGATCGCGTGCTCGTTCTCCGGCGCGTGCGCGAAGACCAGCGTCGATTTCGCGTCGACCTCGTCGTGTTCGCCGACGAACGCCAGCCACGGCGCCTGCCGCCCCATCATCTCCTCGCCGCCGAGGGCGCCGGGGCCGAGGATCTCGCCGCCGCTGAACTCGCGGGGCCCGCGCCAGTGCAGGCCGGTGTAGCCCGCCATCTCGCGTCCGGCCGTCGTCGGGCTGCCGAATTCCAGGGGCTCGCCGCGGATGTTGGTCAGGGTGATCGCCCAGTCGAGAGCCCAGCTGCCCTCGTCCGGCGCCACGGAGTGGACGACGAGGTCGCGCCGCTCGCGCGCCCATTCCCCGCCGCCGTTCTCGATCCAGGTCAGCTTCTCGCCCAGTGTCAGGCTTTCGTCCTCGACGGCGAACTCCTCGAAACCGTCGTGCCGCATCGAACCGACGAGGTCCGGCAGGTCCTGGTACCGATCCCCGGGAACGTAACTCCAGCCGCCCCAGAAGTTCTGGCCGGACAGATGACTCGACGTCATCTGGAGTCCCTTGTGCCAGCGGTGATCCGACGGCCGATAGGCGCTGACCTGGCGCCCGGCCAGCGTCCGGAGCGGATGCGTGTAGGGCTTGCGCGACTCGTAGGCGGCGGGATCTGGTCTGTACACATAGGACAGGAGTTCGACACCCGCGGACTCGACGGTGACGCGTTCGCCGTGCCGGTGGGTGACGGTGATGGGTGCGCTCACGATTCCCCGTTCATGGATGCGTAGAAGGGATCCTCGGAGGTGATCTCGCCCGCGTGGACCAGGCGGCCGGTGAACGCGGATTTGTACAGCGCGGCGATGAATTCGAGTGCCTGCCGCCCGTCGGCGCCGCTGCACGGTGGACGTTCCCCTGCCCTGATCGCGGCCAGAACCTGCGTCAGCTGAGCGGTGTGCGAGCTGGCGAGGTTCGTCGCCGGCGCGCGCCAATCCTTGGCCACGTGCGGCGCGGGCGTGTAGGCCCAGTCTTCGTTTCCGTAGCCGTAGAGATGGGTCAGCTCGACGGTCGCGCGAGAACAGTCGATGCGGATCCGGCTGACCTCGTCCGGCGAGAGGACACTGTTGACCACCGTGGCCAGCGCGCCGGATTCGAAGCGCACCAAGGCCGTCGACACGTCGTCGGTGCGGACGTCGTGCACGAGCCTGCCGGTCATCGCGCGGATCTCGGCCCAGTCGCCGAGCAGGTGCAGGAGCAGGTCGATCTGGTGGATTCCCTGGCCCATCGCGGGGCCGCCGCCCTCGGTCGCCCAGTCGCCACGCCAAGGGACGGCGTAGTACTCCGCGTCGCGGAACCACGTCGTCTGGCAGTGCGCGACCAGCGGCCGCCCGAGTTCGCCCGCGGCCAGCAACTCGCGGAAATTCCCGGCGGCGGAGCCGAACCGGTGCTGGAACACGAAAGCCGCGTACGGCCCGCCCTCGGACTCGGCCGCGGTGATCTCGTCGTATTCGGACAGGGACAGGCAAGGCGGCTTCTCGCACCAGACCCACGCCCCGGCGGCCAGCGCCCGCGAGGTCTGCCCGGCGTGCAGCGCGGGCGGGGTGCAGAGCGAGACGAGGTCGGGCTTCTCCTCGGCGAGGAGCCGCTCGATTTCGGTGTAGGGCTTGATATCGCCGGTGCGGAATCCGGCGACCCTGGCTTCGTCGACGTCGGCCGCGGCGACCACGGTCACTTCCGACGGATGGGCTTCGTAGGCGGCTAGATGGCTTTTGGCGATCGCTCCGGTGCCGATGATGGCCGCCCGGAGGGGGTTCCCGGTCGTCACCCGTGACCTCCACCGTCCGTATGAGGCACTCCTACGGTAGGCAGAAAGCGCTTTCTACCGCAACCCCCAAGCATTCAGAGGACTAACCGCGCGGAGGGGTCAGCGGCGAGCGCGGGTTTCGGCGCACAGGAGCCGGACGTCGAAGAAGGCGACGACGGCGGAGACGACAGCCGCCACCAGGCCGAGGTAGCGGCCGAGACCCGCACCGATCTCGATGCCGGCGGCGGAGAAGATCCCGCGCTGGTCGGCGTCGAACTGCCAGTCGAGGGTGACCAGGCCGAGCACCATCAGCAGCAGCCCGCCGATGACCGCCATCAGCCACAGATGCGGCAGGCCCGCGCGGCGGACGGCGTCGACGCGGCCGAACAGCACGACGGCGAGGCCGGGCAGGAACACCATGAAGAGCGGCGCCCAGGCGAGGAAACCCGCGTGCCACGCGTCGCGCGTGACATCGTTGGCGGGCAGCGTCGTCAGCACGTCCTCGATCTCCGGGCGCGACGCGGTCAGCGTCGTCCACGGCAGGAACAAGGCCACCAGCGCGAGCAGCCCGGCCGCGAGGCCGAGCCACTCACGCCAGGTGACCTTCTTCAGAGCGAGTTCAGGCACCGACTCGCTCGATGATCAGTTCGCGCACGCGCTTGGCGTCGGCCTGGCCCTTGGTGGCCTTCATGACCGCACCGACGATCGCCCCGGCCGCGGCCACCTTGCCGCCGCGGATCTTCTCGGCGACGTCCGGCTGCGCGGCCAGCGCCTCGTCGACGGCCGCGATGAGCGCGGAGTCGTCGGAGACGACCTTCAGGCCGCGCTTCTCGACGACCTCGGCGGGCGAACCCTCGCCGGCGAGGACGCCCTGCACGACCTCCTTGGCCAGCTTGTTGGTCAGCTCACCGGCGTTGACCAGCGCGATGACCTCGGCCAGCTGCGCCGGGGTGATCGCCAGCTCCGTCAGCTCGATCTCGCGGGAGTTGGCCTCCTGCGCCAGCGTGTTGACCCACCAGCTGCGGGCCTCGTCCGGCGTCGCGCCCGCTTCGACGGTCTCGGCGACCAGGTCGACCGCGCCGACGTTGAGCAGGTCTCGCAGCGCCTCGTCGGTCAGGTTCCACTCGTTCTGGATGCGCTTGCGACGCTCCGACGGCATCTCCGGCAGCGTCTTGCGCAGCTCCTCGACCCACTCGCGCGACGGCGCGATCGGGACCAGGTCGGGCTCCGGGAAGTACCGGTAGTCCTCGGCGGTCTCCTTGGTGCGGCCGGGCGACGTGGTGCCGTCGGCCTCCTGGAAGTGCCGCGTCTCCTGCTTGATCGAGCCACCCTCGGCGAGGATCGCCGCCTGGCGGGTCATCTCGTAGCGGACGGCGCGCTCGACACTGCGCAGCGAGTTGACGTTCTTGGTCTCGGTGCGCGTGCCGAACTCGGTCGCGTCCTTGGCCATCAGCGACACGTTGGCGTCACAGCGGACCGACCCCTGGTCCATCCGGACGTCCGAGACGTCGAGCGCGCTCAGCAGATCCCGCAGCGCGGTGACGTACGCCCGCGCGACCTCGGGCGCGCGGGCGCCGGTGTGCTCGATCGTCTTCGTGACGATCTCGATCAGCGGCACGCCGGCGCGGTTGTAGTCGAGCAGCGAGTGCTCGGCGCCGTGGATCCGGCCGGTGGCGCCACCGACGTGCAGCGACTTGCCGGTGTCCTCCTCCATGTGCGCGCGCTCGATCTCCACGCGGACGACCTCGCCGTCGTCCAGCGTCACGTCGAGGTAGCCGTTGAAGGCGATGGGCTCGTCGTACTGCGACGTCTGGAAGTTCTTCGGCTGGTCCGGGTAGAAGTAGTTCTTCCGGGCGAACCGGCACCACGACGCGATCTCGCAGTTGAGCGCGAGGCCGATGCGGATCGCTCCCTCGACGGCCTTGCCGTTCACCACCGGCAGCGAGCCGGGCAGCCCGAGACAGGTCGGGCAGACCTTGGAGTTGGGCTCTCCGCCGAACTCGTTGGCGCAGGCGCAGAACATCTTCGTGTTCGTGTTCAGCTCGACGTGCACCTCGAGGCCCAGCACCGGGTCGAACCGCTCGATGACGTCGGCGTAGTCCATCAACTCAACCACGGCGGTCACTTCTTTCCTCCAGTTTCGATGAACCCGAGCTTGCGCAACCCGGCGACGGTCTCCTCGTGCCAATCCTGGAAGGACGGCACGCCCAGCAGTTTCGTCAAACTGATCCGCTCGGCGATGAGCTCCAGGTGGAAATGGATGGATCGTTGCCTTCGCCCGCTCGATCGTAGTGTCTCGGCAAGCGTCCGCTTCGGATCCGACAGCCGCTCCACCGCCGGCAGATGGCCTGCTTCGAACACCCGTGAGGCGTCGATCCTCCTGCCGATCAGCTGGTTCACCTCGTCGAGGTCGGCGAGGGCCCAGCTCTCCATCTCCCTGACAGGCACCAGCTGGAGCAGCAGAGGTTTGGTACCACTCGCCTTGCCCCACTCGCGGAGCATCGGTTCCCAGCATTTCTTGGCCTCACGCTCGGGCTTTGCCATCCCGTCGTAATGAAAGAACGCCAGGTCGAGACCCGGCGATCGGCCGAGGAACTGCTCGCACAGGGTTGTCCAGGTATCCGGGCCGCGACGAAACACCAACGGCACGGCAACGTCGAAACCTGCGCCGTAGTGTGTTTCGGAAACGTCCTTGAGCACCCGCTCCATCAACGGTTTGAAGAAGCTCTCGTCAGACGAACCTTCGACCGCGACAGCGGTCCTCAGCAGCCGCACTCAAGCCCCCAGCAGCTCTCGCGCTTCGTCCCGGCTAATGCCTGGCAAGGCCCGCTGCTCGTGCCTGGACAACGTTTCGAGTTCACTCGATTCGGTCAAGGCTCGAACTCGCGACACCATGCTGCTGCCTCGTCCCGGCTCACCCGGCTCGATCCTGGTGACCCAGTCCATTACGAGCATATCCTCGGAGTCGAGTTCGAACAGCATCAGAGGAGAATGACTGGAGAGAATCAACTGAGCACGCGGTTCGCCTGGAATCGGATTGGTGACGATGTCCTTCAATGCCCCTATCAAATTGCGCAAGCGCTCCGGGAAGATGCCATTTTCAGGCTCCTCGAAGCACATCAGCCCTCGATACAACGGATCGTAAAGAGCCGCGAGCAAGGCCAGCACACGCAGAGTTCCATCAGACGCCACACGCGCGCTGATCTGCCCGTCGCGATTGACCAAGTGGGCTTCCCACTCCTCACTCGCGTTCTTGCTGACACCCACACGGGAGACGCCGCGCACGACTCGCACCAGATCGACAGCGATCTCGTCCAGCGAACTGCCGTAGTCATTATGAGTGGATTCTTCGATCCTGCGCAGGACGCTCGCGAGATTGGCACCATCCGACGCCAAAGGCCCGTCTACTCGATCCGGAGGACTGGGCTTACGGAGCGCGACGGGATCCAACTGCAGGAACCGCCAGGATTCCATTTCACCACGGATCGCGAACAAGGACGGGAAATCAGCCACCGAGGTGAAACCGGAAAGCACTGTCGCCCGAGCCGACTTCGCAGGGCGACGCAATCCGTATTCTTGCCTCTCGGGATGGATCACGAACTCCCGAGCATCGTCCGAGTCCACGGTTTCCAGGAACGGCACGGTGGGCTCTTCAAGAGAGTATGCCGTTTCGCGGGATACATAAACCCTGCGGTTCATATCCCTATCGAACTTCAGCTCGATGTCCAACTCGTACCGAACGCGGCGATGCTGGATCTCCACTTGTTGATCGAATGAGTCCGTCACCGTGGGTTCAAGGTGCATCTCGGCCGCGAAGCGCATCAAGGTGACAATTCCGTTGCCACCCTTGTGGAACTGCTCCGCGAGATTGCCCCGCGTGTCCGCGAAGGCCTCGAGCAGGGTCGGCGCGCTGACCATGCGCCGCAGCAGCTGGATGGCATCGAACAGGTTGGACTTGCCGCTGGCGTTCTGGCCGAGGACGACCAGGAACGGCGGCAGGTCCAACCCGAAGTGATCGAACGACTTGAAGCCGTCGATCTCGATGCGTGTCAGCAAGTCACGCCTTTCCCAGCTCCGGAACCTCGTGCACCAGCGAACCACCGTTGGCGGCGTCGCGCGCGACCTCGTAGGCGGCGCCGACGCGGTACAGCCTGTCGTCGGCCATCGCGGGGGCCATGATCTGCAGGCCGACCGGCAGGCCGTCCTCGTGCGACAGTCCACTCGGGACGCTCATCGCGGCGTTGCCCGCCAGGTTCGACGGAATGGTGCAGAGGTCCGCCAGGTACATCGCCATCGGGTCGTCGACGCGTTCGCCGATCTTGAACGCCGTCGTCGGCGTGGTCGGCGAGACCAGCACGTCCACCTTTTCGTACGCGGCTTCGAAGTCGCGCGTGATGAGCGTGCGGACCTTCTGCGCCGAGCCGTAGTAGGCGTCGTAGTAGCCCGAAGAGAGCGCGTACGTGCCGAGCATGATGCGGCGCTTGACCTCGGGGCCGAAGCCCTTCTCGCGGGTCAGCGACATGACCTCTTCGGCGCTGTGCGCGCCGTCGTCGGACACGCGCAGGCCGTAGCGCATGGCGTCGAACCGGGCGAGGTTCGACGAGCACTCGCTCGGCGCGATCAGGTAGTACGCGGGCAGCGCGTAGGTGAAGCTCGGGCACGAGACCTCGACGACTTCGGCGCCGAGCGCGCGAAGCTGCTCGACAGCGGCCTCGAACGACCGCGACACGCCCGACTGGTAACCGTCGCCGGAAAATTCCTTCACCACGCCGACGCGGACGCCCTTGAGGTCACCGGTCAGGCCCTGGCGGGCCGCGGCGACCACCGGCGGGACCGGCGCGTCGATCGAGGTCGAGTCCATCGGGTCGTACCCGGCGATGACCTCGTGCAAGAGGGCGGCGTCGAGCACCGTCCGCGCGCAGGGTCCGGCCTGGTCGAGCGACGACGAGAAGGCGACGAGACCGTAGCGGGAGACACCGCCGTACGTCGGCTTCACGCCGACGGTGCCGGTGACCGCGCCGGGCTGGCGGATCGAGCCGCCGGTGTCGGTGCCGATCGCGATCGCGGCCTCGAACGCCGCGATGGACGCCGAGGAGCCACCGCCGGAGCCACCCGGGATGCGGGCGTGGTCCCACGGGTTGTGCGTCGGGCCGAACGCGGAGTTCTCCGTGGAGGAGCCCATCGCGAACTCGTCCATGTTGGTCTTGCCGAGCACCACGACACCGGCTTCGCGCAGCTTGCGCGTCACGGTGGCGTCGTACGGCGGGATCCAGTTCTCCAGCGTCTTCGAACCGACGGTGGTCGGGATGCCCTTGGTGGTCAGCACGTCCTTGAGCGCCAGCGGCACCCCGGCGAGCGCCGACTTCGGCGCCTTGCCCTCGGCGACGTCCGCGTCCACCGCGCGGGCCGCGGCGAGCGCGCCCTCGGTGTCCACGTGCAGGAACGCGTGGATGTGGTCGTCGACCTCGGCGATCCGGTCCAGGTGGGCCTGGGTGACCTCGACGGCCGAGACCTCACGGGACTGGATCTTTTCCGCCAGCTCGGCGGCGGTCAGCTTGACGATTTCGGTCACTGTTCTTCTCCCAGAATCCGCGGCACCCGGAAACGACCCTCTTCGCTGGCCGGCGCACCGGCCAGCGCCTGCTGCTGGGTCAGCCCCGGTCGGACCGTGTCCTCACGGAACACGTTGGTCAGCGGCACGGCGTGCGACGTGGGCGGGACGTCCTCGCCTGCGACCTCGCTCACTTTGGCCACCGAGTCCAGGATCTGGTCGAGCTGGCCTGCGAAGACGTCCAGCTCCTCTTCGGTGACGGCAAGCCTGGCCAGCTTGGCGAGGTGCGCGACCTCGTCGCGGGAAATGTTGGGCACGCGGGTGACTCCCGGGGTGTGCTGTGCGGGTTCTGTCGGAAGCTGCAAGTCTATGGTGGCGGTGTCGGCGGACTCGACTGGGTTACGCCGCGGCCCGCGCTCCGGCCCGGGGTAGGGCACTTCGGGTAAGGAGTGCCTGGTTCGTTATCCCGAAGGCCGGATGGCGGGCCCCATTACACCGTCCGGTCTGTCACAATCGGCGCCCGGCGTAGCGCGTTCCACGGCGAGGCTGGAACGCCTGAGGCGAGAGGGGCGCGTGTGTCGTTCCTGATCCGGGTCCAATTACCGGACACCCCGGGGACCCTCGGCGCGGTCGCTTCCGCGCTCGGCACCGTCGGCGCCGACATCCTGAGCGTGGACGTGGTCGAACGCGGCGGCGGAATCGCCATCGACGACCTCGTCGTCGAAATCCCCTCCGGCAGGCTGCCGGACGCGCTGATCACCGCCGCCGAAAGCGTCGACGGTGTCGAGGTCGACGCCGTCCGCCCGTACGCCGGGGTGCTGGACACCCATCGCGAACTCGAACTGGTCGAGGAGATCGCCGCGAAGCCCGCTTCGGGGCTGGAGATCCTCGCCGAAGGGGTGCCGCGGATCATCCGGGCAGGCTGGGCGGTCGTCGTCGAGCACTCGGAGCCCGGCGCGCTGCGGCTGGCGTCGTCCAGCGCGGCGCCCGAGACGCCGATCACCGACCTGCCGTGGCTGCCGCTGGAACGCGCCACCATCCTCGACGCCGAAGAGGCGTGGGTGCCGGAGACGTGGAAGGAACTGGGGACCGAACTCGCGGCCACGCCGCTGGGGAAGCCGGGTAAGGCGCTGCTGGTCGCGCGGCCGGGCGGGCCGAACTTCCGGGCCGCCGAGGTGGCACGGCTGGCGCACTTCGCGGGGATCGTCGCCGTCGTCCTGGACAGCTGACCTCCGCGTTTCGTCCTCTGAATGCGGTAGTTGCACGCGCAAGCACCGCATTCGGAGGACGAAACGCCGTACCTACGCGAGCTCCAGGCGGTAGGCGATCAGCGTCACACCGGGATGCGGCTCCCAGTCCCGCTCGGGCAGCCGCACGAACCCGAGCCGCTCGTAGAGCCGGTGCGCCCGCTCCATCGTGACCAGGCTGCACAGCACCACCCGGTCCGCGTCCAGTTCCCGGGCCCGCGCGATGACCGCCCTGGTCAGCGCTTCGCCGATGCCGCGCCCTGTCGCCGAAGGCGCCACGCCGAGCATCCGGAACTCCAGTTCGCCTTCGCGTGACAGCTCGGCGAACGGCGTGTCCGGCCGCGCGATGGTGACCGTGCCGACCAGCGTGCCGTCACCGTCCACCGCGACCAGGAGCTCGGCCTGCTCCGCCCGCTTGGCTGCGTCGACGAGCTCGGCCGCGTAGCCGACGCCCTCCACGAGGCCCCGTTCCGCGGAGTACGCGGCCAGGGTGAGTTCCCCGACCGCCTTCAGTTCCTCGGCCCGTGCGGGCCGGATCTCCAGGTCACTCACCGGTCTCCTCCTCGGTCGGCAACGCGAGCTCGGCGGCGGCCTCGGGGCCGACTTCCAGCAGCACCCGGAAGCCGTTCTCGTCGAGCACCGGCACCTTCAGCTGGACGGCCTTGTCGTACTTCGTCCCCGGCGCGTCGCCGACGACGACGAACGCCGTCTTCTTCGACACCGAACCGGCCGCCTTCCCACCGCGGGCCATGATGAACTCCTTGGCCTCGTCGCGGGAGTAGAGATTCAGCGAACCGGTGACGACGATCGAAAGTCCTTCGAGGTTGCGCGGGATGGACTCGTCGCGCTCCTCCTCCATCCGCACTCCGGCCGCACGCCACTTCTCGACGATCTCGCGGTGCCAATCGACCTCGAACCACTCTTTCGCGGCTCGCACGATTGTCGGGCCGACCCCGTCGACGGCGGCGAGCTCCTCTTCGGAAGCGTTCTCGATCTTTTCCAGCGAACCGAATTCCCGCGCGAGCGCCTGCGCGGCCGTCGGGCCGACGTGCCGGATCGAAAGCCCGACGACGACCTTCCACAGTGGACGGTCCTTGACGGTTTCGAGGTTCTCCAGCAGTTTCCGCCCGTTGGCCGACAGCTCCCCCGCCTTGGTTCGGAACAGTTCGACTTCGAGCAGCTTCTCCTCGTCCAGGTCGAAGATGTCCCCTTCGTCGTGCACGACCCCGGCGTCCAGCAGCGCCACCGCGGCCTCGTACCCGACCACCTCGATGTCGAAGACGTTCCGGCTCGCCAGATGGAACAGCCGTTCCCGCCGCTGCGCCGGGCAGAACTGCGAGTTCGGGCAACGGATGTCGATGTCGCCCTCCTTCTGGTACGCCAGTTCGGTGTCGCAGTTGGGGCAGCGCAGCGGCATGACGAACTCGCGCTCTTCACCGGTGCGCGCGTCGGCCACCGGGCCGAGCACCTCGGGGATGACGTCGCCCGCCTTGCGGATGACGACCTTGTCCCCGATCAGCACGCCCTTGCGTTTGACCTCTTCCTGGTTGTGCAACGTCGCCATCGCGACCGTGGAGCCCGCCACCTTCACCGGCTCCATCACCGCGAACGGGGTGACCCGCCCGGTGCGGCCGACGTTGACCTGGATGTCCAGCAGGGTGGTGATCGCCTCTTCCGGCGGGTACTTGTAGGCGATCGCCCAGCGCGGCGCGCGCGAGGTCGTGCCGAGACGGCGCTGCAGCGCGACCTCGTCGACCTTGATGACGACGCCGTCGATCTCGTGCTCGGCGTCGTGGCGGTGCTCGCCCCAGTACTCGATGTGCTCCAGCAGTTCCTTGTCCGAACCCAGCACCTTGCTGTGCGGCGACACCGGCAGGCCCCACGCGGCGAGCGCGTCGTACGCCTCGGACTGGCGCTTCGGCTCGAATCCCTCGCGTTTGCCCAGCCCGTGGCAGATCAGCCGCAGGTTGCGGGACTTCGTGATCTTGGGATCCTTCTGCCGCAACGATCCGGCGGCGGTGTTGCGCGGGTTCGCGTACGGATCCTTGCCCGCCTCGACCATCTTCGCGTTGAGCGCCAGGAAGTCCTCGACGCGGAAGTACACCTCGCCGCGGACCTCGACCAGCGCGGGCACCGGGAACTCGTCCGTTCCGGTCAGTCTGTCCGGCACCTGCTCCAGCGTGCGGACGTTGAGCGTGACGTCCTCGCCGGTGCGGCCGTCACCCCTGGTCAGCGCGCGGGTCAGGCGGCCGTTCTCGTACAGCAGGTTGATCGCGAGCCCGTCGATCTTCAGCTCGGCGAGGTACTTCGTCGCGCCGATCTCCTTCTGGACCCGCTCGACCCAGGTCTCGAACTCCTCACCGTCGAAGACGTTGTCCAGGCTGAGCATGCGCTCGAGGTGGTCGTGCGCGACGAACTCCGTCGAGAACGTGCCACCGACGTTCTGTGTCGGCGACTCCGGCGTCACCAGCCCCGGATGCTCGTCTTCGATGGCCTGGAGTTCGTTGAGCAGCTCGTCGAACTGGCCATCGGACACGATCGGTGAATCCAGCACGTAGTACCGGAACTGGTGCCCGCGGATCTCCTCCGCCAGTTCGGCGTGCCTTTCTCGGACCTCGGCGGGGACCTCGGTGATGTCCTGCACTGGCTCGGGGTTTTCCGGAAGTTCGCTGCTCACGGGGGTAAGCCTAGTCGGGGGTACCGACAATTCCGGACGCCCTCGGGTCGAGTCGGGCGACCACTTCGCGCAGTTCCAGAAGGGTCAGCTGCCCGTCCCGCGCCTCGGTCACGAGCTCGACCTTGCCCAGCCGTTCGGCCGCGACGCGCTCACCCAGCGTGGCGTCCAGCGGCAGGAAGGTCATGGTCGTCCGGGTCTCCGGGCGGAGTTCCCCGATCAGGGGATGGAACACCGTGACGTCCACCCGTCCGGCTGATTCGTCCACCTTCGCGGTCACCCGGACGTCGGCGAGCGCGACGCTCGTCTCACCGAGGTTGACGGTCACCTCACTCGGATCGGGGACCGGCGGCACGGAGTCGTGGTACTCCCAGATCGCGTCCTCTGGCGGCGCGGCGGCCTTCCACGCGTCGGTGTACGGGCGCAGTTCCGGATCCTCCTGGCCGGTGAGCACCAGCGAGTAGATCGCCCGGTGCCCCCGATCGAGGGAAAAGTGCAGGCGGGGGTGCAGCGCCTCGACGATGGTGCAGAGATCGTGTTCCACGCGGTGCGGTTCGCGGTCGCCGAGCGCGGCGCTGACCTCCGGCAGGAGCTCGAACCACGCCTCCCAGAACGTCACCGCCGCGGCGGCCGCGTCCTCGGGGACCGGCTGCTCCGGCCAGGCGGTGCGGGGGTCGGGAACGTCCTCGGACTTGCGGGAACGGCGGAACAAACGCATGAAGGGCACGCTACCGCGCCGGTCACCAGCCTTCAGGCGGTTCGGTGAAAGCCTTGCCGGCCTCCCGGCTGAGCGTGAGCGCGCGGCGCATCCACTCGGGGGTGGCGCCCGCGAGACCGCAAGCCGGGGTCGGCACGACGAGTTCGGCGAGGATCTCGCGGCGGAAGCCGAGCCTGTCGACGAGCTTGAGCACGGGCGTGACCACGTCACGCAGCTCCACCGGAACCCCGGGGTCGGCGGTGGGGACGAGCCCGAGCATCAGCGTCGTGCCGGAGTCCAGCGTCTCGCCGATTTCGTCGAGCTGCGCGGGCGAAGCGCCCCTCAGCAGGGCGAAATCGAAGGCGATCGCCTTCGCTCCCGCCGCGCGCAGCAACGAAATCGGCGGTTTTCCGGCGCAGCAGTGCACCGCGACCGGCTGTCCGGTGATGCGCTCCGCCCCGGAGATCACCGTCGACAGCAGCTCGCGGGCCTCCGGCGCGGGCACGGCGGGAACGGTGCCGTAGCCGGACGCCGTCGGGAGATCGCCGTCGAGGACAGCGGGCAGCGACGGTTCGTCGAACTGGAGCACCACCGGCGCGCCGACGCGTGACTTCAGCTCCGCGACGTGGGCGGCCAGGCCGTCCAGCAGCGACGCGGAGAAATCGCGCAGCGCGCCTCTGTCGGTGAGGATCCGGTGCCCGCGCTGGAGTTCGACGTTCGCGGCGAGCGTCCAGGGTCCGGCGACCTGCGCCTTGAACACCGGCGGGGCGACGCCCGCCTTTTCCCGCGCCTCCTGGACGGCGTCGAGGTCCCAGCTCATCAGGTCGAGGGCCCGGCGGTGGTCGTGCCCCGGACGGGCGGCGACGCGATAGCCGCTCGGCACCACCTCGACCGCGAGATCGACCAGCAGCGCCGCCGTCCGGCCGATCATGTCGGCCCCGACGCCGCGCGCGGGAAGTTCGGGCAGAAAGGGGAATTCGGGCAGTTCGCCGAACACGACCGACGCGGCCTCGACCGGATCGATGCCGGGCAGGGAACCGATCGCCGTCGCCGCGCCCGGAGGCCAAGGTCGTTCGTTCACACCCGGATTCTCCCCTTGGTCCGAGTGCGCGGGGCGGCGGGGCACAGGAGGACACGGACATTCGACGCAATTGCCATCGACGAGCCCGTGGCGGCACCGAGCGCATTACGCTGACCTGCCATGACGAGCTCTCCACAGCCCGCCGGCTGGTATCCCGACCAGCAGAACCCCCGGATGTACCGGTGGTGGGACGGGCAGGCCTGGACGGCCAACACACGGCCGTCCCACGACGCCGAGATGATCGAACTGGACATCGAGGGTGCGCACGACCCGGACAAGATCCGGGCGCAGGTGGCGAAGGGAACCCAGAGCCGGGGCGGTGGGGCCACCGGCGGCGGGACCCTGTTCTCCGAACCCGTGCTGGTGGTCAACCAGCGCGCGAAACTCATCGAGATGTCCAACGAGTTCGGGGTGTTCGACCAGAACGGCAACCGGCTCGGCGGCGTCGTCCAGGTCGGGCAGAGCACGTTCAAGAAGGCCATCCGGCTGCTGACGAATTACGACCAGTACCTGACCCACCGCTTCGAAATCCGCGACGCGAACCACAGCACCGTGCTGAAGGTGACGCGACCGGCGAAGGTGTTCAAATCCCGGTTCCTGGTGACGAAGGCCGACGACTCCCCGATCGGGGAGATCGTGCAGGAGAACGTCTTCGGCAAGATCCGGCTGGGCTTCCTGGTCAACGGTCAGAAGGTCGGCGGGATCTTCGCGGAGAACTGGCGGGCGTGGAACTTCGTGATCAAGGACGACGCCGACGTCGAGATCGCGCGGATCACCAAGACCTGGGGCGGTTTCGTGAAGGCCGCGTTCACCACCGCCGACAACTACGTCGTCGAGATCCACCGGCCGCTGCGGGATCCGCTGGCCTCCATGGTGGTCGCCTCGGCGCTGACCATCGACACCGCGCTGAAGCAGGACGACAAGGGCTGAGCGCTAACGGGGTTCCGAACCCCGTCGATGCTGCCGAGCGCACGCCCGCGCAGCATTTCAGGGGTGGAGGTGATGGCCCATGGCAAAAAGGGCCGGAGTAACCGGTTCACCGTCAGCGTCAAGTTCGACTTGACACTGACGGTGAACCTCGCGGTAACCCTGGCCGGACTGCCTATACGCAGCACATCGCCCGGCATGTTCCGCAGTGGTCCGCATCGATCCGCGTCGCGGACCTCGCGGTAGCGGCCCATTCCCGGCAAGTGACCGGGGTCTCACCCCACTCAAGTGGACACTCGGCTTCCGGCGGCACAAAGTGGAGGAACTGGGGCGGCACACTGGAGTGCGTCCGGGACGGAGGTCACCATGGAGCCGTTGCCCGAAGACGGCGACCGGGACTGGGCCGAGCCAGGCGTCTACACGGTTTCGCCGGGGGTCCACCGGATCCCGCTGCCCCTGCCGCACGACGCGCTGCGCGCGGTCAACGTCTACGTCGTCACCGACGGCACCCGCCTGGTCCTCGTCGACTCGGGCTGGGCGCTGGAGTCGGCGCGCGAGCGGCTTTCGCGTGGACTCAAGGCGCTCGGCGCGGGTCTCGGCGACATCGACGAATTCCTGATCACCCACGTACATCGCGATCACTACACGATGGCCGTGGAACTGCGCCGCGAATTCGGCGGCAAGGTCGGGCTCGGCAAGCTCGAAGAGCCGTCGCTGACGCGCTCCGGCGATCCGGACCGCTTCCCGATGGAGGCGCAGGTCGGCCTGCTGGAGCGCTGTGGCGCGGCCCCCGTCGTCGAGGTGCTCGCCAAGGCCTTCGGCGATGTCCGACACACCGAGGCGCATCTGTGGGAGCAGCCCGACGAATGGCTCGCCCCCGGCAAACGCGCGATCGTGCCCGGCCGCGAGTTCGACATCGTGCACACGCCGGGCCACACGGCCGGGCACGTCGTCTTCGTCGACGACGAGGCGGGGCTGGTGTTCTCCGGCGACCACGTGCTTCCGCACATCACGCCGTCCATCGGATTCCAGCCGGTGCCCGCCGAACTGCCGCTGCGCGACTACCTCGACTCCCTGCGCCTGGTGCGCGAGATGCCGGACCGGCGCATGCTGCCCGCGCACGGCCTCGTCACCGACAGCGTCCACGCCCGCGTGGACGAACTGCTGGAGCACCACCGCGACCGCCTGGAGGTCATGGGCGCCGAGATCACCGCGGACGTCACGACGGCGTACGAGGTCGCGCTGCGGCTGGGCTGGACCCGCCGGAAGCGCAAACTCGACGAGATGGACCCGTTCAACCAGATGCTCGCCGTCCTCGAGACCAGTTCGCATCTGGATCTGCTGGTGGCGCAAGGGAAACTCACCGCGACCGAGTCCGACGGGGTGCGACACTACGTCTCATGATCATCCGTGAAGCCCGCCGGGAAGACGTCGCGGCGATCGTCGGGATGCTCGCCGACGACCAGATCGGCAGCACCCGCGATTCCGCCGACGACCTCACGCCGTACCTCAAGGCGTTCGAGGAGATCGACGCCGATCCGGCACAGCTGCTGATCGTCGCCGACGACGCCGGAGAGGCCGTCGGCACGCTCCAGCTGTCGATCATTCCCGGCCTGGCAAGGAAAGGCTCGCTGCGCGGGCAGATCGAGGCCGTCCGGGTGCGGGCGAGCCATCGCGGCTCCGGCCTCGGCGGGGAGCTGATGACGTGGGCGATCGAGGAGTCACGGCGACGGGGCTGCGCGCTCGTGCAGCTGACGTCGGACGTGAAACGCGAGGACGCGCACCGGTTCTACGAGCGGCTCGGTTTCGAGGCGAGCCACACCGGCTTCAAGCTGAAGTTCTGACTCCCGCCGCGTTTAGTCGACTAAACGCGGAGGTCGAAGCCCCCATTGCGGGTGATGCTCGTCGCAGCGTGTCGCGAAAGCCACTTTCGCGACGTCTGGTGTCCCGAAAGTGGCTTTCGCGACATCGCCGCCCCGCCAGACCGCGCCGGGTCGAGGTGGTCGTGAGTGGCAAGTGGGGTTAGGGCGGACCGGTATTTGCCTACCTGCCGCCGACCTGCGCGAAGGTGACGATCCCGGCGGACGCCCAGATCGACGGTGAAGGATTTGGGA
>NZ_JBVJLY010000014.1:0-213287 GCF_055584485.1 Amycolatopsis sp. NPDC102522 | reverse complement strand
CCCGCACAGCCCGCCCCAACGACACACGACCAGCCATCACAACCTCCGAACACAATCGGTGTTGCAACGACCCCGTGAACCCAAGGGGCCTTCACTACTTCCTGGGCCCAGGGCTGGAGCCTTCAGCCCTCCTGGCTGCTCGCAACATGTCGCGAAAGCCACTTTCGGGACACCAGATGTCTCGAAAGTGGCTTTCGCGACGCGTCTGGAACGCCAAGAGCTCCTGACCCACGCGCCCTTCAGCTCGTCAGTAGAGCGTGCGCGGGTTCGCGTCGATGCGGACGTGCACCAGGTGCGGGTGCTCGTCCGGCAGCGCGGCTTCCAGCACCGGCTTGAGGTCCTCGGCCTTCTCGACGACCGACGTCCCCAGGCCCAGGCTCTTCGCCAGCGCCGGGAAATCGATGCCGCCGAGGTCGACGCCCGGCACCTTCTCGCCGCCCGCCGCCTCGCCGAGGATGCGCACGGCGGCGTACTCCGAGTTGTCGAAGATCACGAACGTCACCGGCAGGTTGTGCTGCGCCGCCGTCCACAGTGCCTGGACGCAGTACATGCTCGACCCGTCGCCGAGGATGGCGACGACCTTGCGGTCCGGGCGGGCCAGCGCGGCACCGACGGCGGCGGGGAGGCCGTAGCCCAGGGTGCCGCTGGCGACGGTGAGGAAGCCGGTGTCGGTGGACTTGATCGGCAGGTGGTCGTGCAGCTCGTTGCGGTGGCTCGGCGTCTCTTCGACGACGATCGCGTTGTCCGGCAGGACTTCCGAGATCGTGGCGTAGGCGAAGCCCGGCGTGATCGGCGTGGCCGCGGCGGGCTTTTCCAGCCGGGTACGGGACTTCGGCGCTTCCCGCGGCGCGGCCCGGTCCAGGAGCGCGCGGATCGCGAGCTTCGGCGTCGACCGGATCCCGGTGCCCTCGGCGGCCCTGGCGAGGATCTGCTCGTCGTCGCTGATCAGGAACAGCGGCGGCAGCGCGGTTTCCGACTCGCCCCGGTACACGTGGTAGGTGAACGCCGGCGCGCCGATGACGACCACGAGGTCGTGCTCGGCCAGCGCGCTCGCGAGCATCTTTCGTTCCGGCTGCAGGAAACCGAAGAACTGCGGGTGGTCCTCGGGGAAGGAGCTGCGCGCGCCCATCGGCGGCGCCCAGACCCCGGCGCCCACCTTCTCGGCCAGCGCGACGACGTCCGGCACGGCGCCTTCACCGTCGATGCCGGGGCCGACCACGATCGCCGGGCGCTCGGCGGCGTCCAAGGCGGACACCAGTTCGTCCACAGCGGACGGATCGGGCGCGAAGCCGCGGATCGCCGGCCGGGAGATGATCGGCTTCGTGGTCTCGACGTCCCAGTCGTCCACGGGCACGGAGACGAACACCGGACCCATGGGCGCCTGCGTCGCGATGTGATACGCCCGCGCCAGCGCCGCCGGGACGTCCTCGGCCCTGGCCGGTTCGCAGCTCCACTTCACGTACGGCTTGGGGAAGTTCGTCGCCTCGACGGCACCGAGGAAAGGGTCGTCCGGCAGCAGCGACCTGGTCTGCTGGCCGGCCAGGATGATCAGTGGCGCGTTGTTGCGATAGGCGGTGAAGATGTGCCCGAGCGCGTGGCCGACCCCGCCCGCGGAGTGCAGGTTCACCAGCGCCGGCCGTCGCGAGGCGCGGGCGTACCCGTCGGCCATCGCGACGACGGACGCCTCGTGGAGCGCGAGCACGTAGGTGAAGTCGTCCGGCCATTCCGTGAGGAAGGCGATCTCGGTCGTGCCGGGGTTGCCGAAAACCGTGGTCAGGCCCAGTTCGCGCAGCAGTTCCCTGGTCGCGTCACGTACGGTGCGGGTAGCCATGGCGCACACGGTATCTCGTCACCCGGCGATAGTTGAAGATGCAACCTCATATCACCGTGTGTGGTCTGGACCTGACCCGGTGTTCACTTGACCAGGGCCGCCCACTCGCGCACGGCGGAGGCGTCCACATCGGACTCCCAGCCGCCGGGCCGGACGGCGCTGCCGACGTGGAACGCGCGCACCCCGCCTGCCCGCAGCAGATGCACCTGCTGGGCCCGCAGACCGCCGCCGACCAGCAGCTGAGGCCCGTCCTCACGCCGGGCGAGCCGCTGCAGGACCGAGAGACCGTGCGCCACGCCGTGCGGATGCCCGGCCGCGAGCACCGTGTCGCACCCGAGCGCGGCCAGCTGGTCGTAGGCGCGCAACGGGTCCCGCGCGCGGTCGATGGCCCGGTGGAACGTCCACGGCAGACCGTCGAGCTCCTTCACCAGGGTCTCGCAGGCGTCGACGTCGATTTCGCTTTCCAGGTCCAGGAAGCCGAGGACGAACTCCCGCGCGCCCGCTTCGATCAGCCGTACGGCGTCCGCGCGCAGCCCGTCGAGGTCACCGGCGGCGAACGACATGTTGTCTCGCAACATGACCCGCACCGGAAGATCGGTGGCGGCGAGCACGTCGCGCAGCGTCCCGACCGACGGCGTCAGACCGTCGCTGGCCATGTCGCTGACCAGTTCGAGGCGATCGGCCCCGCCCTCCTGTGCGCGCTCCGCGTCCGCCGCGGTCAGCGCGATCACTTCCAGCAGGCCGGTTTTCGGGCTCATGGACCTTCCAATTCGCTCAATCCGAGGGGTTGTTCTCTTCACCCCTGGCGTGGCGACCGCGCCGGAATCCGCCTTGCAGGCTGGTCATCCGTTCGCGAACCGCTTCGGGGGAAAGTGAGAGTATCGGCCTCTCCCCTCGCGGCTTCTCCGGCCTGTCGTCCTGCGACCGGGCCTCGGGGACGACGGCGGGCAGCACCGGCCACGTCTCCTCCGCCCCGTCCTCCTGTTCCAGCTCGGCGGACGTCGGCCAAGCGTGCTCCGGCTCGGGCTCCGGGGCCTCTTCTTTCGGCACCAGAGCCTTCGGTTCCACCGGCTTGAGCGCCGGCTCGGTCGGCTCGTCCGGTTCCTGCGCGGGTTCCTGGCTCGCGGCGCTCGCCTCGGCCGCTTTCACCGGCTCGAACGAGGGCAAGGAGGGCGGGCCGGGTTCGGCGGGCGAGGGCCCCTCGCGCGGGCCACCGTGGTCGAACCACTGCGAAAGCACGCTCTGGTACTTCGGCATCCGCTCGGTCGGCGAGTCCAGTTCGAGATGGTTGGCGGCGTCGTCGTCCGACGAAGGCCACTCCGGCTGGTTCTCGCGTTCGACGACGGGCGCGCGCCGCAGCGGCCCGGGATCCAGCACGGGCGCGAACCGCGACTCCGCGTCGCTCTCCTCCGGTTCGGGCAGCGGCGGGACTTCCAGCGGCGGTTCGGGTTCCGGCTCGGGGGTGGCGGCGACGGGCGGGGGTTCCGGCATCGGGGCGGGGCGCGGCGCTTCGACGATGAGCCCGGCGGGCACGACGACCACCGCGGTGATCCCGCCGCCGTCTGCGGACCGCAGGCGGACGTCGATGCGGTGCCGGACGGCCAGCGTCGCGACCACGAACAGGCCCATCCGCCGCGAGACCTCGACGTCGACGTCCGGCGGGTTCGCCAGCCGCGTGTTGGTCCGGTCGATCTCCGCCTGCGGCATCCCGGCGCCGTGGTCGGTGATCTCGATCTGCCATTCGCCGCGTTCGGTCTCGTGCCCCTCGACCCGCACCATCGTGCTCCGGTCCGAGTAGCGGGTCGCGTTCTCCAGCAGCTCGGAGACCACGTGCACGAGGTCGTTGACGGCCTCGCCGCGCACCGCGATCCGGGGCGCCGCGCCGAGTTCGATGCGCTGGTAGTGCTCGACCTCCGAGAGCGCGGCGCCGATGATCTCGTCGGCGACGACGGATCCGCCGTCCTCGCGGACGACGTCGGTCCCGGAGAGCACCAGCAGGTTCTCGCTGTTGCGCCGCATCCGCGTCGCGAGGTGGTCGAGTTCGAACAGGCCGGCGAGCGTGTCGGGATCCTGTTCGTCGGCCTCCATGCGGTCCAGCACGGAAAGCTGGCGCTCGACGAGATCCTGGCTGCGCTGAGACAGGTTCACGAACATCGCGTTGATGTTCTCCCGCAGCATGGCCTGTTCCCCGGCGAGTCGGACGGCCTCGCCGTGCACCGCGTCGAAAGCCCGCGCCACCTGGCCGAGTTCCTCGCGGCTGAACACCGGCACCGGCGCGACGGCCAGCCGCCGTCGCAGGTTCTCCGGCTGCGGCTCAGGATCACTGAGCAGGCCTTGGACGGCCGCCGGGAGCTGGTGTTCGGCGACCTGGAGCGCGCTGCGGCGCAGGATCCGCAGCGGCCGCAACAGCGAACGCGCGATGATCACCGAGAGCACCCCGGCGATCACCAGTACGGCGAGCACGATGCCGCCGTCCCAGATCGCGGACGTTCTCGCTTGTGCCGCAAGGGCGTCCGTGCGTTCCTGCAGCTGCACGAGCAGCCCTTGCTGCACCTGATGGGCCAGATTGACCGTGTAGGTGGCGGAGGTGTCCCACTGGTTCGGGTCCAGCCCGCCGAGGCCCTGGTTGTTCTCGGCGCGGATGAGCGCCGATTCGACCATGTCGTTGCCGATGTCGACGATCAGGCCGATGACCGTGTCGTCGTACATCCGCTGCTGTTCGGGGGTCGCGAAGGTGCGGTAGTCGTTGCGGGCGGCGGCGAGTTCGGCCTCCGCGCCGAGCAGCGCGCGGGTCCTGTCCCGGTTGAGGCCGCCCTGGGCGAGCGCGGCCGCCATGATCGCTCGCTTGACCGACATCTGGTCCTTGATCCGCGCGAGCGCGTTGCCCGCGAGGCGGAGCTTCCCCAGATCCGGATCGGACACGTCGGCGGCGGTGGAATCGCTGATGTCGAGCAGGCCCGAGATCAGTTCGCTGTAGGAGCGCAGCACCGCGTCGGCGGGGAAAGCCGAGTGTTCCGCGGAAAAGCGGAGCCCGGTCAGCACGCGCAGGCGGTCACTGGTCAGCTGCAGGCTGGTCGCGGACTTGTCGCCGAGCCTGCTCTTGCTCTCGCCGAGCGTGCGGTCGAAAGTGCCGATGGCCTCGTCGACGCGTTTGCGTTGCTCGGTCAGTTCGGAGACGTCGCCCTTGCGATCGCCCGCGACGAACCGGACGGTGAGGTCCCGTTCACGCTGGAGCTGGTGCACGGCCTCGGCGACGGTGCTGTCGACCCGGCCGCGGGTGGCGAATTCGGCCAGCTGCCGCGCATCCCGCAGATCCGAGTTGACCCGGAGCCCGACGAGGGCGACCACCGCGAGCGCGGGAATCAGGAGTACCACGAAGAGTTTGGTACGCAGGTGCCAGTTCCGCAGCCGCCAACGGCCACCGACGCGAGGGTGTCGTTCCGCCGCGTCGCCCCCACGGGGACGCTTGTCGCGACGGGCCACCTGGTTTCCTTTTCCCACCACGGGACCCTTTCCCATGGCTGACATCGGGGACGAGAGCCCGAACCTACTGTAGAGTAACAAGGTTCGAGAACGATCGAAAGCCGCGCAATCCGGCGTCTCCCGCACGCGATCGTATGGGGCCCGGACCATACGATCCAGCAGGAGGAGCACATTCTCTCGGTAGGTGAGCGGTGACGAAGATGCGCGTCTTGGCGATTCCGCTGGTAGCGGCTCTGCTGGCGACAGCCGGTTGCGGAGTGTTTTCCGGCGGTGACGCAAGCAGCGACGCGCCACTCGAACGGTCGGAACTACGCATCGGTGTCGGAAGCCCCATCGACACGGCACCCTTGAGGGTCGCCGTCGCCGAAGGGAAGTTCACCGCCGCAGGCCTCGCCGTGACCCTCGTCGATGTTCCCGCCGACCAGGCGATCGGCAAGCTTTCCGCGGGCGAGATCGACCTGGCCTTCGCCAGCGACGTGTCGATCTTCCGCGCCGCCGCGGCCGGGACCGCGCTCCAGTTGCAGGGCGAGGCCTACACCGCCGGCCGCAACACCATGGCGCTCGTCACACTCCCCGGCTCCGACTACTCCGAGCCGACGCTCAAGAAGGCACCGAAGATCGCGGTGAACATGCTCGACGACGTCGGCGTGCTCGCGGCCCGTTCGGTGCTCGGGACCGCGGGCGTGGACGTGAACAAGATTCAGTTCAAGCAGAACCCGTTCGACCGGATGCCGCAGGCGCTGCAGGCGGGCGAGGTCGACGCGGCGTGGATGGTCGAGCCGTACATCACGAGGGCCGAGAAGGAACTCGGGGCGAGCATCCTCGCCGACGGCGCGCGCGGCGCGACGCTGGACTTCCCGATGTCGTCCTACGTCTCGACAGGCTCCTTCGGCCAAGGCAACGCCCGCACGCTCGCGGCCTTCCGGGAAGTGCTCGGCGAGGCGCAGGTGCGGGCCGCCGACCCGGCCGTCGTCCGCGACGCGCTGCCGACGTTCTCCGACATCGACCGGACCACCGCGTCGCTGATCTCGCTCGGGTCGTACCCGGTCTCCCTCAACGGCATCCGGCTGCAGCGGGTCGCCGACCTGATGCACAACTCCGGCATGCTCGGCGCGCGGCTCGACGTCCAGTCGATGGTGCCCCGCTCTTAAATATTCTCGCCGGTCGGCCGCAGGCACACTGTGCGCTCGGGCGGCCCGGTGTAGTGCAGCTCGGTGTCGTCCGACGAGCAGGCGGTCTCCGACGACCCCTTCGTCACGACGGCCCGCGCCTCCGCGCTGATGTCGGTGCAGCGGACCTTCGCGATCCGCGTCTCGTGCACGACGTCACGCAGGCAGTCCCCGGTCTCGACGTTCAGCGCGAGACAGAGCGTCTTCTCGGCCTTCTTGCTCGACGAACTCCCGTACAGCTCGAACTGGACGTAGTCCGAATCACGGCATCCGGACGAGCCGGAGCGCACCTCGTCGATGCGGAAGGTCGCGCGGCTCGACGTGCAGCTGGTGGTCGTGTAGCTCTGGGCGCCGCCCGCCTCGTCGGTCAGGTACAGGCATTTGCCCGCCTCGACCGTGGTGAACTTGCCCGACTGCGAGATCCCCCAGGCGACCAGGCTCCCCACGCCCAGCGCGACGACGACGCCGAAGACGATGGACACCTTGGCCAGCACGCTGATCGGCGGCGGCTTCGGGAACGGCGTCGGCGGCCCCACCTCCGGCATCGCGGGCAGCGGCGCGGGCGCGTTGAACGGGTCGTACTCGGGCATCCCGCCGGTCGGTGTAGTCGTCAAAGTCCCCTCCTCCTCACCTAAGGCACATCCTTCCACCAGCGGTGCCGCGACGGGAGCCGGTGTGGCCGGAACGTATAAAGGAGGATGTGACCGATGGCCCGCTGATCGTCCAGTCCGACAAGACCGTGCTCCTCGAGGTCGACAACAGCCAGGCCGACGACGCGCGGATCGCCATCGCGCCGTTCGCCGAGCTGGAACGCGCGCCCGAGCACATCCACACCTACCGGATCACGCCGCTGGCGTTGTGGAACGCCCGTGCGGCCGGCCACGACGCCGAACAGGTCGTCGACGCGCTGACGACGTACTCGCGGTTTCCCGTGCCCCAGCCGCTGCTCATCGACATCGTGGACACGATGGGCCGGTTCGGGCGGCTCCAGATCGCCAATCACCCGGCGCACGGCCTGGTCATGTCGACCATCGACCGCGCGGTGCTGGAGGAGATCCTCCGGCACAAGAAGATCAGCCCGATGCTGGGCGCGCGCATCGACGACGACACCGTCATCGTGCACCCGTCCGAGCGCGGACGGCTCAAGCAGGCGCTGCTGAAGGTCGGGTGGCCGGCGGAGGACCTCGCGGGCTACGTCGACGGTGAGGCGCACCCGATCGAGCTGGCCGAGGACGGCTGGGAGCTGCGCGACTACCAGCGCAGGGCCGCCGAAGCGTTCTGGGCCGGCGGGTCCGGCGTCGTCGTGCTGCCCTGCGGCGCCGGCAAGACGCTGGTCGGCGCGGCGGCCATGGCGCACGCGAAGGCGACGACGCTGATCCTGGTGACGAACACCGTCGCCGGACGGCAGTGGAAGCGGGAGCTCATCGCGCGGACGTCGCTCACCGAGGAGGAGATCGGCGAGTACTCCGGGGAGAAGAAGGAGATCCGGCCGGTCACCATCGCGACGTACCAGGTGGTCACCCGCAAGACCAAGGGCGAATACCGGCACCTGGACCTGTTCGACTCGCGGGACTGGGGCTTGGTGGTCTACGACGAGGTCCACCTGCTGCCCGCGCCGGTGTTCCGGATGACCGCGGACCTGCAGTCGCGGCGGCGGCTGGGGCTGACGGCGACCCTGGTGCGCGAGGACGGCCGCGAAGGCGACGTGTTCTCCCTGATCGGCCCGAAGCGGTACGACGTCCCGTGGCGCGACATCGAGGCGCAGGGCTGGATCGCGCCCGCGGAGTGCACCGAGGTCCGGGTGACGCTGACGGACGCCGAGAGGCTCGCGTACGCGACGGCCGAGGCCGAGGAGCGGTACAAGCTGGCGGCGACCGCGGACACCAAGACCAAGGTGATCAAAACGCTGGTGGACCGGCATCCCGGCGAGCCGACGCTGGTCATCGGGGCCTATCTCGACCAGCTGGAGATGATCGGCGACGAACTGGACGCGCCGGTGATCCAGGGCGCGACGCGGAACAAGGAGCGCGAGGAGCTTTTCGACGCTTTCCGGCGCGGTGAGATCAGGACGCTGGTCGTTTCGAAGGTCGCCAACTTCTCGATCGACCTGCCGGAGGCCTCGGTCGCGATCCAGATCTCCGGGACGTTCGGTTCGCGGCAGGAAGAGGCCCAGCGGCTCGGACGGCTGTTGCGGCCCAAGGGCGACGGGCGGCAGGCGCACTTCTACTCGGTCGTCTCGCGGGACACCGTCGACACCGAGTACGCGGCGCACCGGCAGCGGTTCCTGGCCGAACAGGGGTACGCGTACCGGATCGTGGACGCGGACGACCTGCTGCGCCCCATGTGACCCCTCGCGTTTAGTCCTCTGACTGCGGTCTGCTGAAAGTACGTGAAGGCCCCCTTCATTGCGTCTAGCGCAGTGAAGGGGGCCTTCACGTACTTCGGCGTCCACTGTGGACGGTACCGATGTGGCGCCTGTGACTTCAGGGACGCCTGGGGCGCCGGTCCCGAAATCCCGCAAACGGGGTATCGAAAACTGTCGGTGCTTCGAACTAGTGTTCGGGTAGAGTTGACCGAACACCAGTTCGAGGGGAAGCCGATGACGATCGCACCGTTCCGACCGGGTACGCCGCCCGTCCAGACCCTGCCGCCCGGCCGGTGGCACGGCCGGATCTGGGTTTCGGATCTGCCTTTGGCCAAGCCGGAGCGCTACACCGGCTGTGTCGCCGAGTTCGACCGCTCCGGGCTGTGGCCGGTGCTGATCCCGCACGATCAGCGGTTCGCGGCCAACGGCGAGGACTGGCTCGACGACCGCGGCAGGCTCGCCCCCGCCGACCACCGGATCTCCTCGGTGGACCCGGCCGAGGTGCTGGCCCGCTGGTGGGACACGTCGTGCTGCGACGGCGCCTGCCTGCGTCCGTTCGGCGCGAAGTTCCCCGGCCTCGCGCGCCGTCCGTCGCGCCGGGCGGATCCGCTGGCCGAGGCGGGCAACACCGGGTCGATCCTGGCCGCGCGCGGGCAGCACCGGCTCGCACTGGTGCAGACGGAGCGGCCCGCCGACATCCCGGCGATCCTCGGCTGGACAGGCATGATCAAGGCGACCGATCAGGTCCACGAGCTGTCCGCGATCCTGCGCAGCTGGGAAGACCGCTTCGGCGCGACGCTCACGGTGCTGGGTTTCGACTCGATGGAGCTGTCGGTGGCCGCGCCGCCGCGCACCCAGGGTCGCGCGCTCACGGTCGCCGCCGAGCACCGTTCGTTCTGCCTGCCCGCGTTCGCCGGTCAGCCGGGCAATCTGCGCGAGTTCGCCGCCAACCTGGTCCAGACCCGCCGGTGGCGGTTCTCGTGGGCGTGAGCGGGCGTTTGCGCCGGGAGGAGAGGGGGAATCAGGGCATCGGAAGGCGGTGATCGACGTCGCGGAGCTGAGGATCGGCACTTCGGGCTGGCGCTACCCGTCCTGGCGTGGGGACTTCTATCCCCACGGGCTGGTGCAGCGGCGCGAGCTGGAATACCTGGCGGGTCGCATGAACTCGGCCGAGCTCAACGGCTCGTTCTACTCCCTGCAACGGCCCGAGCGGTACCGGGCGTGGGCCGAGCAGACACCGGACGACTTCGTCTTCGCCGTCAAGGGCGGCCGCTTCATCACGCATCAGAAGCGACTGCGCGACGTCGAGACGCCGCTGGCGAACTTCTTCGCGTCCGGGGTGCTGGCGCTCGGCCGGAAACTGGGGCCGATCCTCTGGCAGCTGCCGCCTCGGCTGGCGTTCGACGCCGAGCGCGTCGAGGCGTTCTTCAAGCTGCTGCCGCGCACCAGTCACGCCGCCGCCAAGCTCGCGGGTGAGCACGACGACAAGCTGAAGGCCGAACCGCACACCGACGCGAAGCCTCGCCGGAAGCTCCGGCACGCCGTCGAAGTACGGCATCCGAGCTTCGCCGAACCCGAAAGCCTCGAACTGTTCCGGAAGCACGGCATCGCGCTCGTGGTCGCCGACACCGCCGGGAAGTTCCCTTTCGTCGACGAGATGACGAGCGAGGATTTCGCGTACGTCCGCCTGCACGGCGCGGAGGAGTTGTACGTCAGCGGGTACAGCGAGAAGGCTCTCGAGCAGTGGGCTCGCAAGATCGAAGGCTGGCGTCGCGACACGTACGTCTACTTCGACAATGACGTCGAGGGCGAGGCCCCGAAGAACGCGATGGCCCTCGCGAAACTCCTGGTCTGAACCGCGCGAGCTGCACAGTCAGCGCACAGTGAGCGGTGTCCTGTTAGGTGGCGCGTGAGGCACGGGCGTACTCGCGTGCTGCTGTTACTGGGGGTCGGCACGCCGGGCGCCCGTGCCTCGCTCAACTTTGGCCGGCGATGAGCGACGCGAGCTTCGTGCGGACGTCCTCGGCGTCCGGATGCGCGAGTTCGGTCAGCACCCGGACCGAACGCAGCCAGCAGTCCCGCGCCGACGAGGGATCCCCGAACCGCAGATGGATTCCGCCGAGCTGGGCCAGCACGTCGGCCGCCTCGTAGAGCTCGCCGTGGGCGAAGAACATCTCGACGGCCCGCTTCATACAGGCGATGCCCTCGTCGTGGCGGCCGAGCCCGACCAGCGCGGTCCCCTTGGTGTGCAAGGTGAAGCGGGCTTCGTCGGGGAGCGCGTGCGCCTCCAGCGCCAGTGCCTGGTCGGCGAAGTCGAGCGCCTGCTCGAAGCGGCCGGCCTGGGTGCAGATGTCGCCGAGGGCTTGCAGCGCGCTGGCCTCCATGCCGGCGCCGACGTTGGACTCCCGGATGAGTGCCAGCGCGCGCGTCCCGTATTCCCATCCGGTGTCGGCGTCCTGACTGGCCAGCGTGAGGTTGTAGAGCGCCCGCGCCTCCCCCTGCCGGTCCCCGACCTGCCGTTGCAGTTCGACGACCTGCTTGAGGTAGGCGATGCTGTCTTCGTACTGGCGGGCGACCCCGCAGGCCACTCCGAGTCCGCTGAGCATGGCGGCCTCGCCGGAGCGGTCCCCCAGATCGCGAGCCGCCCGGAGCGCGACGCCGAACACCGAACGCCAGTCCTCCAACCGGGCCCGCACGATGAAGTACGACTGGAGCAGCCATGCCAGCTGCCAGCACTCCCGGAATCGCCGCTCCCGGTAGGCGACGTTCACCGCGGCGATGAGGTTTCCCGCCTCCTCGTCGAACCAGTCCAGCGCCTGTTCGTAGTGCCCGAACTTCAGCCCCGCGCCGTCGAACCGCTCCGGCTCGACGAGCCGGTAGTGCCTGTCCGAACGCAAGAGCCTCGACGCGTTCAGCGCGGAGGCCAGCGACGCGTGGAGCAGCCTGTCCAGCACTGCCGTCCGCGCCTCGGGCCCGTCGATTTCCGCCGAGAGTTCAGCCGCGTAGGCGCGGATCAGGTCGTGGAACTGGTATCGACCTGGTCTGGACCGCGCGATCAGATGCGCGGAAGCCAGTTTCGCCAGGTCGATGTGTGCTTCCGCGATGGGGACCCCGGCCACCGCCGCGGCCGCGGGCACGCTGAAGTCGCCGCCGGTGGGCAGGCCGAGCAGCCGCAGCAGCCGCGCCGCCCGTTCGTCGAGCGCGCGGTACGAGTACGAGAAGACGGCCCGGATGTTCGTCTCGTCGCCGTCGGCGAGGTCGAACGAGTCCAGCCTGTCCTGTTCGGCTTCGAGCAGCCGGACGAATTCCCTCAGCGCGAGATCCGGGAACTGCGCCGCCCGCACCGCGAGGATCCGGATGGCCAGCGGCAGCCCGCCGCAGTACCGGATGAACCGTTCCGTGGCCTCGGGATCCTCGGTGACCCGGTCCAGCCCGATCGTCGAAGCGACGAGGGCTATCGCGTCCTCGTCCGGCAGCTCCTCCAGCGCGACACGCCTCGCGCCGTGGGTCGCCACGAGCGCCTGCAACTGCCAGCGGCTGGTCACCAGCACCAGGCAGCCGGGGCCGGGCAGCAGCGGCTGGATCTGCTCGGTGCTCGCGGCGTTGTCGAGCAGGATCAGCATCCGGCGGCCGGCGCTGTAGGTGCGCCAAGTCGCCGCGCGGCCGTCGACGTCGGCGGGGATCCGGTCGGCGGGGACACCGACGGACACGAGCATGGTTTCGAGCGCGGTGGCGGCTTCGACCGGCTCTCCTGGACCGTATCCGCGCAGGTTGAGATACACCTGACCGCCGGGGAAGCGTTCTCCGACCTCGTGCGCGAAATGGACGGCGAGCGTCGTCTTGCCGATGCCGCCCATGCCCTCGATCGACGCGATGGACGTCGACCACTCGGTTTCCAGCGCTTCCGGGACGAGTCCGTGCAGCGCCTTGAGATCGCGCTGGCGGCCGGAGAACACCCGGAGATCCGCCGGAAGCTGACGCGGGATCAGCGGTTCGGCGCCGAGGCGGTACCGCGTCAGCTCGGAATCCAAGGTGGTCTCGACGGACTCTTCGCCGGTCAGGATCGCCTGGTGCGCCCGCTGCAACGACGCGCCGGGGTCGAGGCCGAGCTCTTCGGCCAGCACCGCGCCGATCCGGCGGTAGACGTTCAGCGCCTCGGCCTGCCTGCCCGAGCGGTAGAGCGCGATCATCAGCTGCTCGTGCAGCCGCTCCCGCAGCGGGTTCTCGCGGCACAGCCTGGTCAGAGTGGGGACGACGGTGGCGTGATCGCCGAGGGCGATGAGCGCGTCCGCCCACTGCTCGCGGACACGAAGCCGCTCTTCGCCCAGCTGGTCGGCTTCGTCCCGAAGCAGCGCTTCGGAGTGGACGTTCTGCAGCGCCGGACCGCGCCATTCGGACAGCGCGGCGGCGAACCGATCGGCGGCCTGACGCAGGTCACCGTCCGCCGCGGCCTCCGCTCCCGCCGCGGCGGAGGCGCGGAAACGGGCGAGGTCGAGCAGGCTCTCGTCGAGTTCGAGCAGGTAGCCGCCGCGTTCGGTGCGGATGGTGACCTCGTCGCCGAGCGCGCGGCGGACCCGCAGGATGTAGGTCTGCAGGGCGCCCTTGGACCGGCGCTGATCGTCCGGCCACAGCCAGCGGCCCAGCTCCTCGACCGGCACCACCGTGTTCGCGCGCAGCACCAGGCCTGCCAGCACGATGAGCGGTCTGCTGCCGCCCAAGGGCACCGGCAGCCCGTCGGCCGTGACCTCGGTGGGTCCCAGCACGCGAAAGTCGAGTGCCACGTCGCTCATTCTGTCCGGAATCGTGCGAAACGGCACGCGATTCCACCGGTGGCATGATCGGTGCCGATGGACGTCTACTCGATCCCCCTGCGCACACGGTTCCGCGGCATCACCGTCCGTGAAGGACTGCTGATCCACGGCGAAGCGGGCTGGGGCGAATTCTGCCCGTTCTCCGACTACTCCGACACCGAAAGCGCGCCGTGGCTCGCGTCCGCGCTGGAGGCGAGCGAACGCGGGTGGCCGTCGCCGGTGCGGGAGAGCGTCGAGGTGAACGCGACCGTCCCGGTGGTGTCCCCGGAGAAGGCGTACGAACTCGTGTCCGCGTCGGGCTGCCGCACGGCGAAGGTGAAGGTCGCCGACCCGCGGGTGAGCCTCGCCGACGACTGCGCCCGGGTGGAGGCGGTGCGGTCGGCGCTGGGTCCGGGAGGCGCGATTCGCGTCGACGCGAACACGGCCTGGGACGTGGACACCGCGATCAAGGCCATCGGCGAACTGGACCGCGCGGCGGGCGGGCTCGAATACGTCGAGCAGCCGTGCCCGTCGATCGAAGAGCTGGCCGGCGTCCGGCGCCGGGTCGGGGTGCGGATCGCCGCGGACGAATCGATCCGCCGGGCCGAGGACCCGCTCAAGGTGGCCGTCGCGGGAGCGGCCGACATCGCCGTGCTGAAGGTCGCGCCGCTGGGCGGGGTCCGGCGGGCGTTGGAGGTGGCCGAAGCCTGCGGCCTGCCGTGCGTGGTGTCCTCCGCCGTCGAGACGAGCGTCGGGCTCGCCGCCGGACTGGCGCTCGCGGGCGCACTGCCCACTTTGGACTTCGCCTGCGGACTGGGCACGATGTCCTTGCTGACGGGTGACGTCTGCGGGACTTCACTGTCTCCTGTGGACGGACGCCTGCCGGTGCCGCTTCAGGCTCCCGGGCCCGACCTGTTCGCTGCTCACGCCGCCGATCCGGACATCCGCGCGGCTTGGGAGTCCCGCTTCACCCGCGTCCGCGCCCACCTGGGGACGCTATGAATGGCCCGTTACTCGCAAATTTTGCGAGTAACGGGCCGTTCATAGCGTTCGAGAGAAGATCAGCCGCAGTGTTCCAGCGGGGATTCATAGCTGGAGGACCCCGCCGAACCGCCCCACTTGACGCACTTCGCGCCCGCGGCCGCGCTCACCGGGCCCGCGTAGTACTCGAAGCTGCCGGAATCGGTCTTCCTGGCCGCGCCTTCCACTTCGAGGAAGGCCGAAACCGCGCTGGCCGCACCGACCGACGTGGACTTGATGGTGGTGACGCAGTTGTTCTTGCTCGTGCCGTTGTACAGCAGGTACGTGGTCGCGGCGCTGCCGAGCGCCTGCGAGTCGATCACCTTGTAGCCGTCGCCGCACACCTCGACGGCGTCGTACGGGTTCGGGTTCCCGCTGCCGCTGCAGGTGTTCTTGGAGGTCACGTTGGCGTTGGGGTAGCCGAACTTCGCGCCGTTGAAGTACGCGGGCTTGATGTTGTCGGGCCACAGGGCGTCGTTGGTGCGGACCTCGTAGTGCAGGTGCGGGCTGATGTTGTTGCCCGGCTTGGAGGTGTTGCCGACCTCGCCGATCTTCTGCCCTTGCGCGACCTGCGCGCCGACCGCGACCGAACGCACCTTCAGATGCGCGTAGTAGGTCGACCATCCCCCACCGTGGTCGACCTTCACCAGGTTGCCGAAGCCGTTCGCCGAACCCTGGTGCGCCGAGGTGACCACCTTGCCCGCCGCCGCCGCGACGACCGTGTCGCCCAGGTCCGCTCCCGCGGAACCGCCGCGGTTGAAGTCGATTTCGTACGCCCGGTGCGCGCTGCTGTTGTCGTTGTCGCCGTTCCACACCTGGTTGCAGGGGAACGGAAGCTGGAAGTTGGGACGCGGCCCGACGGCGGCTTCGGCCGACGTCGCGGTGATCGCCAGCCCGGCCATGCCCAGCAACGCGGTGGCGGCCGCGGTGACCACTCGTCTGAGTCTCATCAGAATGTCCTTTCTCGGCGTTTCGCGAGAAGCGTCCCGAAAGGGCGTACAAGCGAGATACAAACGACCACGAGCCCTCCCGGCCGAGGGGACCAGGAGGACTCGTGCCGCCGCCGCACCGGATCTGTCCGCGCTTCCCCGATCCGGTGCGGGTGTCTCAGCCGACCCGCTCGATGGTGGCCCGGCGGATCAGGAACTTGCCCGGTTCGCGGACCTGTTCGAAGGCCGCGTTGTTCAGCAGCGCGCAGCTGCCGGAAGTACCGGTGACCTCGACGGTCGTGGACTTGTCGTTGTCCAGGTTCGTCACCTTCAGCTTGGTGCCCTCGGGGAACTCGCCGCTGGACGCGGCGGGCGCGCCGCCCTCGCCGGACAGCGTCACCGTGGAGCCTTGACAGACGACCTCGCCGCCCCCCGCGGCCGCGTCGTCCTGCCCGGCCGCCGCGTCTTTCTGCATGGCCGCGTCACCCTGCATGGCCGCTTCGTCCTCGCCCGCCATGGCGTCGTTCATCCCGGCGTCCTTTTCGGCGGCCTTCTCCGCTTCGTCGGCGGCTTTGTCCTGCTCCTGTTTCCCGCCGTCGGCCCGCACGTCCTCGGTGCAACTCGCGGCCTGGCGGCGCTGCTGGATGAGGTCGACGACGGCCTGCCGGTTCCCGATCCGCGCTTCGGAAAGAGCGTCCGGCTTCGCTTGCTGGTCCGCGATGAAGTCGAGGTTGTTCCGAAGGGCGGTGTCCAGTCCCTGGCAGCTTTCCGCGGCCTGTCCGTCCGGAGTGCTGACCGCGAACATCGCCGCGGCGATCGCGGCCACCCCGAGGACGGACGCGATGCCGATCGTCGCCCGTTTGCGGTGTTTCCCGGCGCTGTTCATCATCCGTGTTCCTCCGGTCTGGTTCCTCCTCACCCACATCCAGAGATACGGCCGGATAACGAAAGTGGTTCAAACCGATTTCAGCCGAGCCACGGCTTCGCGATGCGCGCGTAGGTACCGTCGTTCAGCGCGAGATGCAGCCACTGATCGGCCCATTCCTTGAACACGACGTCGCGCGGCAGGAGGTACGCCTTCTCCGAGAAAGTGAACGGCTCGTCGGGATGCACCGCGCACAACCGCGGGTTCTGCTTTGCCTGCCAACGGGTTTCGGTCGCGTCGGTGATCATCAGGTCGGCGCGGCCCGCCATGATCTCGGCGAAGATCGTGTTGTTGTCCGGATGCCGCACGATGGTCGCCCGCTTGAGGTTGGCGTCGGCGAACTGTTCGTTGGTACCGCCCGGGTTCACGATCGCCCGGACGCCCGGCTGATCGATCTGTTCCAGTGTCTGGAATCGTTTTTCGTTCTCGCACAAGGTGATCGGTGTCTTGCCGTCGCGGAGATAGGGAACGGTGTAGAAGCCCTTCTTCGCCCTGTCCAGGGTCACCGACACCCCGCCCATCGCCAAGTCGCATTTCCGCCCGACGTCGTCGGCGAGCGCCTTCCAGGTGGTCTGGACCAACTGGAGTCGGACGCCGAGCCGCCGGGCGAGATCGCCCGCGAGGTCGATGTCGATCCCGCTCCACACGCCTGCGGCGTCGCGATAGGTGAACGGGCGGTAGTCCCCCGTCGAGCACACGCGGATCTCGCCGCGCGCCTGGACGACGTCGAGCCTGCTTTGCGCGCCTTGACCTTCGGGCGCGGCGCCGGCCGTGCCGATTCCCAGCACGGTCAGCACCGCGACCCCGAAGATGAGCGCTTTCGCCTTGATCGTCATCAAGGCATCTTCCACGCCCTCAGGTAGGCCCGCACGAGCCAAGCGTCGACCCAGCCGGTGTCCGGCTCGTCCGGCAGCGGCGACGCCCCGCGCACCAGCTCGTCGAGCCGGCGCTCAAGGGATTCGGCCGCCTCCAGTGCCTCCTCGCGGGTTTTCTTGCCCTGCCTCAGATCCCGGAGCCAGCACAGCCACGGTTCGGGAACCGGCAGCGTGATCCGCCCGGTCTCCAGCAGCTCCACGCCCTGCACTCCGAGGCGCACCATGTGCATGGCGAACTTCGTGTCGAAGCCGTACTTCTCGATCAGCTCCGGCCTGCCCGCCTTGCCCCGCAGCCCCAGCATCCGCTCGCGCTGGGCACGGGAGTAGCCGAGGAACCGCAGGCCCGCGCGGCGCGAGACGATCCGGTGCGCGTTCTCGCGCAGCTCGGCGCCGAGCTCGTCGATCGCCACGATCTCGGCTTCCGGCACGAACAACGGCAGCAGCACCGTCGGATTCCCGTTGAGCGCGAGGCGCAGCCACTTGCGCAGCGAGTAGACGGTCAGGTCGAGGTCGCCGGGACCGGACCGGACGCCTTCGGGCTGCGTGCGGAAGATGTACTGCTCGAACCGCTTCAGGCCGATCACGTGGCTGGGCGGCTCGACACAGATGCCGAGCTCGTCCCGGTCGTCCTGGCCGAGCACGGCGGTACCGTGCAGCCCGGACCCGACCTGGCAGCGCAGGATCGTGCCCTGCTCGGCGATGGCGGCGAATTCGGGGCTGTCGTGTTTCACCTGAGAAGTCATACCGGCGCGCCCACCCGGCGGGCATCCGATTTTCGGGGTCTCAGGGTCGGATTCCAGGGTCGTCCCAGGGCCGTTCCCCGATGTGCCGGGGGTCTGCCCCGGGCGAACATCGATCCATGACGAACAGCGTGTACACCCCTCAGGCCACCAAGAAGCTCTACCGCAGCCGGACCGACAAGATGCTCGCGGGCGTCGCCGGCGGCTGGGCCGCCTACCTCGGCGTCGACGCCGCGATCCTGCGCATCGCCCTCGTGGCGGGCATCTTCTTCACCGCCGGATTCGCGATCCCGCTCTACGCCGCCGCGTGGCTCCTGACTCCGGAACAGCCGGGCGAATCCTGATCGGGGGCGGACGTCGCGCGCAGGGGACGCGGCGTCCGCCCGCCCCGGATCGCGTTTAGCCCGCTAAACGCGATCCGGTGGCAGGGGGCAAGGGGGTAGGGGGCAAGGGGGATGGACGAAGGGCCCGGACATGGGGATGTCCGGGCCCTTCGCTTTTTCCGGGTTTGAGCGCGGAGACCCGGCATCGCCGTTACACTTCGCTTGCCTTTGTCACAGGGAGCGGAAGCGGGGGCCTCCATGGCCGAAAAGTATCTCAGTCTCAGCGAGTACAAGAGAATGCTGGACGGCGCGCTGGACGACTTCCACAAGGCGCTCACCAAGCGCTGGTCGGAAGACGCCGTCGACGCCATGACGCATCTCTCGCCCGCCGTCCCGTGCTCGGCGGAGCCCTGGGCCTGGCAGTGGCCCGCCGAAGCGTACGGCCACCTGTCGGGCTCCGAGGACTTCTGCGGGTACCTCACGTGGGTCGAGGACGGCATGCACGGCAGCTTCCGGGACGTCCACTGCGACGGTCACAACCCGCAGACCGGGATGACCGTCGAGTGCCATGTCGACCGCAACCTGGCGCAGATCGAGCAGCTGGCGTGGAACCGGCGGCAGGAGGTCGCCAAGTTCGTCCCGCAGCTGGAAGGGCCCGACCTCGCGAAGCTCGAAACCGCCCACGACACTTTCCTGAACGTCGCCGGCAACCTCGGCTTCCACGACAAGAACGGGCGGGTGACCGAGCTGCTCGGGCAGGGCGCGGTCGTCCGGAACGTCGAGTGGCTGGACGGTACGACCAGCGAGAACGAGGAATGGTTCATCCAGTGGACCGGGCTCGCCGCGGCGCAGTTCCGGGCCGGGTTCTTCGCCTCGATCGCGCCCACCATGCTGAACCAGGCACTCATCCTCGCCAGCCTGTCCACCCTGTACTCGACTCGCGCCGCGACGATCCAGGCGACCCGGCTCAACATCGTCAAACGAATCATCTGGGCCACCAAGAAACTGGACGAAAAGGTCACTCTCAAGGTCTTCACCGCGGACGCGATCCTGGAGAAGGTCGACCGGACGCAAGCGATCCACGGGATCGTGAGCAGCCTGCTGTCCGCGGGGGCGAAACTCAGCAAGGTCGTGAACACCGTCAACGAGGCGGGCGGGAAGGTCCTCGGCCCGGCCGGCGCCGTCCTCACCCTGGCCGGCTTCGTCGGCGGGGTCGTCAAGGGACTCAGCGTCGAGCAGGACGCCATGTCCCTCCAGGACATCCTGCAGAAGCTCACCACCTCGATCCAGGATGAGCACAACGCGTTGTCCGGCCTCGAAGCCGACTTCGGCGGGGACGTGCTGGCTCTGCAGAAGGCGATCGCGGGGGTGCACAGCTACAACCTCGAGCTCTACGACCTCACCGCGAACACGCTGCCGAACCAGACCGACCGCGCGAAGTACAAGGGGATCAAGGTCGAGGTCCACTTCCTCCTGCGGGTGGCGCAAACCTGCTTCGAAGCGGCACAGGGATATTCGGATCAACTGCGGATCCTCGCCGGGGCCGACGGCGCCGACCGGCACCTCGCGGGCCGTGACGAGCAGACGTGCACAGGCGACGACACGACCTTGGAGATCCGCGACGCCGTCGAACAGTTCATGAGGACGAGTTGCGCGCGGTTCCTTCTCGCCGGTGAGCAGCTCAGGAAAGCGGCCGAGGCATACGCCAAAACGGACGGCGAGCTCTCGGACGATCTCAAGAAGACGTTCGCGGCCTGGGAAAACGCCACCAAGGACCGGAACAGGATCGACCCCAATCCGGAGACGACCGAACGGGAAAGCGCCGCCAAGGAAGCGGGCGGAACCGACCGGACGAACCTCGAACCGAGGAAGCCTTCGGAGCCGACCTCCACCAACCCGTACGAGAAGGACCGGCGGAACCAGGGCAGCAAATACGTGGTCGAGTCGTGAGCGGGTCGTTGTCCACCTCGCCACTCACGACCGACCCCTGGCGCCGCCCCAACAGGGCCTCGTGACTGTGATGGGTCGTCAGGGCCCAAGGGCGTCTTGGGTACCTACTGGGTTCTGGCTGCGGTCGATCGCAGCGGACGCGCGTGAAGGACCCCTTCACTCGGCTCAGCCGAGGAAACTCGCCCTTCACCGCGAGCCCAAGTACGTGAAGGCCCCCTTCATTGCGCCTAGCGCAATGAAGGGGGCCTTCACGTACTTGGGCGGGGCAGGGGCGCCGGCACCGCACCCTCAAGGCCTCGTGAGTGGTAAGTGTCGTTAGAACGACCCAGAACACTCACGACATAAGAAAAGCCCGGACGCGCGAGGCGCGTCCGGGCTTTCCGGTGTTACGGGCTCGAACTCAGAAGTCCATGCCGCCCATGCCACCGGACGGGTCGGCGGGAGCGGCCGAGGCCTTCTCCGGCTTGTCCGCCACGACGGCTTCGGTGGTCAGGAACAGCGCCGCGATGGAAGCGGCGTTCTGCAGCGCGGAGCGGGTGACCTTCGTGGGGTCCGGCACGCCGGCGGCGAGCAGGTCCTCGTAGACACCGGTGGCGGCGTTGAGGCCGTGACCCTGCGGGAGGGACTTGACCTTCTCCGCCACGACGCCGCCTTCGAGGCCGGCGTTGATCGCGATCTGCTTGAGCGGCGCCTCGACGGCGACCTTGACGATGTTGGCACCAGTGGCCTCGTCGCCCTCGAGCTTCAGACCGGCGAAGGCAGCCTCAGCGGCCTGGATGAGAGCGACGCCACCACCGGCGACGATGCCCTCTTCGACGGCGGCCTTGGCGTTGCGCACTGCATCTTCGATGCGGTGCTTGCGCTCCTTCAGCTCGACCTCGGTGGCGGCACCGGCCTTGATGACGGCCACGCCGCCGGCCAGCTTCGCCAGACGCTCCTGGAGCTTCTCGCGGTCGTAGTCCGAGTCCGAGTTGTCGATCTCGGCACGGATCTGGTTGACGCGACCCTGGATCTGGTCGGCGTCGCCGGCACCCTCGACGATGGTGGTCTCGTCCTTGGTGATGACGGCCTTGCGCGCCTTGCCCAGCAGGGAAAGGTCCGCGTTCTCCAGCTTGAGGCCGACGTCCTCGGAGATGACCTGACCACCGGTCAGGATCGCGATGTCCTGCAGGATCGCCTTGCGGCGGTCACCGAAGCCCGGGGCCTTGACGGCGACGGACTTGAAGGTGCCACGCATCTTGTTGACGATCAGGGTGGCCAGGGCCTCGCCCTCGACGTCCTCGGCGATGATCAGCAGCGGCTTACCGGACTGGATGACCTTCTCCAGCAGCGGCAGCACGTCCTTGACGGTGGAGATCTTGGAACCGAAGAGGAGGACGTACGGGTCCTCGAGCTCGGCTTCCTGACGCTCCGGGTCGGTCACGAAGTAACCGGAGATGTAGCCCTTGTCGAAGCGCATGCCCTCGGTGAGCTCAAGCTCGAGCCCGAAGGTGTTGCTCTCCTCGACGGTGACGACGCCTTCCTTGCCGACCTTGTCCAGCGCCTCGGCGATGAGCTCGCCGATGGTGCGGTCAGCGGCCGAGATCGAGGCGGTAGCAGCGATCTGCTCCTTGGTCTCGATCTGGACGGCCATCTTGTGCAGCTGCTCGGTGATGGCCTCGACGGCCGCCTCGATGCCGCGCTTCAGGCTGATGGGGTCGGCCCCGGCGGCGACGTTGCGCAGACCCTCGCGGACGAGAGCCTGGGCGAGCACGGTGGCGGTGGTGGTGCCGTCACCCGCGACGTCGTCGGTCTTCTTGGCAACTTCCTTGACGAGCTCGGCCCCGATCTTCTCCCACGGGTCTTCGAGCTCGATCTCCTTGGCGATGGAGACACCGTCGTTGGTGATCGTCGGCGCGCCCCACTTCTTTTCGAGCACGACGTTCCGGCCCCGCGGGCCGAGGGTCACCTTGACGGCTTCGGCGAGGATGTTCAAGCCACGCTCAAGACCGCGGCGGGCGTCCTCGTCGAACGCGATCAGTTTGGCCATTTCGGTGTGGTCCTCCGGTATTGGGCGCCGCCGCACGCTTACTGCTACAGCGCGGCGGCAGGACTCTTCCTCGGCCAGGCTCGGTGCCCGCGACGGACGACCCACCCGATCAAGGGTGCGGCCTCACCGTCCCGACCTTCAGGCGAGCGGTCGGTGACCGCCTGCCTGGCACTCGACGGCGTCGAGTGCCAATACCGTGTTTAGCACTCTCCAGGGTCGAGTGCAAGAACCGCAGGTCAGCGCGGTGGCGTGGCTGAAGGGAACCACGCCCTCGTAAAACGCGGCGAAGGACGCTTTCCCCACGTCGCATGCGGCGAAAGCGTCCTTCAGCCCCTCAGTGTCGGTTGCCGAGTGTCAGTTGCTCGGCTTGATCGAGATCGACGTCGGCGGAGCCTTGCCCGACGATCCCGGGGCTTGCGACTGCGAGTTGCCGGGGCCGACCGGGATGTTCGGCGCGGTGGTCTGCGTGCCGTTGCCGCTGCTCGAGTCACCGAAGACGAGGATCGCGGCGACGATCGCGCCCGCGACCACGAGGACGCCGACGATGATCCAGATCCACTTGGCACCGCCGCCCTTCTTGGGCTGCTGTTGGAAACCGCCCTGCTGTTGCGGCGGCGGGCCGTAACCCGGGGGCGGACCCTGCTGGAAGCCACCCTGCTGCTGGAAACCGCCCTGCTGCGGCGGCGGCCCGTAGCCCGGCGGCGGTCCTTGCTGGTAGCCGCCCTGTTGGTAGCCACCCTGCTGCGGCGGCGGGCCGTAGCCCGGGGGCGGACCCTGCGGCGGGGGACCCTGCGGTCCCGGCCCCTGCTGGCCGTAGCCGGGCTGCTGTCCTCCGTACGGGTGCACGGGGCCCCCCTCTCCCTGTGGCGGCGTGTGCTGCCGTGGCGCCTGCTGCGGTACCGCCTGCTGGACGGTCGCGGCCGCCGCCTGCCCTGGCGGGCCCGGAGGCTCGTTCGAGGTCGCGAGCGGGCCGAGAGCGTGCCTGGCGGCCGCGATCATCTCAACACAGTTCGGGTAGCGATCTGCGGGATTCTTCGCCATTCCCTTCCGGACGACCTCGTCGATGCCGGCGGGCACGCCGACGATCCGCGAGATGGCCGGGGGTTCCCCGTTCAGATGACCCTTGATGACGGTCTGCACGTCGCCCTTGAAGGGCGGGCTGCCGGTCAGGCAGGCGTAGAGGACACAGGTGAGCGCGTACTGGTCGGTGCGGCCGTCGAGCGGCTCGCCGCGCAGGTGCTCGGGGGCGGCGTACGTCGGCGAGCCGAGGAAGTCGCCGCCGCGGGTCCGGTGCCCGGTGGCACCGCGGCGGGTCAGGCCGAAGTCGGCGACGTAGACGTGCTCGCGCGAGGTCTCCTTGCTGGTGACCAGGACGTTGGCCGGTTTGACGTCGAGGTGCACGAGACCTCGGTTGTGCAGGGTGTCGAGGGCGTCGGCGACCTGGTCGAGCATGGTCAGGGTGCGGACGGGCGCGATCGGGCCGCCGGAGATCAGCCCGGCGAGGTCCCCGCCGTCGACCATCCGCATGGCGATGTAGAGCATGCCTTCGAGCTCGCCGAAGTCGTACAAGGGCACGACGTTGGCATGGTCGATCGCGGACGTGTTCCGCGCCTCGTCGACGAAGCGTTCGCGGAACTCGGCGTCGGCCCCGAGGTGATCACCGATGACCTTCAGTGCCACCTTGCGTCCGAGCCGCACGTCCGTGGCCTTGTAGGTCACGCTCATGCCGCCCTTGCCGAGCACACCGTCGATGCGGTAGTTGCCCAGCCGGCGACCGGTCAGGTCCCCCGACTCATCGCCTGTCACGCAGCGCAGCCTAACGCGCCAGTTCCCGGGGCCGCCGGGGGTCGGCCGAAGTCTTCCTAGGAGACCTTGCGTACGTCCGCTGCTTGACTCCGCCCGTCACGCCCGGACTGGACTTCGAATTCCACGCGATCACCCTCGTCGAGCGTCCGGAATCCATCGGCCTGAATGGCCGAGTAGTGGACGAAGACGTCGGGCCCTTCGGTGGATTCGATGAATCCGTAGCCCTTTTCCGAGTTGAACCACTTGACGGTGCCGACTGCCACGGCGCACTCCCTCAGCACGGGGCCCGCCGACCCTGCCTGCCCCGGACGGCGGTTTCGAGTGCAGTTCACGCTACCCGAATTACCGGCGGCGGCAATGCTCAATTCGTCCCAAGGTCAGCCGCGAGAAAGCCGCCTGTTGCGCGCTTGCACGAGGACGCGTCCTGGTCCTGCGAAGTCCAGCGCGAGCCCTTCGCCGGTGCGGACCGACTGCGGTCCGGACTGGTCGACGGCGCGGAGACGGCACTGCACGGTGTCCGGGTAGGCCAGCAGGAAGTCCGGCCGCACGGTGACGAGTTCGCCCGCGGTGAGTTCGAAGGCGTCGACAGGGCCTTGCGCGGCCAGCACGAGCGGACCGCTTCCGCTGTAGTGCTCCAGGAAACCGGAATCGGCGCCGAAGAGCTTCTGCAGCGGCGCCCAGCCTGGGTCCTGCCGGATGGTCGCCGGCCGGGCGAGGATCGCGTCCCGGCTCACGCACCAGCCCGCGCCGCCGGTGAACTCCAGCGGGTAGACGTCGCCGGCGGTCAGCGGCGCGAAGTCGATCCAGCCGCCGCCCTCGGGCGCGTTGAACACCGACGGGGCCGCCTTGCCCGCCCGGGAGCCGCCGCGCGCGGGCACCGTTTCGGTGATGCCGAAACTGCTGGCCAGCATGGTGTCCCCGGCGGCCTGGACGGCCTCGCCGGGGGACAACAGCACGCGTGCGACCCCGAAGTTCGGGGTGTGCCTCGTCTGGATCCGCATGCGCTCAGCGGGCGGGGACCTGGGCGATCACCCAGGCGGACAGCGCCGACGGGTTGCGGGTCTGGGTGAGCAGCTGGCCCGGTCCGGCGAAGTCGAAGACGAGGCCTTCACCGCTCTTCATCGACTGGATGACGCCGGTGGCGACCTTGCGGATCTGGTACTGCACGGTGTCGGCGAACGCGACGACGTGCCCGGTGTCGATGGTGATCACCTCGCCCTGCTGGAGGGTGACCGTCTCCAGCGCGCCGTAGCAGGCCACGACCAGCGGGCCCTGTCCCGTCGCGTGCGTGAGGAAGCCGCCCTCGCCGCCGACGAGGTTCTTGAGCCCGCCCCATTTGGTCTCGGTCTGCACGCTGTGGGACGACGCGAGCCACGAGCCGCGGGTGACGCACCAGCCGGTGCGGCCGTCGAGGTTGATGACCTGCATGTCGCCCGGCAGGTTCGCGGCGACGTCGACCCAGCCGCCGTTCTGCGGGGCGGTGTAGGTGGAGATGAAGAAGGACTCGCCCGAAAGGAAGGCGCGGCCGAGGCCCTTCATGATGCCGCCCTGTGCCTGGGACTGGACCTGCACGCCGTAGCTCGTCGCCATCATCGCGCCGGACTCGACCTGCGCCGGTTCGCCCGGCGCGAGCGTGAGCCTTGCCACCGCGAACGATGGCTGGTGACGGATCTGAACCTGCATGTCTTCTTCTCCCCGGTGGTTCGTTGTGACGCGCAGAGTGTTGCATGCGGGCCCCGAGGCGGGAGGATGGTCGGCGTGATCTCCGTCGACGCCCACCGTGAGACCGTCACCGGCCTGCTCGGAAACGCCCCCGTCATCCGCCTTCCGCTCGCCTCCGCCGCCGGGCTCGTCCTGGCCGAAGATGTGCACGCGGGGGTTTCGCTGCCGCCGTTCGACAATTCCGCGATGGACGGTTACGCCGTCCGCGCCGAGGACGTCGCGGAAACACCTGTGACGCTGCCGGTCGCCGACGACATCCCCGCGGGCCGCATCGAGATCGGGAAGCTGGAGCCGGGGACGGCGCACCGGATCATGACCGGCGCCCCGTTGCCGCCCGGCGCCGACGCGGTGGTGATGGTGGAGCACACGGACGGCGGCGTGACGGACGTCCGGATCCTCAGGACGGCCGTCCTGGGCGCGCACATCCGGCGCCTGGGCGAAGACGTCGTCGAGGGCACAGTGGCGCTTTCGGCGGGGACGGTGCTGGGCCCGGCGCAACTGGGGCTCGCGGCGGCCGTCGGGCTCGCCGAGGTCCCCGTGTTCAGGCCGGTGAAGGTGCTCGTCGTGTCCACCGGGACCGAACTCGTCGACGCGCCGGAACCGTTGCGGCACGGGCAGATCTACGAGTCGAACAGCATCATGCTGGCGTCCGCGATCCGCGCGCTCGGCGGCGAGGCCGAGGTCGTGCGCAGTGTCGTCGACGACGTGGACGAGTTCCGCGCGGTGATCGAGCCGCGGCTGGCGGACGTGGATCTGCTGGTGACCTCGGGCGGGGTCAGCGCGGGCGCGTACGAAGTGGTGAAGGACGCGCTGACCGGGCAGGGCGTGGAGTTCCGGAAGGTCGCGATGCAGCCGGGCGGGCCGCAGGGCTGCGGGCGGTGGAACGGGGTGCCGGTGGTGACGTTGCCGGGCAACCCGGTGAGCGTCCTCGTTTCGTTCGAAGCGTTCCTGCGGCCGGCGTTGCTGGCGGCGATGGGACATACAGGTGTCGACAGGCAGCAGGTGCGGGCCCGGCTGACCGAGGCGATGAAGTCCCCCGCCGGGCGGCGTCAGTTCCGGCGGGGCTTCTACACGCCTTCCGAGGGTGAGGTCACCGGGATCGTCGGACCGCGGGGCGGGCCGGGCTCGCATCTGCTGGCGTCGTTCACGCAGGCGAACTGCCTGATCGTGCTGCCGGAGGACGTGGACTCGGCCGAGCAAGGCGACGAAGTGACCGTCCTGCTCCTCTGACGCGCCCCGCCCCACGGATCGCGTTTAGCGGGCTAAACGCGATCCGTGGGGAAGTCGCGGAGCCGTCCGATCGGCGTGAACAGCAGGGCGAAGACGGCGACGACCTCCAGTCCGGCCATCATCCCCAGGGTCTGCCGCACGCCGACGATCTCGCCGAGGAGCCCGCCGAGCAGGCCGCCGAGCGCGATCGCGCCGAGGCTCAGCATGGACATGCTCGCGGTGACCCGGCCGAACATCTCCGCCGGGACGTAGCGCTGTTTGAAGGTGGCGTTGAGGACGTTCGAGCCGACGACACCGGCGCTGAGCGAAAACCCGGCGACGACGAAGAGGGCGAGCCCCCAGCCGCCGTTCGCCAGCGGGCCCAGCAACATCACGAGCGCTCCGGCCCCCTCGCTGAACACGAAAGCGCGCGCGGTGCCGATCCTCGCGGCGAGTTTGCCCGAAAGCGCGGCACCGAAGACGCCGCCCGCGCCGACGAGCGCGAGCACCAGCCCGGCGGTTCCCGCCTCCACGCCGAGTTCGCGGACGAGGAACACGACCTCGATCGACTGGTAGCCCATGAGCGCGACGTTCGAGACAGCGCCGAAGACCGCGAGGACACGCATGTACGGGTCGTGGACGACGAACGCGAGGCCGTCGCGGATCTCGTCCCGCAGCCGCGAGCGTTTCTTCGCCGGGCGTTCGGGCTCGCGGTACCGGATGGATCGCAGGCACAGCACGGAAATCCCGAAACTGACGGCGTCGGCGAGCACTCCGGTGACCGCGCCGAAACCCTGCGCGAGTAGACCTGCGAGCCCGGGTCCGCCGATCTGCGCGACGGATTCGCTGCCCTGAAGCTTTTCGTTGGCTTCCTGAAGCTGTTCCTTGTCGACCAGCGAGGGCAGGTACGCGCGGTATGCGACGTTGAAGAACACCTTGGCGGCGCCACCCGCCAAAGCGACGACGAGCAGCTGGGTCATCGTGAGCAGGCCGGCCCACGCGGCGATCGGGACGCTCAGGAACACCAGCATGGAGAAGGTGTTGCACGCCAGCATGACCGGCCGTTTCGGCCATCTGTCGACCCAGGCGCCGGCGGGCAGGCCGATCAGCAGCCACGGCAGCCAGGCGGCCGCGGTCAGCAGCCCGATCGCGAACGTGCTCGCCTGCAGGGTGACGACCGCGACGAGCGGCAGCGCGACGACGGCGATCGAACTGCCGAGCACGCTGGTCGTCTCGCCGGTCCACAGCAGCCGGAAATCCCGGGAGCGCAGCAATCCGCCGCGTTCGCGGGCGGTCACGGCCGGGCCGGGACGGCTCGGGTGGAGATGAAGACGGGGCGGCGTTCCTGGCCGTCGTCGGGGAGCTCACGGCCGCTGTAGGACTTGATCAGCTCGTGGACCTTCTGCTCGAGTTCGGCCAGTTCGGCGACCGACATCTTCGCCCAGCTGTCGGTGGCGAAGGCGGCTCGATGCCACTCTTCGGGATAGGTCTCGCGTTCGGCGAACCATTGGCGCGCCATGGAAACCTGGCGTTCGAGGGCGAGGGATTCGGCGGCGGCCGCGACCGGGTCGTCGGGGAAGTCCGACGGCGACCAGGAAACCGCGTACCCCACGCGGCGCCACCAGCGCTCGCGCCGATCGCGGGCGAGCTCCGGGGCTTCCTCGACCAGGTCGCCGGCGGCCAGCACCTTCAGGTGGTGGCTGACGTTCCCGACCGCCTGCCCGGTCCGCTCGGCGAGGACGGACGCCGTGCAGGGGCCGTCGAGGCGGAGGACGTCGAGCAGGCGGCGCCGCAGCGGATGCGACATCGCGGCGAGCACCTTCGAATCGTGGACTTCGTGGACATCGCGGTCGGCCATAACGCACAACAGTAGTTGCACAAGAGTTCTTGCACAAGTCCTCTTGTGCGCTACTCCATCCGCGTCGGTAATCTCGGGGCATGGGTTTCTTCTCGTGGATCGTGTTCGGCGCCATCGCCGGCTGGCTGGCCAACATCGTGGTGGGCGGGCCGGACCGGCGGGGCGGCTGCTTGTTCAGCATCCTGATCGGCGTGCTCGGCGCGGCGCTGGGCGGTTTCATCTACCGACTCGCGACGGGGACCGAGCGGAGCTTCGAGTTCGACTTCCCCAGCTTCGGTGTCGCCATTCTCGGTTCGATCGTGCTGCTCGCCCTGCTGCGACTGGTGCGCGGCTCGGGGCGGCGCGACTCTCAGCCGCCGTATCGCCGGTGATCGCGGAGTGACCGTTGGTAACGGTTTTCTCGCGACCGGTGATCACGGGCGTCCGGCGAACTAGAGTGGGACGTTCGCTCAGTTCCAGTGGCCGCGTCCGGGTGCATGTGCCGTCGGGGGGCATATGCATCCGGACGCTCGCGCCTCGGCGATGAGCGAGGCGGCGCGGACGGGGTCGACGAGCAACGGCATGGGCGCCGCCGAAATGTCCCTCTTCCAGGCTCGGAACAGCTCGGCGAGTCGCTCGCCTGCGGAGTCCGGGCTGGCGGGCATTAGCGGGTCCTCAAAGTCGTCTGTCGGCGTCAATTACCTAGAGTTATCGCTTATTTCGACCTTCCGTTACCGGGATGTGGTCCCTCCCACCCGGGCCGGGGAAACCCTTCCGGGGGAGGCCACGGCCCGGCCCCGGACAGGGCGGTAGCGTGGTGGCTCTTCCTGCCCCAACCCCCCGACACGAACTGCGGTGAACCCGACCAATGAGCGGCAACCGGCCGGAATCCACTGGAAACCCACTCGCGCACGCCGTGAAGCTGGCCCGCGAGACCGTTCCGCCGATGCACCCGGCCGGCAGGCCGTTCGTGTTCGGCGGTCTCGCCGCGACGCTGGTGCTGCGGAGGTTCTCCAAGCGCCTCGGTGTCGTCGGCGCGCTCGCGACGGCCGCCACGGCCGCGTTCTTCCGTGAGCCGAAGCGTGTGCCGCCCGCCCAGTCCGGCCTCGCGGTCGCGTCGGCGGACGGTCTGGTCTCGTTGATCGAGGAGGCCGTGCCGCCGCCCGAGCTGGGGCTGTCCGCCGAACCGCGGATGCGGGTGAGCGTGTTCCTGTCGGTGTTCGACGTGCACGTCCAGCGGATCCCGGCGTCGGGTGTGATCGAGCGGGTCGCGTACCGGCCCGGGAAGTTCCTGTCGGCGGACCTGGACAAGGCGAGCGAGGACAACGAGCGCAACTCCGTGCTCATGCGCACCGAAGACGGCCACGAGCTCGTCGTGGTGCAGATCGCCGGGCTGGTGGCGCGGCGCATCCTCTGCGAGATCCGCGAGGGTGACAAGGTCGGCGTCGGTTCGACGTACGGCATCATCCGCTTCGGCTCGCGAGTCGACCTGTACCTGCCTCCGGGCAGCAAGGTCCTCGTCTCGAAGGGCCAGCGCACGATCGGCGGCGAGACCCCGATCGCCGAGCTGCCCTCGGCGCCGCACTCGGAAGGCTGATCCATGGTCCGCGTGACCACTCCCGGCGTGCGGCTGCTGCCGAACGCCATCACGGTGCTCGCTCTGTGCGCCGGTCTGTCGTCGGTGCAGTTCGCGCTGATCGGCAACTATCCGATGGCGATCGCGTCGATCGGGATCGCCGCGGTGCTCGACAGTCTGGACGGCCGGATCGCGCGGCTGCTGGACGCGACGTCGAAAATGGGGCAGGAGCTCGACTCGCTGTCCGACGGCATCTCGTTCGGTGTCGCTCCCGCGCTGGTGCTTTACGTCTGGCATGCCGAGGGCGAGCGGATCGGCTGGGTGGCGTCGCTGATCTTCGCGGTGTGCATGATCCTGCGGCTGGCGCGGTTCAACACGCTGATCGAGGACACCGAACAACCGCCGTACGCGGGCGAGTTCTTCGTCGGGGTGCCCGCGCCCGCCGGTGGCCTGCTGGCGATGCTGCCGCTGATCCTGGAGCTGCAGTTCGGGAAGGGCTGGTGGTCGCATCAGTACACGGTGTGGGTGTGGACGATCGCCGTCGCCGCGCTGCTGATCAGCAGGATCCCGACGCTTTCGCTGAAGACTGTGAAGGCGCCGGCGAAGGCTATCGCGCCACTGCTGGTCGGGGTGGGCCTGCTGGCCGCCGCGATCATCCAGTTCCCGCTGATGGCGCTGGCGATCGCGCTGGTGCTGTACCTGGCGCACATCCCGTACTCGATGTACCGGCAACGCTGGCTGGCCGGTCACCCGGAGGCATGGATGGCGCCGCCTCGCGAACGGCGCGCGATCCGGCGCTCTTCGAGCCGCCGACGGCTGGGCCTGCGCCCGCCGCTGCGACGCGTGGTGGCCGGTGCCGCCCAGCGTGTCCGGCTACAACGGGGCGAACAGCACGTCGCGCGCGCGCCGCGCACCCTCACCAACGACAAGGACCGGGACGGCAGCCGGGGCCCGCGGCGCCGCTCGTGGCGGCGGATCGGCCTCCGAAAGCGCTGATCTGCGCCTGAATCACGGTTGAACCCCCACTCCCAGCCCCCCACCCATCCCTGGGGGACGGCCCCGCGCCCAGCGTATCGGCACCCCCTGACGGGGACTGGCGAAATGGGGGCGACGGACGAGAGTTGTCCACAAGCGGGTGCCCCTGTGGACAACCTGGGGGTAACCGCTCGCCCAGGTGTCGGCTTCGAGCGTCGCGAAAGCCACTTTCGGGACGTCAGGTGTCCCGAAAGTGGCTTTCGCGACATCCGCCGGGGCACGGACCGGGCGCCTGGCGTGAAGTGTCATGAAAGGGTCGTTCAGGACGAAAAATGTCCTGAACGACCCTTTCATGACATCCGGAGCAAGACGCCCCGAGCCGGGAGGGCTCAGCGCACCGAAGCGCGCAGGCCGCCGATCACCAAGTCCAGCTGGAATTCGAAGTCCGCCAAGCAGTCGCCGTCCAGCAGTGACGGCAGCGCCCGGTGCAGCGAAGGCAGCCCGTCCGCCGTCACCGACCGCTGGAACCACGCCACCACCGGTTCGGCCCGCTCCAGATCCGAAGGGTCCGGAACGCCGGAAAGCCCCACCGTCTCGGTCAGCACGGCGCCGAACACCAGCCCGATCAGCGATCGGTAACCCCGCGCGGCACCGCGCTCGTCCAGTCCGGCGTCCAGCAGCGCCGCGAACATCGCGTCGATGAACTTCAGCGCACCCGCCGAACGTGGGTTCGCCGCGTCGGTCGCCAGCGCCCGCACCACCACCGGATGCCGCGAAAAGGCCGTGTACAGGCCATGGGTGAGCGCCCGGAGCCGCTCGTCCCAAGGCCCGGGCTCGGGCAGCGGCACGCTCTCGAAGACCCGCGCGGTCAGCCCGTCGAGCAGGTCGCCCTTGTTCGCGACGTGGTTGTAGAGCGACATCGCCTCCACGCCGACGTCTGCGGCCAGCTTCCGCATCGAAAGTCCGGCCAGTCCGTGCTCGCCCGCCAGCCGCAAAGCGGCGTCGAGCACCTTCTCCCTGCTCAGCGCCATGTGTCCCACTTTACCGGCACCCCCTTACGCCGTAAGTACTTACATCGTATGCTTACGTCGTAAGTCACCTGGAGGGATGTCATGGACACCGAAACCCTGCTCACCACCACCCGCTCTGTCCGCCGCAAGCTCGACCTCGACCGGCCGGTCGAAGAAGGGCTGCTCGAAGACTGCGTCCGCGTCGCGCAGCAGGCGCCGGCCGCGGGCATGCTGCTCGACGCCCAGCGCTGGGTGATCGTCCGCGACCCGGAGTTGCGCACGGAGATCGCGGAGATCGTCCGCGCCGAGGCGATCCCGACCATGGCGAAGTACGGCCACCTGACTACCGAAGCCGTCATGCGGTCGGCCCGCCACCTCGTCGACAACCTCGCGCGCGTCCCGGCCCTCGCGATCCCCTGCATGATCGGCCGCCCGCCGTCGGACCCCGTCGTCCAGAACGGCTACTACGGCTCGGTGTACCCGGGGATCTGGAGCTTCCAGCTCGCGCTGCGGTCGAAGGGGCTCGGCAGCTCGATGTGCGCGTACCACCTGCCCGCACGCGAGGCCGAGGTCGCCGAACTGCTCGGGATCCCCGGCGACGTCGCGCAGATCAGCCTGCTCGCCGTCGCGTACACGACCCAGCGCGACTTCTCCCCCGCCGCCCGGCGACCCGCCCGGGAGATCCTGTCCTTCGACCGCTGGGACCGGTCCGCGTAGATAGGGTGGCGGGGTGAGCGCACCCCAGATCACGCTGACCGTCCGGCACACCCCGTCCGCCTTGGACTCCCGCCGCGGCGTCGTCCGGCTGCACCCCGAAGTCCTCGACGCGCTCGGCTTGATGGCCTGGGACGCGGTTCGCGTCACCGGCGCGCGGGTCAGCTCGGCGCTGGCCGCCCCGTCCGACGCGGCGGGGATCCCCGGCGTGATCCTCCTCGACGACGTCACGATGTCGAACCTCGGCGTGACCGAGGGCTCGGAGGTGGTCGTCGCACCGGCAGAGGTGTCGGCGGCGAAGACGGTCACCGTGTCGGGTTCGCGGATGGCGAGCGTGTCGCTCTCCCCGCACACCCTTCGGCTCGCCCTGATCGGCAAGGTGCTGACCGTCGGAGACGCGGTTTCCCTGCTCCCCCAGGATCTCGCGCCCGCGCCGGGCTCCGACGTCCCCGCTGTCCGCGGCCAGCTTTCCCGCGCCATCGGCATGACGTGGACGAACGAGTTGCTCACGGTCACCGCCACCGAGCCGTCGGGACCGGTCGCCGTCGGACCGTCCACTGTGGTCAGCTGGCGTGACGGCGCCCGCACCGGCGAGGCCGAGCCCGCCGCCGCTCCGGCCCGTGCCGGGACGACACTGGTCCGCAGCACGCCCGCCACCCCGCACGAGGATTTCATCGACGCCGAGATCGTCGAAGACGAGCAGATCGACGAGGTCGCCGAGGAATCCGTGCCTCCGCTGTCGGATCTCGCCGGCTCCGAATCGGCCGCGCGCAAGCTCGCCGAATGGTTCGACCTGGCCTTCCACCGCCCGGAGCTGCTGGCCAAACTCGGGACGTCGGCGCATCTCGGGGTCCTGCTGTCCGGGCCGGAGGGCGTCGGGAAGGCAACGCTGGTCCGCGCCGTTGCGCAGGCCGAGAAGGTGCGCGTGGTGTCGCTCGCGGCACCGAACATCGCCGTCCTCGACCCGAACGTGGCCGCCGCGCGGCTGCGGGAGGCCATCGAGAACGCCACCCGCGACGAAGGCCCCGCCGTCCTGCTGATCACCGACATCGACGCGCTGCTGCCCGCGTCCCAGCCGCCGCCGCTCGCGACGGTCGTCCTCGATGACCTGCGCAAGGCCTTGCGCAACAAGGGTTTCGCCATCATCGCCACCACCGGGCGGGCCGAGTCGGCCGATCCCCGGCTGCGCGCCGCCGACCTGCTCGACCGCGAGCTCGGCCTGCCGCTCCCGGACGCGAAGACCCGCACGGAGCTGCTGCGTGTGCTCCTGCGCGAAGCCCCGCTGGAGTCCGGCGTCGACGTCGGCCCGATCGCCGAGCGCACCCCCGGCTTCGTGGCCGCCGACCTCATCGCGCTCCGCCGTGACGCTGCCCTCCGCGCCGCGTTGCGGCAGCGTGAGGCCGACGAGCCGCGGATCTCCCAGCAGGACCTGCTCGACGCGCTGACCACCGTCCGCCCCATCTCGATGTCCACTTCGGACAATCTGGCCACCGGTGGGCTCACCCTCGACGACGTCGGCAACATGACCGACGTCAAGCAGTCGCTCACCGAGGCGGTGCTGTGGCCGCTGCGCTACCCGGACTCGTTCGCCCGCCTCGGCGTCGATCCGCCGCGCGGCGTGCTGCTGTACGGGCCGCCCGGCGGCGGCAAGACCTTCCTGGTCCGCGCGCTCGCCGGCACCGGCGCGCTGAACGTCTTCGCGGTCAAGGGCGCCGAGCTGATGGACAAATGGGTCGGCGAGTCCGAGCGCGCGGTGCGGGAACTGTTCCGCCGCGCCGCCGAGGCCGCGCCGTCGCTGATCTTCCTCGACGAGATCGACGCGCTCGCCCCGCGCCGCGGCCAGTCCTCGGACTCCGGCGTGTCGGACAGGGTCGTCGCGGCCCTGCTGACCGAACTGGACGGTGTCGAGCCGATGCGCGAGGTCGTCGTGCTCGGTGCGACGAACCGGCCGGAACTGGTCGACCCGGCCCTGCTGCGGCCGGGACGGCTGGAGCGCCGCGTCTACGTCCCGCCGCCGGACGCGCACGCGCGTGAGGCGATCCTGGCCGCCAGCGCCAAGAACACGCCGCTCGCGTCCGATGTGGACCTCGCGGCGTATGCGGCCACTTTGGACGGTTACTCGGCGGCGGACTGCGCGGCGCTGATCCGGGAGGCCGCGCTGACCGCGATGCGTGAGTCGCTGGAGGCCAAGGAGGTCACCGCCACGCACCTGACGAAGGCTGCGGAGACTGTGCGGCCGTCGCTCGACCCGGCCCAGCTCGCGGCACTGGAGGCGTACGCGCAGAACCAGGCCTGAATACGTGAAAGGGCCTGCTTCCTCGCGAGGAAGCAGGCCCCCTTTCACGTACTGGCTAGGAGCCGCCGTCTTTGTCGTTGGCCTTGTAGTCCTTGGTGAGGATGACGATCACACCGGGGCCGATGTTCTCGATCTCCTTGAACCTCGGCTCGGCGCGGAACCCGAACTCCAGTGCGAGCGCCTTCGCGGCCGCTTCCTCGTCGGTGCCTGGCCGGTAGTACGCCACCGTCTCGGGGAGCCTGCCCGGATAGCCCTTGACCTCGGAGACATTCCAGCCGGAGGCGCGGAAATCCTTCGCGGCCTGCTCGGCGAGGCCCTGGATCGTGCTGTTGTTGAAGACGCGCACCATCACCCACTTGTGCGATGCCTGCTGGTCTCCACCGGGCTGCCCCGGACCGGGCTGGCCGGGCTGACCCGGCTGGCTCCCGGGCGGTGCGGAGCTCGCGGGCGCGCTCGACGGCGGCGCCGACGAGGCGGGCGGTGAGCTGGCCGGAGGCGTGCCCGGCGGCTCTGACGACGGCGGGGTCGCGCCGTCCGAGGTCGTGGGCGTCGTGCCGGGCGGCGTCGCCGTGTCCGAGTCACCGCCGCCACTGGTCAGGGTGATCCCGCCGATCACGGCGGCGATCACGGCGACACCGACCAAGGCCAGTCCGGCGGCCTTCATCGGCCGGGACAGACCCGAAAACAGACTCATGAGAGATCGATCCCCAGTCGCCGGGCCGCGCGATTGCGCTGCCGGGCCGCTCGCGTCTTGCGCAGGCGCTTCACCAGCATCGGGTCGGCCTGCATGGCTTCGGTCTTCTCGAGCAGCCGGTTCAGCAACTGGTAGTAGCGTGTCGACGACATCGAGAAGCGTTCACGGATGGCCTGTTCTTTCGCGCCGGCGTACTTCCACCACTGACGTTCGAACGCGAGCATGTCGAGCTCGCGCTCGCTGAGGCCGTTCACGGTCTCCGACGGGGACGGCTGGTCGGGCTCGGCCATCGACTCCGCGGCGTCCATCCGACTCCTCGCAATCAGGTCAGTGCTCGGCGGCGTGAAACCACAGGCTTGTCATTCCGCGGCGCCATTAGACCACGGATCCTGCGCCCGGCCTCGGTATCGGCGTCGGCGCGTCATGGGTAAGGGTCTACCAGAAGGGTCCGACTAAACTGCGCGCGTGACCGTCCATCCCATCGTGATCGCCGGCGAGCCCGTGCTGCACAACCCGACTCGGGAGATCACCGAGTTCGACGACAAGCTGCGCACCCTCGTCGACGACATGTTCGAGACCATGTACGCCGCCGAAGGGGTCGGCCTCGCGGCCAACCAGATCGGCCTCGACCAGCGCGTGTTCGTCTACGACTGCCCCGACGACGAGGGCACTCGCCACAAGGGCGTCGTGGTGAACCCGAAGCTCGAGACCTCGGAGATCCCGGAGACGATGCCGGACCCGGACGACGACTGGGAAGGCTGTCTTTCGGCTCCCGGCGAGTCGTACCCGACAGGGCGCGCTTCGTGGGCGAAGGTCACCGGCTTCGACGTCGACGGTAATCCGATCGAGGTCGAAGGCACCGGTTACCTCGCGCGCTGCCTGCAGCACGAGACCGACCACCTGGACGGCTTCATCTACCTCGACCGGCTGGTCGGGCGCCACGCACGCGCGGCGAAGAAGATGCTCAAGGCGAACCAGTGGGGCGTTCCGGGCAACTCGTGGCTGCCGGAGGCGCAGCCCGAGGCCGCCGACGACTGACCCCTCCAGCACGCTATGAAAGGCCCGTTACTCGCAAATTTTGCGAGTAACGGGCCTTCATGTCACGCGAGGGTCAGCAGCCCAGGAAGTGGCAGCGCACGACCCGAGGCTGCTCGATCACCTTCCCTGCCTGCACCGCCCACGCGAGCCGCAAGTACTGGGCGTGCGTCCACGCCAGCGGCGTCGCGGAGGCCGTCGGAGTGCCCGCCGGGAAGCCCGTCTGCCCCGAAGGCGCATTCTCGTCCCAGACCTGCTCCGGCATGGTGTCCCCGGAGCTGCTGACGCGGCCTAGGTCGCGAAGCCGCTTCGCGGCCGTACCCCGGTCACCGGCGGCGAGGTCGTATTCGCCGCGTTCACCCGCGAGCAGCGGCCACAGTCGCCCGAAAGTGGTCCGGCTTTCGGCCGGGAACGTGTAGTCCCACGGTGAGCCGTCGGCCTTCTCGCCGTACCCGTCTTTCGTGTACCGGTGCCAGAACTGCCCCGTCGGGGTGGTGAACGCGATGTCGGCGTCGGTGACCGCGATGCTGTTGCGGATCACCGGATCGTCGGCCCGGTAGATGCCCAGCCGCACCAGTTCGAGGAAACCGGCGTCGGTCACGGCACGCTGGTCCGTGGTCACGCTGGAATTGCCGAGGTTGTACTTCGTGCCTTTGTCCGCGTCGCCGTCCTTGGTCAGCCGGACGAAGTACGGATCCTTCGACAGCGGACCGTTCGTGGTCACCGTCCACCGGGTGAGTTTCGCCTTGAACGCGTCGGCGGTGTCGAGGTAGCGCTTCGCGTCGGCGGCGGCGCCGTTCGCCTTGGCGAGATCCGCCGCGCAGACCAGCCCGGCGATCACCGCGGCGATCGTCGAAGGCGAGTAGCCATCCTGTTCCTCCCAGCGCTCCTGCTGGCTGTACGGCGACGCGTGCCCGTTGTCCGCCTTGTAGGACACCAGGAATTCCGCCGCCTTGCGCACGCCCTGCCAGGTCTTGGCGTCGGTGCGGCCGAGTTGCTGCGCGAGCACGATCGGCAGCGCGGTCTCGTCGAGCTGGATGGACGTCCAGTACGGCGTGCCGTCGACGTGGCTGTTCTGCGGCAGGTGCCCGTCCGGCAGCTGCTGGGTGCCGAACATGTAGTCGACCGACCGGTTGGCGGCGTCGCGATCGCCGGCGGCGAGCAGGCCTGTCGCGATCTGGTAGAGGTCACGCGGCCAGACCAGGTGATACGTGCCCGACGGCGACCATTCCGGGTCGTTGTTCCCGAACCGCCACGGCATGCTCGGCGACGCGATGAGCGCTCCCTGGTGGATCTTGTCCTCGCTCGCCGCGAGCATGAGCACGGACGCCTGGTAGAGGTCCCGCTCCTGCTTGGTCTTGAGCGAAGACGGCACGTCCTTCACCTGGCGGAGGTACTGCTTCCAGCCGCGGTCGTACGCACGGGCGGCGTCGGCGAATCCGCGTCGCAGCGAGGCTTTCGCGTTCGTGAGCGCGTCGGCGTCCTTCGCGCCCATGCCGAGCGAAAGCGTGAAGTCCCGCGAGCGGACACCGTCGGCGGACGTCTGCCCGGTGAGCCGCACGTTGCCCTTGGCCGCGGTCGCGTAGTCCTTGAGGGTGAACGATTTCGTCAGCTGGGTGATGCCGTCGGAGGAACCCGCGTAGCCCACGGAAGTACGTGAGAACGCCGGTTCCGCGGTCAGCGCGGCCGCGGTCTTCGCGTCGGACGACACCGCGCTCGTGCCGCTCGTGCGGGCGGAGTCGTCAGAGCCCTCGTTGGTGAGGTCGGGATCCGCGACCGCGTACACCTGGTACGGACGGCCGGTCAGCGAAACGAAGTCGACGTCGATCAGCACGCTCGTGCGCGCTGGGTCGGTGACGTAGGTCTTGCGGAGTTTCCAGCGGTGCTGGTCGTCGGTGATGGTCTGTTCGTAGGTGAGGCCGTCGGTGCGGCGCACCTGCTGTGCCTTGGCCGAGGAGTCGACGGCCGCGAAGCTCTTCCCGTCGGTGACGACCAGGTCGAGCGCGCGGACGCTCGGCGTCGACAGATCCGGGTAGTAGACCTCGGACATCCGGCCGCCTTGGAGGGTGAACCAGACGTTGCTCGCCCGTTCGCGGGCGGTGCCGAAGCCGGTCTTGTTCGCCGGGAGCCAGCTCGGATGGGCGCCGGGCGCACCGGGCGCCTCACCGCCCTGCACTTCACCACCCTGTGCCACGGCGGCCGCCGGGACCAACCCCGCGATCAGCACGCCCGCCAACGCCGGAAGCATGAGTTTGCGCATATCCCACCCCAGACTTCTGTAACGGTGCAGAACCTCCGGGATTCTGTCGTGAATCCCCCGCGAGCACAGGACCCGAACCGGTGAACCACCAACGCTGTCGACAAGTCACCACCCGAGGGCGGGTTGATTGAGACGGCCCCGGCGTGGCATGGTCAGGGCACAACCAAACAACCGCGGGAGCTCGCACCATGGCGGGCTGAGAGGGCGGCTGGAGTCTTTCTAGGGGACCCGGCGCCGCCGACCGCATGAACCTGACCGGGTAATGCCGGCGTAGGGAGTGAACGTCGTTGACGACTCTTGAGAACGAGTCTGCCATCACGCCGACCGTCACCACCGGACCGATCACCGGTTCGCGGAAGGTCTACCACCAGACGGAATCCGGTCTCCGGGTCCCCGTCCGGCGGATCGATCTTTCGAACGGCGAGCATTTCGACGTTTACGACACTTCCGGCCCGTACACCGACGACGACGCGCAGATCGATGTCCACAGTGGACTGCACCGGCTGCGCGCCGGCTGGGCCGACGGTCGTGAGCACAACACCCAGCTCGGCTGGGCCAAACAGGGCGTCATCACCCGCGAGATGGAGTACGTCGCGGCACGCGAGCGCTGCTCGCCGGAATTCGTGCGGGACGAGGTCGCGCGCGGTCGCGCGGTGATCCCGGCCAACCGCAAGCACCCGGAGACCGAGCCGATGATCATCGGCAAGAAGTTCCTGGTGAAGATCAACGCGAACATGGGCAACTCGGCCGTCTGGTCCTCTGTGGAGGAAGAGGTCGACAAGATGGTGTGGGCCACCCGCTGGGGCGCCGACACGATCATGGACCTCTCCACCGGCAAGCGGATCCACGAGACGCGCGAGTGGATCGTGCGCAACTCGCCGGTCCCGGTCGGCACCGTGCCGATCTACCAGGCGCTGGAAAAGGTCAACGGGGAACCGGAAAAGCTGTCGTGGGAGGTCTACCGCGACACCATCATCGAACAGTGCGAGCAGGGTGTCGACTATGTCACCGTGCACGCCGGGGTGCTGCTGCGCTACATCCCGCTGACCGCGCGCCGGGTCACCGGCATCGTCTCGCGAGGCGGCTCGATCATGGCGGCGTGGTGCCTCGCGCACCACAAGGAATCGTTCCTGTACACCAATTTCGCCGAACTCTGCGAGATCCTGCGCGAGTACGACGTCACGTTCTCCCTCGGCGACGGCCTGCGCCCCGGCTCGATCGCCGACGCGAACGACCGCGCGCAGTTCGCCGAACTGGAGACCCTCGGCGAGCTCACGCACATCGCCCGCGAGCACGACGTCCAGGTGATGATCGAGGGCCCCGGCCACGTGCCGATGCACAAGATCAAGGAAAACGTCGAACTCGAGGAGAAGCTGACCGGCGAGGCGCCGTTCTACACCCTCGGCCCGCTCGCGACCGACATCGCGCCGGCGTACGACCACATCACCTCGGCCATCGGCGCGGCACAGATCGGCTGGTACGGCACGGCGATGCTCTGCTACGTCACGCCGAAGGAGCACCTCGGCCTGCCGAACCGCGACGACGTCAAGACCGGCGTCATCACCTACAAGATCGCCGCGCACTCCGCCGACCTCGCCAAGGGGCACCAGTACGCGCAGGACTGGGACGACGAGCTTTCCAAGGCCCGCTTCGAATTCCGCTGGAACGACCAGTTCAACCTGTCGCTGGACCCGGACACCGCCCGCGCGTACCACGACGAGACCCTGCCCGCGGAACCGGCGAAGACGGCGCACTTCTGCTCGATGTGCGGGCCGAAGTTCTGCTCGATGCGCATCACCCAGGACGTCCGCAAGTACGCCGAGGAACACGGACTGTCCACTGTGGAGGCGATCGAAGCGGGCATGTCGGAGAAGTCGGAGGAGTTCGCCGAGCAGGGCAACAAGGTCTACCTGCCGGTGGTCAATCAGTGACGGACAAACCCAGGACGGCCCTCACCATCGCCGGATCGGATTCCGGTGGTGGTGCGGGCATCCAGGCCGACCTGCGGACCTTCTTCGCCAACGGGGTGCACGGGCTGGTCGCGCTCACCGCGGTCACCGTGCAGAACTCGCTGGGCGTGCAGGGTTTCAGCGAGGTCCCGGTCGACGTCGTCACCGGCCAGATCAAGGCCGTCGCCGGGGACATGGGCGTCGACGCGGCGAAGACCGGGATGCTCGCGACGGCCGAGATCATCAACGCCGTCGCGAAGACGCTCGATGAAGTCCACATAGGACGCTCGTCGGGCACTCCGTTCGTCGTGGATCCCGTGGCCGCTTCGATGACCGGGCACGCGTTGCTGCGCGAGGAGGCGCTGGAGGCGATCCGCACCGAGTTGTTCCCGCGCGCCACGCTGATCACGCCGAACCTCGACGAGGTACGACTGCTGACCGGCGTCGAGGTGACCGGGCCCGCGACCCAGCGGGAGGCGGCGGAAGCGCTGCTGGAGTTCGGTTCGGCGTGGGTGCTGGTGAAGGGCGGGCATCTCGACGCCGCTCAAGACTGCGTCGATCTGTTGTCCGACGGCACTTCTTGGGTGGAGCTGAGCGGGCCGCGGTTCGACACGCGGAACACGCACGGCGGCGGGGACACGATGGCTTCGGCGATCACGTCTTCGCTGGCGAAGGGGGCCGACGTGCCGACGGCGGTCGCCGAGGGGAAGCGGTTCATCGAGCGGTGCGTGGCGGAGTCGTACCCGCTGGGGGCCGGGGTGGGGCCGGTTTCGCCCTTCTGGCGCCTGAAGTGACGCATTTATCATAAATGCGTTCTGTCTGGGGCGTGGGTCGGGGGGGGGGGGGGGGGGGGGGGGGGGGGGGGTTGGGGGGGGGGGGGGGGGGGGGGGGGGGGGGGGGGGGGGGGGGGGGTCGTGAGTGGCAAGTGTCGTTCTAACCCCACTTGCCACTCACGAGGACTGGACCGAGGCGTTACCGCCGCTTTGAGTGCCTGATGTACGTGAAGGCCCCCTTCATTGCGCCTGGCGCTGTGAAGGGGGCCTTCACGTACTTGGGAGGTGTGGAGGTCGAGTTTCCTCGGCTGAGCCGCGTGAAGGGGTCCTTCACGCACGGCCGCTGTGACTGCTGGTGCGTGTGGGGCGAACGTGGCGATCCCGAAGGCCCTGACCTAACAGCCAAAGCGGCGTTGAAGCGTAGATCCACTTGACCGGGCGGCCGATCAGTACTTCCCAGGATTTGGGACCCCGCAAAGCTTTTCGCAACATCAACGCCATCTCCAGGCAACGAAACAGCCCGAAAGTGGGCCACGCCACCCGCCTGAGGGACGATGTTCACTCGATCAGGTGGTGCATAGCGGACAAATCACCAGTTTCCTGGTGATCATGTTGGTGTCCACGAAGAAACCTCTTGCCGTGCTTCGTCACGACCTGCCCGCCTCGTTGGTGGTGTTCCTCGTCGCCGTCCCGCTTTCACTCGGGATCGCTCTCGCGTCAGGGGCGCCGATCGTCGCGGGGCTGATCGCGGCCGTGGTGGGAGGTGTGGTCGCCGGGGCCCTCGGCGGCTCCCCGCTTCAGGTCAGCGGCCCGGCCGCCGGACTGACGGTGATCATGGCCGAGACGATCGCGACCTTCGGCTGGGCGACCACCTGTGCGATCACCGTCGCGGCGGGCGGGCTCCAGATCCTGCTCGGGCTGAGCCGCATCGCCCGCGCGGCGCTCGCGATCTCGCCCGCCATCGTGCACGGCATGCTCGCCGGTATCGGGGTCACGATCGTCCTCGGCCAGCTCCACGTCGTGCTGGGTGGAACGGCGCAGAGTTCCGCGCTCAAGAACATCGCCGAACTGCCCGCGCAGATCGTCGGCCACCACGACACCGCCGCGCTGATCGGTGTGCTCACCATCGGCATCCTGCTGCTGTGGCCGCGGCTGCCCAAGGCCGTCCGCAAGGTGCCCGGCCCGCTCGCCGCGATCGGCCTGGTGACCGTGCTGTCCGTCGCCGCCGGGATGACTTTGCCCCGCGTCAACCTGCCGGGTGACCTGCTCAACATCCGCTTCGCACCTGAGTTCCCGGACGCCGGCTGGGGCGCGTTCGCCGTCGCGGTCATCACCATCGCCCTGATCGCCAGTGTGGAAAGCCTGCTGTCGGCCGTCGCTGTCGACAAGATGCACACCGGACCGCGGTCGAACCTCGACCGCGAGCTGATCGGGCAGGGCACCGCGAACATGGCCTCCGGCGCGCTGGGCGGCCTTCCGGTCACCGGCGTGATCGTCCGCAGCTCGACCAACGTCGCCGCCGGCGCCCGCACCCGCGGTTCGGCGATCCTGCACGGGATCTGGATCCTGGTGTTCGTCGCCGCGTTCGCCGGGCTGATCCAGAACATCCCGCTCGCCGCGCTGGCCGGTCTGCTCGTCCACGTCGGCGCGAAACTCGTGAACCCCGGGCACATGAAGCAGGTCCTCAAACACGGCGACCTGGGGTTGTACCTGGTGACGCTCGCCGGTGTCGTCGTCTTCGACCTGCTCACGGGTGTCCTGCTCGGTATCGCGCTTTCGGTACTGCTGATGCTGCGGCGCACGGTGTGGTCCGGGATCCACGCCGAACGCGACGGCGACGAATGGCGCGTCGTGGTCGAAGGTGTCCTGACGTTCCTTTCGGTGCCGAGGCTCAGCCGCGTGCTCGCGACAGTGCCTGACGGCGCGAAGGTGACCTTGGAGCTGGTCGTCGACTACCTCGACCACGCCGCCTTCGAGAGCCTTTCGAACTGGCAGCAGGGGCACGAACGCACCGGCGGTGAGGTGACCGTCGACGAGGTCGGGCACCCGTGGTTCGCCAACGGCAAGTCCGGCGACCCGACCCTGACCAGGACGGACGCGATGCGGTCGGTGCCGAGGTTCCTCGCGCCGTGGTCCGACTGGCAGGTCAAGGACGTCGAAGTGCCCGGTCAGCGCGGTGGGCCGACGCTGCGCGGGGCGACCGAGTTCCAGCGGCGCACGGCCGCGCTCATGCAGCCCGCGCTCAGCAAGCTGGCGGGCGGGCAGTCGCCGCACACGCTGTTCATCACCTGCGGTGACGCGCGGATCGTGCCGAACATGATCACCACCAGCGGTCCCGGCGACCTGTTCACCGTCCGCAACATCGGGAACCTGGTGCCCGCCCGCCGGGCCGACCCGTCGATGGGCGCCACCGTCGAATTCGCCGTCGGCGTGCTCAAGGTGCGCGAGATCGTGGTCTGCGGGCACTCCGGCTGCGGCGCGATGCAGGCGCTGGCCACCGGCGCCCCCGACGGCGCGCCGATGCTGGCCTCCTGGCTGAAGCACGCCGAGCCGAGCGCCAAGCGCGCGGTCTCGGTTGACCTCGACGGCGAACGCCCGGACGCCGAGGTCAACCGGCTGGCACTGCAGAACGTGCTGCAGCAGCTGGAGCACCTGCGCCACTACCCGCTGATCGCCGAGGCGGAGGCGCGCGGCGAGCTGCACCTGACCGGGATGTACTTCGACGTCGGAGCGGCGCAGGTCTACCTGTCGGACGACGAGAGCCCGGCGTTCACTCCGGTCGGTGCCGTGACCGCGTCCGGGGGCTGAAGGACGCCTTACCCGCATGCGATGGGGCCAAAGCGTCCTTCACCCGATCGCATGCGGGGATGGTCCCCTTCAGCCCTCTTCCAGTCCGACCCACTAGCCCGGACCCCGCCCCGCCACCACCCTCAACGGAGGGGCTGCGCCCCGCAGACTAGATTCAACCCACGTGAGCATGCTGGTCATAACCGGTACCGGTACAGGTGTCGGCAAGACGATCACCACCGCCGCCATCGCCGCGCTGGCCGCCGGGCAGGGCCAACGCGTCGCCGTGCTGAAACCGGCGCAGACCGGGGTCGGCCCGGACGAGCCGGGTGATCTCGCCGACGTCCTCCGGCTCGCCGGTCCCGTCACCACTCGTGAACTGCGGAGATACCCGGATCCCCTGTCACCGGAGGCGGCGTCCAGGCTTTCGGGCCTGCCGACGCTGCCTCCGAGCGAGATCGCCGCGGCCGCGAGCGACCTCAACGGCGAGCACGACCTCACGCTCATCGAGGGCGCGGGCGGTCTGCTGGTCCGGTTCGACGCCGACGGCGCTTCGCTCGCCGACGTCGCCTGGTCGCTCGGCGCGCTGGTCATCGTCGTGGCCGAGGCCGGGCTGGGCACGCTCAACGCGACAGCCCTGACAGCCGAGGTCGCGACCAAACGCGGGCTCACCGTCGCCGGGGTCATCATCGGCTCGTGGCCGGAAGACCCGGACCTGGCGTCGGTGTCGAACCTGCAGGACCTGCCGGTCGCGGCCGGTGCGCCACTGCTGGGCGTGCTGCCCGCCGGCCTCGGGGACGCCGAGCCCGAGGAGTTCGCCGCCAAGGCCAGGGCGGGTCTCTCGCCGTGGTTCGGCGGGGAGTTCGACCCGGAATGCTTCGTCGGCCGCGCGTCGGCCCAGAAGTGATCTGCGTCGCTGTGGCCGAGGCGCCCGGTCGTGCACGATGATGTGCCTTCGCTTCACCGCCCCACCCCGAACAGGAGCCGCCCCGTGACCACAGCCCCGGAGACAGTCGACATCCTCGCCGTGGCGCGTGACCAGGTCCTCGAGCGTGGTGTCGGGCTCGGCGAAGAGCAGATCCTCGAAGTCCTGCGGCTCGGCGACGACCACCTGACCGACCTGCTCGCGCTGGCCCACGAGGTCCGGATGCGCTGGTGCGGCCCCGAGGTCGAGGTCGAAGGCATCATCAGCCTCAAGACCGGCGGCTGCCCCGAGGACTGCCACTTCTGCTCGCAGTCCGGCCGGTTCCCGACGCCGGTGCGATCGGCGTGGCTGGACATCCCCGGCCTGGTCAAGGCCGCCCGGCAGACCGCCGAGACCGGCGCGACCGAGTTCTGCATCGTCGCCGCCGTCCGCGGCCCCGACAAGCGGCTGCTCTCGCAGGTCCGCGAGGGGATCAAGGCCATCCGCGAGGACGGCAACGACATCCAGATCGCCTGCTCGCTCGGCATGCTCACCCAGGAACAGGTCGACGAGCTCGTCGAGATGGGCGTGCACCGCTACAACCACAACCTGGAGACCGCGCGTTCGCACTTCACGAACGTCGTCACCACGCACACGTGGGAAGAGCGCTGGGAGACCCTGCGCATGATCCGCGAGGCGGGCATGGAGGTCTGCTGTGGCGGCATCATCGGCATGGGGGAGAGCGTCGAACAGCGCGCCGAGTTCGCCGCGCAGCTCGCCGAGCTGAACCCGGACGAGTGCACGATGAACTTCCTCATCCCGCAGCCGGGGACGCCGTACGAGGGCTACGAGATCGTCGAGGGCAAGGACGCGCTGCGCACCGTGGCCGCGTTCCGGCTGGCGATGCCCCGTCCGCTGCTCCGCTTCTCCGGCGGCCGTGAGCTGACCTTCGGCGACCTGGGCACCAAACAGGGCATGCTCGGCGGCATCAACGCGATCATCGTCGGCAACTACCTGACCAACCTCGGCCGCCCGGCCACCGCGGACCTGGAGATGCTCGACGAGCTGAAGATGCCGGTGAAGGCGATCAGTGACGTCCTCTGACCGACCGGCGTTCTGCGTCCACTGTGGACAGACGGCCGACGGTGGCGCGGAACATCCTGCCTGCCACAACCCGAGAACGGCACTCGAACCGCCGCGCTACTGCACGTTCTGCGCGCGGCGGATGGTCGTCCAGATCACCCCGGTGGGCTGGACGGCCCGATGCAGCCGTCACGGCGAACTCGTCGGCTGATTTGCCGCTTTTCGTCCTCTGAATGCGGTCCTTGCGCGGGCAACTACCGCATTCAGAGGACGAAACGCGGGAGACGCGTGCCGGGTTGCGTGCGCTGGGGCCGTCATTCGTTACGCTCTGCACAAGCAGCGTGAGTGAGGAGTCCGGGTTGGGCGAGACGTCGGGCAAGCCGGCACACCTGTCTTCCAGCGTGCCCGACCCCTGGTCGGTGCCCGTGCTGCCGAAGCCGAGGCGCCCGTATCCCAAGGTCGTCGTCAAGGCCGACCTGCTGCCGGCGGTCAGCGTCCTGTCCACGGCCGGCCTGCTCGGTTTCCCGCTGGCTTGGCTGTGGTCGCGGCTCGCGCCGCCGCAACGGATGCGGGTGATCAACGACCACGGCGGTCTCGCGCCGCTGGAGCTGGAGAGCTGGCACCGCTTCGACGACCTCGCCATCTACGGTTTCCTCGCGCTCAGTGCCGGACTGCTGATCGGCATCGTGACCTGGCTGCTGCGGGAACGCCGCGGACCGGTCGTGCTGATCGCCGCGACCGGCGGCGCGGCCCTCGCGGGCTGGCTGGGGACGACGATGGGTGTCTCGTTCGCCAACGGCCGCTACGAGATCGGCGCGGCACCGGCCGTCGGCGACATCATCGCGAAGGCACCGCAGATCGAATCGACGTGGATCATGCTGGCCGCACCGTTGATGACCTCGCTGGCGTACACGCTGCTGACCGCGTGGAACGGGCGGGAAGATCTGGGCCGCCGCCTCGGCTGACGAATTTCCTCTAGGGTGGGCGGCAACTTCCCAGGGGGTATTTCTTGACTGACGACATCGAGGTTTCCCGGCACAACGCCGTCCGCTTCCCGGGCATCAGCCCGCGTGCCTACGAGCACCCCGTCGACCGCGGCGCCTTGGCCACGCTTCGTGCCGTTCCCGGCTTCGCGCAGGTCGTGAAGGCGGTTTCGGGCTTCTACGCCGAACGCGGCGAGCGGCTCATGGCGCTCGCGTCCGGGATCCGGGTCGGCCCGAAGCAGTATCCGGAACTGGACAAGCTGCGCAACGAATGCGCCGAGACCCTCGACCTCGACCGCGTGCCGAACCTGTTCGTCGCCCGCAGCCCCGAGGTCAACGCGCAGACGATCGGGATGGACGAGCCGTTCATCGTGCTCAACACCGCGGCCGTCGAGGCGATGGACCTCGCGTCGCTGCGGTTCGTGATCGGGCACGAGATGGGGCACGTGCTGTCCGGGCACGCGGTGTACCGCACGATGATGATCCGGCTGATCGGCCTGCAGATGTCGATGTCGTGGACGCCGGTGAGCGCGATCGGGATCCGCGTCGTCATCGCCGCGCTGCGCGAGTGGTACCGCAAGGCCGAGCTGTCCTGCGACCGCGCCGGGCTGCTGTGCTCGCAGGACCCGACCGCGGCGCTGCGGTCGCAGATCCTGGTCGCGGGCGGGATCGACCCGTCGAAGATCGACATCCCGGCTTTCCTGCAGCAGGCGTCGGAGTACGAGTCGGTCGAGGACATCCGCGACAGCTACCTGAAGCTGCGCTACGTCGAGACGATGTCGCATCCGCTGGCCGTCGTGCGTGCCGCGCAACTGCAGAAGTGGGCCGCCTCGGAGGACTACCGGGGCATCCTGGCCGGCGAGTACCCGCGCCGTGACGCGGACGCGCCGTCGTCCACCTGGAGCGACGACCTGAAGTCGGCCGCGAAGTCGTACAAGGACTCCTGGAACAGCTCGGCGGACCCGCTGACGAAGGTGTTCAGCGACGTCGGCGAGGCGGTGTCCGGGGCGGCGGGCAAGGTGTGGAGCAAGTTCGGCAACGGGGGGAACGGGCCGGACGAGGGCTCGGCTTCGGAGTCCGGCAAGTAGGGTTTCGCGCGCGCTATGAAAGGTCCTTTCCTGGCAAAATTTGCCAGGAAAGGACCTTTCATAGCGCTTGGGGAGGTCAGTTCAGGTTCGAGGGGCGCGTGAACTCGCCGAGTTCCCCCGGCGGCATCGGCACGGCGCCCAGCGTGCTGAGGAACCCGGCTTCCCGTGTCAGCAGCCGGCACGCGATCCGCAGCCGTCGCAACGGGTTGGTCTCCTCCAGCAGCCGCTGCCGGTCCTCCAGCGGGAGCAGGCAGTCCGCGGTGAGCCGGTACGCGAGCGCCGCGATGTCGCCGTCTTCGGGCGGCGTGGTCCAGTCGTCGGCGTCCCAGGCGGACTCGCAGTAGCGCCGGTGCGCGGCCTTGGCGACGTCGGCGAGCCTGGTCACGGTGTCGCCGTGCACCGAGGAGACCCGGTCGTCGGGCAGCCACTCGACCGAGCCGATCAGGTAAGGCGCGGAAACGCGGTCGATCTCGAGCAGCCGGAACCGGCGCCGCGCGGTGGTGACGACGTCGAATCTGCCGTCCGGCAGCCGTTTCGCCTCGCGCAGTACCGTGCTGCAGCCGACTTCGTGGACGTGCTCCGGCCCGCTCACCTCCCTGATCATCGCCGAACGCAGCGCGATGACACCGAACTCGCGATCCGGGACGACGTCACCGACGAGGTCGGACATCAGCTGCCGGTAGCGCGGTTCGAAAATGTGCAACGGGAGATGTGTTCCGGGCAGAAGCACGGTCTGTAGCGGGAACAGCGGCAAGATCGCCTTCCCGGTGGACTCATCGCTCGGCTCGGTCACCCGTTCAAGGTACGGGGACCGCGAGGACTTCGCAGGGCGGTCACTTCCCGGCGGGCGGGCGGAACACCGCGAAGGGGTCGGTGATCTGCATCCCCTTGCCCGCGAAGGAGAAGAGCGCCGCCGGACGGCCGCCGCTGCGACCCGGCGGGGCGGTGTGCCCGGTGGGGAGGAGCAGCCCTCGCCGGGACAGCACACGCTGCAGGTTCGTCGCGGACACCCGGTAACCCAGCGCAGCCGAGTACAGCCCCCGTAACGCCGAAACGGTGAACTCTTCCGGGGCGAGCGCGAACCCGAGATTCGTGTAGCAGAGCTTCGAGCGGAGCCGGTCCCGCGCGCGCAGCACGATGGACTCGTGGTCGAACGCCGTCCGCGGTAGCTCGGAAACGTCGTGCCACTCGGTGTCTTCCGGGATCTCGGGGTCCACATCGGACGGTACGAGGCCGAGGAACGCCGTCGCGACGACGCGCGGGCCCGGCACCCGGTCCGGCGCGCTGAACACCGCCAGCTGCTCCACATGCTTCAACTGGCGTACGTCGACCTTCTCCGCGAGCTGCCGCCGAATGGACGCCTCGACGTCTTCATCCGGGCGAAGCCTGCCGCCCGGGAGGGACCAGCGGCCCAGATGCGGGTCGAGCGCGCGCCGCCACAGCAGGACCCGGAGTGTGTCCGAGCGCACTTGCAGGACCGCTCCCAAAACCTCGTGGGCAAGGGGGGTCTGGGTGTTAAGATGACTTCGCACGGTTTTCGATTGTAAGGCGAAAACCGACAGTGGACAAATCGGTCCGGAGGGCCAGAACGATGACGAGCACCCTGCAGAACGACTTGACCCCCTATGGCGGCGTCGTCGCCGACGCGGCGTGGGCGGAGGAGGTGCGGAGCCTCGCTCGCAAGCGCGACGCCGTCCTGCTCGCGCACAACTACCAGGTCCCCGAGATCCAGGACATCGCCGATTTCACCGGCGATTCCCTCGCGCTCAGCCGGATCGCGGCGAGCAGCGACGCGTCCACCATCGTCTTCTGCGGCGTGCACTTCATGGCCGAGACGGCGAAGATCCTGGCGCCGGAGAAGACGGTCCTGATCCCGGACGCGCGGGCGGGCTGCTCGCTCGCGGACTCGATCACCGGCGCCGAACTGCGCGCCTGGAAGGCCGAGCATCCCGGCGCGGTCGTCGTGTCCTACGTGAACACCACCGCCGAGGTCAAGGCGGAGACCGACATCTGCTGCACCTCGTCGAACGCCGTCGACGTGGTCGCCTCCATCCCCGCTGACCAGGAGGTCCTGTTCCTGCCGGACCAGTTCCTCGGCGCGCACGTCAAGCGGGTGACCGGCCGGGAGAACATGCACATCTGGGCCGGGGAGTGCCACGTGCACGCCGGGATCAACGGTGCCGAACTGGCCGAGCGGGCCGCGGAGAACCCGGACGCCGACCTGTTCATCCACCCGGAATGCGGCTGCGCGACGTCGGCGCTGTACCTCGCCGGCGAGGGCGCCGTCGCCCCCGAGCGGGTCAAGATCCTCTCGACCGGCGACATGGTCCACGCCGCCCGCGACACCAAGGCGAAGTCGGTGCTCGTGGCCACCGAGATCGGGATGATCCACCAGCTGCGCAAGGCCGCGCCGGAGATCGACTTCCGCGCGGTGAACGACAGGGCATCCTGCCGGTACATGAAGATGATCACGCCGGCCGCCCTGCTGCGGTCGCTGCGCGAGGGCGCCGACGAGGTCCACGTCGACGTCGAGACCGCCGCCCGAGCCCGCGCCTCCGTGCAGCGCATGATCGAGATCGGGCAGCCTGGCGGCGGAGAATGACCGGCCCGGTTAGCGCCCTTCAGGCGAAAACCCACCCCGTGTGGGAGGCCGCCGCCGATCTCGTGGTGATCGGCAGCGGAGTGGCCGGGCTCACCGCCGCGCTGCGTGCCCACGAACTCGGACTGCGCGTCCTGATGGTCACCAAGGCGGCGGTCTCCGACGGGAACACCCGTTGGGCCCAGGGCGGCATCGCGGTCGTGCTGGAGGGTGAGCACGAGCAGGGCGACTCGGTCGGAAAACACGCAGAGGACACGCTCACCGCCGGTGCCGGGCTCTGCGACGAGGGCGCCGTCCGCGCGATCATCGCGGGCGGCCCGGCCGCGGTGGCCAGGCTGCGCGCCGAGGGCGCTCGCTTCGATCTGGCGGCCGAAGGGCGGACCGAACTCGCCCGCACGCGGGAAGGCGGGCACAGCGCGTTCCGGGTCATCCACGCCGGTGGCGACGCGACCGGCGCGGAGGTCGAGCGGACGCTGGTCGCGAAGGCCGGTGGCCGTCGGATCCCGGTGCTGGAACACCACATCGCCGTCGACGCGATCCGCACGCCCTCGGGCGAGGTCGTCGGCGTGACCGTCCTGGACCACGACGGCGTGCCCGGGATCGTCCGGGCGTCCGCGGTGCTGTTGGCCAGCGGCGGACTGGGGCAGCTCTTCCACGCGACGTCGAATCCGGAGCTCGCCACCGGCGACGGGCTCGCGCTCGCGTTGCGCGCGGGAGCGCAGGTCGCGGACGTCGAATTCGTCCAGTTCCACCCGACGGTCCTGTTCACCCCCGGCGCGCGCGGCCGTCTCCCGCTGGTCACCGAGGCGGTGCGCGGCGAGGGCGCGACCCTGCACGACGCGACGGGCGCTTCGGTCATGCGCGGGGTCCACCCGCTCGGCGACCTCGCCCCCCGGGACGTCGTTTCGGCGGCGATCACGCGCCGGATGGCGCAGGCGCCCGGCGGGGTCGACGATCACGTCTTCCTTGACGCCACAGGGATCTCCGGGTTCGCGAAGCGGTTCCCGACCGTGCGCGCGGCGTGTGCGGTGATCGGGCTCGACCCGGCGAGGGAGCCGATCCCGGTCACCCCCGCGGCGCATTTCTCCTGCGGCGGGGTGGTGGCCACTGTGGACGGACGGTCCGGTGTCCGCGGCCTCTACGCGGCGGGCGAGGTCGCGAGGACCGGTCTGCACGGCGCGAATCGCCTGGCCTCCAACAGCTTGCTCGAAGGCCTGGTCGTCGGACGGCGGGTGGCCGAGGCGGTCGCCGCCGATCTCGCCACCGGCCAGCTCGGCGATCCGCACCGCGGGGTGCTCGCGTCACGGGCGACCGTCCCGGTGGCCGACCGCGACGCGTTGCAACGGGCGATGAGTCGTTACGCCGCGATCGGCCGGGACGCGGAAGGCTTGTCTGTCGTCGGTTCGGTGCTGGACCTTTCGATGGTCGAGAGTCCTTTGTGGACGCCTCGGATCGTCGAGGACGCCGCGCTCACGCTGGTGGCGGAGGCCTTGGTCGCGGCCGCCGCGCGCCGGACGGAATCCCGCGGCTGCCACGTGCGGACCGACTTCCCCGAACGTGACGACAACACCTGGCAACGCGGCCAGCTCATCCGGCTCAGCCCGTCGGGGCAGCCGGTACTGGCCGATCCGATCGCTTTGGAGGGTGTGGCATGAGCGAATTCTCCCCGTGGGTCAACGAGAAGCTGGCCGGGCACGGCCTCGACGTCGCCGATGTGCAGCGTGTGGTCGCCACGGCCCTCGCCGAAGACCTGCGCTACGGGCCCGACGCGACGACGAACGCCACCGTGCCCGAATCCGCCCGCGCGCTGGCCGAACTCACGCCGAGGACGGCCGGTGTGGTCGCCGGGATCCCGGTGGCGCTGGCGGTGTTCGACGTCGTGCTCGGTTCGGACCTGGAGATCCTGGCCGCCCGTGACGACGGTGACCGGCTGACAGCCGGTGAGCCCGCGCTGGTCGTCCGCGGCCCGGTGCGCGGCCTGCTCACCGCCGAACGCACCGCGCTGAACCTGGTGTGTCACCTGTCCGGAATCGCCACCGCGACCGCCGCCTGGGTGGCCGCCCTGGAGGGAACCGCTTGCCGGGTCAGGGATTCCCGCAAGACCCTGCCCGGACTGCGGTTGCTGGAGAAGTACGCCGTCCGCGCGGGCGGCGGGGTGAACCACCGGCTCGGGCTCGGTGACGCGGTGCTGATCAAGGACAACCACGTGGTCGCCGCCGGTTCGGTGACCGCGGCGCTCGCCGCCGCCCGCGAGCACGCGCCCGAACTCCACTGCGAGGTCGAGGTCGACGACCTGGACCAGCTGGAAGAGGCGCTCGCTGCAGGGGCTGACGAGGTGCTGCTGGACAACTTCACGCCGGACGAGTGCGCGAAGGCCGTCGACAGGCGTGACGAGGTTTCACCGAAGACCCGCTTGGAATCCTCGGGCGGATTGAGGCTGGACGCCGCGCGGGCGTACGCGGAGTCCGGTGTGGACTTCCTCGCCGTCGGAGCGCTCACCCACTCCTCACCCGCACTCGACCTCGGGATGGACCTGCGCTGACCTTCGGCACTAGAATTCCCTTGTGTGACAAGGGAATTCTGGAGGAATGGTGAGCTTTGCCGGTAAAAGTGCCGTCGCGGGATGCGCCGGACTCGTGGCACTGCTCAGCGTGGGACCGGTCTGGGCTCCCGTTCCGTCGACGGCGGTCGCCGAGCAGTGCGCGAACCCGACAGGCACCTACACCTCGGCCGTCCCGTGGGGACAGCGGCTGATCGATCCAGCGCGGATCTGGCCGCTGTCCCGCGGCACCGGTCAGCTGGTCGCGGTGATCGGCACCGGGGTCGACGGGAGCAACGGCCAGTTCGCGCCAGGCCAGGTCGTCGGCGGTCAGGGCACTCAGTCCGACGACTGTGACGGCCGGGGCACGATCGCCGCCGGGATCGTCGGCGCGCAGCCGGATCCATCCACGACGTTCGTCGGGATCGCGCCCGGCGCCAAGATCCTGCCGATCCGCTACACCCAGGTGAACGGCGGCGGCGACCCCGGGCAGCTCGCGTCCGCCATCGAAACCGCGCTGAACCGCGGCGCCGGGATCATCCTGATCGCCGTCCCGGCCGCTTCCGACGGCCCCGCGCTGACCGGCGCCGTCTCCCGCGCCAAGGAGAAAGGCGCGCTGATCGTCTCTCCGGCAGCGGGGACACAGCAGGGCCAGACGTCCTACCCGACCGCGTCACCGGGCGTGCTCGCCGTCGGTTCGACCAACCAGGCCGGCGAAGCGGTGCAGACGGAATCCGGGGCCTACGTGGGGATTTCCGCTCCCGGCGCCGAACTGGTCAGCACATCCGCGGGCTCGGGCGGCACCGTGGCGCACCGGTGGCCGGTGAGCGACCCGAGCCTGGCCGCTGCGCACGTCGCGGGTGTCGCCGCACTCGTGCGCGCCTATCACCCCGAGTTGTCGCCGGAGCAGGTCGTCGCCCGGCTGACGCTGACCGCGCACCGCGGTCCGAGCGGCGGGCACGATCCCCGGCGTGGCTGGGGCGCGCTCGACGCCTACGCCGCCGTTTCCGCCGCGATCCCGGCCGGTACGCCTGGTCCGGGAGGACTGCGAAGCACCGGCCCGGACACCTTTGTCGTCCCCGCGGCGGCACCCGCGCGCGCAGGCGCGGACAAGGTCTCGGGTGTGCTCGCCATCGTCGGGGTGGGCGTCGCCATCGCGGCGGGAGTGGTGGTGGCCGCGGTCCGCCGGGGCAAGCGCCGGGGCTGGCGGCCTTCGCGTTTTCGCGCCTCGTGAGCGGCAGCGGTGTACTGGGGGACAACACTGCCGCTCACGAGGTCTTTCGCGACCCCCGGGGGTTTTAGGGGACGGATACGCAGGCTGTCGAGCCCACGATGGCCACGCCGTCGCCGGCGCGGGAGACATGCACGTTGAAGTCGGCGCCGTCGCGGCTGAACTGCGCGATCAGCTCACGCGGATTGCTGCGGTCACGGGCCCGCCAGCCCTGGCTTTCCAGCAGCGGCAGGACGACGTCGACGAGTTTGCGGACAGCGTCGGACGCGTCCTCCACGCGGAGGCCGTACTGCCAGCAGAGCAACCGGCCCGGCTGGGTCGGGTCGCAGTCCAGTTCGCCTTCCACGGTGCGTTCCGCGGTCGTGCCGAAGGTGCCCGCGACTCCGTCGATGACCGCCGTCAGGTCCTCGGCCAGCGGGTCGAGCTCGGTGTTCCTGGTGATCATGACCAACCCCTCACAAGCCCCGGCCAGCGCCTTCGACGACCATCTCTCGCAGCGAGCCGCTCGTGAAGCCCTCGTGCGTGAGCGGTCCGCCCGTGATCACACCGTAGATGTTGTTCCACGAATCCGAACCGGGCTTGAGCACACCGCTGTGGGAATCGAAGCCCCACTGCAGGTCGCCGTTCGCGTCGCGGCCGGTTTCCAGTTCGACGACGCCGGGGAAGCGGTCGGGGTCCGCTCCGTGCCCGGCGCCGAGCCATTCGATGAGGCCCGCGTTGCCCTGCGCGACCACGATCGGGTCGAAGGGGGCCGTCATGGAGTAGCGCTGCACACCGGCCTGGCTGGCAGGCAGATCGCTCGGGCTCCAGATCCCGTGCCCCATGCCCGCGGACTCGACGTGCAGCACCTGGTCGGCCTTGAGCCCGAGCTGCTCCGCGAGTCCCACGGTCGCGCCGCCGTAGCTGTGCCCGACGGCCGTGACCACGACGCCCGGTCCGGCGTGGCTGTCGATCTGGCCTCGCAGCTCGTCGCCGAACGCCTTGAGATCGGGTGCCATCGTCTGCGCGTAGTGCGCGGCAGGTCCTTCGGTGATGACGTTCTGGGGGAAGACACCGTCGGCCCAGACGACCATCGCGGTCCGGCCGGTGGCGTCCGCGGCGACCAGGCTCTTGCCGAGGTCGGCGTAGCTCTGGAAGTTCTGGAACGACGTGTTGACGCCGGGGACGAAGAGACCGACGTTGCGGGTGCCCGGCTCGATCCGGCCGACCAGTTCGGCGATACGCCCGAGCTCGCGCGGATCGAACCGCAGGATCTGCCGATCGTTGGCGAGGATGTCCTCGTACAGCGCGATCCGGGTGCGCGCGTTCGCGATATCGTCGGCTTTCCCGCCGTTCGCCAGGAGATTCGCGAGCCGCTCGCGTTCGGAGGTCAGCGCGTCGGAGACCTTCGTGCGGTTCTCGGCGATCGCGGTGGCCCACTGCCCGGTGTCGGCCGCGCCACCGACGCCCGCCGGATTCCCGGCCTTGGGCAACGGGTTTTCGGGCATCAGGGCCCGGTACGACGCGGCGACCTGGACGTCGGCCCGGCGATAACCGCCCGCTGCCGACGTCAGACCCTGGTGGATCACGGTCGCTCGGGTGATCTGGCCGTCGAGTTTGCCCGCGACGTCCTTGATCGTCTTGGTATAGGTCGCCGAAGCCGCGCTGGACGCCGAAACCTGGCCGAACGCGGCGGCGGGGACGTTCTCACCCGCCAGCGCGGTCTGCGCGGTCTTGAGCACGCCGGCACGCTGTTCGAGCTCCGCTGCCGCCGCTTCGAGCCTGGCGGGGGCGACTCGGTAACCGCCCGCACTGGATGCCATCACCGAGCCGCCTCTCCTGCTTCAGGGAAATCAGTACTGTTCGGGTTCTTCGCCGAGCACGGCCGGAGCGACCGGGGACGACTGGCCCCAGACGTTCTCGGTCTCCACGAGCCACGGCGGGATCCGCCGTCCGGAGCCCATGTCGCCGCCCGCGCCCATACCCATCGGCATCATGGGCATCATCGGCATCGCGCCCTTGGCCGCCGCCGCGCCCGCGGCACCGGCGGCTCCGCCCGCGAGCCCGCTCATCGCGCTGCCCGAGCCGCCGTCGCCCGCCAGACCGGAGAACGCGGCGGGCACTTCGCCGGGCCCGGAGACCCCGCCGCCGCCGATCGCGCCGCCGTCCAGCGAGGGCGCGCCGCCCCCGCCGATCGGGATACCGCCACCCGCACCACCCGCGGTCGCACCCGCCGCACCGGCGCCACCGCCGATGGGCTCGCCGTTCTTGTCCTTGCCTTCGTTCGGGTTCTTGCCGTTGGCCCATCCGGGAACGCGCGGCATGATCGAACCGAACCGGCCGAACGCGGCTGCCGAAGCCGCCGCGAGACCGGCGGTGAACATGTCGCCGAACAACGGGTTCGACTTGGGCGGCTGACCGGGCTGCCCGGTGGTGGGCGGAGTGGAACCGTCCGACGGCAACGGGTGCGTGTTGTCGCCCGGAACCACGCCGACGCCGGGCGTCCCGCCGATGTTGTTGCCGACAGAGCCACCGCCCGGGGCAGTGCCGCCCCCGGTGACCGGCGGCGGGGCGACAGCGTTCGGCGAGGCCGGAATGGACTCCTCTGCCGTGGCGTAGTCACCCGCGAGCTGGGTCATGACCACGATCGCCTTGCTGTGCGCCGCGCTGGCCGCGCCCGCGGCCTGCTGCTGCGCTTCGACGTTCGCGATGGCCTGCTGCCGCTGCTGGGCCGCGGTGATGATCGTCGCCTGCGACGAGTCCGGGGGCAGCAGCGGCGGGTTGACGGCCAGCGCGACGTCGGTGGGGGAGACGTCCGGCACCGCGACCGGCGGCGGCATCTCCTTCTTGGCCTTCACCAGCGCGTCCGCCGCGTCCTCGAGGAGGTGGTTCATCGCGTGCGCGGTCTGGGCGACCTTGCGGATTCCGCCGACCAGGTCGGTGATCATCGTGTGGTACTTGTCGGCGGCGCCGCCGGTCCAGCTACCGGAGAAGTCCTTGAGCTCGCCGGTGAGGTTCTCGGCCTGTTCGAACAGCCCGGAGCCGGTGGACTGCCATTTGTGGGCCGCGTGGCGCGCCGTGTTGGGGTCGCCCGCCTGTAGCATCGCGTAGAGCTGCTGATGGGAGTAGGCGGCGAAATTCGTGTGCGCGGTGTCGGTCATCCCTTGTTCCCCCCACCGTTCGAGCCGTTGTTGCCACCCAGCACGCCACCGAGGACGTTGAGCAGCGGATCGAGCAGCCCGGTCTGCTGGCTGGAGTGGTTCATGTCGCCCGCCACCGAGTCATCGGCCGCGGCGTAGCCGTCCGCGACTGTCGTGGTGACGTCCTGTGCGAACGCGATCGCGCCCTTGACCTGGTCCAACAAACCCTGCATCTCGGCGACAGCCGCCTGGTGCGCCTTGTTGAGGGAACCCGCCTCCCCGAACTCGCCGAACAGCAGCGGATGCTCGCTCAGGGTCAGCAGGAAGTCGTTCGGCTTGGACATCGCATGGATCTGGGTCTCCAGTTCCCGCACGAAGTCCTTCAGTGATTCCAGATGGACGTAGTACGACTGGTCTTGCATTGATCCCGGCTCTCTCGTGATCGGCCATGCCAACAAAGGACGACTACGCGCAAAGCCGGCCGGCCGGTGCCGAGGGGGGTGAAAGCACCGGCCGACCGACGGATGGGGATCAGCCGGCGAACAGGCCCTGGTTACGGTTCTCCAGGCTGTGCTGGAGATCGTGGGCGTCGCCGACCTTGCCACCGAACTGCGCGACGATCGCCACGATGTCCGCGGTGGCCTGGCGCAGGCGGGTTTCAGACGCACGAGCGGCCTCACCGGCGGAGCTGCCGGAGGCGTACCAGGTCTGGGTGATCGGCTGCAGGTTGGTGTGCAGCTGTTCGAGCTGGGAGGTGAGCGCCTTGGCCTTGGCGGCCAGCGAGGCCGAGCTGTGCTGCAGCGCGGCGAAGTTGATTTCGACGACGTCAGCCATGATTGGTGGTCCTCTCGCGGATCAGGGGTTCAGCCGGTGGATCACGGTCTGGTCGACGGTTCCGGCTACCCCGGTCAGGCTTTCCCGGACCTGCTCGTCACCGGAGTTGTAGTTCCGGTTGCTCTCGTGAACGAGGCGGGACATCGTGTTGAGCTCGTTCACGGCGACGGTCATCTTCTCCTGCAGACGGCGCTGCAGGTCCCAGAACGCGACCGCCTGGTCACCCTTGTAGTTGTGCAGGGTCTGGGTCAGCTCGCTCTCCAAGCTGGCCATCGTGGTCTTGGCGTTCGACGCGGTTTCCTCGAACCCCTGGACGGCGCGCGCCATCGCAGCTGCGTCTGCCTGATATCCCGTACCGGTCATTGATGGGCCACCTCCTCTCATCTCGCTGGAAATCCCGGTGAGCACCAGGGGACGCCCTGTCTGCTCTTGTGAAGGACACGCTAGAAAAGAGGGGAGTGCGGTCAAACGGCACAACTGCCGGTTACGGTGACGGCACTATTACCCACAGGTCGACGGTAGGGCCTTCCCCACCTTCGATCCGGGGGAGTACTCCAGTGTTCGAAATGGAGCTCACCGGCACCCTCTAATCCATGGTGGACAAGGGAACCAGGACAGTACTGCATCGCCCGTTGATGATCTTGGCGGTGGCGATGGCGGTACTCGGGGTGATCGCGCTCGGAGGTCTCGTTTTCGACGATCGCAGCCTCGTCAACGCGCCCATCTGGCTCAAACCCCTCAAGTTCACGATCTCCGTGGGGCTCTACGCGGTGACGCTGGCCTGGCTGATCGGGCAGCTGACCCGGGGCAGGCGGCTCGGCTGGTGGCTCGGGACGGTGTTCGCGGTCGGCCTCGGCCTGGACATGGCGCTTCTGTTCTGGCAGATCGCCGTCCGCGGCCGGACACTCCACTTCAACCAGGCGACCCCGGCCGATCAGTGGATCAACAACATGGTCGCGAACGGTGCCTTCACGGGCTGGGCGGCGACAGCGGCCATCGCCGTTCTCCTGCTGTTCCAACGCCTTCCTGACCGGGCGATGAACTCCGCGTTACGCGCCGGTGCCGCGCTGTCGGTCGCCGGCATCGGGATCGCGCTGATGATGTTCGGGCCGAACGAGCAGCAAATGGCCCAGTTCCGCTCCGGCGAGCGGCCGTCGATCGTCGGCGCCCACGCGGTCGGTGTGCCCGACGGCGGCCCGGGACTGCCGGTGCTGGGCTGGAGCACCGTGGGCGGGGACATGCGGATCCCGCATTTCTTCGGGATCCACGCGATCCAGGTGCTGCCCCTGGTCGCTTTCGGACTGCTCAAGCTCGCCCGGCGGTATCCGGTGCTCGAATCGGAATTCGTGCGGCGGAATCTGGTTCGGACCGCTTCGGCAGGCTTCGCGGGGCTGCTGGCACTGCTCGCCTGGCAGGCGCAGCGGGGTCAGTCCATCGTGCATCCCGACTTCTGGACGCTGGTCGCGGGCGCCGGGATCATCGCCGTCGTGGCCGCCGGATCGACGCTTTCGCTCCGCGCTCCGAGGCCGATGCACCAGCTGACGTGATCTTCACCGTATCTCCACGAAATCCGCTCGGGACTTCCTTCTGAATCGGATAGCTTTCGGTCCGATGAAGGGGGTAAGTGTGAATGGAACACGGACTTGTCGGCGGTTTTCGGGCAGACGCGCGGGCGTGGTGCTCACCGCCGCGGCGGTACTGATCGGCGGGGTGGCGTGCTCGTCGTCGCCCGGTTCGTCCGAAGGGGACAAACCGGCGGCACCCGAGACGTTCGGCCCGGCGGGATATCGCGGGCTGACCCTGGGGATGGCCAAGGACGCCGCGCTGGCCGGCGGAAAACTCGCCTCGGCGCCGACGTCCACTTTGGAGGGTTGTACCGATTTCTCCTACACCGGCGGCCCGGCACCCGACCCGGCCCGGATGAAGGCGGAGGCCGATGTCGAGGCCAAGGCCAAGGACCTGAACAAGAAGGCCGACGAACTCCAGGCCGATCCGGAATCGAAACCGGGCGCGTCCGCGGAGGAGAGCGCCAAGTCGGCCGAGAAGTCCGCCAAGGACGCTCAACTGTTCGCCGACGCCGCGCTGGCGTCCGCGGATCTGGCGGGTAAGCGGGAGGAACGCGACAAGGCCTTCGTGGCCGCCGGTGGCGCCTCGTTCGGCAAGGACGGGCTGCGTGAACTCGCCGCTCCTTCGGACGCGAAGACGGCCGAGGGGATCGGCGCCGGTTCGTCGTTGGCGGAACTCAAGACGGCTTATGACGCCAAGGGGATGAAGACCGGCACCAACGGTCGCTTCCAGGCCGCTGTCGACGGGAAACCGGACTGGGTCTACGAGTTCACCGTCAACGGGGACAAGGTCGGCTCGGTATCGATGATCAATTCGAAGTCGAAGTGCGCCTGAGTTCTTGAGCCATGGCTGACGAGGACTACGAGTTTTGCAAGATCTTTCTTCGGGTAGCGGAAGCCGGTGTTGTCGTCGATCTCTTGACCGCCCTGCTGGGTGTGCAAGCCGATCGCGGGCTCTTCGCCTTGCCCGACTTGGAGGTTGAAGTCCTGAAGAACCCCGACAGGGGAATAGCGGAGGACTTCATCGGCTGGCCGGTTTGCGTCGAAGTCGAGGCCGGAAAGGCTGCCGTAAACGCCTCAGTCGTCGGGATCGTCTCCAAGATCTTGACCACTGTGCAAGGTGCCGGGATCCCGGTGGTGGCGGCATGCGACTACGAAAATGAACTGCCATGGCTGGGTAAGGCCGGTCTGGCGTAGGTTCTTTGGTGCAGGGGAAGGGGGCCGCTCGGTTTCGAGCGGTCCCTTTCGCCTTTGCGGTCGGACTTCGAGGTCAGACGCCCGCCGTGGTGCGGATCCAGCTGCGGCTCGCCGCGACACTGGCGTAGTTCTGGGTGCCCTGCGGGTTCGTGCCGGAGTTGCTGCCGGTTGAGCAGACACCGACCTGGACACCGCCCGAGAGCTGCGGGCCGCCCGAGTCGCCGTGCCATGCCGAACCGTTGACGCCGACGCTGGCGAGGGCCTGGCCGCCGTAGGCGTCGCTGCTGGTTCCGGTGATGCGGACGTTGGCCGTCTTCAGGACGCTCGACGGCGGGTTGTTGCCCTGCGTGCGGCCCCAGCCGTAGATCTGGTTGGTGGTGCCGTTGGCCGGGTTGGCGGTGCCGAGCTTCATGTACGTCGTGCTGACCGCGGTCTTGAGGTGCAGCAGCGCGATGTCGCCACTCGGGGCGGCCTTCTGCTGGTCGACGGCGGCTTCGGTGCCCTGGTTCAGGTTGACGTTGCCGACCTTGACGTGCATGCCGGGCTTGTTGAGGCAGTGCTTCGCGGTGAGGACCCACTGCGGGGCGATGATCGTGCCGGAGCAGTTGAAGCCGCCGAACGCGGTGGCGTCGTTCCAGTAGATCTGGGCGCCCCACGGAGCGGAACTCACGGTGCCGCCGCCGATGATGTCCTGGCCCGCGTTCGCGGCGGGGGTGGCGGCAAGGGTCAGCGCCGCGGCGGCGCCGGCCACCGTTGCGACGATCTTGGACATACGCATGAATACGCCCTTCGGCCTGCGTCGGGGAGTTCGTCTCGACTTGAAACGGTTTCACCAAGTTATGCGGCGGTAAGGGCTTTTGTAACCTACCGAAGTCGGTAAGCGGTGCGAGGAAAGTATTGGGCCGTCCGGGTGGGATAGTCGGGTATGGACATCGATGACCGACTGGCCGACGTCAGGTCCCGGCCTTCCGCGTATGGGATCGCGACGCTTCGGGATGCTTGCAGGTTCTTGTGCGGGTTCGACGCTGCTTCGGAAAATCGAGTCCTGCGTGGATTTCAGGAATGGGTGGATCCGGGGCCTTTGGTGTGGACGTCCGTTGTATCCGGTTTGCTGGAAAGCCGTGACTCGGCGTTCCCCGACCTCGATGCCGGGGAACAGGTGGCCGCCCTGTTCGATCTGGTTGCGGAGTTCCTCGTGGAGCGGGGTGACCCTTTGCCAGAACCGCCGGCACCCAAGGACGTTCGTGTGCCAACTCAGGTGATCGTGCTGAACGGTGGGTCCAGCTCGGGCAAGTCGGGGATCGCCCGTTGTCTGCAAACGGTGCTGCCGGTTCCTTGGCTCACCCTGGGTGTCGACACCTTGATCGACGCCATGCCCGCCGCGGTGGACGAGGGGATCGACTTCGCCGCCGATGGCGGGGTGAGCGTCGGATCCGGTTTCCAGCGGCTCGAGGACACGTGGATGGCCGGAGTCGCGGCGATGATCCGGGCGGGGGCCCGGATCATCATCGACGACGCGTTCCTCGGTGGGGCCGCGTCACAGCAGCGGTGGCGCGGCGCGTTGGACGGGTTAGAAGTGCTGTGGGTCGGGGTCCGGTGTGACGGTGTCGTGGCCGCAGGACGGGAAACGGCACGCGCGGATCGGGTCGAGGGGATGGCGGAGGCGCAGGCCGAGCTCGTGCATCGAGGTGTGGTCTACGACTTCGAGGTGGATACCGGAGTGAATGAGTCCTTGGTCTGTGCCCGGGAGATCGCCGCGCGGGTCGAGTGACTCGCAGACACGACAGTCTCCGGTGCGCTCAGGCCGCGGACTCGTCCTCCTCGGGTTCGGGGCGTGGATCGTGGAGTGGTTCGGGGGTGGTGGTGTAGGTGTGCCCGGACGGAGTGGTGATGACCATGCCGCCGTTGCCGGTGGGCTCCGCGGACCAGCCGGCTTCTTTTCTGAGCAGGTTGTGGATCGTGCAGGCGCCGCGCCGGCTGCGGTGATCGATTTTGCTGTCGCGGGCCCAGGGGATGATGTGGTCGATCTCGGAGAACTCGACGGGGCGGTGGCAGCCGGGGTGGGTGCATTCCCGGTCTCGCGCTTTGATGAGCCTGGCCAGCGAGGCCGGGGACCGGTACTGCTCGGCGCCGGCTTCCAGGATCTGCCCGGTGGCGGGGTTGGTGATCAGCCTGGACCAAGTCGAGCCGGGATCGGAAGCGATCTCGCGGACGAGCCAGTCCGGGATGGGGCCGTAGCCGGCCAGGAACGCGGGATCCTTGCGGGCACCCAGGAGGGTCAGCAGGTCGACGTAGACGTGGATGTGCGCACGGGGTTTGCCGTGGCCGTCCTCGGCGAGGAGGCGTTCGGAGAAGAGGTCGGCGCGGTGCTGGTCGAGGGTGCGGGATTTGTCCTTCGCGCGCCGTGTCCGCGCCGTGCGGCTCATTGAGGCGTAGATCGAGCTGGCGACCTCCACAGGGAGATGACCGGAGAGGGTGGACATGGTCTCGTCGTCGTGTTTCAACGAGACGTTCCGCAGGGCGCGTTTCTTCGCCGCCCGCTCCCGGTAGCCCACGGGATCGAACTTCTGCACCGCGTAGTTCACCGAACCGCGGATCGCTCCGGGGTCACGCTCGGCGAGCCGCTTGGCCATGAACGCGTCCACCTGCGCGGCGACCTCGTCCGAGACGTCGCGGGTCAGTTGGCTGACCTTCGACGCCTTGTACAGATCGATATCACCTTTCTCCAGCGCCGCCAACGTGTTCGGCAAGCGTGCCACGAGAGCGCAGGACGTTTCGACAAGAAAGAAAGCGCGATTGCGAGTGACCGAGAAGCGCAGTGCGACCTCCTCGGTCACCGATCTTCGTGAACCACCCGCCGCGGCGAAGTGGGCTAACGCGCGCACCTGACGACCCTGCGTCTGCCGAAGCGAAACCTCTTCGGAGAACGCCGAGTTCAGAAAGCGAGCAGATTTCGGGTTGTGCACAAGAGTTGGGGTCATGCCCATGATCATACTTGAATATGAGTTCGATCACCGCTGAATTCGTGATCGGTTTTACGCGGAGAGTGAACGGGCATCTGTGGACGTTTTCCTCGTGAGCCTCGACGGATGCGCGAGCACGGTTAGACCGGTTCCGGCGCCACTTCTTTCGCGGGAAACCAAGGTGGGGCAAGGGCTTTCGGAAAATTCGAGCAGATCTCTGTCTCCAGTAAACGTTTTACGCGGAATCGCCCGACTGAGCCCTCGTCATCCAGATGTACTTTGCCGCAGTGTCAAGGACCTTTCGAATATCCTGGGACATACGACTCCGGACAGGGGTGATCAACGGATGCCCGTCACACCGATCTCACAGATGTTCGTACGCCTGCCACACGGGCCTGAGCACCGTTCCGATCACCGGATTCGACGGGCGATCCGGAAGCGGCAGAGCCCTCCGCCACTCGATCGGGCGAGGCCGAAGGACGCTTTCGGCGCCGGGCCGCCCGTAGACCTGGATGGCCCCTATATGGGCGCTGGAGCCGCGTGTAGCGTCGTTATCGCATCGTGAGGCCGCGTGACGACCTGGACCCTGTTGGAGCGGGACCTCAGACGGGTCAACGGAATTTGAGGAGAGCACTCCTGTCAGCGGGCATGACATGGCCTCCCGAGAGGCCACACGTTCCCCGCGTTCTGACGCGTGCCGACCACTCGACAATCAGCCGGGCGTGGGCCATCCCTGATTGGCGACTTCCAGTGCCAGCCGCAGAACGAGAAGCTCGTATCGCCGAAGCCACCGCCGACCTGTCGAACCGTGCCGCGGACTTCGACGCCCTGGATCTGCTTCACGATCTGACTTATCACGCGAACGTTCTTTTGCAGGTGCAAGGCGTCGGTATCACGGTGGTCGACGATCGCGGTCAGGTGCGTTTCGCCACCGCGTCGGACAGTAAGTGCCGGGAGGTGGAGGAGATCCAGGTCGAACTCGGCGAGGGCCCCGGCGTGGACATCGCCCGCAACAACGCGGTCCTTCCCCCGATCGGGTTCTGGGCCGGCAGCCCGGGCGCGGCGCGCTGGCCCCGGTTCGCTCCCTGCGCCCGTGAGGCGGGCGTGATCGCCATCGCGGCGGTGCCGTTGCGTACCAGTGAGACCACAGTGGGCGCACTGAGCCTGATGAACACCCGGCAGCCGGTGATCCCCGTGACGGACCTGCGCATCGCCCAGGCCTTCACGGAGGCGGCCATGGGATGTTTCGCGCACCACGATCGCGTGCACGGCCTCGAGCAGGTCGTTTGCCAGCTGGAGGGAGCCCTGCACAGCCGGGTCGCGATCGAACAGGCCAAGGGCGTCTTGTCCGAACGTTTCCAGATCCCGCTGGACGAAGCCTTCGCGCGGCTACGCGGTCACGCCCGTAGCCGGAGCCTGAAGCTCAAAGCCCTGGCGACCGACGTCGCCCGCGGGCACGGCCCGGCCGAACTGAACCTCCAGCGATGATCGGACGCGGCCCTCAATCCTCCACGGGTTTCGTCCAAGCCACCTGAACCAGCCCCGTCCCATGCCGCCGTGAGACCAGCACACCGCGTCCCGCGGGCTGAGGTCCCGGCTTCACCTCTCCGAGCAGCGCGCCCTCGTCCCGCGATCCGGACATCACGATCCCCGGCGACCCCAGCTCGCGAATCCTTTGCAGTACCGGCTCGAACAGTGAACGTCCGGCGCCGCCGCTGCCGCGCGCGACGATGAGGTGGAGACCGATGTCCCTCGCCTGCGGCAGGAATTCCAGCAGCGGCTGCAATGGGTTGCGGCCGACGGTCGCGACCATTTCGTAGTCGTCGACGAGCACGAACAGCTCCGGCCCCCGCCACCACGACCGGTTCCGCAGCTGCTCAGGCGTGATATCCGAACCGGGAAGCCGGTTCCGCATGGCCTGCTGGCATTGCTCGATCAGCCCGGTCAGCGCGCTTTCGGACCCGGCGTAGCCCAGCAGATGCGACTCCGGCACCGCGCCCAGCATCCCGCGCCGGTAATCGGCGACCACGATCGCCGCTTCCTCCGGCGAATACTTCGAAATGATGCCCTGCGCGATCGCGCGCAGGAGCGAACTCTTGCCGGATTCCACATCGCCGAAGGCCACGAAATGCGGCTCGGTGGCGAAGTCGAGGTACACCGGCCGCAGATTCGACTCCGCGATGCCCAGCGTGACCTGCTTGCGCGGCCCGGCTTCCAGCGAGTCCAGCGGGACCTCGGCGGGGAGCAGGCGCACGGCGGGCGCGGGACTTCCCTGCCAGGCCGCGGAGATCCGCCGAGTCAGATCGAGGCCACCGGCGCCGACCGTGTCCGGCCGCTGGTCCGAGTCGATGCGCGGGAGCGCCGCGAGGAAGTGCAGTTTGTCCGCGGTCAGACCGCGTCCCGGCCGGTCCGCCGGGACGTTCTGCGCGATCTTGCGGTCGATCAGCGAGTCCGCCGGCTCGCCCAGCCGCAGTTCGAACTTGGTGCCGATGGCGTCGCGCAGCGGCGCCCGCATGCCCATCCACTGGTTGATCGAGACGACGACGTGGATCCCGAACCCGAGCCCGCGCGAGGCCAGGCTGGTGATCTGTTCCTCCAGCTGCTCGTATTCCTGGCGGATCGTGGTCCAGTTGTCGACGAACAGGAAGACGTCGCCGAATTCGCGGCCTTCGGTGCTCTCCTGGAACTCCGCACGCCGCTGGCGGAACGTCGTGATCGACTCGATCCCGTTGGCGGAGAAGAACTCCTCGCGCTGTTCGAGCAAGGTCGTCAGTTCCGCCACCACCCGGCGGCAACGCTGGGCGTCGCGCCGCGTCGCGTAGCCGGACACGTGGGGCAGCCCGGCGATCGGCGCCAGCGCGCCACCGCCCATGTCCAGCACGAACAGCTGGACCTCTTCGGGGGTGTGGGTGAGCGCGAGCATCGCGGCGATGTCACGCATCAGTGTGCTCTTGCCGCTCTGCGGCGCCCCGACGATCAGCGCGTGCCCGGCGGCACCGGAGAAGTCGGCCCACAGCATGTCGCGCCGCTGTTCGAAGGGCTTGTCCACCAGTGCGACCGGGATCATCAGCTTGCCGTTGCCGCCCCAGCCGAGCGGGCACAGGCCGCGTTCGGGATCTTCGCCGAGCGGCGGCAGCAGCTGGTCCAGTGTGGGCGGTTCGGCCAGCGGCGGCAGCCAGATCTGGTGCGCCTCCGGGCCTTTGCCTTCGATCCGCGAGATCATCGCGCCGATGATCGTCTCGCCGGTGCCCTTTTCTACCGGTTCCTCCGCCTCGACGGTCACCGGGATCTCGACCGGCGCCAGCGTGAACGGCATCAGGCCGAGACTCCGGCCGTCCTTGCGCACGATCTTGCTGCGCGGCGGCAGTTCTCCCGAGACGTACGCGGCCTTGAGCCGGATGAGGGTGTCGTTGTCGGACTTCAGGTACGCCGAACCCGGCACGGGCGGAAGCTGGTAGGCGTCCGCGACGCCGAGCACCGCGCGGCTCTCCGACGCGGAGAACGTCCGCAGGCCGATCCGGTAAGACAGATGCGAGTCCAGTCCGCGCAGCCGTCCCTCCTCCAGCCGCTGCGACGCCAGCAGCAGGTGGATCCCGAGGCTCCGCCCCAGCCTGCCGATCGCGACGAACAGGTCGATGAATTCCGGCCGCGAGGACAGCAGCTCGCTGAATTCGTCGATGATCACCAGCAGGGACGGCAGCGGCCGCAGGCTGGCGCCGGATTCCCTGGCCTTTTCGTAGTCCCGCACCGACGCGTAGTTCCCTGCCGCGTGCAGAAGCTCCTGACGCCGCAACAGTTCGCCGTTCAGCGCGTCCGCCATGCGGTCGACCAGCGCGAGATCGTCGGACAGGTTCGTGATGACGGCGCAGGTGTGCGGCAGCCCCGTCATACCCGCGAAGGTCGCCCCACCCTTGAAGTCGATCAGGGCGAGGTTGAGCTTTTCCGACGAATGGGTGACGGCGAGCGCGGTGACCAGCGTCCGCAGCAGTTCGCTCTTGCCGGATCCGGTCGCGCCGATGACCAGCCCGTGCGGGCCCATCCCGCCTTCCGCCGACTCCTTGAGGTCGAGGTCGACAGGCCTGCCCTCGGGGTTGATGCCCAGCGGGATCCGCAGCCGGTCCCGCGCCGAACGCGGCGCCCAGGTGACTTCGGTGTCGGTGTCGCGCGGATCGCCGATGCCGAGCAGCCCGGCCAGCCCGAACGTCGCTGACATCGGCGCTTCGCTGACCACGGCCGCCCCCTGGAACAGCGGCGTCAGCATCCGGGCCAGCGCTTCGGCGGCCCCACGGTCCAAAGTATCCGGTGTGCCGAGGAAACCGAGCCGCTGCTCGGTGCCGTCGCCGACGACCATCCCGAGCTGCTCCGGGCTCGTGTGCAGGCTCAACAGCCGTTCGGACGACACCGACCGCGGCTGCTCCGTGCCCACATCCACCACGGTGACACCGAGCCTGCCCTCTTCGGCGATGAGCCGCGAGTCGGCGAGGGTGTGCCCGCCGTCCACGATCACGACGATATGCGGCAGGTCCAGCCGGGAATCCGGTCGCCGGGTGAACGCGGGCCGGTCGCCGAGGTCGGGGCCGAGGAGGTCGGCGAGCTTCCCGGAGTCGGCGTCGACGAGCCGTCGAGGACCGGCGGCGTCGGCGGCGGTGGAAGCGACGTGCGGCAGCCACTTCGCCCATTCCCAGTCGTGCAGCCGGTCGTTCTTGACGCACAGCGCGATCCGCAGGTCGCCGGGCGAATGGAAGGTCGCGAGCTGCGTCAGCAGCGCCCGCGCTGTCCCGAGGGTGTCCGGGCGCCGACCGGACAGGCTGACCTGCGCGAACGACCGCAGCGAGACCGCGACAGGGAGTCCGTCGACCGTTGAATACGTCCGGATGAAGTGCTTGAGGTTCGTCGAGCACACCGGGTCGAGGTCTTCCAGCGGCACGGTCTGCGGCGCCTTCAACGGCGTCGCGAGCCGCTGCGGCCCCGTCCCGACGCGCACCTGCGCGAACTGCGAGTCGGACCGGCGGCGATCCCACAGCCTGCCCGTCTCGATGTACGCCCACAGATCCGCCGGGTCGGGCTGCAGCGCCGCCATGGCCGCGCGCTGGCTGTCCGCGATTTCGCGGACCTGGCCACGCAATCCGGTGAGATACCGCTGGTAGTCCCGGCGCTCTTCGTTGATCTGCGCCTTCTTCGCCGCGCCGCCGCGCCCGAGCGACATCACCACCATGCCCACCATCGCGGTGAGGAACAACGCGCCGAAGATGTACGTCATCACCCCGCCGTCGCGTCCGATGTAGACGAACGACATGGCGCCCATGCCCAGCATCATCGGCATGAACATCAACAGCTGCATGGCTCCGCCGGAGGAGCCCTTCGGCAGCATCGGCGGGGACTGCAGGACGATTTCACCGGGCTGCTCGCCCAGAGCCGGCAGGCGGTCGCGAGTGGCGCTCATCAGGGTCTTTCTGGCCGCTTGTGGGTAATCCTGCCGATCATTCTGGCCACTCGTGCCGCCCCTGCGGTGGGTACTTTTGCCGTCCGCTCACGTCTGGTGGCGAACTTACGCTGCTGGTCAACGCAGACGTGGGGGAACGAGAAAAGGAGAGCCATGGTCGGCACGGGCGAGTACCGGGCGGAGCCCGAGGCCATGCGCTCGGCGGTCGGGAACCTGGGCGGCATCATCATGCAGGGCATCAATGTCGTCGCGGACCTCGAACGCACCGTCCTCCAGCCGATGTCGTTCGCCACCTTCGGCAGCGCGGTGGCGGCGGCCAACACGGCCATGCAGAGCCAGCAGGTGGTCGCGGTCCGCACACTCCTGCAACTGCTGCAGCAGATCAACGGCTTCATCAAGAGCAGCGCCGACGCCTACCAGGCCGCGGACGAGGCTGTCGCGGGCGGATACGGCGGACGCCCCGGTGGCGGCGCCGGATCGACGTCGTCGATCTGGGGGAACTCGCACGCCTCCGAGCTGGCGACGCTGGCCATCAACGACAGCGCCGGCGGCAACGGCGAGCCGTCGTCGGTCGGGAACGTGCTGCGCTACCTGGGGGACGCGCGGCTGGGGCAGCTCGGCGACCACCCGATCACCGACGCGCGGTTCCACGGCGTCTCGGACTTCAACGACTGGCTGGCCGGTGACGCCGACAACCAGGCGCGGGCCGGGGTCATCGAGGTCTACGCCGGTACGGCGCGCAACTTCGGCGACGTGCCGGGCGGGGTGCACAGCGGAGACGTCGTCGTGGTGGAACCGCTCCTGTTCTCCGACAGCAAGCCGATCATCGCCATCGCCGGAGAAGGCGGGCTGCTCTACAACCACGGAATCGTCGAAGCGGACATCAACGGCCTGGCGAAGGTCAGTGTCTACCGCCCGGCTTCCGTCTGACTTCCGGGAGGAGTGACATGCTGACTTACCCCAATTCCAGCGCGATGGACGCGACAGCGGGCTCGGGCGGGCCGATCACCATCTTGCCGCAGATCCTCACCGGGCAGCCGGAACAGATCGCGAAGCACGTGCTCGAGGTGCTCAAGAAGGCCAACGAGTTCCTCACCATGTACAACGAGGTGACGAAGGCCGCCGAACAGCTGAAGAAGATCTGGTCCGGTGGCGCGTCGGACTCGGCGATGAAGAAGATCACCGATTCCCTGAACTCGCTGACCAAGATCGTGCAGGTCGTGCAGAAGGGCGCGGAACTACTCGGCATGGCCGGGACGTTGATCAAGACCGCCCAGACGGCCTACAAGGCGGTGGTCTCGGCGGTGAACCCGACGGTCGCGGGCCTGATGTCGAATCCGTGGACCTACGGTGCCGCCGTCGCGCTTTCCACCGCCACCAGTGCTTCGCTGCGCGCGTTCATCACCGCGATCGGCGCGCTGCTGAAGGCACTCGGCGTGGTCGACCTCGCGAACCAGATCACCCAGATCGCCTCCATCATCGGCGAGGTCCAGAAACTGTTCGGGCACAACGACGCCGGGGACAACGGCGCGGCGGGCAACTCGGGGGTCGCCGGCACCCCGGTCACCAACCCGCAGGCGCCGGGTTCGGTCGCCAGCGGTTCGGGACAGGCCGCTGTCGGCGGTTCCGGTGGCGGCGCGGGAGGCGCTTCCGGTGGCGGGACGACGCCGGGCGAGACGCCCCCGTTCACCCAGTACCGGCCGCCCGCGCTGGGCGGCAACGGCTCCCAGGGCAACTGGCCGGGCGGCGCCGACTCGTGGATCCCGGTGGACAGACCGGCGGGCGGCGGCTCCGGTTCGGGCTCCAACGGCGGAGCGCTGCCGGGCGCGGGTGCGGGCGGCGGGAACACGGTCACCATCACCACCGACCTGAGCACCGGCAAGTCCACCGTGCAGGCGCCGGGCGGGCAGGACATCGATATCGACATCGACATGAACTACGGCGGGAAGCACTTCGAGCAGCACATCGACATCGACGCAGGAGCTGACTCACCGGCGAAGGGCAGGTAACCGTGTCGGGGAGCGGTGTGGTCGACGCGTCGGGCGTCGTCAGCTCGATCCTGTCGAACTACCGGCGGCTCGTGGTCGAGTACCAGCGGCGGGTCACCGGTGACCCCTCGTCGCTGAGCGCGGCGGGGCAGCGGTGCGGCGAGCGGGCGTCGACGGTTTCGGGCCGGGCGGACGAGATCGGCAAGGCGGCGAAGGCGCTCAACGCGTCTTGGGAGGGCGACGCGTACACCGCGTTCGCCGCGTCCGCGGCGAAAACGAGTCAGGAGCTCGGTGAGCTCGGCGCGAAACTGAGCGACCAGTCGAACCGGCTGCGGGCGGGCGCGCAGGCCCTGCAGGGCGCGAAGTCCTGCGTGGACTCGATTCTCGCCCAGTTCGACCAGTACGCCGCGCAGCTCACCAGCCAGGCGCGGACGGCGAACGCGAACGCGGTCAACGCGTTCATCTCCGCCGCCCGCCAGCTCGGCGAGCGTGCCGCGCAGACGGCGCGGGAGATCGCCGACGAGCTGAGCGAAGAACTCGCGCGGCTGTTCCCGCCGGAGGGCACCGGCCGGATCGAGCACGAACTCGGCAAATGGGGCCGCGGCCCGTTGTACTGGCTCAACGGTGACGCGCTCGACGGCCGCAAGCGTCCGCGTTCGCATCCTTCCTGGTTCGGCAATTCCGGCTGGAAGAAGCTCACCTGGGACGGTCTCGAAGGTACTCGCGCCCCGCGCGCCGGTGACACACCGTTCGGCAGGCCGAAGCCGGAAGGCTTGCGCGACAAGGCCTGGGGCAACACCGAGATCACCTACGCCAAGTGGAAGCAGGAGCAGGACGGCTTCACTCCGGGCTGGGACGCCAAGGTCTCCTCGCAGGGCTGGGACGTCAAGGCGTCCGGGCACGCCGAACTGGCCGCCTTCAAGGAAGAACTCGAAGGCAAGAAGGAATGGGGCGTCGCTTCGGGCAGCGCCAAGGGGACCGCGTTCGTCGGCGGCGAGGTGAACGGTTCGCTTCAGGCGGGCGCGCACGGTGTCGGCGTGCACGCCAACGCTTTCGTCGGAGGTAAGGTCGAAGGCGAGCTCGCGGCGGACGTGGCCGGAGTGGGCGTCGGCGCGAGCGGCACCCTCCAATACGGACTCGGCGCGCAGCTCGACGGCCAGGCCGTCTACGACGCCGGGCACATCAAGGTCAACTTCAAGGCGGGTGTCGCCCTCGGCCTCGGTGCCGGGATCGGCGCGAAGATCGACATCGACCTGCCGAAGATCGCGGACACCGTCGGCGAGTACGGCGGCGCCGCCGTCGACGCGGTGAGCAGCACGGCGGGCCAGGCGGCGGACGCCGTCGGCGAGGCGTGGGACGACGCGGTCTCCTACGTGGGCACATGGTGACGGGGATGAGTGCGATGGCGACACAGGACCGGGTTTCCCTCCCGCTCGGATTCGACGTCCCCGACGGGTGGGTGCCCGTCGAGCCGTCGTCCGTCGGCGCCGAGGGCGCGGTCTTCGTGGCCGTGCGGTCCGGGACGCACGAGGACTTCACCCCGAACATCACCCTGAGCGTCGGGCAGCGGCCCGACGCGGCACAGATCACCGACATCGCCGACGAGGCCGTCGAACGTCTCGGCAGGTCGATGGCCGCGCTCGAAGTGGTGCGGCGCAAGGTGATCGGCACCGGGATCGCGCCGGGGGTGACGCAGGTGCTGCGCATCCGCACCGGCGAGGGGCAGGACCTCGTACAGACGCAGGTGCAGCTGACCGTGCCGGGTGAGAGCCCGGCCGAGCGGCTGATCCTCGAGATCGCCTGCACCGCAACGCCCGAGGCGGCCCGAGGCCTCGGCGACGACTTCCGGCGGTTCGTGGGCAGCGTCCACGTCCGGCGGGATTTCACCGCAGATGAAGGAGAAGACTCGTGACCACCGACCCCTACGCCATGCCGGACATGGACGAGTTGCTGGACCAGGTCCGCAAGCAGACCGAAGAGGTGCAGCGCATCCAGCGTTCGGTCGAGGCGATGGAGGTCAAGGCGCACTCGCGGCAGAACGAGGTCACCGTCGTGCTGCGCGGTGACGGCCGGTTCACCTCGATCGACATCGACCCGCGCGCGCTGCGCCAGTACGACGCGCGCAACATCTCGGAGATCGTGCTGGAGGCGGTCAACAACGGGCTGCAGAAACTGGCCGAGGCCAGCAGCGCCAAGTTCGCCCCGGTCATCGAGTCCGCCAAGTCGATCGAAGCATGACGGCCGCGATCGCCGGCTCCACCCGGCGCGTCACGGTGGTGACACCGCGGGCGCGCGTCGACGTGGCACTGCCGCAGCAGAGCACGTTCGCCGAGCTCGTCCCGCAGCTCGTGCGGCTCGCGGGTGCTTCGGGGCAGGCGTCGGCCGAGCATCCCGGCTGGGTGCTGTCCCGGCTCGGCGGAGCTCCGCTCGCGCTCGGGCTCACGGTCGCCGCGGCGCAGGTGCGCGACGGTGAAGTCCTCCACCTGACCCCGCGGGAACGCCCGCGGGGTCCGTTGCTGTTCGACGACGTCGTCGACTCGATCGCCAGTGTCGCCGAGGCGGGCACCGGCCGGTGGGGACCGTCGGTGGCGCGCAAGGCGGGCATCGTCGCGTCCGTGGTGCTGTTGCTCGCCGGTGGCCTGCTGGTGCAGGCGGCGGCGTCCGGCAGTGTGCTGGCGCCGATCGGGACCGGGCTGCTCGCGCTGGTGCTGGTGCTGGGCGGCGGAGCGCTGAGCCGCGCGTACGGCGACGCGGAGGCCGGTGCGGCCGGCGCGCTCGCCGGTGTCGGCGCGGCACTGCTGGCCGGGATGTCGATCCTTTCGCCGCATCCGTTCTTCTCCCTGTCGGCAGGGCCGCTGGGCGCCGGGCTCGCCGTGGTGACCGTGTATGGCGTGATCGCGGCCGTTTCGGTGGCGGACCGGCTGCCGTGGTTCGTCGCGGTGACCGTGTCGGCCGGGCTCGGCGCGATCACCACCGCCATCGTCCTGCTGGCCGACGTCCGCCCGGTTTCGGCGGCCGCCGTGGTCGCCGTCGTGGCGACGGCACTGGCCGCGGTGGCGCCGATGCTGGCGCTGCGGCTCGGCAGGCTCCCGCTGCCCCGGGTGCCCGACGACATGGACGCGTTCCGCGCCGACGAGAACGCCTCGCTCGGCGAGGACATGATCAGTGGCACGACCTACGCGCAGGCGTTGCTGACCGGGCTGCTCGTCGCGCTCGGGCTCACCGTGGTTTCGGCCTCGGTGGTGCTGGCGTCTTCCGGCGGTGCTTGGGAAGCGGGCTTGTGCGCGCTGCTGGGGCTGGCGCTGATGTTGCGTTCGCGCGCTTTCGCCGGCCGTTCGCAGCGGCTCGTGCTCATCGGTTTCGGCGCGGCTTCCTTGGCGTCGGCCGGGTTCTGGCTCGCCGTGGGCGGGCCGCGTTCGTTCGTTTTCGCCGCGGGCTGCGCTGTCGTCGTCGCGGCGGGCGTCTGTCTCACTTACGCGACGCGGGTCGCGAAGGGGCGCCGTTCTCCTTACTGGGCAAGGACTCTCGACATCGTCGAGTTCCTGGTGCTGCTCTCGCTGATCCCGTTCGTCGGCATGATCGCCGGGGTCTACGAGGCCGTCCGGGGCTGACCCCACCCCTTTACGCAGTTAGTCCTCTGGATGCGGTACTTGCACGCGCAAGGATCGCATCCAGAGGACTAACCTGCGTTTACGTCCGTGAAGGATTCCTTCCCTACCCTCAGAGAGGAAAGGAATCCTTCACGGACAGTCCCCTCAGTCCTCCAGCGCCAGCGGCAGGGTCCGCCGCACCGCCGCCGCGTGCCGTCCGTGCAGCGGGGTCACCGCGATCCCGCCGGGCCGCACCGTCTCCGCTCCCGGCCGTCCGCCGACCCGGATGGTCACTTCGGACTTTTCCCGTCCGCCGGGGGACCGGTACAGCGTGTACGAAGTCGCGGTGAACGCCGAGCCGGGTACGTGAAGATCCAGTGTCCGCGCGAGATCCCGCTCCGACCGGGGCCGGTAGCAGACCTGCGACGCGCCGCCCCAGTCCCAGGAACGCCAGCCGTTCACCGGCGCGTCCTGGCCACTGCCGAGCGCGACGCGGAGTTCTTCCGCCACCTCACCGGCTTCCAGCACTGTGCTCTCGAAGCCGGCCTCGGCCAGTTCGCCCATCAGCGCCAGCGCCGCGCAGGCGGTACTCCGCAGCGCACCGAGTTCGCCGCCGCCGCGGGCGAGCGCCGCGATCGGCGCGTCCTCGGGCCGGTACCGGACGGTGAGCCAGCGGACCCGCAGCAAGGACTGTCCATTGGGGACCGTCCAGGTCAGCAGTTGCGCGCTGGACAAGGGGATCCCGGGTTTCGCGTACGCCTCGCGCAGGATGCCGGCCAGCTTGTCCGGTCCGGGCTGCATGGCGCCGGGAGTGAGCCGCACGATGGCGCTCCAGCCGTCACCGACCTCGGCGACGCCGAACCGGTTGCCCGCGCGGTCGACGTGCTGGCGCACCCGGACAGGGCCGGCGAGCCGGTGCAAGGGATCGGGGACCTCGTGCTTGTCGCGGCGCTTCAGCCGATAGCCGGCCCAGGTGAGCAGCCAGCCCGCCGCGTGGCGTCCGGCGAAGCGGACCGACGTCGTCAGTATGAGGACTCCGCCGGCGGCGGCGATGCTGATCCGCGCGGCCTGGGGGATCCCGTCGAGAGTGAAGGCCAGCAGGATCGCGATCCCGGCGATCTCCCAGAGCGCCGCCTGCAGCGGGCGGATCGGCAGCAGCCAGGGCAGTGGTGCCGCGCCCGCGACGCCGTGAGCGGGCGTCTGTTCCGGGGCCTGGCGGGGTGTCCCCACCGCCGGGGCTTCAACCGACAAGGAATTCCCCTCCTCCGTGCACGCGCCCGACGTTAGCCGCGCCCCGCACGGGGGAGGGGCGTAAAAAATACCCTCACCGCGCGGTGAGGCCGGAACTTAACGTGAGCACCCTCGAACTGAGGTGGGCACGAACGGCGGGGGACGGGAGCGTGTGGACGCAGCGGGACCAGATTCAGGCCTACCAATTCCTTCGCAGGAGACTGGTTTCGGCACTGGTCTCGGCTGACGCCAATCACCCGGTCGCCCCGAGCCGCAGGCTGGTCATCGGCACCCTGTGCGGCCTCGGCGTGGCACTGTTGGTCACCGCCGTGTTCGGCGTGATCGGCCTGCTGAACCCCTCCGGTGGCAAGGACTGGCTGGCGGGCGGCAAGGTGATCGTCGAGGAGGGCACCGGCGCGCGCTACATCCTCGGGCAGGACGGCGCGCTGCACCCCGTGCTCAACTACGCCTCCGCGCGCCTGATGGCGGGCGGCAACGGCGAAGCCACTGTGACCGTCCCTTCGGACAAGCTCGCGAAGGCGCCGCGCGGTGCGCAGATCGGCATCCCCGGCGCTCCCGATTCGCTGCCCGCGGCGGCAGCGCTGGTGAACACCCCGTGGACGAGTTGCTCGCGGACGACCCAGGACGCGCCCGCGTCGGCCGAGCCGGAGACGACGGTGCTCCTCGGCGCGCCCGCCGCCGGGGTCGACCTGCCGAAGGACCAGGCCGTCGTGGTCCGCGTTCCCGAGGGCGAGCGGTATCTCGTGACCGCGGGACGCCGCTACAAGCTCACCGCGGAGGCCGCCACGGCTCTGCAGTTCGACACCTATCCGGCGATCGCGGTGTCCTCCCGGTGGATCGGCACCGTCGCCGCCGGACGAGATCTGGCCTACCGCGTGGTCGACGACGCCGGGCGGCCCGGCCCGAAGGTGGGCGGCACCGCGACGAAGGTCGGTTCGGTGCTCGGCGTCATCGACGCGATGGCGTCGCCCAAGGACGCGACGTCGTACTACCTCGTCCGCGCCGAAGGGCTCGAACCGATCGGCCAGACCGAGGCGAGCCTGCTGATCAACACTCCGCAGAACGCGGACGCCTACACCGGTGTCCCGGCCCCCGTCGCGGTCCGCGCGGCCGACGTCGCCGCGGTGCCGAAGGTCGGCACCGCGAGGGCGGGCGGGGCCGATCCCGCGGAGTATCCGGACCGGATCCCGCGAAAAGCGCCCGTTACCGGACAGTCCGTGACGTTATGCGCGCAGGGTTCTCGAATCGTTATCTCCGCACAGGTCCCGTTGCCGCAAGGTGCGAAGGCGATCCCGGTGACGGCGCGCACGGACGCGTTGGTCGCCGACGCGGTTTTCGTGCCTCCGTCGGGGGGTGCGGTGGTGGCGGAATCCGGTTCCGGCACGGTCTACGTCGTGACCGACACGGGCCTGAAGTACCCGGTGGCGAGCACTGAGGCACTCGCTTCCCTCGGATACGGCCAAGCCGACCGGCAACCGGTTCCGAATGGATTGCTGGCACTGGTTCCGCGCGGTCCCGCGCTGGATCCGGGGCAGGCGGGCCGTGCGGTGTCCGCGGCAGGTGGGACGGGGTGAGCGGGAACGTGCAGATGACTGAAGACAGGCCGGAGACCGACCGGGTCGACGTCGCGGTGATCGAAGACCATCCGTTGTACCGGCACGCCGTGGTCCGGGTCCTCGCCGAGGCCGAGGGGATCGAACTGGGCGCGGTGGTCGATTCGGTCGCCCGGTTCCACGTCCATCCGCAGCCGCCCGGCAGCGTGGTGCTGCTCGACCTCGGTCTGCCGGGGATCGCCGGGGCGGCGGCCGTGCTGCAGGTGTGCGAACTGGGCCATCACGTGCTCGTGGTGTCCGCGCAGGCGGAGCCCGAACAGGTGCTCGGCGCGATCGCCGCCGGCGCGAAGGGGTTCCTGTCCAAGGACGTCGACGTCGACGAACTGCTGATCGCGATCAGGACTGTCGCACAGGGACGGGCCTACGTTTCCGCGGTGGTGGCCGGAATGATCATCAAGGACAACGCCGACCGTCCCGTGCGGGCTCCCGACGTCGCGCTCTCCGCGCGGGAGAAGCAGGTCCTGCGGCTGGTCGCGGCGGGCGAACGCGACGTGGACATCGCCCGCATCCTGGGGATCGGGGTCCGGACGGTCCGCGGCTATCTGGACCGGATCCGTGACAAACTCGGAGAGAGAAGGCGGGCCGGTCTGGTCCGCAAGGCCATCCAGCTCGGGCTCGCGTCTCCTCCGGAGGTGCCCGGCCCGTCTCGGCCGGTCGCGCCCCGCGACGACGCGGGCGGATTCGAAGGACGCCGGTGAACGCAGACGAGCAGCAGCCGAAACGCACCATGCCGATCAACGTCGGGGTGATCGAGGATCATCCGCTGTACCGGGACGCCGTCGCGCGCGTCCTCACCGAAGCGCCCGACATCGAGCTGGGCGCCGTCGCCGATTCCGTCGCGCGGTTCGCCGTCCAGGAGCAGCCTCCGGGCAGCGTCGTCGTCCTCGACCTCAAGCTGCGCGGCGTCCAGGACGCCGCCGCGGTGCTCGAAGTGGGGCAGATGGGGCACAAGGTGCTCGTGGTGTCCGCGCACGCCGAGCAGCCCGAAGTGCTGGGCGCCATGCAGGCCGGGGCGAAGGGCTTCCTCTCCAAGGACGTCGACGGCGACGAACTCCTGCGCGCCATCCGCACCATCGCCGACGACAACGCGTACGTGTCGCCGACGCTGGCCGGAATGATCATCCAGGACAGCGAAGATCGCCACGCCGGACCCAAGATCGTGCTGTCCGAACGGGAGAAACAGGTCCTGCGGCTGGTCGCGGCCGGCGAACGGGACATCGACGTGGCGGAGATCCTGAACATCAGCGTGCGGACGGTGCGGTCCTATCTCGACCGGATCCGGGACAAGACCGGGGAACGGCGGCGGGCCGGGTTCGTGCGCGTGGCGATCCGCGAGGGCCTGCTGCGCTAGCTCCACGCGTTTCGTCCTCTGAATGCGGTACTTGCCACGCGCAAAGACCGCATTCAGAGGACGAAACGCGCTAGGACCGCGGTCCCGAGAAGTTCACCCTCAGCGTGTAGACGGAGCTGGACGCGGTGATGAACAGGTCGTTCCGTCGCGGCCCGCCGAAAGTCAGGTTCGAACAGACCTCCGGCACGCGCAGCTTCCCGATCCGCGTGCCGTCGGGCGCGAAGCAGTGCAGGCCGTCGTGCGCGGCCGCCCAGACCCGCCCGGCGGCGTCCAGCCGTACCCCGTCGAAAACACCGGCGTCGCAGGTCGCGAAGATCGCGCCGCCGGAGAGCCGTCCCTGCTCCACCGAGAAAACCCTGATGTGGCTGGGATTCTGCCGCGTGTCCACGATGTAGAGCAGCGATTCGTCGAGTGAGAACGCGAGCCCGTTCGGCCGCGTGAAGTCGTCCGCGACGATCCGCACGGAGCCGTCCACCGGGTCGGCGCGGTAGACGTGGCAGGCGCCGATCTCGCTTTCCGCCTGGTGGCCTTCGTAGTCGCTGTCGATCCCGTAGCTGGGGTCGGTGAACCAGATCGCGCCGTCCGAGCTCTCCACGACGTCGTTGGGGCTGTTGAACCTCTTGCCCTGGTAGGTCTCCGCGAGCACGGTGGTCGTGCCGTCGTGCTCGGTGCGGGTCACCCGGCGGCCGCCCTGTTCGCAGCTGACCAGCCTGCCCTGGCGATCGACGGTGTGCCCGTTGTGGAAGCCGGCGGGCTCGCGGAACACGCCGACCGCGTCCGTCGTCTCGTCCCATCGCAGGACGCGGTCGTTCGGGATGTCGCTGAAGACCAGGTACCGGCCGGCGGGGAAGTAGGCGGGCCCCTCGGTCCACCGGCAGCCGGTGTGGAGGCGCCGCATCCACTCGTCCCCGTTGACGCGGGCGAACCGTTCGTCGAGGACCTCGAAGTGTGCCTTGACCTTGTCCATGAAAACCCCAGAACTCAGAATGAGATATTGCAATCATCATGAACCGCTGAACTTGATATGGTCAACCCATGGATGAGGTAGATCGCATACTGCTCACCGAGTTGCAGCAGGACGCGACTCAGGCGTATGCCGCGCTCGGCAAGGCGGTCGGGCTGTCCGCGGGCGCCGCGCACGAGCGAGTCCGCAAGCTGCGTGAACAAGGCGTCATCCGGCGCACGACCGTCGAGGTCGACCCGGCGGCGGTCGGTCGCGGGGTGATGGCGTTCGTGCTGGTCGAGGCCGGTTCGTGGATGGGCGACTCGCCGACCAAGGCCGCGCTGGAGGCGTTGCCGGAGGTCGTGGAGGCGCACATCATCGCGGGCCCGGCCTCGCTCCTGGTGAAGGTGCGCACGCCGACCACCGAGGAGCTCCAAGCGTCGCTACGCAGGCTGTACGCCATCGAGGGCGTCACAGGGACGCAGACGATCGTGGTGCTCGAATCCTTCTTCGAACGATCTGTGGACGCTAAAGGCGACGGTTCGCCAGCGCCCCCGTCGCCGCCCGCGCCTTCCCGCTGACCGTGGGATCCACCTCGACGACCACCAGCTCAGGACCGGCGCCCAGCTGCGTGTGGACGCGGCCGAAACCGTCGGACACCGTCGAATAGCCGATCCCGGTCGGCGCCTTCGGGTTCACCGGGGTCGACGTCGTGGCCGGATCGGCCTGCCCGCAGCCGAGGACCCAGCAGCCGGAGTCGAGCGCGCGGGCGCGCACCAGGACCTCCCACTGCTCGCGTTTGCCCTCGCCCGCGCCCCAGGATGTCGGCACGAGGACGACGTCGGCGCCGTCGTCGGCCAGCTTCCGGAACAGTTCGGGGAAGCGGAGGTCGTAACAGGTCGCGACGCCGAACGTGACGCCGTCGACCTCGAAGGTGGCCGGCGCCGTCCCCGGCGCGACCGTGTCGGATTCGGCGAACCCGAACGCGTCGTAGAGGTGGATCTTGTCGTAGCCGAAGTGCTGCCCGGCACCGGTGACGAGCACCGTGTTGCTCACGCGCCCGTCGGGCGACGGCGTGAACATGCCCGTGACGACCACGACGCCATGGTCTTCGGCGATGGACGCCACAGTGGACGCCCAAGGTCCGTCCAGAGGTTGCGCGAGGGGTTTCAACGGGATGCCGAAGCGCGCCATGGTCGCCTCGGGGAAGACCACGATCCGCGCGCCGTCGGCCGCCGCGGCCGCCACGCCTTCGCGAATCAGCTTCAGGTTCGTTTCGGGATCCTCGGCGGTCGTGAGCTGGCACAACCCGATTCGCGGCACGGCGGCCTCCCTCATCGTGGGATCGCTGGTCACCACCCCAGTGTGCCTGCTCGGGGCGATCGGGCCACCTCGTACCCTTGACTCATGCTGAACCGTACCGACCTGCGTGGACAGGTCCCGTCCGTTGCCGAACTCAGGAGCACGCTCCCGCGTGCCGAGTACGACGTGGACGCGGCGCTGCATCACGTCCGGCCGGTGGTCGAGGCGGTCCGCGATCGCGGGGTCGACGCGGTTCTCGAGTACACCGAGAAGTTCGACAAGGTCCGCCCCTCCGGTGTCCGGGTGGCCGCGGCGGAGCTCACGAGCGCGCTTGCGAACCTGGACCCGGCCGTCCGCGAGGCGCTGGAAGAGTCCATCGTCCGCGCCCGGAAGGTGCACGGCGATCAGCGCCGCCAGGACGTCACGACCGAGGTCGTCGACGGCGGCACCGTCACCGAGCGCTGGATCCCGGTCGAGCGCGTCGGGCTGTACGCGCCGGGCGGGCTCGCGGTGTACCCCTCGACCGTGGTGATGAACGTCGTCCCCGCGCAGATCGCCGGCGTCGGCACGCTCGTGCTGTGCTCACCGCCGCAGGCCGCGTTCGGCGGGCTCCCACACCCGACGATCCTGGCCGCAGCCGAACTGCTCGGCGTCGGAGAGGTCTGGGCCGTCGGCGGCGCGCAGGCCGTCGCGCTGCTCGCGTACGGCGGCACCGACACCGACGGCGCGACGCTGGAGCCGGTCGACATCGTCACCGGGCCCGGCAACATCTACCTCACCGCGGCCAAGCGGCTGCTGCGCGGCATCATCGGCATCGACTCCGAGGCGGGCCCGACCGAGATCGCGATCCTCGCCGACGAGACCGCCGACCCGGTGCACGTCGCCGCCGACCTGATCAGCCAGGCCGAGCACGACCCGCTCGCCGCGAGCGTGCTGGTGACCACGTCCGAGGAACTCGCGGACGCCGTCGACAAGGAACTCACCGGCCGCGTCGCCGCGACCAAGCACTCCGAGCGGGTGACGGAGGCCTTGGGCGGCAAGCAGTCCGGCGTCATCCTGGTGTCAGGAGTGGACGACGGCCTCCGTGTGGTCGACGCGTACGCCGCGGAACACCTGGAGATCCAGACCGCGGACGCGCGGGCGGTGGCGGCCCGCGTGCGCAACGCGGGCGCGATCTTCGTCGGGGCGTACGCGCCGGTCTCGCTCGGCGATTATTGCGCCGGGTCGAACCACGTCCTGCCCACCGGCGGGTTCGCGCGGCACTCGTCCGGGCTTTCGGTGCAGAGCTTCCTCAAGGGCGTGCACGTCGTCGACTACAGCGAGGACGCGCTGCGCGAGATCGCCGGCCGCGTCGTCGCGCTGGCCAACGCCGAGGACCTGCCCGCGCACGGCGAGGCCATCACGGCGCGGTTCGAGGGGGAGCGGGCATGAGCATCGGTGAGGAGATCACGCTCGACGCGCTCCCGCTGCGGGAGGACCTGCGGGGCAAGACCCCGTACGGCGCCCCGCAGCTGGACGTGCCGATCCGGCTCAACACCAACGAAAACCCGTACCCGCCGCCGGACGCGCTGGTCGCCGACGTCGCCGAGGCCGTCCGCGCCGAGGCCGCTTCGCTGCACCGCTACCCGGATCGTGACGCCGTCGCGTTGCGGCAGGACCTCGCGGACTACCTCGCGGTGTCCACCGGCGTGCTGGTGTCGGAGTCGAACGTGTGGGCCGCCAACGGGTCCAACGAGATCCTGCAGCAGATCCTGCAGGCCTTCGGCGGCCCCGGCCGGTCGGCGCTGGGCTTCGAGCCGTCGTACTCGATGCACCCGATCATCTCGGCCGGCACCCGCACCGACTGGCTGCCGGTGCCGCGCCGCGACGATTTCAGCCTCGACACCGAGAAGGCGGCCGCGCTGGTGCGCGAACGCCGTCCGGACATCGTCTTCGTGACCAGCCCGAACAACCCGACCGGCGGGTCGATCCCGTTCGGTGAGCTGCGCGGGGTGCTCGACGCGGCGCCGGGCATCGTGGTGGTCGACGAGGCGTACGCGGAGTTCTCGTCGCAGCCGAGCGCCGTCGAACTGCTCGAGGAGTACCCGGCGAAGCTGATCGTTTCGCGCACGATGAGCAAAGCGTTCGCGTTCGCCGGTGGACGGCTCGGGTACCTCGCGGCCGCGCCCGCGATCGTCGACGCCCTCCAGCTGGTGCGGCTGCCGTACCACCTCTCGAAGCTCACGCAGGCCGCCGCACGGGCCGCGCTGCGGCACGCGGACGCCACGCTCGCCTCGGTCGCCAAACTCGCGGCCGAACGCGACAGGGTGGTGGAAGCGTTGCTGGGCTTGGGATTCACGCCGGTCCCGAGCGACGCGAACTTCGTCCTCTTCGGACGGTTCGCGGACGCGCCCGCGACCTGGCAGTCCTATTTGGACAACGGTGTGCTGATCAGGGACGTCGGTATCGAAGGACACCTGCGGGTGACCATCGGGACGCCGGAAGAGAACGACGCCTTTCTCGAGGCCAGCAAGGAGGTGCCGCGATGAGTCGCGTCGGCAAGGTGGATCGCACCACCAGGGAATCGTCCATTTCGGTCCAGCTCGACCTGGACGGCACGGGGCAGGTGGAGATCGACACCGGTGTCCCGTTCTACGACCACATGCTCACCGCGTTCGGTGTGCACGGCTCGCTCGACCTCAAGGTGCAGGCGACCGGTGACGTGCACATCGACGCGCACCACACCGTCGAAGACACCGCGATCGTGCTCGGCCAGGCGCTGCGGCAGGCGCTCGGCGACAAGAGCGGCATCCGCCGGTTCGGCGACGCGTGGATCCCGATGGACGAAACCCTCGCGCACGCCGCGATCGACGTCTCCGGGCGCCCGTACTGCGTGCACCTGGGCGAGCCGGAGCAGTTCAACAGCTTCACCATCGGCGGGAACTACCCGTTCGTGCTGACACGGCACGTGTTCGACTCGCTGTCGTTCCACGCCCAGATCGCGCTGCACGTGCGGGTGCTGCACGGCCGGGACCCGCACCACATCGCGGAAGCGGAGTACAAGGCCGTCGCGCGCGCTTTGCGTGCCGCCACCGAGCCGGACCCGCGGGCGGGCGGCATCCCGTCCACGAAGGGCGTCCTCTAAACCCGTGTTTCGTCCTCTGAATGCGGTCCTCGCACGCGCAAGGACCGCATTCAGAGGACGAATCGCGTGGTGCGCACCCGGCGGGGTCGGGTGGCCGCGAGTGTGGCAGCCTGGCGGGCATGAGTAACACGACCATCGCCGTGCTGTTGTTCGCGCTCGGCGGCTTCCTGATCGGCGGCGTCTACGCGACCTGGAAGAGCGTCAAGTTCATGGCCGTCGTCCTGGGGATCGGCGCGGTGCTGGCGGTCGGCGGCGCCATCGCCTGGCTGACCTGACCACCGCGTAAATCGGCTGCGTGCCGTGACGACGACGGGCATGCTGTCCGTCATGTCCGGAAACCCGCGCACGGTCGCCGAAGTCGTCCGGCTCCAGCGATCGGGGAGCCGCGTCAAGTTCCTCTTCTTCTGGGGTCATCAGCCTCGGCGTGACGGCACGATCGGGCCGGAATGCTTCAGCCAGTGGTGGCCTGCCCGGTTCACCGCGGACGGCGAGACGTTTCCGACGGCCGAGCACTACATGATGTGGCGCAAGGCGATCCTGTTCGACGACGCCGAGAGTGCCGCGCGAATCCTCAAAGCCCGGCATCCGCGTGAGGCCAAGGCACTGGGGCGCGAAGTACGGGGATTCGAGCAGGGCCGCTGGGAGGACGAGCGCTACGGCATCGTCCTCGCCGGAACGGCCGCCAAGTTCGGGCAGCACCCGCCCCTGCGCGACTTCCTGCTCGGCACCGAGAACCGGGTGCTGGTCGAGGCCAGTCCGCTGGACGCCGTCTGGGGCATCGGGCTCGCGGCCGACCATCCGCATGTCGACAAAGCCGAACGCTGGCGTGGCCTGAACCTGCTCGGTTTCGCGTTGGGCGAGGCCCGCGCAGAGCTGAAGGGGACTTTCCCCGCATGACATGCGAGGAAAGTCCCCTTCACCGCGTCTGACGCGGGTAAAGCGTCCTTCAGCTCCGCACCAGCTCACGCTCGTCAGGAGCGTCCAGCTGCTTCGCGAGCTTCTCGCCTTCGACATCGACGTCCGGCAGCACGCGATCCAGCCACTTCGGCAGCCACCAGGCGCCGCGTCCGAGCAGCGACATCAGCGCCGGCACGATGGTCATCCGGATCACGAACGCGTCCACCAGCACGCCGAAGGCCAGCGCGAACCCGATCGACTGGATCAGCGAGGACTCCGCGAGGACGAACCCGGCGAACACGCTGATCATGATCAGCGCGGCGGCGACCACGACCCGGGAGCCGTGCCGGAAGCCGGTGACCATCGCCTGCTGCGGGTCGGCCCCGTGGACGTATTCCTCCCGCATCCGCGTCACCAGGAACACCTGGTAGTCCATCGCGAGCCCGAACAGCACACCGATCAGCAGGATCGGCAGCATGCTCATGATCGGCCCGGTCGTCTTCACCCCGAGCAGGTCGGTGAGCCAGCCCCACTGGAACACCGCCACCACGGCGCCGAACGTCGCGACCACGGAGCCGAGGAAGCCCAGCGTCGCCTTCAGCGGAACCACGATCGAGCGGAACACCAGCATCAGCAACAGGAACGCGAGCCCGACGATCAGCGCGAGGTAGGGCAGCATCGCGTCGGCGAGTTTCTCCGAGACGTCGATGTTGGCCGCGGTCTGCCCGGTCACCGCCAAAGACGCGCCGGTGGCCGACCCCAGTCCCGCGTTCAAGCCGCGGATGTCACTGACGAGGTCTTCGGTCGCGGTGCTGCTCGGACCGCTCTTCGGGATGACGGTCAGCAGTGCCAGGTCGCCGTCGCGGTTGGTCTTCGGCGGCGTGACGATCGGCCGCTCGGGGAGTCCGCCGATGCCCGCGGCGGCCTGCTGGAGCGCGGCCTGCCGGTCGGTGCTGCCGCCGAGGTCGACGACGATCACCAGCGGGCCGTTCGCGCCTTCGCCGAAACTGCGCGCGACGGTGTCGTAAGCCTTGCGCTGGGTGGAGTCCGGCGCGGCGGTGCTGTCGTTCGGCAGGCCGAGCTGCATGCTCGCGGCCGGGACGGCGACGATCGCGAGCCCGGCGATCGCGGCGATCAGCACCGGGACCCGGTGCCGGGCCACGAAACGCGCCCAACGCTCGCCGTGGGTCGTCTCGCTTTCCTTGCGGCGCAAGCGGATCTTGCCGCCCGCCAGTTTGCCGCCCGCGAACCCGAGGATGGCGGGCAGCAGGGTGAGCGCGATGACGACCGCGATGGCGACGGTGATCGCCGCGGCGACCCCCATCTCGCCGAGGAACGGGATGCCGACGACGGTCAGGCCCGCCAGCGCGATGATCACGGTCAGCCCGGCGAACACCACGGCGGAGCCCGCGGTGCCAGTGGCTCGTCCGGCGGCCTCCTCGGGTTCCCGCCCGAGCTTCAATTCGTGCCGATAGCGGGAAACGATGAAGAGCGCGTAGTCGATGCCGACGGCGAGGCCGATCATCAGCGCGAGTACCGGCGTGTTCGTGTTCAGTTCCAGGAAGCCGGACGCCGTCGTGATGCCCGCCATGCCGATGCCGACGCCGATGAGCGCGGTCAGCAGCGGGATCCCGGCCGCGAGCAGCGAGCCGAAGGTGATGATCAGGACGACGGCGGCGACTGCGACACCGAGGCCTTCGGTGGCGTTCGTGGCGGGCATCGCCTGGACGGCATCACCGCCGAAGTCCACGGTGTACCCGGCGGCCTTGGCGGAGTTCGCGGCGGCCATCAGGCCATCGCGGTCGGTGTCGGTGAGCTCGAAGCCCGGGACGCGGTAGCTGACCTGGGCGAGCGCGACGTGCTTGTCGGGCGAGATCGCCTGCACCTGCAGCGGGTCGACCACTCCGGCGACCTTCGGCGCGTCCTTGAGCCCGGTGACGAGGCCCGCGATCGCCGCCTGTCCGGCGGCGTCGGTGATGTCGCCGGGCGTCGAGATGACGACGCGCGCTGTCGCGCCACCGGCGGCGGCCTCCGGGAACCGGTCCGCGAGCTGGTCGATCGCCTTCTGCGACTCGGTGCCGGGGATGGTCACCGAGTTCGAAAGCTGGCCGGACAGGGTCAGCGCCCCCGCGCCGAGGGCCACCAGGACAGCGGCCCACACCGCCGCCACCAGTGCCCGGCGCCGGAACGAGAACCGGCCCAGGCGGTACAGGAAGCTGGCCACAAACATCTCCCGTTCACTCGATCAGGTTCATTCCAAGCTAGCCGATCGGCTAGGGAGCTACAAGCCGATCGGCAAGTGTGTGACTAGCCGCACGGCTAGTACTCGTTTGGCCTGGCGGCCACGCTTGACGTAATCTCCGACGGCTGAACGAGGAGGGATCATGGACGTCGTCCACGCGGAGGACACCCGCACGCGACTACTGAACACGGCGTTGCGGTTGTTCACCGAACACGGCGTGGAAGGCACCTCGCTGCAGATGATCGCGGACGCCCTCGGCGTCACCAAAGCGGCCGTGTACTACCACTTCAAGACGAAGGCGGAGATCACCGAATCCGTCGCCGAGCCCGTGCTGCTCGAGCTGGAGGGCATCGTCGACGACGCCCGCGCCCAGCGCACGCGCGGCGCGCAGATCGACCACCTGCTCGACGGTTTCGTCGACCTCGTGGTGCAACACCGCTCGCTGGTCGCCCTGTTCTCCAGCGATCCCGGCATCGCCCGCGCGATCGAGAAATCCGTGCACAGCTCGGACAGCTTCAAGAACAGGCTGCTGGAGATCCTGGTCGGCCCGGATCCGGATCTCACCGCGATCGTGACGGCCCAGGTGCTGCTGGCGGGGATCGCCGTCGCCGGCGGTTCGATCGAGGTCGCGTCGCTCGACGACGAGACGCTGCGCGAAACGCTCCTCAGTGTCGCCCGAAAGCTCTACAACCGCCCGCGCCGCCGCACCACGTGACCGATGTGTTCAAGACAGGCGCCGCGATCCACCCGACCCTGTCTTCATGAGCATCGATCTGAAGTCGGCGGCCACCTTCATGGCCACCCAGGCCCGTCTGCTCGACAGGCGGCGTTTCGAGGTCCTCTTCCAGGACGGTGACCCGGCGGCGGCGCTCGCCGCGCTGGAGGGGTACCGCAACCCCGATGGCGGCTACGGCCACGGGCTCGAACCCGACTGCCGCTCGGCGACCAGCCAGCCTGGCGGCGCGCTGCACGCTTTCGAGGTCTTCGCCGACATCGGCCCGGAGACCAGCCCGCGCGCGGCCGAACTCTGCGACTGGCTCGCCTCGATCTCCCTGCCCGACGGCGGGATCCCGTTCGCGGTGCCGATGCCGGATTCCATCGGCAGCGCGCCGTTCTGGGCGAGCGCGGACCCGTCGGTCTCCTCGCTGCAGATCACCGCGATCGTCGCGGTCACCGCGCAGCGCGTCGCGGCGCACGATCCCGCCGTCGCCGCGCATCCTTGGCTGGCCAAGGCCAAGCGGTACTGCCTCGACGAGATCGAGAAGCTCGACGAGGCACCGCACGCGCTCGTGCTCGCCTTCGCGATGAAGCTGGTGGACGCGCTGGGCGACGCGCGCCTGGTCGAGAAGCTCGGGCGGTTCGTCCCGGCCGACGGCGTGGTCGCCGTCGGCGGCGGGGTCGAGGGCGAGGCCATGCGCCCGCTCGATTTCGCCCCGCGGCCGGACGGCCCGGCGCGGAAGCTTTTCCGGCCGGAGGTCGTCGAAGCGGATCTGCGCCGGGTGGCGGGCGGGCAGCACGAAGACGGCGGCTGGCGGGTCGACTACACCAGCTATTCGCCCGCGGCCGCGTTGGAGTGGAACGGGCTGTTCACCGTGGGCACGCTGGGGCTCCTGCGGAACAACGGCCTGGCTTAGGAAAGCGTTTTAGGGGAGCCTGCGTAGGAATTCCGGCGGAACCGCGGCGGCGAGCCAGACACCGTTCGCGCTCACCTGGAATTCGTGCCCGGCGGCCGCCATGCCCCGCGCGTCGACGAGGAGCACGACCGGGACACCGCGCCTTCCCCCGACCGTGCGCGCGGTCTCGATGTTCGCGGAAAGGTGCACGGCGTGCCGGTTCATCGGCCGGAGCCCCTCGTGCAGGATCGCGTCCAGGAACCGGGACACGGTGCCGTGATAGAGCACGCCGGGCGGGGTGGCGGCCGGTAGCGCGAGGTCGACGTCGACGCTGTGGCCCTGGTTGGCGCGGATCCGCTGCCCGCCTTCGTCGAAGGCGAAACGTCGTTTGTCGTTGCCCTCGACCACTTCGCCGAGTTCGGCGCGAGTGAGGGTCAAGCCGTTGCGCCGCAAGGCGGCCAAGAGCGTCTCGACTTCGACCCAGCCGTCGGAGGTCAGGGTGATGCCGATGTCACCGGGCGCGTGGCGCAGGTGCCGGGAGAGCCGTTTCGAGGCTCGGATGAGGTTCTTCTTGTCCATTTCGCGTACCAGTGACGCACATCCGGTACCCGCGTGGCAACGGAATTCAGATGCCGCCCTCGGAAGCCGGGCGCAGTTTCCCCGCGCCGGGGCCGAAGCGGGACATCTGGTCGTCGGCGTTGTAGAGCCCGCAGCTGCGCAGGGACAGGCAACCGCAGCCGACGCATCCGGTCAGCCTGTCCCGCAGGCGCTGCAGCGCGTCGATCCGCGCGTCGAGTTCGTCCTGCCAGCCCCGCGAAAGGCGGGCCCAGTCGGCCTTGGTGGGGGCGTGGTCCCTCGGCAGGCTCTCCAGCGCCGAGCTGATGTCGTCCAGGGTGAGGCCGACCCGCTGCGCGGCGCGGATGAAGGCGATCCGGCGCAGCACCGAACGCGGATACCGCCGCTGATTGCCCGCCGAACGCTCCGAGCTGATCAGCCCTTTGTCCTCGTAGAAACGCAAAGCCGTGTGGGGCACGCCGCTGCGGTCGGCGACCTGTCCGATGCTCAGGTGTTCAGCCAGTCTCGTCACGTCGCCAGGCTAGCCTTGACTTCGACCTAAGTCGAGGTTGCACGCTCGTTTCATGACCACCGACACCAAGACCGGCTACGAGGATCTGCCGCGGCTGATCTCGCTGATGACCGGGGACGAGAAACATCAGGCCGCCGCGGAGTCCACTGTGGACGTGCTGTGGGTGCTCTACGACCGCGTGCTCGACATCACCCCGGAGACTTTCCGCGATCCCGGCCGCGACCGCTTCCTGCTGTCGAAGGGCCACGGCCCGATGGCCTACTACGCTGTGCTGACGAAGAAGGGCTTCATCCGCGAGGACGAACTAGCGGACTGGACCTCGGCCGAATCACGCCTGGGGCACCACCCCGACAGGGTCCGCCTGCCCGGCGTCGAGATCGCCAGCGGCTCGCTCGGGCACGGTCTCCCGCTGGCCATCGGCACCGTTTTCGGGCTGCGCGCCAAGGGCTTCCGTGACGCCAAGGTCGTCACCCTGCTCGGTGACGCGGAACTCGACGAAGGTTCCAATCAAGAGGCCATCGCGGTCGCGGGCCGCATCGGCATGCCGCAGCTGACCGCGGTCGTCATCGACAACTCCTCGGCCACCCACGGCTGGCCCGGCGGGATCGCGCGCCGGTTCGAGGTCGAGGGCTGGACGACCCGCACCGTCGACGGCCGCGATCACGACGCGCTCCACGAAGCCTTCACCACACCTCATCCGGACCGGCCGCTCGCCGTGATCGCGACCGTCGAGCGAAAGGCCTGAAACCGTGAACATGCGCGAAACGTTCCTCGACGCCGTCACCGAGGCCCTCGACACCGACCCGAACGTCGCCGTCGTGCTCGCCGACATCTCCGCGGCACAACTCGCCTTCGCCGCCCGGAAACATCCGGACCGGGTGCTCAACGTCGGCATCCGCGAGCAGCTGATGATGAGCACCGCGGGCGGGCTGGCGCTGGCCGGGATGCGCCCGATCGTCCACACCTTCTCGTCGTTCCTCGTGGAGCGGGCGTTCGAGCAGGTCAAACTCGACCTCGGGCACCAGAACGTCGGAGCCGTACTGGTGTCTTCGGGCGCGTCCTACGACATGCCGACCGCCGGGCGGACGCACCAGGCGCCCGGAGACGTCGCCCTCGTCGACACACTGCCGGGCTGGACCGTGCACGTGCCGGGTCACCCGGAAGAGGCACGGCGGCTGCTGCTCGAGTCCATCCCGGGTGACGGGCGGGTCTATCTCCGGCTTTCCGCGCAGGAGAACGCGAAACCGCATCTGGGCGCCGGGCTGCGGACGTTGCGCGAAGGCGGCCGAGGTGTCGTGGTGGCGGTCGGGCCGATGCTCGACCGGGTCATGGAGGCGACCGCCGATCTCGACGTGACCGTGCTCTACACCTCGACGGTCCGACCGTTCGACGCCGCCGGGCTGCGCTCGGCTGTCGAAGCCGCGGGCACCGCCGACGTCGTGCTGGTCGAGCCGTACCTCGCGGGGACGTCCGCGCACGCGGTGGGGAGCGCGCTGTCCGGGACACCGCACCGGCTGCTTTCGCTCGGCGTCCGGCGCGACGCCGAGGTGCGGATCTACGGCGAGATGGCCGACCACGACCTCGCGCACGGCCTCGACGCCGGTTCGATCGCCTTGTCGGTCAAGGAATTCCTCCGCTAGCGTGTCCGGCTTTCGAGCACGCGGAGCTCAGCGGAAGGCGGCGAGCCCGGTGACCGACTGACCGAGCGAGAGCGCGTGCATCTCTTCGGTGCCTTCGTAGGTCAGCACGGTTTCGAGGTTGGACATGTGCCGCATCACCGGGTACTCCAGCGAGATCCCGTTGGCGCCGAGCATGGCGCGGGCGGTCCTGGCGACCTCCAGCGCGGAACGGACGTTGGCGAGCTTGCCGAAGCTGACGTGGTTGTGGTGCAGCGTCCCGGCGTCCTTGAGCCGTCCGATCCGCAGCGCGACCAGCCCGGCGCGGTTGACCTCGACGACGAGGTCGGCGAGTTTGCGCTGGGTGAGCTGGAACCCGGCCAGCGGTTTGCCGAACTGCTCCCGGCTCAGCGTGTACTCCAGCGCGGTTTCGTAGCAGGAACGAGCGGCGCCGACGACACCGAACAGGATCCCGTAGCGCGCCTCGTTCAGACAGGACAGCGGCCCTCGCAGCCCCCGGACCTCGGGGAACGCCGCCGACTCGGGCAAACGGACGCCGTCGAGCACGAGTTCCGCGGTCAGCGAGGCCCGCAGCGAAAGCTTGTGCTTGACCTCGTTCGCGGTGAAGCCCGGCGTGTTCGTGGGGACGACGAAGCCGCGCACGCCGTCGTCGGTCTGCGCCCAGACGACCGCGACGTCGGCCACGGTCCCGTTGGTGATCCACATCTTCGTGCCGCTCAGCACCCAGTCCGAGCCGTCGCGCACCGCGCGGGTCCGCATGGCGCCGGGATCGCTGCCGGCGTCCGGTTCGGTCAGGCCGAAGCAGCCGAGCGCCTCACCGGCGGCCATCCGCGGCAGCCACTCCCGCTTCTGCTCCTCGGTGCCCCATTTGTGGATCGCGTACATCGCCAGCGAACCCTGTACCGAGACGAAGCTGCGCAACCCGGAGTCGACGGCCTCCAGTTCGCGGCAGGCGATGCCGTAGGCGACGGCGCTGGTCCCGGCGCAGCCGTAACCCTCCAGGTGCATGCCGAGCAGCCCGAGCTGCCCGAACCCCTTGGCGAGTTCGGCGGCGGGCAGAGCGCCCGTTTCGTACCATTCGGCGATGTTCGGCAAGAGCTGGTCGTGCGCGTAGGAGCGCACGGCGTCACGGATGGCCCGGTCCTCTGCGGTGAGTTCGGCGTCGAGATCGAGGAAGTCGCGCGGATCCGGGCTGCTGCTCATGCGGTCACTCCTGGTCGGCTCGGTGAGGCGTGGCTCCATGAAGAAAACCACACACCGGACCGGAGTCGAGTGTCAGCGATCGCGCCATCCGGTGGTCTTCGTCACCTGAACCGATGCCGAGACCGCCACCGCGGGGGCGGAGCGCTGCTTCTGCTTGGGGATCAGCAGCTCCGCGAAGGTAGGGAAAGGCACGCTGTCGATGTCCTCACGCCAGGCGTGGAGCAGGCAAGTCAGTTCGTCGGCGTCCTGCATCGTTCCTCCAGAAGTGCAGGGCGGTCCTGCGCCGGCCTTTCACTCGGAGGCCTTATTACCCAGTCGAGTGAAGGTCGAAACAGGGAATCCGCAGAAAATCCGGTCCGCTAACCTGGGCGCGTGGCTACTCCTCGCGTGGTGATCCTGGACTACGGGTCCGGCAACCTCCGGTCCGCCGAACGCGCCGTCGAGCGCGCGGGCGCAAACGTCGAGGTCACCGCCGATCCCCATGCCGCGCTCGAGGCGGACGGCCTGGTCGTCCCCGGCGTCGGCGCCTTCTCCGCCTGCATGGAGGGGCTGCGGTCGGTGTCGGGGGAGAAGATCATCGGGAAGCGCCTCGCCGGTGGCCGTCCCGTGCTGGGCATCTGCGTCGGCATGCAGATCCTGTTCGAACGCGGCGTCGAGCACGGCGTGGAGGCCGAGGGTGCCGGCGAGTGGCCCGGCACGGTCGACAGGCTGGAGGCCGACGTCCTCCCCCACATGGGTTGGAACACCGTCCGTGCCCCCGAGGACTCGCAGTTGTTCGCCGGGCTCGACGAGGACGCGCGGTTCTACTTCGTGCACTCCTACGCCGCGCGGACCTGGGAACTGGACTCCGGCCTCGCCGGGCAGCAGCCCAAGGTGACCTGGGCGAACCACGGCCAGGACTTCGTCGCCGCCGTCGAGAACGGGCCGTTGTGGGCGACGCAGTTCCACCCGGAGAAGTCCGGGGACGCCGGGGCGCACCTGCTGCGCAACTGGCTCGAGACCCTCGCTTAGAGTGGGCGCGTGACTTTCACGCTCCTTCCCGCCGTTGATGTGGCCGATGGCCAGGCCGTGCGACTCGTCCAGGGCGAGGCCGGCACCGAAACCTCCTATGGCAGCCCGCTGGAGGCGGCGCTCGCCTGGCAGCGTGACGGGGCGGAGTGGATCCATCTGGTGGACCTCGACGCCGCTTTCGGCAAGGGCTCCAACCGCGAACTGCTCGCCGAGGTCGTCGCGAAGCTCGACGTCCAGGTGGAGCTGTCCGGCGGCATCCGCGACGACGCCTCGCTGGAGGCCGCGCTGGCCACCGGTGCCCGCCGGGTCAACCTCGGCACCGCCGCGCTGGAGGACCCGGAGTGGACCGCGAAGGTCGTCTCCTCCTACGGCGACCGTGTCGCCATCGGGCTGGACGTGCGGATCACCGAGGCCGGGCACCGGCTCTCCGCCCGCGGCTGGACGCAGGACGGCGGTGACCTCTGGGAGGTCCTCGACCGGCTCGACCGCGACGGCGCGCAGCGCTACGTCGTCACCGACGTGAGCAAGGACGGCACCCTCCAGGGCCCGAACATCGACCTGCTCCGCGAGGTCGCCGCCCGCACCGACGCGCCGGTCATCGCCTCCGGTGGCGTGTCCAGTGTGGACGATCTCCGCGCACTGGCCGCGCTGGCCCGCGACGGCGTCGAAGGCTCCATCGTCGGCAAGGCGCTCTACGCCGGGGCGTTCACCCTCCCCGAGGCGCTCGCCGCCGTCGCGGAGTTCTGAGCTTTACCTCCCGGGTAATCGACGCCAGGCCCGCGTTCGGTCAGGATTCCTTTCAGGACAACAAACCTGGGAGGACATCATGACCGCGTACGGCATCGCCCACCTTCGCCCCACCAGTGCTCTGACCGAGGAGGTCTTCGAGTACCTGGAGCGGATCCAGGACACGCTCGACCCCTTCGGCGGCAAGTTCCTCGTGCACGGGGCCGAGGTCGAGGTCGTCGAAGGGGAGTGGCCTGGAGCCCTGGTGATGATCGGGTTCCCGAGCCTGGCCGTGGCACGCGAGTGGTATGCGTCGCCTGCTTACCAGGAGATCCTGCACTTGCGGGCGCTCCAGGCCTCGTGAGTGGTAAAGACGGTTAGAACCATCTTTGCCACTCACGAGGCCCCAATCATTCCGCCAGCTTGATCGCGATTCCCACGGTCCGGTCCTTCGGGCCCCGCAGCTTGCTGAAGAACATCGTCACCTGCCCGGTGATCCCGTACTTCCGCGCGATCACCTTGCGCACGCGTTCGGTCCCGTCGAGGTCCAGCAGCCGCGCCTCGCCGGTGACGACGTCGCCGTGGGTCTTGGTGCCGCGGAGGTCGCAGGCCTGCAGTTCGACCCGGCCGCTGTTGCGGATGCGCTTGACCTTGCCGGCCTTCCTCTCGGACCAGAGCACCAGCTCGCCACCGTCGCCCGCGGCCCAGACCGGGGTCGGCACCGGGGTGCCGTTCTTGCGGAAGGTGGTCAGGACGACGTATTTCTCGGCGGCGATCCGCTCGAACTCCGATCCCATGCGGAGAGTCTAAGCTGCTCAGAGGCTAGGGGGTTCGACGACGCAACGTCGCCGCGCCGAGGACCAGCGCGGCCAGGGCGCACGCCCCGACGACGAGCAGGTTCCGGATCAGCGTCGCGTCCACGGTGCCCGAAGCGGTGACGTGGGTGAGCGCCTCGACGGCGTACGAAAGCGGCATCACGTCCGAAAGCCGGTTCAGCAGCCAGCCCATCTCCCCGCGGGGTACGAACAGCCCGCACAGCAGGATCTGCGGCAGCACGAACAGCGGCATGAACTGCACCGCCTGGAACTCCGTCCGCGCGAACGCGCTCACGAACAGGCCCAGCGCCATCCCGAGCAGGGCGTCGAGGACGGCGATGAGCAGCAGCATCCCGATCGAGCCCGCGATGTCGAGGCCCAGCCAGGCGAGTGAGATCCCGGTCGCGACGCCGACCTGCACGATCGCGATCGAGCCGAACGCGATCGCGTAGCCGAAGAGGAGGTCGAGCCTGCCGATCGGCAGGGTCATCAGGCGTTCCAGCGTCGCCGTGGTGCGTTCGCGCAGTGTGGTGATCGAGGTGATCAGGAACATGATCAGGAACGGGAAGACGCCCAGCAGCGCCGGGGCCACGCGGCTGAACACCGCTTCGGAGTTGAAGACGAAACGCAGCAGCACCATCAGCAGTGACGGGACGACGATCAGCATCGCGACGGTGCGCGGATCGTGCCGTAGCTGCAGGAGGATGCGGCGGGTCGTGGCCAGTGTCAGGGCGGGATTCATGACGGGGTCGCCTCGGTTTCGCGGACCAGTCGCAGGAACGCCTGCTCCAGATCGGTCGTCCCGGTGCGTTCCCGCAGCCCGGCCGGCGTGTCTTCGGCGAGGATCCGGCCATCGCGCATGAGCAGCAGGCGATCGCATCGCGCGGCTTCGTCCATGACGTGGCTGGACACGAGCAGCGTCGCCCCGCCGTCGGCGAGAGCGCGGAACAGCGACCAGAGTTCGTCGCGGAGCACGGGATCCAGGCCGACGGTCGGTTCGTCGAGGACGAGCAGTTCGGGTTTCCCGAGCAGTGCGACGGCGAGGTTGGCACGGCTGTGCTGCCCGCCCGAAAGCGAGCCGACCAGCTTGCCCGCGTGGTCGGCGAGACCGACCTCGTCGATCACCCTGTCCACATCGGACACCGGTGCGCGGAGGACGGAAGCGAAATAGCGCAAGGCTTCCGTGATGGTGAGGTCGGCGTAGACGGCCGGGTTCTGGGTGGCGTAGCCGATCAGCCGCCGCAATGGCGGGCTGCCCGCGGGATGGCCGAGTACGGTGACCTCGCCCGCCGCGACGATCTGCACCCCGACGATCGCGCGCATCAGCGTCGTCTTGCCGCAGCCGCTCGGCCCGAGCAGGCCGGTGATCCGGCCTCGCGGCGTCTCGAACCCGATGTCCCTGACGACCTCGCGGCCGCCGCGGACCACCTGCAGACCGGTCACGGAGATCGCCGAATTAGCCATACGTTTAATTCTGCGCCCGTTGAGAAGCGCGAGTCAAGAGGGCGCGTCTCGTGAGTGGCGAGCGGGGTTATCGAGGGGTAGAGCAAGGGCGCCGGGTCGAGGTGGCCAGCGAGAGCGCGAGGTGTCACTCAGAGTGAGGGGTGTGTGGAAATAGGGACGTTCAACGTCCCTATTTCCACACACCCCTCAAGTCTCTCGGGTTGGCCCAACAGAACGACACCTGCCGCTCACGACCACCCCGGCCTGGCGGGAAGCGTGTTCGCCGCCGGAAGGTTCACGGCACCAGGACGAGCTTGCCCCGGACGTGGCCCGTTTCGCTCTCGTCCTGGGCAGCGCCCGCTTCGGCGAGCGGGTAGACCCGGGCGATCGGCAGCTCGAGCTTGCCTTCGGCGGCGAGTGCGGCACCTTCGGCCAGCGAGCCGGGGACCTGGTCGGCGGGGGATCCCGAGGTGAAGCGGGCGCCGTGGTCGGCCGCGTCCGGCGCGGCGATGGTGACGACGCGCTTAGGGTTACCGGTCAGCTCGACGAGGGTGGCCAGCGAGCCACGCCCGGAGGTGTCGAAGGACGCGTCGACGCCCTGCGGCGCGGCGGCGCGTACGCGCTCGGCGAGTCCTTCGCCGTACTGCACCGGGACGGCGCCCAGAGAGCGAAGGTACTCATGGTTCGCTTCGCTCGCGGTGCCCACGACAGTGAGCCCGCGCGCGACGGCGAGCTGGACGGCGATCGTACCGACACCACCCGCGGCGCCATCGATGAGCAGCGTCTCGCCCTTCTGGAGGTCCAGCAGGTTGAGGGCGCGGTAGGCGGTGTTGACGACCACGGGCAGCGCCGCGGCCAGCTCCCAGGACAGCGGCTCGGGCTTGCGGATCAAGCTCCCCGCCTCCGCGAGGACGTACTCCGCGTATCCGCCGATACCGGTCCCCAGGACTTCGTCGCCGGTCGTGAAAGCGATGACGCCCTCGCCGACCGCGTCGATCACACCCGCGACGTCTCCACCGGGGACGGCGGGGAACTCCGTCGGGAACACCGCGGCCATCAGCCCGGACCGGATCTTCCAGTCGATCGGGTTCACGCTCGCGGCCCGGACGGCGACCCTGACCTGGCCGGGGCCGGGCTCGGGAAGCTCCCGTTCGAGGACGCGCAGGACCCCTGAGTCGCCGAATTCGGTGAACGCGATCGAGCGGTAGGTGTCCGTCATACCGGCGACAACCGCCGCTCGACCGTCGCTATTCCGGCGGTTTCCCGAACCAGCCGTAGTCGCCGGGGATGATCTGCAGGCTGTCGGCGATGTCGAGCAGCGCGGCCTGATCCCGTTTGCCCGACACGGTGAGCCATCGCCCGCCGTCGACCTGGACGGTCACCGCCCCGTTCTGATGCCCGAGCGCCCCTTCCCGCTCGGGGAGGTAGCTGCCGTCGCGACCCTTCACCTTGACGGGAACAGGTTCCGCGCCGTCCGGCTCCGGGCGGTCGCCGCTGAGCGACGCCGTCACGACAGCCGCCGAGGCGGGCTGCCCGGCCTGCGCGGCTTCCAGTTCGGTCGCGCCCCCGCTGACCTTCATGAACGTCCTCACCCCCGACAGTTCCAGGCCGGCGGGCAGCCGTCCGAACCGCAGTTCCCCCGAGACCCGGGCGCGGTTGTCCGGCACCATCTCTTCGGCGATCCGCTCGCCGACCGCGCGCGGATCCTTGATGTTGAGCAGCCTCATGGTCAGCAGGTAGACGTCGTCGGGCGACCAGGTCAGCATCGTTCCCTGGCCGTAGACCTCGACGGCCATGCCGACCCTGCCGCGCACGATGATCTGGTTCGGCGCGGGTGCGATCGTCCACGGCCCGGACCGTTCGTCGCTCAACGGCGTGCTGGTCAGCTGGATCTGGCCGAACTCGCCGCCGCCCCACTCCCGCATCTGCGGTGCGGGATAGGGCTTCGCGCTCCGGCTCGTTTCCCGGAAGCCGTCGGGCAGCCAGCCGGGCTTGTACGGCAGCACCGCCCAATCGGCGTTGCGCTGCGCGGCCGGGGGAACCGCGGTGAAGGCCCGCAGGCCCAGCGGGACACCGAGCGCGATGATCGCGACCGCGGCCGCGACCAGCGCCAGTGCCATCGTCGGGCGGCTTCGCGACCGCTGGGCCAGCGCGTCGCGGATCTCGGCCCCGTCGGGCGCTCTCGTCGCGAGGTGGTCGAGGCTCTCCCGGATCAGGTCCTCGGTGTTCTCTTCACTCAGTCGGGTCATTTGCGGGCTCCCGTGGGCTGAACAGACGAGGACGGATCGGTTTCCCGCAGGGTCGCGAGCGCGCGCGAGATCTGGCTGCGCACGGTCGACGTCGTGCAGCGGAGTACCGCGCCGATCTCCTCGTCGGAGTAGTTCTCGTAGTAGCGGAGCACGATCGCGGCGCGTTGTTTGCGCGGGAGCTTCGCGAGCCTGTCCAGCATCGCGTCGCGTTCGTCGTATTCGACAGCGTGATCGGAGACCGGCGGGCTCACCAGATCGAGTACCTCCGGCGACGACGGCACCACGCGGCGGACCGCCAGTCGCCGTCGCCACGACAGGTACTCGTTGGTCACCATCCGGCGGACGTACGTCGGTGGCGAGTCGATCCTCGTCCAGCGTTGCTGGGCGCGCAGCAGTACCTCCTGCACGATGTCCTGCGCCAGGTACGGATCGTCGGTCAGGACGGTCGCGTAGCGCAGGAGCCCGTCCAGGCGATCCGCGACGAACTCGTCGAAGGTCGCAGGCACGTGGTCCCCCTCAGCCGATGGTCTCGCTCTAGTGACGCACGGGGCCACCCGGCTGATGCATCGGGACCCGAACTTTCTCGGGTGAAGGTGATCACCGCACGGCGGTCTCCAGCCGGACGAAGGCGAACCCGGTCGTCGCGAGCTCCTCGCCCGAGGGGCTGGTGGCCGCCGGACGGCGTTCGCCGTCGTGCACCACCAGCAGGCCGTGCGGGAACAGCGGGCCCAGCGGCCGGGTGGTGATCGCCGCGCCGTCGGAGTGCTCGACCGAGTCGGTCCCGCGGCCGGCGACGATCCGGAAGTCGCGTCGCGCGGTGCCGTCGCGGTCGTAGACCACGAACCGCGAGTCGCCCTGGCTCGACGCGAGCAGCTTGCCGCCTGCCAGCGCCAGCCCCTCGGCGTCCGCGGTCAGCCACTTGCCGCCGAAACCGGGGTCAGGACCGTCGGCGACGCACTCCTCGGTCGCTTCGTCGAAACGCTGCGGCACCCCGAACGAACGCACCTTGTCGATCAGCTCGGGACGGCCGAAACCGCCGCCGTTCACCGGGATACGCCAGATCCCGACGTCCTCCTGCGCGGTGTAGAGCACGCGGTGCTCGACGTCGAGGACCGAACCTTCCAGCTGAGGGCGCTCGCCCGGGTCACCGCACGGCGACCACGTCTTCCCGTTCGGCAGCCGGAACTCCGACGGCAGGTCGATCGTGCCGATCGGCGCCGTGCCGACGGTACCGCCCGGTTTGTCGACAAGTCGCAAAAGTGCCACGCGGGTCTCGTGCCGCCGGGTCACCGCGACCCAGCGCGCGCCGGTGCGCGGGTCGCGCCCGGCGGTGAGCCCGTACGCCGTCCGCTGTTCGTCCACTTCGGACTCCGACGCGGAGAAAACCGGCGCGGCGGAGGGATCCGTGACGTCCCGCAGCACGTGCGAGCCGGCCGCGGCACCGGCGGGGTCGATCCGGTAGACGCGCACGCGGTCCCGGCCGCGGTCGCTCACCACCGCGAGATCGCCGACGACGTCGACGTTGTTGAAGCGCCCGCCCGCAGGCACGGCGAGCTGCTGGAGCTGCCGCGCCTTCAGATCGAACGCGGCCAGCCCGCCTTCTTTGAGGGTGCCGAGCACGACGCTGGCCGAAGAGTCCTTCGGGTGCACCCAGATCGCCGGGTCGTCGGCATCGGCGTTGGCCGGATCGGCGCTCGCGTCGTCGACGAACGCCCTGGTCTGGGCCACGGGCGACGGATCGGTGCTCGCTTCGGCGGGCACCCCGGTGAGCAGGGAGGCCGCAACAAGGGGGACGAGGGCGATGCGCATCTTCGGGAAGTTAGCCGCGCGGGGTGTCCGGCCGGTGAACGCCGTCGGTCAGGTAGTACTGCGCGACCGGGGCCAGCATCGCGACGACCTCGTCCTCCGAGGCGGCGACCAGCGGCGGGAGCCCGATGACGTAGCGCAGCAGCGCGAATCCGACCATCTGCGCGGCGATCCCGGCCACCCGGACCTTCGGCACGCCGCGCGCCTCGGCGACCCGCGCCAGCACCGCCCGTTCCAGGAACTGCCGCATCATGGTCGCGACCTGCTCGTTCGTGGTCGCGGACCGGATCATCGCGAGGAAGGGCGCGCGGCCCTCCGGCGCCTGCCACAGGCCGAGGAACGCGCGGACGAGGCGCTCGCCGATCTCGTCTTCGGGGCCTTCGAGGATCCGGGGGACCAGCTCACCGGGGTCGACCGGCAGGTTCATCGACGCGGCGAAGAGCCGTTGCTTGGTCCCGAAGAAATGGTGCAGCAGCGCGGCGTTGACCCCGGCGTCGGCCGCGATGCCGCGCACGGTCGCCCCGTCGTAACCCTGTTCGGCGAATCTGCGCCGTGCCGCGTCGAGGATCTCCTCCCGCGTCTCGTTCTGCCCCGGCCGCCGCCCCGCCTGTGCCATTCCGCGAGCTTAGAACGCCCTTGACTACGCTTGCCCCCATGTCAGTCGCAGTCAGGGTCATCCCGTGTCTCGACGTCGACGCGGGCCGTGTGGTGAAGGGCGTCAACTTCGCCGACCTGCGCGACGCCGGCGACCCCGTCGAGCTCGCCAGCCGCTATGACGCCGAGGGTGCGGACGAGCTCACGTTCCTCGACGTCACGGCCTCCTCCGGGGACCGCGAGACCACCTTCGACGTCGTCCGCCGGACCGCCGAGCAGGTGTTCATCCCGCTCACCGTCGGTGGCGGCGTGCGCACGAACGACGACGTCAACCGGCTGCTGCGCACCGGCGCGGACAAGGTGAGCATCAACACCGCGGCCATCGCGCGGCCGGAGTTCCTGCGCGAGGCGTCCCGCCGGTTCGGCGCGCAGTGCGTCGTGCTGTCGGTGGACGCCCGCCGGGTCCCCGAGGGCACCGAACCGACGCCGTCCGGGTTCGAGGTGACCACGCACGGCGGCCGCCGCGGCACCGGGATCGACGCCGTCGAGTGGGCCGCGCGCGGTGAAGAACTCGGCGTCGGCGAGATCCTGCTCAACTCGATGGACGCCGACGGCACCAAGAACGGCTTCGACCTCGATCTCCTGACCCAGGTACGCGCGGCCGTCCGTGTCCCGGTGATCGCCAGCGGCGGCGCCGGCGCGCTCGAACACTTCCTGCCCGCCGTCGAGGCCGGCGCGGACGCGGTGCTCGCGGCCAGCGTGTTCCACTTCGGACAGTTGAAGATCGGCGAGGTCAAGAGCGCCCTGCGCGCCGGGGGAGTCGTGGTCCGGTGATCCCGAAGAAGTGGAAGGCCTCCACCGAGGTCAAGGTCGTCTGCGCGATGCTGCTCGGGCTCGGCGTCGCGTACGTCGGGATGGCCGCGATCCTCATGTTCGCGCCGTATTCCACCGCGCGGACGTTCCTGCTGCCGGGAACGTCGGTGGTGCTCGGCGGTCTCGTCGTGGCGGGGCTGGTGCTGAGGATGCGTTCGGCGCGGTTCGCCGGTTTCGGCGTCAGCTTCCTGTTCGCGTTGCTGCACGCCCTGTCCATGCTGGCGGCGGAACTCTTCTGGGTGAAGATCGTCTCCGGGCTCCTGTTCGCCGGGTACATCTACACGGCGGTCCTGCTCAACTCGATGCCGGTGAAACGGCACCTTCTCGGAGCCACGAATGACGCTTGACCCCGCCCTCTCGGATCGCTTGAAGCGCAACGCCGACGGGCTGATCGCCGCCGTCGTCGTCGAACACTCCACATCGGACGTCCTGATGATGGCTTGGATGAACGACGAGGCGCTGGAACGCACCCTCACCACCCGGCGCGGGACCTACTATTCGCGCAGCCGCGGCGAACTGTGGGTGAAGGGCGAGACTTCCGGCCACGTCCAGCACGTGCGCGAGGTGCGGATCGACTGCGACGGCGATACCGTCCTGCTGCGCGTCGAGCAGACCGGCCCGGCCTGTCACACCGGCACGCACACCTGTTTCGACACCGACGAACGGCTGCTGCTGGCCGACGAGAGCGAGAACCCGTGAATGTCGTCGCCAACGTCCTGGTCGGCATCGTCGCGCTGATCCACCTGTACATCGTCGTGCTCGAAATGTTCCTGTGGACGACTCCGCGTGCTCGCGCCTCCTTCGGTACCACCGAGGAGTTCGCGAAGGAGAGTTCCGCGCTCGCGGCGAATCAGGGGCTGTACAACGGTTTCCTCGCCGCCGCGCTGATCTGGGGCTTGATCGCGACCGGCAGCACCGCTTGGCAGTTCAAGATCTTCGGTCTCGCCTGCGTGATCGTGGCCGGGCTCTACGGGACGGCGACGGCGAGCAAGAAGATCTTCTTCGTGCAGGTGGTCCCGGGCACACTGGCGTTGATCGCGGTGCTGATCGCGGGCTGACCTCCTGCTCACTTGAACGCTCGGCGAACGTTCGCGGTTGCCCGGGAGCGAGATGGACCTCGTTGGCCGGAAAAGCCGCTGTCCCCGGCTAACCTCAGTGCATGAAGCTGGGGCGAGGGAAGAGAAGACCGGCCGAGCGCGACCGTGTGAGACGACGTCAGCACGTCGCCGGACGGCCTCTGCCCGCTTCGGATGTCGACGCCGTCAAGAGCCTTGCCGCGCAGACGGTGCACGGAGAAGTCGCCGTTCCGCTTATCGAAAGACTGTCGCACTACAAGGTGCGCGCACTGGCTTTGTCGGTGCTCTGGCTGGGCTTCTTCGTCATCTGCCAGACAGCTATCGGCGGCGCACCGGCCCCGCTGTCTTTCTTTGTATTCCTCGGATTTCCGGTGTGCCTGTACGCCGCCTGGCTCTGGCGCGAACGGTATCGCTCGGCCTCGAAGACCGGCTTGCGCGAGGCCACCGCGACGGTGCGGCCGGGCTGGCTGTTCCCCAAGATCGACGTGTACTTCGAAAACGAGTACAAGTTTCTCGCCACGCGACGGTCGCTGAGGATCGCGCCCAGGGTCAAGAAGGTTCCGGTCTTCGTCGGCGGCGAAGGAACGGACATGATCGTGATCTTCCCGCGAGGACGGTTCCGCAAAGACACGCTTTACGCGGTTCCCGTCAAGGAGATCGAGCCGGACACGGACTGAGCCCGCCCGGCAGGACCTTGGTCCCTTCTCGGCCAGGACTTTCCGGGCGTACGCTTCTCCCAGGTCAAGGGCGACCAGACGAGTTCCTCTGGGGGGAACGACGTCGGCCGCCTGAATGGGGCGTTCGCATGGTTGTCAAAGAAGTGACGGCGGAGACGTACTGGCTCAGACGAACCAGATATCTCGCCTTCAGCATGCTCGTGGGTGTGGGCGGGCCCGCCGTGATGGTGGGGCTCCTCCAGCTCGCTCCTGAAATCGGAGTCTTCGAGGGCTGGTCCGATGGCGCGGGAATGATCACGATCGGCATCCTGCTCGTGACCGCGGCGCTGGCGGTTGTCTGCGGACATCGGGTGTGGGTCAACGACCGCCTCTTGGACAAGGCGGTGGCCGAACTCCCGGCCTCCTCGACCTTGGACGGCGTCGATCCGGAAACGGAGACGCGACGGCTGCTCACCTTGTGCCGGAGAGTGTGGCGTTACACGATCGGCTGGGTCCCGCTGGCGGTCGCGATCGTGGCCTTAGAGGTGAATTACCTGCCTGATCCGGCCGACGATCGCCAGGCCGCCGTCGCCGCGACGGTGTTGTTGAGCCTGGCCGGCGTCGGGGCGGGGCTGTTCATGAAGGAGGCTTGGCGCAGGCGGTACCGGTCCGTCCTCGCCACCGGATGGCACCCCGCGACGGTGACCGTGAAAGTGGACTACGAGGCGCCGAACCCGCATCGCGAGCCCCGGATCTTCGAGGTGAAGTACCCCGACGGCGAGCGGATCCGGTTGCGTGGTCTGCGGTTCACGTTCCGCAACGGCCTTCGTTTCAGTTGGCGTCCCGACATTCCGGTCTGGATCGGCGGTGAAGGCGAGACCATGGTCTTGTTGTTCTCCCGTGGGCCCTCGATTCCTCCGTGCGCGGTGCCGGCCAGGCTCATCCCATGAGCGACGGCAGATACGTCTGGCCGGAGACCTACATGAACCGGCGGGATCTTCTCCGGGTGCTCTCCTGTCGATAGGGACGATCGGCGCGGTCTTCGCCGATCGCCGCAGCAGGCGCAACGCGCGCCGCTACGACGCGACGTTCGCGGCGGCGAAGGCCGCTGAGGAGCCGTTTCCGGCGGAAGCGCTCGGTATGGAACTCGACGAGGTCATCGGGGACCTCGAAACGCGACGGCTACTTCCGTTCGGACGCCGCGCGCTCCTGCTGACGATCTTCTGGGCGGGGGTGCTGGCCGCCGGGATAGCGGGCATTCTCCGCGCGGTGGCGAACTCGTCGCTTCCCGGCTATGACACCACTTCCACGGGCACGGGCTGCTCGTGTTCGGCTCGATCCTCGCCCTCACTTTCGGTTCCGTCATCGGTATGAACTCACTGCTGGCCGCGACGCGGTGGCCGCGGCGGTATCGGTCGGTCGCGGCGACGGGCTGGCGCGAGGCGCGGGCGACGGGGGAACCGCGCTCCGTGGGGTCTCGTTTCGGCTCGCCGGCGGATATCCGGCTCGACTTCCCGGACGGGGCCGAAAGGCACGTGGCGACGTGGGATTCCACCTGTCACGTCGTTCGTCCTTACCGGGACAGGCGGGACGTACCGGTGTGGGTCGGCGGAGAAGGGGAGGACATGGTGGTGCTGTTCCCCTACGGCCGGCTTTCGGCCAAACGGTACGCGGTTCCAGCCGCCGAAATGGCAGGCGCGAGAACGGATCCCTGATGCCTCAAGCGTCCACTGTGGACACTTTCCGCGGGACTGAATGTCCGATTCGTGGCGAAATGAGCGATTCCGTCAAGGGGTCGTGAGTGGCAAGGGTCGTTCTAACCCTCTTTATCACTCACGACCCCTTTGCGCAGCTGTGCAAAGCGCCCAAATCGGGCACCGTGATCCGGATTGGCGTCCCTTGTGGACAGTCGCGCCTCGGTCCCTGATCACTTGTGCGCTCGGCGAAACCGCACGGACGTCTCAGTCGATGTCCCCGGTCAGGTAGCGCTGCACCGTCGGCGCGATCGCGGTCACCAGCGGGTCGATCTCGCTCGTCGTCATCGGCTCGAACTTCGCGACGTACCGCACCAGCCCCATCCCGACCAGCTGGGAAGCGCAGAGCGAGGTCCGCAGTTCGACGCGGTCCGAGCCGAGTCCGGCGATGATCTTCGTGAAGAAGTTCTGGAAGAAGCCGCGCAGCACCAGCGCGGCCTGTTCGTGCCCGGCGACGCTGCGGACGAGCGCTTGGAACACCTCGCCGCCCGCGCCGTCCCAGCGGGTGAGGAACGTCCGGACGATCCGGCGCCCGAACTCCTCGTCCGGGCCGTTCGTCAGTTCCGCGAGCAGTTCGTGCGGGTCGAACGGCAGCTTCAGCACGGCTTGGGCGAACAGCCCTTCCTTGCTGCCGAACCAGTGGTTGACCATCGCCGCGTCGACCCCGGCGCGGGTCGCGATCGCGCGGACCGTCGCACCGTCGAAGCCGCTCTCGCCGAACACCGCGCGCGCCGCTTCGATCAGCGCGGTCCGGGTGTCCTGCCCGCCGGGCCGCCGTCCCCGGCGCCGGACGGTAGTGTCTTCACCAGCCATGGCGTCATCATGAACGGACCCGGCGCGAAATTCAACAATCCTTGAATTCATCCCCCGGTCCCCGCCCGTCCGGCGGTGCAGCACAATGAGGTCCATGGTCAGCGCCGCAAACGCCAGCCCGTCGGGGCTCGGCTCGGTCAGCCCTTCGCGCGACGAGTTCCGCGCGCTCGCCGAGGGCCGACGCGTCATCCCCGTTGTCCGCCGCGTGCTCGCCGACGGTGAGACCCCCATCGGGGTCTACCGCAAGCTCGCCGCCGACAGGCCGGGGACGTTCCTGTTCGAATCGGCGGAGAACGGCGCTTCCTGGAGCCGATGGTCGTTCATCGGCGTCGACAGCCCCGCCGCGTTGACCGTGCGTGACGGCAAGGCCGTGTGGACCGGCACCCCGCCGGTCGGCCTGCCGACCGAGGGCGACCCGCTCACGGTGCTGCGCGAGACCGTCGCCGCGCTCCACACCGAGCAGCTGCCCGGCATGCCGCCGCTCACCGGCGGGATGGTCGGCTACATCGGCTACGACGCCGTCCGCTGGCTCGAACGGCTCTCCGAACTCGCCGAGCGCGACCTCGACATCCCCGAGCTCACCATGCTCCTGGCGACCGACTTGGCCGCCTTCGACCACCACGAGGGCACCGTCACGCTGATCGCCAACGCGGTCAACTGGGACGACTCGCCCGAGCGGGTCGACGCCGCGTACGACGACGCCGTCGCGCGCCTCGGCGCGATGACCCGGCAGCTGCACGTCGCGGCCCCGGCCACGGCCGCCGTCTTCGACCGCCCCGCGCCCGAATTCACGCGCCGCCGCTCCAAGCCGGACTTCCACGCGGCCGTCGAGAAGGCCGTCGAGGCGATCAAGGCGGGCGAAGCGTTCCAAATCGTGCCCTCGCAACGCTTCGAGATCGAGACCCAGGCCGACGCGCTGGACGTCTACCGCGTACTGCGCACGTCCAACCCGAGCCCGTACATGTACCTGCTGCGCCTGCCCGGCTTCGACATCGTCGGATCCAGCCCGGAGTCGCTGGTCACCGTGCGGGACGGCCGCGCGACCACGCATCCGATCGCGGGCACCCGCTGGCGCGGCGCCGATCCGGAAGAGGACGCGCAGCTCGCCAAGGACCTGCTCGCGGACGAGAAGGAGCGCGCCGAGCACCTGATGCTCGTCGACCTCGGCCGCAACGACCTCGGCAAGGTCTGCAAGCCCGGCACCGTGCGCGTCGTCGACTTCTTCGACGTCGAGCGCTACAGCCACGTCATGCACATCGTCTCGACGGTCACCGGCGAACTCCTCGACGACAAGACGGCCTTCGACGCGGTCGCGGCCTGTTTCCCGGCAGGGACGCTCTCGGGCGCGCCGAAGGTCCGCGCGATGCAGCTGATCGAGGAGCTGGAGCCGACCCGCAGGGCGCTTTACGGCGGCGTCGTCGGTTACCTCGACTTCGCCGGGGACGCCGACACGGCGATCGCGATCCGCACCGCGCTGATGAAGGACGGCGTCGCGTACGTCCAGGCGGGCGGGGGAGTGGTCGCCGACTCGGTGGCCGACTACGAGGACAACGAGTCGCTCAACAAGGCCCGCACCGTGCTGTCCGCCGTCGCGGCGGCGCAGACGATGATCGCGGCGGACGAACTCGACCCGGCGGGTGACAGCACCCGTGTCTGAGCTGCCGGAAAGCACTGCCCCGGAAAGCGAGGCCCCGGAAAGTACCGCCCCGCCGGCGAAGAAGGCCAAGCGTCCACTGTGGATCGCCGTGGTGGGCCTGCTGCTGGGCGCGGTCGCGCTGTGGGGGTCCTCACAGCTCGTGTGGTTCGCCGAGTTCCGTGACGGCGGGGTGCGCGGCACCGTGGTGTACACGGAAATCGGTTCAACGCGGGCGGTCGCGCTGATTCCGCTCGCGCTGCTGGCCCTGGCGGGTACGGCGGGCCTGATCGCCACCGGTGGCTGGCCACGCCGGGTGCTCGGAGTGGTACTCGCCGTGTCCGGTGTCGCCGCGGTGTGGATCGGCGTGGCGGACGGCCCGTTCACCGGATTCGCCGACGGGTTGCCGGTCGCCCAGCTGCTGGGAGCCCGCGGGCTGGCGATCCTCGGGGGAATTCTCGTGGCCGCGGGCGGGTTGGCAGCCATCAAGGGCGCGGGCCGGATGCCACGCCTCGGCGCGAAGTACTCGGCGCCGGGGACGAAGAAGCGGGCCGCGAAGGATCCGGAGACCGAGCTGTGGGAGGCGCTGTCCGAAGGCGAAGATCCCACCGCGACCCGGTGACGGCGACGGATTTCGCGGGTTTCGGGGATCTTTCCCGGCAAAGATGACACGGTTGGCATTCGGAGTAACGGACATACCCGGAACCAGGCCGTATCCGTGCGGGGGTTAGCATCATTTCGGCGGGAAGGGGAAGGTTTTTGTGAGCGACCTTGCGAAGGAATCCGTGAGTACGACAGCCGGTGAGGGACTCCGGTGAGCGTGCTCGAAGACATCGTCGCCGGCGTCCGTGCCGATCTCGCCGAGCGCGAGGCGGTTCTGCCGTTCGACGAACTGAAGAAGCGTGCGACCCAGGTCGCACCTCCCCGTGACGTGCTCGCGGCCCTGCGTGAGTCCGGCATCGGCGTCATCGCCGAGGTGAAGCGGCGCAGCCCGTCCAAGGGCGATCTGGCCGAGATCCCGGATCCGGCCGCGCTGGCGAAGGACTACGCCGACGGCGGAGCCCGGGTCATCAGCGTGCTGACCGAGCAGCGGCGGTTCGGCGGTTCGCTCGCCGACCTCGACGCGGTCCGCGCGGCGGTCGACATCCCGGTGCTGCGCAAGGACTTCATCGTCAGCCCGTACCAGGTCCACGAGGCGCGGCTGCACGGCGCGGACATGGTGCTGCTGATCGTGGCGGCGCTGGAGCAGAACGCCCTGATCGCGTTGCTGGACCGGGTCGAATCCCTCGGGATGACGGCGCTGGTCGAGATCCACAACGCCGAAGAGGCCGACAAGGCCCTCGAAGCCGGCGCGAAGGTGATCGGCGTCAACGCCCGCAACCTGCACACCCTCGAGGTCGACAGGGACGTCTTCTCGCGGCTGGCCCCCGGCCTGCCGATGGACGTCTTCAAGATCGCCGAGTCCGGTGTCCGCGGCCCCGGTGACCTGATGTCCTACGCGGGTCACGGCGCCGACGCCGTCCTCGTGGGTGAAGGCCTCGTCGCTTCCGGCGACCCGAAGGGCGCGCTGGTCAAGCTGGTCACGGCCGGTTCGCACCCCGCGTGCCCGAGGCCTTCCCGATGACCACCGAATACACCGAAACACCGCACGGCGAGCACGACCCGGACGAGCGGGGCTACTACGGCCCGTACGGCGGCCGGTTCATGCCCGAGGCTCTGATCGGCGTCGTCGACGAGGTCGCGGCGGAATACGACAAGGCGAGGACCGACCCGGACTTCGTCAACGAGTTCCGTCGCCTGCTGCGTGATTACGCCGGCCGTCCGTCGCTGCTCACCGAAGCCAAGCGCTTCGGTGAGCACGCCGGCGGCGCCCGGATCTTCCTCAAACGCGAGGATCTGAACCACACCGGTTCGCACAAGATCAACAACGTGCTCGGCCAGGCGCTGCTCACCAAGCGGATGGGCAAGAAGCGGGTCATCGCCGAGACCGGGGCCGGGCAGCACGGCGTGGCCACTGCCACCGCCTGCGCACTGCTGGACCTGGAATGCATCGTCTACATGGGCGAGGTCGACACCGAGCGGCAGTCGCTGAACGTCGCCCGCATGAAGCTGCTCGGCGCCGAGGTCATTCCGGTGAAGACGGGTTCGCGCACGCTCAAGGACGCGATCAACGAGGCACTGCGCGACTGGGTCACGAACGCCGACACCACGCACTACCTGTTCGGCACGGCGGCCGGCCCGTACCCGTTCCCGATGATGGTGCGGAACTTCCACAAGATCATCGGCGAGGAGGCCCGCGTCCAGATCCTGGAGCAGGCCGGACGCCTGCCTGACGCCGTCGCGGCCTGCGTCGGCGGCGGATCGAACGCGATCGGGATCTTCCACGGCTTCATCGACGACGCCTCCGTGCGCCTGATCGGTCTCGAACCGGGCGGCGAGGGCATCGAGGGCAACCGTCACGGCGCCACGCTGACCAAGGGCACGCCGGGCAACCTGCACGGCGCGATGACGTACCTGCTGCAGGACGAGGACGGCCAGACCGTCGAGTCGCACTCGATCTCCGCGGGCCTGGACTACCCGGGCGTCGGCCCGGAGCACTCGTGGCTCAAGGACAGCGGCCGCGCCGAGTACCGGCCGGTGACCGACGCCGAGGCGATGGACGCGTTCAAGCTGCTTTCGCGCACCGAGGGCATCATCCCGGCGATCGAGTCGGCGCACGCGCTGGCAGGCGCGCTGGTGCTCGGCCGCGAACTGGGTCCCGAGGGGCTCATCATCGTGAACCTGTCCGGTCGCGGCGACAAGGACATGGACACGGCCGCGAAGTACTTCGGCCTGGTGGAGAACGCATGAGTGGGCTGGACGACGTCTTCGCGAAGACCAAGGCCGAGGGACGAGGAGCCCTGATCGGGTACCTGCCCGCCGGGTTCCCCACGGTCGACGGGTCGAAGGACCTGCTGGCCGCGGTGGTCGACGGCGGCGCCGACCTGGTCGAGGTGGGCGTGCCCTACTCGGACCCGGTGATGGACGGCCCGACCATCCAAGCCGCGTCGGTGAGCGCGCTCTCCGGCGGCTTCAAACTCAAGCACCTGTTCGAGGTCGTCGAGTCGGTGTCGTCGCGCGGCGGCAAGGCCGTCGTGATGACGTACTGGAACCCCGTGCACCGCTACGGCGTCGACCGCTTCGCGCGGGACCTCGCCGCCGCGGGCGGGCTCGGCCTGATCACCCCGGACCTGATCCCGGACGAGGCGGACGCCTGGATCGCGGCGTCCGAGCAGCACGGGCTGGACCGGATCTTCCTGGTCGCGCCGTCCTCCTCGGAGGAGCGGATCGCGAAGACCGTCGCGGCGTCTTCAGGCTTCGTGTACGCCACCGCGGTGATGGGTGTGACAGGGGCTCGTGACCAGGTCGGCGTGCACGCCGAGGACCTGGTCGAGCGGGTCCGCGCGCATACGGAACTCCCGATCGGTGTCGGACTCGGCGTTCGTTCCGGCGAGCAGGCGGCGCAGGTCGCCGGGTTCGCGGACGGCGTCATCGTCGGGTCCGCGCTGGTCACGGCCGCGGCGAGCGGGACAGACGCGGTCCGCGAACTGTCGGCCGAACTGGCCGCGGGCGTGCGTAAGGCCGTCGCCCCCGCCTGAATCTGACGTGGGCTGAAGGGGCCCTTCACCGCATGCGATGCGGTGAAGGGCCCTTTCGCTGTATCTGACGCGGGGAAAGTCCCCTTCAGCCCCGCTCAGTGCCGCCACCGCTGAGCTTCGGTGACCTCCTTCGCGCTTGCGTGCGCGAACCGCTCGATCTCCGCCCGCCGCACGTCCACGATCGTCGTCGCCAGCGGCGCGCCGAACGCGGCCGCCAGGCCCTTGTCCGCTTCGAACGCCGAGACGGCGTCGGCCAGGTTCATCGGCAGCCGCTCGATCCCGCGCGCGGCGCGTTCGGCCTCGGTCAGCGTTCCCGGATCCACGTCCACCGGTTCGGGCAGCGACGCCTCTTCGTCGGCACCGGCCATCCCGGCGAACAGCAGTGCGGCGGCCAGTAGATAGGGATTCGCGGTCAGGTCGAAGCATTTGACCTCGAGGTTCGCCGCCGACTCACGGTTGCCGGCGACCCCGCGCACCAGCCGCAGCGGCGTCTCCCGGTTCTCCAGCCCCCACGCGGCGTACACCCCGGCCCAGTGGTGCGGCTCCAGCCGCAGATAGCTGACGACCGACGGCGCCCCGATCGCGAGCAGCGCGGGCAGCCGCCGCAGGATGCCCGCGCTGAACGACTCGGCGACCGGCGTCAGCCCGAAGATCCGTTCCCCGCCGTAGAAGAGGTTCCGCCCGCCGTCCCAGACGCTCAGATGCACGTGCCCGCCGTTGCCGACGCCGGCGGGCGCGAACTTCGGGGTGAAGGACGCTTTCAGCCCGTGCCGGTGGCTGAGCGCGCGGATCGTCTCCTTCGTCAGGACGGCGATGTCGGCCGCGCGCACCGGATCGGCGGCGGCGACGGACAGTTCGAACTGGCCGTCGGCGTACTCGGGATGGATCTGTTCCACCCCGGCCCCCTGCTGGTCCAAAGTGGACACCAGGGCGCGGAGATAGTCCGCGTGCTCGGAAAGCCTCGCGTAGCCGTACGCCGGGCCCGCGGTGGCGGACGTCGGATCGTCCGGGGTGTCGGCGCTGGTGACCATCCATTCGAGTTCGAAGCTCATCCGCGCCCGGTGACCACGCGCGGCGAGCCGCTCCACCGCCGTCGCCAGCAGCGCGCGCGGATCCTGCGGATGCGGCTCGCCTTCCTGGTCGAGTTTCGTCACCGGTGCCCAGGCCCAGCCGGGCTGCCCGGCGAGCACGGTCAGCGCGTCGAGGTCCGGATGCAGCCGCAGGTCGCCGACCGGCCCGAGGGAATGCTCGCCACCGGTGATGACGTCGTCGGAACCGAAGAAGTCGAAGGATTTCGAAGCACCGACACCCCACGCGGCCGCGGACGGCAGTTTCCGCAGCGGAACCGCCTTGACCCTGGCTATCCCGGCGTTGTCCACGAAGGTCAGCGCCACGAGTTCGACACCCTTCGCCCGGAGATCCGCGGTGAGGGCGGTCGCGCGGGCGGTCAGTTCTTCCCGGTTCACCATGGTTGCTCATCCTGGCCCCATCCCGGGCCCCTTGCCATGCCCGGATCCGGCCATAGGGTGAGGCGCGATTCGTCGATCACGAGAAGGGACGCGCTCATGCCGGGACCCGGGATCCTGCCGTTCGTGGCCGCGACGCGGCTGGTGGACCACCACTGCCACGGCGTCGTCACCGGAGACCTGGGCCGGATCGAGTTCGAACAGATGCTCACCGAGGCCGACACCGTCTCGTCACTGGGCACGACCCTGTTCGACTCGCTGATCGGGCTCGCGGTCCGGGCCCGCTGCGCCCCGATGCTGGACCTGCCGCCGCACGTCCCCGCGGAGGTCTACCTCGCCCGTCGCGCCGAACTGGGCGCCGCCGAGGTCAACGCGCGATTCCTGCGCGCCACCGGCACGGCCGAGTTCCTGCTCGACGGCGGTTTCCTGCCGGACTCGCTGACCACGACCGAGCAGTTCGCGCAGCTGTCCGGGGCCCGCGCGCGGGACATCGTCCGGCTCGAACAGGTCGCCGAAGCGGTGATCGAGTCCACCACTGCGGCAGGGTTCGCCTCGGCCTTCGCCGCTGAACTGGCGAAACGTGCCACGACGGCGGTGGGGTTCAAGTCCATCGCCGCCTACCGGGTCGGCCTCGAACTGGCGGGGGAGCGGCCCACGGACGCCGAAGTCATCGAGGCGGCGGGCCGCTGGCTCGCCAGGATCGAGGCGGGCGAACCGGTCCGGCTCGCCGACGAGGTGCTGCACCGGTTCCTCGTCTGGACCGGAATGGATCTGGCGTTGCCGATCCAGTTCCACGTCGGCTTCGGAGATTCCGACGTGGACCTGCACCGGTGCGATCCGCTGCTGCTCACCGGGCTGTTGCGGGCGACGCGGTCACGCGGAGTGCCGATCCTGTTGCTGCACAACTATCCCTTCCACCGGAACGCCGCGTATCTGGCGCAGGTCTTCGAGCACGTGTTCATGGACGTGGGCCTCGCGACGCACAACGTCGGTCACCGTGCGCCCGCGATCATCGCGGAGACAATGGAGATAGTGCCGTTCGGGAAGCTGCTGTTCTCCACGGACGCGTTCGGGCTGGCCGAGCTTTACCACCTCGGCACCGCGCTGTTCCGACAGGGACTGTCGGATTTCCTGTCCGCGGGGCTCACCGCGGACGTACTGTCCGAAGTGGACGCACATCGGATAGTGGCGCTGGTGGGGCACCGCAACGCCGAACGGGTGTACGGGCTGGAGGGGACATGACGGAACTGGACGAACTGCAGGACCGGTGGGAGGCCGCCGTCGAGGCGGAGCTGCCTTCCGCGATCGAGTTGCGGCACCGGGTGCACGCCGATCCGCGCGCGTCGGGGGATGAAGAGGACACCACGCGGGTCCTCGTCCAGGCGCTGGGCGCCGACGAAGGGGTCTTGGTCGCCAAGACCGGGCGTGCCGTGCTGTTCCCCGGCACCGGGCCGGGACCGGCGGTGGCGCTGCGCACCGAACTGGACGCGTTGCCGGTCACGGAGCGCACCGGGGTCCCGTGGGCTTCGGAGACGCCGCTGATGCACGCGTGCGGGCACGACGTGCACATGGCCGCGCTCGTCGCGACCTGCCGCGCGGCGGCCGTCGTCGGGGTACCGCGGCCGATCCTCGCGCTCCTGCAGCCGCGTGAGGAGACTTCGCCGTCGGGCGCGCTGGACATCGTCGACTCCGGCGTCCTCACCGAGTACGGCGTCGGCGCCGTCATCGGCGCGCACGTCCAGCCGCGGCTCGCGGCGGGCGTCGTGTCAGCCGTGCCGGGACCGGTCAACGCCTCGACAGACGAGTTCGACGTGATCGTCCGCGGCCAGGGCGGGCACGCCGGCTACCCGCACCTGCTGCGCGACCCGATCCTCGCGCTCAGCCAGCTCGTGGTGAGCCTGCAGCAGCTCGCGAGCCGCCGGGTCGACCCGGTGTTCGGCGCGGTCTGCTCGGTCGGCCGGATCGAGGCGGGACGGACGGCGAACGTCGTGCCGAACGAAGCCCGCCTGTCCGGCTCGCTGCGGCTGATGCGCGCCGAAGACCGCGACCTCGCGCTGGAAGGGCTCGCCGAGATCGTCCACGGCACCGCGAAGGCGCACGGCTGCCGGGCGGAGCTGGAGATCAGCCCGTGCGAGCCGGTACTGCACAACGACGCCGGGCTCACCCAGCACGCGCACCGGCGGCTCGTCCGGGCGGGGGCGGGCGTGGACACCGACTTCCGGTCGTTCGGCGCCGACGACTTCGCGCACTACTGCGGGATGACGCGCGGGCTGATGATGTTCGTCGGCCTCGGCGACACCGCGGGCGCGCCCAGCCTGCACGACGAACTGTTCCTGCCGCCCGACTCCGCCATCCGGCAGGTCGCGTCGGCGCTGATCGCAGGCTATTTGGCCGCCGTCGAGGGCTGACGGTCCCCAGAAGTGGATGAAGCGCTACGGTGGCCGACGTGAATACCGCCTCGGCAGCGTTCCTCGCGACCATCCCCAGCCCCGACCAGGGCGTCTGGCATATCGGGCCGGTCCCGATCCGGGCGTACGCCTTGTGCATCATCGCCGGCATCATCGTGGCGATCTGGCTGGGTGAGCGGCGCTGGGTGAGCCGTGGCGGCACGAAGGGCACCGTCATCGACGTCGCCGTCTTCGCGGTGCCGTTCGGCCTGGTCGGCGGGCGGTTGTACCACGTCATCACCGACAACCAGCTGTACTTCGGCGAGGGCAAGAACCCGATCGACGCGCTGAAGATCTGGGACGGCGGCCTCGGCATCTGGGGCGCGGTCGCGCTCGGCGCGGTCGGCGCGCTGATCGCCTGCCGCCGCCGGGGGATCCCGCTGCCCGCGATGGCGGACACGCTCGCGCCGGGGCTCGTGATCGCGCAGGCCATCGGGCGGCTCGGCAACTACTTCAACCAGGAGCTCTACGGCGCGCACACCGACCTGCCGTGGGGTCTGGAGATCTACCAGCGCATCAACGTGAACAACCCGGACGACTTCCTGAACGGCATCGCGATCGGGCACATCCCGCTGCAGGACAGCCCGGTGCACCCGACGTTCCTCTACGAGCTGATCTGGAACCTCGGTGTCGCGCTGCTGGTCATCTGGGCGGACAAGAAGTTCCGCCTCGGCCACGGCCGCGTGTTCGCGCTGTACGTCGCCGGGTACACCGCGGGCCGGTTCTGGATCGAGTTGATGCGGACCGACACCGCGAACCACATCCTGGGCCTGCGGGTCAACGTGTGGACCGCGATCATCCTGTTCGTCGCGGCGATCGTGTACTTCGTCCTGGCCGCCAAGCGGGGGCCGAGGGAAGCGCCGGAAACGCTGTGGAGCAAGGACGTGCCGCGGGAAGGCGAGTCCGCCGAGTCCGCCGAGCCTGCGGAACCCAAGGACGAAGCACACGCGGAGGTCGCCGCGGCTCCGGACACGGTCCGGGACTCCGCCGCCGACAAGGCGACCGAGGACCCGAAGCCCGACGCCGAAAAGTAGCGCTCCGAGCAAGTCCGTGAAGGCCTCCTTCCCTACGCTCAAGGTAGGCAAAGGAGGCCTTCATTACTTCGCCGACCAGCGGTCGTGAGTGGTAAGTGTCGTTCTAACGACACTTACCACTCACGACCCACTGGCCCCAGCCGGTACTTTCGCGTGTCCGGACGGACAACACGCTCGCGACCGAGCCTCACCGCGGGTCGTCCACACAGTCACGTGTGTTGTCCATCCAGTCACGCGTGTTCCGTCTCCAGTCACGTGAGTTCCGGCTTCAGTCACGCGTGTTCCGTCCCCAATCACGCGAGTTCGCCGCTGGAACACGCTCGACGCGACCCCGGCGCGCGATACCTCAGGGGGAGACCAGGCCCCGCCCTGTCACCAGAGGCAGGTCCAGCGCCGTCAGCAGCCCGGGCGGAGCCGCCACCACCGCCGGGATCGCGTTCACCAGCCGCATCGCTGTCGCCTTCAGCCCGGCCGTGTTGTGGTCGCCGTCGGTCCCGACCAGCCGCAGGTCCAGCACGTAGTTGGGCTCACCGGTCACCTGGACGCGGTAGCAGCCCTGCCCGGACGGCTGCGGCCAGTCCGGGCCGAGGTCGCCCCGCAGGCGCGTGATGTGCTCCAGCACGCACACCGCCCGTCCGCCGCGCATGCCTCGCACCTCGAACCGCAGCGCCGCCGCCGTGCCCTCTTTGATCGTCCCCGAGGCGATCTCGAACGTCTCGGGCGCCGGAAGCCGCTCGTAGACCTCCTCGACGGCGTCGAGTTCGACGTCCAGCCCGGCCGCGAGCTGCCGCACGACGCTGCCCCAGGCCAGCGACAGCACACCGGGCTGCAGCAGCAGGGGAAGGTCGTCCATCTCCCGCCCGAAGCCCATGATGTCGAACAGCACCTTGGCCTGGTTGTACGTCGAGTAGTCGAGGATCTCCAGACAGCGAACCTCGTCGATCCGTTCGCAGACGCCGGTGAGCACCAGCGGCAGCCAGTCGTTGGCGAAACCGGGGTCGATGCCGTTGACCCACAGTGAAGCGCCGCCTTCGCGGGCGGCCTCGCGGATCGGCTCGATCAGCTCCCGCGGGACGACACCTTCGGGGTACTGGAGGAACACCGGGCTGCTGGACACCACGTTGATCCCCGCGCGCAGGAACCGTTTCAGGTCCTCGACGGCTTCGACGAGCCTGTCGTCGGCCATCGCCGTATAGAGCACGCAATCCGGCTTCAGCGCGATGAGCGCGTCCGCGTCGGTCGTCGCGGAGACACCGAGCGAGCGCCCGAGCCCGGCCAGCTCCCCGGCGTCCACGCCCGCCTTGGCCTCGCTCGAAACCCAGACCCCGGCGAGTTCGAGATCGGGCCGGGCGTCGATCCCCGCCAGCGCGTGACGCCCGACGTTCCCGGTACTCCACTGGACCACGCGCACGGCGTTCGCCTCCTACAGATCGGGCAGGCCCAGTTCCAGGTTCGGGGCCTGCAGTCCACCGTCGACTTCGATGATCTTGCCGGTGACGTACCGGCCCGCGCGCGACCCCAGGAACACGACGGTGGCCGCGATGTCCTCGGCCTCGCCGATGCGGCGCAGCGGCGTGGCGGCTTCCATCCGGCCGCGCAGCTCGTCGTTGCCCACCACCACTTCGAGCGCCGACGTCGCCACCGAGCCGACGGAGATCGCGTTCACCCGCACCTTCGGCGCGAGGTCGGCCGCCGCGAGCCGCGTGTAGTGCGCCAGCGCGGCCTTCGCCGTCCCGTACGCGGCGAAGCCCCGGCCGGTCACGCGGCCCATCACCGACGAGATGTTGACGACCGACCCGCCCGCCTCCAGTAAGGACGGTGCCGCCGCGACGGTCAGCGCGTGCGCGGTGGAGACGTTGAAGCGAAAGGCTTCTTCGAGGAATTCGGTGCCGGTTTCCAGCAGCGGCCGGGGATAGGTGCCGCCGACGTTGTTGACCACCAGGTCCAGCCGTCCGAACTCCACTGTCGCGATCCGCGCCAGCTCGGCCGCGGCGGCCGGATCGCTCAGGTCGGCGGGGACCACGTGGGCGCGCCTGCCGGTGGCGGCGACCAGGGCCGCCACTTCGTCGAGCTGGGCTTCGGTGCGGGACGAGATCACCACGTCGGCGCCGGCTTCGGCGAGCGCCACGGCCGTCGCCGCGCCGATCCCGCGTCCGGCGCCGGTGACCACGGCGACCTGGTCGGTGAGCCGGAAACGGTCCAGGATCATGCGCGGAACTGTAACATGTTCTAGTTGAGTGCCCCGGTGGGCGAAGAGTGTCCGGAGTGACTAGGGTCGCCTCACCGTGTCTCGTGACATCCCGGAACAAGACATATACTTAGCGGAACGAACTACCGTGACCCCATCAGGAACTCAGTCGTTCCGGGCGTCCAGATCGTTACCCATCGACGGGCTTTCCCGCCCGGCGAACTGGTGCCGACGTGTTTCACAGGTGTTAAAGTCGCGCTAACGAACGGGCCATCGTCGTCCCGTGCGCATCCCCCGGCCGGCCCGTCCGGCCGCTGAGCACAGACGACGAAGGAGGTCCCTTCATGATCTTCTCCGCCATTCCAGGCAAACAGGGTCTTTACGATCCCGAATCCGAACAGGACTCCTGCGGTGTGGCCATGGTGGCCGACGTCCGCGGGCGACGTTCGCACGGCATCGTCACCGACGGTCTTTCCGCGCTGACGAACCTCGACCACCGTGGTGCCGCCGGCGCGGAACCGACCAGTGGCGACGGTGCGGGCATCCTGGTGCAGCTCCCCGACGAGCTGCTTCGGGCGGAAGTGGACTTCGCGCTGCCCGAAGCGGACGCCGACGGCCACCAGACCTACGCGACCGGGATCGGTTTCCTGCCCTCGGACATCGAGGAGCGGAACAAGGCCGTCGCCCTGATCGAGCGAATCGCCACCGAAGAAGGCCTCGACGTCCTCGGCTGGCGTGAGGTCCCTGTCGACGCGGACCGCGCCGGCATCGGCCCGACAGCGCGTTCGGTGATGCCGCATTTCGTGATGCTGTTCGTCGCGGGAGCCGTCGCCGACGGACGCCGTCCCGGCGGGCTCGAACTGGACCGCCTGGCCTTCTGCCTCCGCAAGCGCGTCGAGAACGAAAGCGTGACCGCGGGCTGCGGCACCTACTTCCCGTCGCTGTCCTCGCGGACGATCGTCTACAAGGGAATGCTGACCCCCGGGCAGCTCCCGCTCTTCTTCGCCGACCTGACCGACACCCGGCTCACCAGCGCCATCGCGCTCGTGCACTCCCGGTTCTCCACCAACACCTTCCCGTCGTGGCCGCTGGCGCACCCGTTCCGGTTCGTCGCGCACAACGGCGAGATCAACACCATCAGGGGCAACCGCAACCGGATGCGCGCCCGCGAGGCGCTGCTCGAATCGGACCTCATCGCCGGTGACCTCACCCGGCTGTACCCGATCTGCTCGGCCGACGCGTCGGACTCCGCTTCGTTCGACGAGGTGCTGGAGCTGCTGCACCTCGGCGGGCGGCCGCTGCCGCACGCGGTGCTGATGATGATCCCCGAAGCGTGGGAGAACCACGCCGGGATGAACGCCCAGCGTCGTGCGTTCTACCAGTTCCACGCCAGCCTGATGGAGCCGTGGGACGGGCCGGCTTGTGTCACCTTCACCGACGGCACCCTCGTCGGCGCGGTGCTGGACCGCAACGGCCTGCGCCCCGCCCGCTGGTGGCGCACCGCCGACGACCGCGTCGTGCTGGCCAGTGAGGCAGGGGTCCTCGACGTCGCCCCCGAGGACGTCGTGGCCAAGGGCCGGCTCAAGCCCGGTCGCATGTTCCTCGTGGACACCGAGGCGGGCCGGATCGTCGACGACGAAGAGGTCAAGTCGGAGCTGGCCAAGGAACTCCCGTACGAGGGCTGGCTGCACGCGGGTCTGCTGCAGATCGCCGACCTCCCGGACCGCGACCACATCGTGCAGAGCCACGATTCCGTGCTGCGGCGCCAGCTTTCCTTCGGCTACACCGAAGAAGAGCTGAAGATCCTCCTCGCGCCGATGGTGGTCAAGGGCATGGAGCCGATCGGCTCGATGGGCTCGGACACCCCGCCCGCGGTGCTGTCGCAGCGTTCGCGGCTGCTCTACGACTATTTCAAGCAGAACTTCGCGCAGGTCACCAACCCGCCGCTGGACGCGATCCGCGAAGAGCTCGTCACCTCGATGAGCCGCATCATGGGGCCCGAGCGCAACCTGCTCGCCCCCGGTCCGGCCTCCTGCCGTCACGTGCAGCTGCCGTATCCGGTGATCGACAACGACGAGCTCGCCAAGCTGATCCACATCAACGACGACGGCGACCTCCCCGGCTTCGCGTGCAGTGTCCTTTCCGGACTGTACGAAGTGGACGGCGGGGCCGACGCGCTGGCGTCCGCGATCGAGCGGGTCCGGCGCGAGGCGTCCGAAGCGATCGAGGCCGGCGCGCGCACGCTCGTACTGTCCGACCGCGACTCCGACCACCGCATGGCGCCGATCCCGTCGCTGCTGCTGGTGTCCTCGGTGCACCACCATCTGGTGCGCACCAAGGAAAGGCTTCGGGTCGCGCTGGTCGTCGAGACCGGTGACGCCCGCGAGGTCCACCACATCGCGCTGCTGCTCGGCTACGGCGCCGCGGCGGTGAACCCGTACCTCGCCTTCGAGACCATCGAGGACATGATCTCGACCGGTGCGGTCACCGGGATCGAGCCCGCCACGGCGATCCGGAACTACGTCAAGGCGCTCGTGAAGGGCGTCCTGAAGATCATGTCGAAGATGGGCATCTCGACAGTCGGCGCCTACACCGCGGCGCAGGTCTTCGAATCCTTGGGGCTGGCCCAGGATCTGCTCGACGAGTACTTCACCGGGACGTCGTCGAAGCTCGGCGGAGTCGGGCTGAGCGTGCTCGCCGAAGAGGTCGCCACGCGCCACCGCCGCGCGTACCCGGACAACCCGACCGATCGCGTCCACCGTGGACTCGAGACCGGCGGCGAGTACGCGTACCGCCGCGAGGGCGAACTGCACCTGTTCACCCCGGAGACCGTCTTCCTGTTGCAGCACGCGACGAAGACCGGCCGCGAAGAGGTGTACAAGCAGTACTCCGACGAGGTGCACCGCCTGTACCGCCAGGGCGGCGCGCTGCGCGGGCTGTTCTCCTTCCGCGAGGGCGCGCGCGAGCCCGTCCCGCTGGACGAGGTCGAGCCGGTCGAGGCGATCTTCAAGCGCTTCAACACCGGTGCGATGTCCTACGGCTCGATTTCGGCCGAGGCACACGAAACGATGGCCATCGCGATGAACCGCATCGGTGGCCGGTCCAACACCGGTGAGGGCGGGGAAGACCCCGAACGCCTCTACGACCCGGAGCGGCGCAGCGCGATCAAGCAGGTCGCGAGCGGCCGGTTCGGTGTCACGAGCGAGTACCTGGTCAACGCCGACGACATCCAGATCAAGATGGCGCAGGGCGCGAAGCCGGGCGAGGGCGGGCAGCTGCCGCCGAACAAGGTGTACCCGTGGATCGCCCGCACGCGGCACTCGACGCCGGGCGTCGGGCTCATCTCGCCGCCGCCGCACCACGACATCTATTCGATCGAGGATCTCGCCCAGCTGATCCACGACCTCAAGAACGCCAACGAGAACGCCCGCATCCACGTGAAGCTGGTGTCCTCGCTCGGCGTCGGCACGGTCGCGGCGGGCGTGTCCAAGGCGCACGCCGACGTCGTGCTGATCTCCGGGCACGACGGCGGCACCGGCGCCTCCCCGATGAACTCGCTCAAGCACGCGGGCACACCGTGGGAGATCGGGCTCGCCGAGACACAGCAGACGTTGCTGCTCAACGGTTTGCGTGATCGGATCACCGTGCAGGTCGACGGCGCGATGAAGACCGGACGCGACGTCGTCATCGCCGCGCTGCTCGGCGCGGAGGAGTACGGCTTCGCGACGGCGCCGCTGATCGTCGAGGGCTGCGTCATGATGCGCGTCTGCCACCTCGACACCTGCCCGGTCGGCATCGCGACCCAGAGCCCGGATCTGCGCAAGCGGTACACCGGCCAGGCCGACCACGTCGTGAACTACTTCCGGTTCGTCGCCGAAGAAGTCCGGGAAACGTTGGCGGCACTCGGTTTCCGCACTCTCGACGAAGCCATCGGGCACGCCGAGGTGCTCGACACGGACAAGGCGATCGAGCACTGGAAGGCCTCCGGTCTCGACCTCTCGCCGATCTTCGAGATGCCCACCGAGACTCCGTACGGCGGGGCGAAGCGGCGCACGCGGACGCAGGACCACGGCCTGGAGCACGCGCTCGACCGGACACTGATCCAGCTCGCCGAGGCGGCGCTGGAAGACGCGCATCCGGTCCGGCTGGAGCTGCCGGTGCGGAACGTGAACCGGACCGTCGGCACCCTGCTCGGATCCGAGATCACCCGCCGCTACGGCGGCGAGGGCCTGCCCGAGGACACGATCCACGTGCTGCTGACCGGTTCCGCCGGCCAGTCGCTCGGCGCGTTCCTGCCGCGCGGCATCACCCTCGACATGGTCGGCGACGCGAACGACTACGTCGGCAAGGGGCTTTCGGGCGGGCGGATCATCGTGCGCCCGCATCCGGACGCGAAGTTCGCGGCGGAGGGCCAGACCATCGCCGGGAACACCCTCGCCTACGGGGCCACCGGCGGCGAGATGTTCCTGCGCGGCCAGGTCGGCGAACGTTTCTGCGTGCGCAACTCCGGCGCGGTGGTCGTCGCCGAGGGCGTCGGCGACCACGCCTTCGAGTACATGACCGGTGGCCAGGCCGTGGTGCTCGGCCCGACCGGGCGCAACCTCGCCGCGGGTATGTCCGGCGGCGAGGCCTACGTGCTCGACCTCGACCGCGGCCGGGTCAACGAGGAGATGGTCGACCTCCAGCCGCCGTCGGCCGAGGACCTCGCCTGGCTCAAGAAGACCGTGCAGAAGCACTACGACCTCACACGTTCGGCCGTGGCCGCGTCGCTGCTCGGCGACTGGCCGCGTCGCTCGGCGGCGTTCACCAAGGTGATGCCCCGCGACTACCGGCGTGTCCTTGACGCGGCGAAGGCGGCACGTGCCGCGGGCCGCGACGTCGACGAAGCGATCATGGAGGCCGCTCGTGGCTGATCCGACGGGTTTCCTGAAGCACGAACGCGAAGAGCCGAAGAAGAAGTCCACACAGGACCGTCTCGCCACCTGGGGCGAGGTGTATGCCGACGTCGAACCCGGCGAGCGCAACGAAAAGGTGCGCAAGCAGGCTTCGCGCTGCATGGACTGCGGTATCCCGTTCTGCCATTCCGGTGGTTCCGGCTGCCCGCTGGGCAACCTGATCCCGGAGTGGAACGACCTGGTGCGCCGCGGCGACTGGGCCGCGGCGAGCGACCGGCTCCACGCGACCAACAACTTCCCCGAGTTCACCGGGAAGCTGTGTCCCGCGCCGTGCGAGTCGGGCTGCGTCCTGTCGATCTCGCCGTTGTCCGGCGGTCCGGTTTCCATCAAGCGGGTCGAGCAGACGATCGCCGACCAGTCCTGGGAAGCGGGCTACGTGCAGCCGCAGATCTCGGCGGTGTCTTCGGGGCAGCGGGTCGCTGTCGTCGGCTCGGGTCCCGCCGGGCTCGCCGCCGCGCAGCAGCTGACCCGCGCCGGCCACGAGGTGACCGTCTACGAACGGGACGACCGCCTCGGCGGCCTGCTGCGGTACGGCATCCCCGAGTTCAAGATGGAGAAGAAGGTCCTCGACCGGCGGCTCGCGCAGCTTCGCAAGGAGGGCACGAAGTTCGTCACCGGCTGCGAGGTCGGCGTCGACCTGACCGTCGAGGAACTGCGGGCCGGTTACGACGCGGTGGTCCTCGCCGTGGGCGCGCTGCGCGGCCGCGACGACACGACGACGCCCGGCCGTGAGCTGTCCGGGATCCACCTGGCGATGGAGCATCTGGTCCCGGCCAACAAGTACGTCGAGGGTGACGGCCCGTCGCCGGTCGACGCGGCCGGCAAGCACGTGGTCATCATCGGCGGCGGTGACACCGGTGCCGACTCCTATGGCACCGCGACCCGTCAGGGCGCTTTTTCGGTGACACAGCTGGACCAGTACCCGACGCCACCGTCCACAAGGGACGACGAGCGCTCGCCGTGGCCGACCTGGCCGTACATCCTGCGCACCTACCCGGCGCACGAGGAGGCGGGCGAGCGCAAGTTCGCCGTCGCGGTGAAGCGTTTCACCGGCGACGAGAACGGAAACGTGCGCGCCGTCGAAGTGCAGCAGGTGCGGGTCCAGAAGGATCCCGAAACCGGACGGCGTGAGGTCATCCCGGTCAACGACGAGGTCGAGGAACTGCCCGCCGACCTCGTGCTGCTCGCGATCGGGTTCGAGGGTGTCGAGCACATGCCGCTGCTGGACGGGCTCGGGCTGTCGCTGACCAAACGCGGCACGCTCTCGTGTGGTGCGGACTGGCAGACCGAGTCGCCCGGCGTGTTCGTCTGCGGCGACGCGCATCGCGGTGCTTCGCTGGTGGTGTGGGCGATCGCCGAGGGCCGCTCGGTGGCGAGCGCGGTGGACGCTTACCTCACCGGCGCTTCGGACCTGCCCGCTCCTGTGCACCCGACAGCGCTGCCGCTCGCGGTCGTCTGATCCCGGTCCGCGCCGACAGTGTCGTCGGCGCGCACCTTCACCCCGGGTTGACGGCCAGCAGGCAGGCGACGGGTGGATCGAGGTCGAGCGTCTCGACGCGGATCGCGGTGAATCCCGCCTCGACGAGCAGGTCATGATGTTCCTGGGCCGCCTGCGCGGTGGTGGCGCCGTCGGCGCCAGGACACCGTGGCTGGATGGCCAGCGCTATGCGTCCCGAAGGCCGGAGCAGGCGTCGCAGATCGCGTAACCGCGCGGCGGGCTCCGCCCAGAACTTGGCGGAGTTGACCGCCAGGATCACGTCGAGGGGTTCGCCGAATTCCGGCAACCGATCCACGGAAGCGTGCACGAGCCGGACCCGGCCGTAGCGGATCGCGCGAGCATTGCGCCGGGTGGCTTTCCGCACCATCGCCGCGGAGTGGTCGATGCCGTGGACCCGGCCCGCCAGGCCCGCCACTTCGGCGACGGCGAGACCAGGGCCGAAGCCGATTTCGAGGACCCGGTCCGTGGGCCGGATCTCCAGCAGCGAAACCACCCAGCCGTTGCGCCGCCGGTTGGATTCGCTGTTCGCCATGACCCAGCCGACCACCTGCCCCACCGGCCCGCGGGGATGGCCGAACTGCCGGAAGAGCTTGGGGAATACGTGTTCGGTGAAAAGTCCGCCTGTTTTCGTCATGAATCGAGTCAACGGCTTCAAGTACGCTTGAAGTCAAGATGGGCGAAGGCGAGTTGACGATCGGCGAGTTGGCGAGCCATACCGGGGTCGCCACCTCGGGCCTGCGCTACTGGGAGGAGATCGGCCTCCTGCCACCTCCCGCCAGGGTCTCCGGGCAGCGGAGGTATCCGCCGTCGGCGATCGGGCGGGTCGGGGAGATCCTGCTGCTGCAGGACGTGGGCTTCACCTTGCGCGAGCTCAAGGAGCTCATCGCCGCGCGTGAGCGGGCCGCGGAAGGCTGGCGCGAACTGCATCGGCGGAAGCTGGCTGAACTCGACCGGCGGCTCGCCCGGATCGAGGCGGCGAGGACAGCGATCGCTCATGTCCTGGCCTGTCCGCACGAGGACATCCGGACTTGCCCCAGCTTCGCGCGCGTCGTGGAGACGCGGCTGGCCGAGGGTGTGCTGAAGGAAGCCCCGTCTCCTACCGAAGGTCGAGGTCCCGGATCAGGCTCCGGTCTGACGCGGTAGGGCCGCCGGTCGCGCCAAGCTCTCCGGCATGAGAAAAACGTTGGCGATACTGGCTTTCCTGCCACTGGCCGCAGCGCTTCCGGCGACAGCCGAAGCGGCTCCGGCACTGAAGTGGACGTCACCCTGTCCGGACTATGGCATGACACCCTCACCGACCGCGGGCCTCGAATGCGCGAAACTGAAGGTGCCGTTGGACTACGCCGACCCCGGCGGCCGGACCATAGAACTCACCGTTTCCCGTAAGGCGAGCACCTCGCCGAAGCGCCGGGGCGTGCTGCTGATGAACCCCGGCGGTCCCGGGAGCCCCGGCCTGGCTATGCCCGCGCAACTCGCGGAGCGTCAGGGGCACACCGGCCTGCTCGACAGCTACGACGTCATCGGTTTCGACCCGCGCGGGACCACCTACAGCACGCCGGTGACCTGCGATCTGACCGAAGATCAGCGGTTCATCCTCACCGGACCGTACGCGGACGGCCCGGGTGACGTCGTCGAAAAGGCGGCGAAATCCCGGGTGGTGGCGAGGCAATGCGCCGAGTCGGAGACCGCGGCTCTCCTGCCGCATATGACCACCGCCAACACCGCGCGCGATATGGACCGGATCCGCGAGGCCTTGGGGGAGCGGAAGATCTCGTTCTACGGCGTCTCGTACGGGAGCTACCTCGGCGCTTCCTACGCGTCGATGTTCCCGGCGAAGACGGACCGGATCGTGCTGGACAGCCTCCTCGGCCCCGACGGGCTGGATGTCCGGGCGCACCAGCGGATCGCGGACGGTTTCGACGACCGCTTCGGTGATTTCACGGCTTGGGCGGCGGCACGGGACGACATCTACCACCTCGGGAGGACACCCGCCGAGGTGACGGCGAAGTTCTTCGCACTGGTGGAGGAACGCCCGGGAGTCCGGACGGACACTTGGGGAGCGCTGTACGACGACGCGAACTTCCCCGGCCTCGCCGCGCAATGGGCCGCTCCGGCTGCGTCAGCGCAGGGCGGGCCGCTCGACGACGACAACCATGCCGCCCTCCAGCTCCAGGTGCTGTGCAACGACTCCGACTGGCCGGAAAGCGTTCGCTATTACCAGAAGGCGGTCGAGCGCGCCCGCGTGACGCATCCGATGTTCGGCCCCGCCGCCTCGAACATCACTCCCTGCGCCTTCTGGCCGGTGGAGCGTCGCGAACGCCCGGTGCGGATCCACGACCGCGGCCCGTCGAACATCCTGCTGGTGCAGAACCTCCGCGATCCCTCGACGCCGTTGTCCGGTGCCAGGGAACTGCGTTCGGCGCTGGGCGGACGGGCCAAGTTCGTCACGGTCGACGCCGGCGGGCACGGCGTTTTCACCAAGGAGAACGCCTGCGGCAACGACTTCGTCGTGCGGTATCTGCGGGACGGCGCCCTTCCGGCCGCCGATTCGCACTGCCCTGCTTGATCACTCGAACAGAAGGAGGGCCAAGCCCAGCCAGCCGAGGCCGCCGACCAGGATCCCTGTCATGACCCCGGCGGCGGCTTCGGCGGAGGTGTCTTCGCCCAGCTTGACGCGCGCCCAGCACACCCAGGCCACCAGCAGGCCGCCGAGCAGCATCAACGGTCCGACGGCGAACGTCAGCACGGTGACCGCGGCGGACTCGGGCGAGGTGTACGGCGAGATCCTGAAGCCGAATCCGTGATTGATCGCCCACCCTACGGCGACAGACAGGAGCACCGCTCCGACCACAACGAGAAGCGACGGCCAGACCAGGCCACTGGGATCGCCGAAGCCGACCGCGATCGGTGTCAGAAGTATCCAGGCGACCGGCGCCAAAACGTACGTGCCCAGCCGGGCGAAACCGTCCACGGATATCCCCACAAGCAAGGCTAACTCTTCCGGGTGGCGACACAGACGCCCAGACGGCGTCCGGTCTCACTGGCGCGGGATCGACATCATGTTCGGCCGAACGGCCCATACGCGGCCACGGATGCGGCCGAACGGCCGCTTGTACGCACGGTAGCAGGACAAATACTTTCGAAATGTCGTGCAAGTCATACGGCAATTCACCGGTGGCGAAAGGTGGTACGCCATGCAGAGGACGGCTTTCCGGACGGGGATCCTGGCGGCGCTCACGGGGCTGGCGGTGACGGCGCTGACGGCTGTCGTGAGTCCAGCGCAGGCCGCGCCCGCCCACCATCAAGCGGCGGTCGACGCGCAGGCCGTGGCGGCCTACTGGACACCCGAACGGATGAGGTCGGCGGTGCCGATCGACCAGTTGGTCGACGCGCCCGCCTTCACGCCGAAGGATGTCGCGAAGGGCAAGAGCGCCATCATCCAGAGCATCCCCAACGGCGGAGGCGCGTGGACGGGCGCGGGCAAGGTCGTGCAGACCGCCGGCCGCGTGTTCTTCACCATGGGCGGGCGGAACGCGTCGTGCTCCGGTGACGCGGTCACCAGCACGAACGGCAGCGTCGTGATCACCGCCGGGCACTGCGTGAAGTACCAGGGGGCCTGGCACACGAACTGGACCTTCGCTCCCGGCTACAACAACGGCAACACGCCCTACGGCACCTGGGCCGCGAAGAGCACGCTGACCACTCCGCAGTGGGAAGCGAGCGAAGACATGAACTACGACGTCGGCGCGGCGGTGGTCAACCCGCTCAACGGGCAGAAGCTGACCGACGTCGTCGGCGCGCAGGGCATCGCGTTCAACCAGGCGCGCAACCAGTCGATGTACACGTTCGGGTATCCGGCGGCGGCGCCGTACGACGGCACGAAGCTGGTCTACTGCAGCGGGAGCACGTTCACCGACTTCCTGCTCACCAAGGACCACGGGATGAACTGCAACATGACCGGTGGTTCGAGCGGCGGCCCGTGGTTCCTCAACTTCAGCGAGGCGACCGGCGCGGGCGTCCAGGCCTCGGTGAACAGCTTCGGCTACAACTTCCTGCCGGGTTACATGTTCGGCCCGTACTTCGGCACGGACGCGCAGAACCTCTACAACAAGGCGCAGGCCGCCTGATCAGCCCGTCGCCCGTCCACCTTTTGGGACTTTCGTCCCGGTGGGCGGGCGGCTTTCGGTCGGGCATATCCTGGTGCGCGTGAACTGGACAGTGGACGTTCCCGTCGACACGCTCCCCGAACTGCCTCCTCTGCCTCCCGAGCTGCGTGACAGGCTCGACGACGCGCTTTCCCGGCCCGCCGCGCAGCAGCCCGAGTGGCCGGACCCCGAGCTGACGAAACGTGTCCGCGGAGTGCTGGAGAGCGTGCCGCCGATCACCGTCCCCGCCGAGATCGACAGGCTCTCCGACAGGCTCGCCATGGTCGCCCGCGGCGAGGCGTTCCTGCTGCAGGGCGGTGACTGCGCGGAGACGTTCGAGTCGAACACCGAGCCGCACATCCGCGCCAACCTGCGCACCCTGCTGCAGATGGCCGTCGTCCTCACCTACGGCGCGAGCCTGCCGGTGGTGAAGGTGGGCCGGATCGCGGGCCAGTACGCGAAGCCGCGTTCGGCGGGCACCGACGCGCTCGGCCTGCCGGTGTACCGCGGCGACATCATCAACTCGCTCGTCGCCAAGCCCGAACTGCGCGTGCCCGACCCCGGCCGGATGATCCGCGCCTACGCCAACGCGGGCGCCGCGATGAACCTCGTCCGCGCGCTCACCGGCGCCGGCATGGCGGATCTGCACCAGGTGCACGACTGGAACAAGGACTTCGTGAAGTCCTCGCCCGCCAGCGAGCGCTACGAGGCGCTGGCCGCCGAGATCGACCGCGGCCTGCGGTTCATGTCGGCCTGCGGCGTCACCGACACCTCGCTCCAGTCCACCGAGATCTTCGCCAGCCACGAGGCGCTGCTCCTGGACTACGAGCGGTCCATGCTGCGGATGGACCGCGCGGACGCGGCGAACCCCAAGCTGTACAACCTGTCTTCGCACTTCCTGTGGGTGGGCGAGCGGACCCGGCAGCTCGACGGCGCGCACATCGCCTTCGCCGAACTGCTGGCCAACCCGATCGGCCTCAAGATCGGCCCGACGACCACGCCCGAGCAGGCCGTCGAGTACGTCCGGCGGCTCGACCCGCGCAACGAGCCCGGCCGCCTGACGCTGATCGCCCGGATGGGCAACGGCAAGGTCCGCGAGGTGCTGCCCGCGATCGTCGAGAAGGTCGAGGCGTCCGGGCACAAGGTCATCTGGCAGTGCGACCCGATGCACGGCAACACCCACGAGTCTTCGACCGGGTACAAGACCCGGCACTTCGACCGGATCGTGGATGAGGTGCAGGGCTTCTTCGAGGTGCACCGCAAACTCGGCACCTACCCGGGCGGCATCCACGTCGAGCTCACCGGCGAGGACGTCACCGAATGCCTCGGCGGCGCGCAGGAGATCTCGGATCTGGACCTCGCCGGCCGGTACGAGACCGCTTGCGACCCGCGCCTGAACACGCAGCAGTCACTGGAGCTGGCGTTCCTGGTCGCGGAGATGCTGCGCGGCTGACGCCTCCTGGTTTCTCAAGTGCTGTGAAGGGGCCTTTCATTGCGAAATTTGCGATGAAAGGCCCTTTCACAACACTGCCGACCCACCGGACCGCGCCGGGCCAAGTCGGGCCGCGCCGGGCAGGGTGGTCGTGAGTGGCAATTCGTGTTCTATTGAGGGGTAAGCAAAGGTGTCGGGTCGACGAGGGCGCGTGTTGTCACTCAGGGTGAGGAGTGTGTGGAAATAGGGACGCTCAACGTCCCTATTTCCACACACCCTCCCTGTCCGACTGTCGTGACCGGTCCGGTCACGACAGGACTGTGTGGATTTCTGGTCATCCAACGCACCAAAATCCACACAGTCGACGCCACAGGCCCGGTGTCGCGCAGAGTCACCGACACCGTCCACAAACACGCCAGGTTTGCCTTACCCCTCAATAAGCCGACTTGCCACTCACGACCACCCCGACCGACACCTCACCCGCCGCATCGGTCACATCAACCACAAGAACACCCGACACTTCACCCCGATCCGCATCCGCGGCGGCCAGTAAGCCAGCGGCCGCGAGGTGAAGGGGTCTTTCCCCGCATGCGATGCGAGGAAAGACCCCTTCACCTCACTTTGATCCGCCACATGTGCCTTCGCGCGCCTACGATCGCCGAGGCCCAGCCCCAAGGTGTCGCGAAAGCCACTTTCGGGACACCGGACGTCCCGAAAGTGGCTTTCGCGACGCATCACGTCAGCGCCACTCCGGCCCTCAAGTGACATGAAAGGCCCGTTCATTGCAAATTTTGCAATGAACGGGCCTTTCATGTCACTCGCTAAACAGTGTCCAGAAGGCGCGAAGCCGACTTGAGCACGCCGTCCCGCAGCGAGCCCACGTCCGAAACCGCCGCCCCGTTCGCCTGCAGTCCGATGTGGACCGAGTCACGGTAGGTCGCCACCGCGATCCCGATCGCCTGCCGCGGCGCCAGCGGCACGAACGGGTACACGCTCTCGATCTTCGTCCCGTCGAGGGTGAGCCGGTTGGGCGGCACCGGCACCGTGGTCACCACGAGGTCGAACAGCAGCGGCGCGGCCAGCCCGGCGGCCTTGCTGCCGAGCCGGTGCAGCATCGGCGGCACCCGGTTGGCGAGCAGCGGGAACGCGCCTGCCCCACGCGCCGGGCCCGCGGCCTTGTTCCGGCTCATCTCGCGCTGGACGGCCTTCAGCCGGTCCACCGGATCGTCGAGGCCGACAGGCAGGTCGCAGAGATAGCCGGACAGCTTGTTGCCGCCCAGTTGCTCGGCGGACCGCCCGCGGACGCTGACCGGGATGAGCGCCCGCAGCGTCCGGTCGTCGGCGCGCTGGCCGCGGTTGATCATCCATTCGCGCAGGGCCCCGGAGAGGATCGCCAGCACGACGTCGTTGGCGGTCCCGCCGTGGGACCGGCGGATCCGCCGGATCTCGCCGGTGTCCAGCCGGACGAGACCGAGCCGTCGTTCGGTCGACGGCGGCGCGCTGATCGGGGACAGCGGCGAACGGGTCGCGCGGACGACGGAAGAGGCGATCCCGGCCGTTTCCCCGGCCTGGGCCAGGGTGGTGCCGAGGGCGTCCTTGACCGCGTCCACAGGGGAGCGTGGGGCGGGCGGGACGGCGCCGCTGTGCGTGCGCTTCGCCACTCGCGGTAGCCCGTCGAGCAGGCCGACGGCGACGGCGTACGCACCCGCTCCGTCGGTCAGCGCGTGGTGCAATTTCAGCAGCAACGCGAACTCGCCGTCCGGCAGGCCGGTGACGAGATGCAAGTCCCACAAGGGTTTCCCGGTGTCGAGCGGCCGTCCCATCCAGCGCGACGCGTAGGCGGAGAGCGGGTCCGGTTCGTACAGGGAGCTCAGGTGGTGATGTGAAATATGTTCACTGGCAACGAAATCCGGGTCCTCGGCCCAGATGGCGGCGCCGGGCGGGAACAGCGCGGTGCGAGGGCGCTGGCGCAGCTTCGGGAGCAGCGCGGCCCGCTCGGCGAGCAGCGCTGTCAGCTTGCGCGCGTGCACCTGCCCGTGCGGGCGGAAGGTGACCACCGCGCCCATGTGCATGGGCGTCGTTTCGCTTTCCATGCAAAGGAAAGCGACATCGAGTGCGCTCAGCTGCAGGCCTGACATCATCTGCCTTTCCTTGACGCTCCGGCTAGGGGCACAACTGCACCAGCCTGACATGACGGGCGGGTGGTCGTCATGTTTCCTGGGCGCTAACTACCGTTGGTTTCACTCGAACGATGGGATCACGTTCGGACATGGACCACGGCTCTGCGGCAGATGGTGGACAGGGCGTCGCGGGGTAACTCGTTGGCGGATCATCGGAGGAAACCGGCAGACTGCACGACCATGACCGACGAACCGAAGCGTCCCGAACCGCCGCTCACCGGCGACGAGCGCACCCAGCTGAACGGCTTTCTCGACTTCCTTCGCGCCACGGTGGTGTGGAAGTGCTCCGGCCTCACCGACGAGCAGGCCCGGCGGGCGCTCGTGCCCAGCGAACTGACCACCGTCGCCGGTCTGCTCGGGCATCTGACCCTGGTCGAGCAGTACTGGTTCAACGTGGTGCTCAACGGGCAGGAGGACCTCTGGAAGGAGGCTCTCGAAACCGACCCCGACGCCGAGTTCCGGGTCGCCATGCAGACCCCGCTCGATCAGCTGATCGCCGCCTACGAGGCCGAATGCGAGCGGAGCCGCAAGATCGTCGCGGGGATGGACCTGGACGACAAGGTCCCCTTCCGCGGGGATCGCGAGGTCAACGTCCGGTTCGTGGTCGCGCACATGGTCGAGGAGACCGGCAGGCACGCCGGCCACCTCGACCTGTTGCGCGAAATGATCGACGGTCTCACCGGGGAGTGAGCTTGCGGTGTCTCCCTGAGCGCGCTGTCGGATTTCCGTAGCCGGGCCGCGGTACGGGTGGTCACTCACTCAGCCCGACCTCAGGAGACACGTCAGCGGCGAGGGGGTAGCGGGAAGAACCCGCTGGTCCGCTCGACGTACGTCGCGTATCCCGGCCTTGAACGCTGTAAACCCTTCTCCAGCAAAGGTTTTCCGGTGCCCTTGGCCAGCGTGTACGTCATCGCGATCGGCGACAGGATCGTCGCCGCTCCCACCCAGCTCGAACACGCCAGCAGGTACAGGCCCCACCAGACGCACGCGTCCCCGAAGTAGTTGGGATGCCGGGTGTAGCGCCACAGCCCGCTGTCGAGGACCTTCCCCTTGTTGTGCGGATCGGCCTTGAAGCGGCGCAACTGGTCGTCGCCGACAGTCTCGAACCCGAAGCCGACCAGCCACACCGCGACACCGAGCCACGCCGTCACCCCGAAGGAGTCGCCGTACATCGCGAACTGGACCGGCAGCGAGACGAACCAGAGCACCACCGCCTGGACCAGGTACACGCGGACGAACAGCTTGAGCGCCGGATTCGGGCCGGCGCTCTCGGCCATCCGCACGTAGCGCGGGTCTTCGGGCAGTTTGTGGTTGCGCAGGTGGAGGTGGACGCCGAGACGCACCCCCCAGACCGCGGTCAGCAGCGCGGTGGCCACGCGCAAGGCCACCGACCCGTCCCCGAGCGGGGCCGCGACCAGCGCGACGAGCGCGAAGCCCGGCCCCCAGAGCGTGTCGACGGTGTCGTACCGCTTGCGCCACAGCGCGATGCCGAAGGTGACGACGAAGGCCACGAGAGTCGTGCCCGCCGTGACCGCGAGGGTCCCCCCGAGGGACATCAGGACCACTCCCGGGTGGCGGGCAGCGCGCTCAAGCCCTGATCCGACGCACGGACCGCGAGGATCTGGTCCACGCCCATCCGGTTCTCCTCGAACGCGAGCGCGCCGCCGACGAGGTAGAGCCGCCAGACCCGCGCGCCGGACTCACCGATCAGCGCCACGACATCGTCCCAGTTGCTCTCGAGCGTTTTCTCCCATGCCCGGACCGTACGCACATAATGCTCGCGCAGCGCGTGGACGTCGCGGATCTCGAAGCCGGCGGTCTCCAGATGCCCGAGCGTGCGGCTCAACGGCCGCATCGTCATGTCGGGGGCGATGTAGCGCTCGATGAACGCGCCGCCGCCCGGCGCCACCGCGCCGCGCGACATCTGCTGCAGGACCAGCCGTCCGGTGGGCTTGAGCATCCGGTACAGCGTCCGCGTGTACTCGGGGTAGTTCTCCTCGCCGACGTGCTCGCCCATCTCGATGGTGGCAACGGCGTCGAACGGCTCGTCGGTCAGCTCCCGATAGTCCTGACGACGGACCTCGACGCGATCCTCCAGGTCGTGCTGGGCGAGGCGGCTCCGGATGTGCTGGAGCTGTTCCGCCGAAAGCGTGATGCCGACCGCGGTCACGCCGTGGTGTTTCGCCGCGTGCACCAGCAGCGAGCCCCAGCCGCAGCCGACGTCGAGCAGCCGCATCCCCGGCCGCAGGCCGAGCTTGCGGCAGATCAGTTCGAGCTTGTCCCACTGCGCTTGTTCGAGGTCGTAGCCGTCCTCCTCGGACGTCCAGTACGCCGACGAGTAGGCCATCGATTCGTCCATCAGCAGCTGGTAGAAGGCGTTGCTGAGGTCGTAGTGGTGCGCGATCGCCGACCTGTCGCGGAGCAGGGTGTGCAGCTTCCCGGACAGCCGGGCCTCCTCGGCGGGCGGCTTGGGCGGCGGCCCGACGACGCCGAGACCCACCGCGAGCCGGAGCGCTTCGGCCCACTCGCGCGGGCCGAGCTTCGCCCCGCGCACGGCACCCGAGCGGGTCAGCGCCCAGATGCGGCGGAATCCGTCGGCGAGGTCGCCCTCGACGTCGAGATCCCCGGAGACATAGGCCCTGGCCAGGCCCAGTTCCCCGGGAGCGTAGAGGAGACGGCGCAGCGCGCGCCGGTTGCGGAGGACCACGGTCGGGGCATCCGGTGGACCGGCGCGTTCGCCGTCCCAGGTACGGAGACCGACCGGGAGCGAGCCACCGAGGAGCCGCTCGACGAACGGGGCTAGGCGAGACGCGGGACTGTTCGGCATAGTCGTCATTCGACCCCGGACAGGAAAAGGATGGGTCGGATGATGCCCCGGTTCACCCGGTCCAATCCGGCCCGGCCCCTGTTCCGAATGCCTTTCGTGCACACCAAGGGTCTACGCATCGGAGTCATCGGCAGCGGCGTGGCCGGCCTCACGGCCGCCTACCTGCTGCAACGCCGCTACGAAGTGCTGCTGTTCGAAGCCGACGACAGGCTGGGCGGGCACGCGCACACCCACGACGTCCCGAGCGCGCACGGCGGCACCGTCGGCGTCGACTCCGGGTTCATCGTGCACAACGAGCGCACCTACCCGAACCTGCTCCGCCTGTTCGCCGAACTGGGCGTCGCCACCCGCGACACCGAGATGTCCATGAGCATCCGCTGCGACGGCTGTGGCCTCCAGTACGCCGGAGCCAAGGGGCTGAAAGGCCTGTTCGCCCAGCCCCGCAACGTCGCCCGCGGGCGCTACCTGCGGATGCTCGCCGACGTCAAGCGCTTCCACCGGCACGCGACGCGCGTACTCGAATCGCCCGAGGCCGGGGACGTCACCCTCGGCGCGTTCCTCGCCATCGGCGGGTACACGAAGTACTTCGTCGACCACTTCATGCTCCCGGTCGTCTCGACGGTCTGGTCGGCCGACCGCGACGACACGCTGAAGTATCCGGCGCGCTACCTGTTCGAGTTCCTGCGCAACCACGGGATGCTGTCGGTCGGCGGGTCCCCGAGCTGGCGCACCGTCGTCGGCGGTTCACGCGAGTACGTCGACCTGGCCGCCAAGCAGCTGACCGCCGTGCACCTGTCGACGCCGGTCCGCTCGGTCAAGCGCACCGGGCGGGGGATCGAAGTCCGCGACGACGCCGACACCCGGCACCGGCTCGACAAGGTCGTCCTGGCCACGCACGCGGACCAGGCGCTGAAGCTGCTCGCGTCGCCGACGGAGGCCGAGCGCGACGTCCTCGGCTCGTTCCGGTACTCCAGCAACGAGGCGTGGCTGCACACCGACACCGGTGTGCTCCCGACGGCGGAATCGGCGCGGGCGGGCTGGAACTACGCCACGCCTGCCTGCGGCGCGAACGCGGGCGCGGTCCAGGTGTCCTACGACATGAACCGCCTGATGCGGCTCGACGAACCGACCGGCTACGTCGTCACGCTCAACCCCGGCACCGCCCCCGAAGACGGTTCGGTGCTGGCCAAGATGACCTACGAACACCCCGTCTACACGCCGGAATCCGTGGCCGCCCAGCGCCGTCTGCCGGAACTCAACGACGGCACGGTCGCCTTCGCCGGCGCGTACCAGGGATGGGGGTTCCACGAGGACGGCTGCGCGTCCGGGGTCCGCGCGGCCGAGAGCTTCGGAGTGCGATGGTGACCGTCATGGCCGTGCTTTACGACTCCACGGTGGCGCATGTCCGGCGCAACGATCCGCCGATCTCGTTCGCCCACCGTGTCTATCTGTGGCTCGTCGATCTCGACAAGCCACCGAAGCTGCCGTGGTGGCTGCGCCCCTTCGCCCGCTTCGACCCGCGAGACCACTTCGCGGCCGAGGACACCTCCAGCATCCGGTCCAAATTGGACCGCTGGCTCGCGGCGCGCGACGTCGACCTCCAGGGCGGTCGGGTGTTGATGCTCGCGGGCGCTCGGATGCTCGGGCACAACTTCAACCCGATCACCCTCTACTGGTGCCACCGGCCCGACGGTGAACTCGAATGCGTCGTCGCCGAGGTCCACAACACCTACCGCGGCAGGCACGCGTACCTCCTGCGTCCCGACGCGGACGGGAACGCCTTCGCGGACAAGGAGTTCTACGTCTCGCCGTTCCAGTCGATGGACGGCGAGTACCGGATGAAGGTGCCGCGGCCGGAGTCCCTGCTCTCGGTCAAGATCGCCCTCCGTCAGGGCGGGCAGACGCCGTTGACCGCGTCGCTGCGCGGGGTGCGGCGGCCCGCGACCACCAAGTGGCTGGTGCACATGCTGATCACCCGCCCCCTCATGCCGCACCGGGTCTCCGCGCTGATCCGGCGGCATGGGGTCAAACTGTGGTTGAAGAAGGCGCCGATGACCCCACGGACGCCGCAGACGGCCGGAGGCAGGCTTGATGGATGAATCGGCACGTCCGCGCCGGATGGCGCCCGTTCCCGCGACGGACGGCGAACCGGCGGGGCCGACGTCCGAGGACCTGCTCGTGCGGGTAGCGAAGGGGGACGAGAGGGCCTTCGACGCCTTGTACGACAGGCTCGCCGGCCCGGTCCTCGGCCTGGTGCGGCGGATCCTCCGTGACGTCGCACAGTCCGAAGAGGTCACTCAGGAGGTCATGGTGGAGTTGTGGCGCACGGCCACGCGCTACTCCCCGGAGCGGGGGAGCGCCTTGAACTGGGCCATGACGCTCGCGCACCGCCGTGCCGTCGACCGCGTCCGCTCGGCACGGGCCAGCTCGGATCGTGAGGTCAAAGCGACCTTCGAGGCCGCCCGTGCCCGGCCCTTCGACGAGGTGGCCGAGGCCGTCGCGGCCCGCTGGGAACGTTCGCAGGTGCGCCGCTGCCTGACCAGTCTCACCGAGCTGCAACGGGAATCCGTGCTGCTCGCCTACTACCAGGGCTATACCTATCGCGAGGTCGCCGAGGTACTGCAGACCCCGCACGGGACCATCAAGACCCGTCTCCGGGACGGCCTGATCAGGCTCCGGGACTGTTTGGGGGTGACGGCATGACCATGCCCGAAATGCACACGCTCACCGGGGCCTACGCCGTCAACGCGCTGTCCGAAGTGGAGCGTGCCCAGTTCCAGCGGCACCTCGGGGAGTGCGCTTCGTGCGCTCAAGAGGTCCTCGAACTGCAGATGACCGCGACCCGGCTCGGCGCCGCGCTGGCCGAAGACCCGCCGCCCGGACTCAAGCGCCGGGTGCTCGCGGAGGCGATGGCGACCAGGCAACAGCCGCCGAAGACACGCTTCGAAACCGGAGAACGCGTCAAGGACCGCCGTCGCGCCCCGCGCTGGGCGATCGCCGCGGCCGCGGCGGCCGTCGTCGGCCTGGCGGGCACCGCCGTGTTCGGCGGCATCGCCTACGACAACCACACCCAGCTGACCGCCGCGCGGGAACGGGCCGCGCAGTACGCGGACCGGTACGCCCCGGTCGCCGACGTCCTTTCGGCCACCGATCTCCGGACCGGGCACGCCGAGACCTCCGCCGGGGGCGGCGGGACCGTGATGATGTCGCGCGCGAAGGACCGGCTCGTCTTCATGGCGGCACAGCTACCGAAGAACGATCCGGGCCGGACGTACCAGGCGTGGCTGATGTACCCGGGCACCTCGCCCAAGCCCGCCGGGCTCATTTCCGGTGGTCAGGACGGTGCACTGCTGGTCGCCGACGGTCTCGGCGGGGCCGAGAAGTTCGCGCTGAGCGTCGAACAGGCGGGCGGTTCGGCGACCGGATCGCCGTCGAACGACGTCGTCATGGTCATGTCGATGCCCACCTGATCTTCGCTTGTACCAGGCCGCCGTTCGCCGCTGCGACCGGGTCTCGCTCTTGCGCCCGCGAACATGTTGTGGCAAAACACCTTTGCGACACACGGCGTGGCTACTGGATTCGAGCCTGCCTGGTGCATACCGTCCTGCTTCAACGTCGGCAGTTGACATAACTCTCAATCTGAGGTTCAGCTCGAGGGTTCGATCCAGGTTCAGCGACCGGCGGGCAGCACGGGCACACACGATCAGGAAGGCGGCCCCGATGACGCCCCCGCACAACTACCTTGCGGTGATCAAGGTCGTCGGTATCGGCGGCGGCGGAGTGAACGCCGTCAACCGCATGATCGAGGTCGGCCTCAAGGGCGTCGAGTTCATCGCGGTGAACACCGACGCTCAGGCACTGCTCATGTCCGACGCCGACGTCAAGCTCGACATCGGCAGGGAACTGACCCGCGGCCTCGGTGCCGGCGCCGCCCCCGAAGTGGGGCAGAAGGCCGCTGAGGACCACCGCGAAGAGATCGAAGAGGTCATCAAGGGCGCCGACATGGTGTTCGTGACCGCGGGTGAGGGCGGTGGCACCGGCACCGGTGGCGCGCCGGTCGTCGCCCAGATCGCCCGCAAACTCGGCGCGCTGACCATCGGCGTCGTAACCCGCCCCTTCACCTTCGAGGGCAAGCGCCGCAGCAAGCAGGCCGAAGACGGCATCCAGCAGCTGCGCAACGAATGCGACACCCTCATCGTCATCCCGAACGACCGGCTGCTGCAGCTGGGTGACATCGGCGTTTCGCTGATGGACGCCTTCCGCTCCGCGGACGAGGTCCTGCTTTCGGGTGTCCAGGGCATCACCGATCTGATCACCACGCCGGGTCTGATCAACCTGGACTTCGCCGACGTCAAGAGCGTCATGTCCGGCGCGGGTTCCGCGCTGATGGGCATCGGCTCGGCGCGCGGCGAGGGCCGGGCGATCCAGGCGGCGGAGAAGGCGATCAACTCGCCGCTGCTGGAAGCGTCGATGGACGGGGCGCACGGCGCGCTGCTGTCGATCGCGGGCGGGTCGGACCTCGGCCTGTTCGAGATCAACGAGGCCGCGTCGCTGGTGCAGGAATCCGCGCACCCCGACGCCAACATCATCTTCGGGACGATCATCGACGACTCGCTCGGCGACGAGGTCCGGGTCACCGTGATCGCGGCCGGTTTCGACGCCGGCACGCCGACCCACAAGAAGCTCGACCCGTCGACGTTCGGCTCCCGGGCGAACTCGACCGCGTCCGCGCAGGCGGGCCAGGTCAACGGTGGCGGGGCGACGCCGGTGCAGAGCCCGCCTTCGGGTGCCACGCCGGTGCCGTCGACCGGTTCCAACGGCTACCCGGTCGCGCCGCCGCGCACCCACTCGCCGATGCCCGCCCGTAACGAAGGCAACGGCTCGCTGTCCGGCGGGCTCCCGCAGTCCGGCGTCGGCTCGCGCGGCTACTCGCCGATCGGGTCGAACTCGACCCACGGCAGCCTGCCCGGCCGCGCCACCCCGGTACACGACGACCCTTCGGACGACGAAGTCGACGTGCCGCCCTTCATGCGGCGCTAGTTTTATCGCGCTACCGCCATCACGCTGCCAGGGCGCTCTTTCAGAGGGAAGGTACATTTCCTCGAAGGGGCGCCCTGCCATCGTGATGGCGGGGCCTGTCGGCCAAAAGGCGCGACTTCAAAAGATCAAAAGACCTTGGTCGCCTCAGCCGTGGTCACCTCGGCCGGGTCGCCTTGGCGTGGGAGGCTTGTTTTGCGGGTACGGCGGGTTGTCACGACCAGGGCCGGCGGGGCTTCCCGGCCGCCTTTCGACACCTTCAACCTCGGTGATCACGTCGGTGACGACGCGGGCGACGTCTACGCCAACCGCAAGCGCCTCGCCACCGAACTCGGCCTCGCCGAGGACAGGCTGGCCTGGATGGAACAGGTCCACGGCCGCACCGCCACCGTCGTCGACGGCTCGGAAACCTCCGCCGCCGAAGCGACCGACGCGCTCGTGACGGCTCAGTCCGGTCTCGCGCTCGTGGTGCTCGTCGCCGACTGCGTGCCCCTGATGCTGGCCGACGCCGAAGCCGGTGTCGTCGCCGCCGTCCACGCGGGCCGCGTCGGCGCCAGGGTCGGCGTCGTCCCCGCCGCGATCGAGGCGATGCGTTCGCTCGGTGCCGAACCGGGCCGGACCGAAGCGCTGCTCGGTCCCGCGATCTGCGGCGACTGCTACGAAGTCCCCGCAGACATGGCCGCCGACGTCGAAAAGCACGTCCCCGGCAGTGCCTGCAAAACCCGCAAGGGAACGCCGGGGCTCGACCTGCGCGCTGGCCTCTGGCGGCAACTGGCCGACCTCGGTGTCGGCAAGATCGGCCTCGATCCGCGCTGTACCAACGAAGACAAGACCCTGTTCAGCTTCCGCCGCGACGGCACCACCGGCCGGATCGCGGGGATCACGTGGCTGGACGCGTCGTGAGTGACGCTCGTAAGGGGGAGCTCGCCGCTTCCCTCGCCGAAGTCGAAGAGCGGATAGCGGCCGCGTGCAAGGCCGCGGGCCGGGAACGCGACGAAGTGAAATTGCTCGCGGTCACCAAGACCTTCCCGGCGCTCGACGCCGCGCTGCTCGCCGACCTCGGCGCGCTCGACCTCGCCGAGAACCGTGATCAGGAGGCGGGGGCGAAGGCCGAAGAGGTCGCCGGTCTGCGCCCGGACGCCCGCGTCCGCTGGCACATGGTCGGCAGTCTGCAGCGGAACAAGGCCAAATCGGTCGTGCGCTGGGCCGACGAGGTCCAGTCCGTCGACTCCGAGCGCCTGGCCGACGCACTGGGAAAGGCGACCAGGTCGGCGCTCGATTCCGGGCAACGCGATCACCCGTTGGACGTCCTCATTCAAGTAAGTCTCGATGACGATCCGAAGCGCGGGGGCACTCGGGTGAGCGAACTGGACCAGTTGGCGGAGCGGATAGCCCATGTGGGTGATATCCGTCTCCAAGGGCTTATGGCGGTCGCTCCGCTGGGTACAGACCCCTCAGAGGCGTTCGAGAAGCTCGCTCGTGCGTCGGAGCGTCTACGGGAGGACCACCCAAATGCCCGTGAGATCTCCGCCGGAATGAGCAATGATCTCGAACAGGCGATAGCGCACGGCTCGACCTGTGTGCGTGTCGGAACCGCGTTGCTCGGTGGACGCGGTTTAGCCTCGCCCTAGGGAATACCGTCTCGTCGTTACGGGGAGTGGCGGCGAGGGCGGGGGAGTACGGTGCGGGACGCGGCTAAGGCTAGGGAGAGGCATGAGCGCGCTGCAGAAGCTGAAGGCCTACTTCGGGATGGTGCCCGCGGACGAAGACGGCTATGACGTCGAAGAGGACTACCGGCGAGGCTACGCCCCAAAAGAGTATGCCGACGACGAGTACGACTACGACGACGAGCCACCGGCCCGGTCACGAGGTGGACGTTACCGGGACGTCGATGACACTTATGACGAGCCCGCGTCCCGGCCTCGGTCACGCTCCGTGGCCAGTCCGGAGCCGGCGGTCCACGGGGCGCTGGCGATCGATCGCCAGCCGGAGCCGGTCGCGCGGCTGCGTCCGGTCACCGAGCCGGTCCGTGCCGCGGTGCGTGATCCGTTGAGCCGGATCACCACGTTGCACCCGACGAGCTACGGCGAGGCGCGGGCGATCGGGGAGCACTACCGGGAAGGCATCCCGGTGATCATGAACCTCACGGAGATGGAGAACGCGGACGCGAAGCGTCTCGTCGACTTCGCCGCGGGGCTCGCTTTCGCTTTGCGCGGGTCGATGGACAAGGTCACCAACAAGGTGTTCCTTCTCTCACCGCCCGATGTGGACGTCACCGCGGAGGACCGTCGGCGGATTGCCGAAGGCGGATTATTCCTGCGCGGCTGATCACCCGGTGACCGCTGAGCGCAGCCGGATGTGATTTTGTCGACTCATCGGCATCTCGTGCCCGTCAACTGCGTCTTTTGACGCGAGGCATGGCAGAGTGGTTACGTGAATGCTGTGTTGCTGGTCGTCTGGTACGTGCTGTTCGCCTTCTGGCTCCTGCTGACGGCACGGATCGTCGTCGAACTCGTGCGTGCTTTCGCTCGCGAGTGGCGTCCTGCCGGAGGGGTTGCGGTAACGCTGGAGACCATCTACACAGTGACCGACCCACCGGTTCGTCTGTTCAGACGAATCATCCCGACCGTACGAATCGGCGGCGTCGGACTGGACTTATCGATTATGGTGCTGCTGTTGGTTGTGTTCTTTGCGATGCAGCTGGCAACGCCAGGGTGATTTTCGGGGAAGCCCGGGTGGACCTGCAGGCCATGGAGTGCGTGAGGTGATCTGATGTCGTTGACCCCCGCTGACGTGCACAACGTCGCGTTCAGCAAGCCGCCCATAGGCAAAAGGGGCTACAACGAGGACGAGGTGGACGCGTTCCTCGACCTGGTGGAGACCGAGCTTGCCCGGTTGATCGAGGACAACAACGAGCTGCGGCAGCAGGTCGAACAGCTCGACAACGAGCTCGAGACCACCCGTGGTGAGCTCGAGAACGCCAAGGCGGGAGCAGTCGGCCCGCCGCCACAGGTGCGCGACGAGCCGTCGCGTCGCCTGGCGCCGGTGCCACCACCGCAGTCGGCGATGGAGCAGACCCAGGCCCACTCGATGGTGCCGGACAACGGGGAGCCCAACGTCCAGGCCGCGAAGGTGCTCGGACTGGCGCAGGAAATGGCCGACCGGCTCACCGCCGAGGCCAAGACCGAGTCGGACGGCATGCTCGCCGAAGCCCGGACCAAGTCCGAGCAGCTGCTTTCGGACGCACGGTCGAAGTCGGACTCGATGGTGAACGAGGCGCGTACTCGCGCCGAGACCATGCTGAACGACGCCAGGACCCGTGCCGAGACCTTGGAGCGCCAGGCGCGCGACAAGGCGACGACCATGGAGCGCGAGGCTCAGCGCAAGTACACCGAAACCATGAACAGCATGAACGCGGAGAAGGGCTCGCTGGGCAAGAAGATCGAAGAGCTGCGCACGATCGAGCGGGAATACCGCACGAGGCTGCGCGGATTCCTCGAATCCCAGCTGCGTGAGCTCGACGACCGTGGTTCGGCCGCTCCCGCGTCGGCGTCCTCGACGAACTCGGGGCAGTCGGCGGCGTCTTCGGGCGGCGGACAGGGCTACTCGTTCGGCCCCCGGGCCGAAGCGGGCTGATTTTAACCCGGCCCGAATTTCTACGCTGGTGAAATTTCTACCGTGCTTGAAATTTCTACTCAGTGGAACGGCCTCGGCACTCTCCGGAGGGTCGGGGCCGTTTCGCTTGCGGCTCGTGTTGTAATTCACCGTGCTCTACATCGTCCTGGTACTGGTACTGGCGGCTCTGGGGCTGCTCGTCGCGGCGCTCATCACCGCGAACTCCCTGTGGGCTTGGATCTCCATCGGTCTCTCCATCGTCGCCGGGTTGCTGCTCGTCTTCGACTGGCTGCGCCGCCGGAAGAAGCGCGCGGCCGAGGCCGGCGCCGAGTCTGAGCCCGAGCCCGAGTCTGACTCCGAGGAGGCCGACGCCGAAGACTCGGAAGAGGTCAAAGATTCGACTCCGGCCGAAAAGAGTGACGCGGATGACGAGAAAAAACCCGAGGGCGCCGAGCAGACCGTCTTGATGCCCGCCGCCGGTGAACTGGGCGACACGGACGAGTCTCCCGAGCCTCAGCGCAACGGCGATCCCGGCGAGGAGAAGAGCGATCCCGCGGATGTGGCGATCGTCTCCGAACTCGAGACCGAGGTCGTCGTCGTCGACGAGTACCCGCGTTATCACGTGACTTCGTGCGCGTGGCTCGAAAGCCGGGACACGATCCCGCTCGGTATCGGTGAGGCGCGGCAGCTCGGGTTCACCCCGTGCGCGCTGTGCACACCCGACGCGGATATCGCCGGGCAGCACCGCGACAAGACCAAAACAGACAGCTAGACGTCCCTGAGCGTCTGGGCCGCTTCGCCGACCGCGACCACGTCGGCGGCGATAGTGTCGAGCACCAGGCGCTGTTCTTCGTCGGCGTCTCGCGGCACCGGAATCTCCGCCGCCTCTTCGGTTCCGAGCGTCCGCGCCGCCTCGTCGACGGCGTCCGCCGCGTCGGCCGATCCGGACAGCAGCAAGAGCGACGACGCCGTGACGGATAGGCCGCGCAGAGCCTCGGCGGCGCTTTCCAGCGCGTCCTGGTGACCGGGTGCGGGTTCCTTGGTGCCCGGCTCCACGGCGACCAGACCGTGTTGCGCGACAGCGGCGGTACGGAACTCGCGGCCGAGCGTCCGCGGGTCGACATCCTCGCCGCGCAGTTTCCGCCCCACAGAGCCGAGCAGCGCGCGGGTGGCGCCGACGGCGCTCTCGAACCGTTCCACCGGACCGGGTTTCGCGACGCCGGGGATCGCGGCGAAACCGAACAGCAGGGCGATGGCGCCCGCGAGGACCATCAGGAGCAGGTACTCGACGAGCACATAGCGTGGGTCGAGATGTCTGGTGGTCGCGTTCATGCCGACCGACATCAGGACCATGCAGCCGTTGAACACCGCCGGCTGTGTCTGCATGAACGAGAACCCGCCGAGCAGCGCCACGAGCCCGATCGGCAGCAGAAACCCTTGCGGCAGAAGCCAAAGGACGAGGGTGAGCACGACGGCGCCGCCGAGTGAGCCGCCGATCCGCTGCCAGGCCTTGCTGAGACTGTCGCGCCATTCCGGTTGCATGATCGCGAACGTGCCGAGCAGGAAGGACACGGTGAGCGGGTCGCCGGGCCGGAAACTCGCGACCACGAGCGCCAGCGCCACCCCGAGCCCGCAGCGGAGCGCGTGCCGGAACTGCGGTGACTGCCAGGAAAACGCGCCGCTCAGCTCGATCCGGCGTAGTTCCTTCCGGAGTCCTTTCGGAACGTCCACACGCGACTCGTCGCGTTCGGTCGCCGCGGTCCGGACGGTTTCGAGGGAGTCCCAAAGCGCGGTGACGAGCCTTGCCGTGGCGCCGGGAAGTTCGGCGGGTTCCTTGCGTCGCACCGGCTCGACGTCGTCCGGCGCTACCGGGTTCCGGACGGCATCGGCGAGCCTGACGGCTTCTTCCTTGGCCGCGTCGAGCGTTTCGCCGATTCCTTCGTGGTTCAGCCGTTTCCGGCGGATTTCGAGCAGTCCCGTGGCCGCCCGGTACCGGAGCGTTCCGCCGAGAACCCTGGCAGTCCAGCGACGGGGCCGGTCCGCGAGCCACAGTTTCGCCGCGCGCTCCTGCGTTTCGGAGGTGCTCGACGCGAGCGCGTCGGCCAGCGCGTCACGGGTCGGTTTGGCCGGGTCCTTCGCGCCCATCACCACACGCAGCAGGAGCACGACGCCCACCGCGAGCGCGGGCGCGCCCAGGATCTGCCCCGCCGAAGCCGTCCCCGTCAGCTGGAAGCCGTAGCCGAACAGCGACGCCATCCCGAGTCCCAGCCCGACAGTGACGAACCGCGCCCCCAACGCGGGCAGCAGCCCGGCGACGACCACGATCACCACCAGCAGCCCGATCGCCGCCCACTGCGACACCGCCCCCAGCAGCCGCGGCACGCCGACCGCGAGGATCAACGCGGGAGCGAACCACGCCAGCAGCCGCAGATCCGCCCAAAGCGGCCCGCCGACCGCCGCCATGAGGCAGAAGAGCGCGGTGAGGGCCGCCAGGACGGCCGCGTTGCCCAGTCCCGCCAGGAATCCGAGCCCGCTGACACCGCCGAGGACCACCAGCAGGACGAGGAGGAGTCCGGGCCCTTTCATCGGGCCCCGTAGATCGACATACCCGTCAACCTAGAGGCGTCGGCGGGGACGGCAACTCGGACCCGGGCGGTGGTCCGCCGGGATCTCGTAGATGATCTCCAGCCCGTCCTCGTCGTCCCACTGTTCGCCGACCTTGACGAAGCCGTACTGCGATGCCAGCCGGTAAGAGGCAGTATTGCCGAGGCCGATCGTGACCCGGACGGTGTGCACCTGAGGCTCCCTGACAGCCCGCGCCAGCAACAACTCCAGTGCCGCCCTCGCGTAACCGCGTCGGCGGTGCAACGGGTCGACGGCATAGCCGATCTCCACCATCCCCGCCATGTCGGGAGGGCCGTGGTAGCCGGCTGTTCCGACGGCCGACTGTTGCTGCTGATCCCAGATGATGCCGGTGACCCAGGCCGCACAGCCAGGATCCGCCGCGACCTGCCTGCTGCGCCTCTGCCACAGCCCACGCCGGTTCGGCCCGGCCAGGTAGGTCGTCAGCGGTACCGGGCTGGTCGCGGTCGCTCCGGCCAGATCGCCGCGAGCGAGCGAGTCGAACGTGGGTCCAGTCAGCTGCACGATACGAACATCCGGCTTCGGCCTGTTCGATGTCGCTGCGTGATGATCGTCCGGCACGGAGACAAACCTGTCACGGATCCGAGCACGACGCACCCGAATCGCGATCGTGGACGGCAAGGTGCTGACCTGCCGCCGTTCCGCGGCGCTCATCCCCGTGAAGGGGGCGAATTCAGTCCGACCGTCTTCGGCGGCCTCGTCGATCGTCGAGATCGCCGAGCGCCTGCGAGAGCTTTCCGTGGGTGTACAGCATCTCGCCCTGCACCTCATGGTTCCCGCCGACAGCGTCGCACTCGCCGCTCAGGTCGAGCGCGGCCTTCGAGTCCCCGGTGAAGGCCAAGATCCACACCGCCATCAGCCGGACGCGGGCGGCGTTCACGTAGTCGAACTCCGACTGGAAGCGGTCGACGGCCTCGCGGACGAACGTCAAGCCAGGCAAGGGATCCTGCGCCAAGCTCAGTGTGGCCAGACGGTCGATGCATGCTTGTGGTTCAGAGACACCAGTGGAGGTGATCCGCGAGAGCACGGCCTGTCGGCGTACTTCGTCGCCCAGCGAGCCGAACAGGTCCGCCGCCCTGGCGAGGTCGCCGGAACCGGCGAGGCGGCGGGCGAGCAGAACGCCTTCGGGGTTCGGCAGGAGTTCGTCGAACCGGTCCCACATCGCGGTCGCGAACTTCGGATCGTCCGCGTTGCGTTCGGCCCGGGACGCCAGCTCCTCCACGGTCTCCGGGACGGAGCTCCCGTTGCGGGCGTCGAACCGCGCGGCGATTTCCAGCGCGCGGGAAGCGTGGTCCGAAGCGGGGCCTGGCGGCAGCCTGATCGCGGCACCCGCCCGCCGCCTCCGGGTTTCCACCCCACCCCGGACAACCCGGTTGCCCTCGCGCGCTACCCTTGAACCAACTGGCACCGATCCGGCTATCACCGGGGAGCCTCCGGAAGAACAGGGCTCACACCCTCAGTAGAACCGGACGGGTACGGCCCGTCACAGCCGTCGAATGAGCGGCCCAGCCGGAACACCACCGGCCGGGCAAGCGGGGTGGTACCGCGGAACGCGCCGGAAACGGCCGTCTCGTCCCCGTGTGGGTGAAAGCCCGTACGAGAGAGACGAACCGCGAGGAGCACTGAAGATGTATCCCAAGGCACAGGTGGACGGCGAGACCGGGGTCCCGTCCCAGCCTTCGTTCCCCGAGTCGGAAAAGCGCGTCCTCGCGTACTGGGAATCCGATCGGACCTTCCAGGCCTCCATCGACGCCCGCGACCCCGGCGTCAACGGCTCGAACGAGTACGTCTTCTACGACGGCCCGCCGTTCGCCAACGGTCTCCCGCACTACGGTCACCTGCTCACCGGGTACGTGAAGGACCTGGTGCCGCGTTACCAGACCATGAAGGGCAAGCGCGTCGAGCGCCGCTTCGGCTGGGACACGCACGGCCTGCCCGCCGAGCTCGAGGCGATGCGCCAGCTCGGGATCACCGAGAAGTCCGAGATCGACGCGATGGGCATCGACGTCTTCAACGACGCCTGCCGCGAATCCGTGCTGCGCTACACCGGCGAGTGGCAGGAATACGTCACCCGCCAGGCTCGCTGGGTCGACTTCGACAACGACTACAAGACGCTCGACCTGTCCTACATGGAGTCGGTCATCTGGGCCTTCAAACAGCTGTGGGACAAGGGCCTGGTCTACGAGGGCTACCGCGTCCTGCCCTACTGCTGGCGCGATGAGACCCCGCTGTCCAACCACGAGCTGCGCATGGACGACGAGGTCTACGCCAGCCGCCAGGACCCGGCCGTCACGGTCGGTTTCCGCATGGAGGGCAACGACAACGAGCTCGACGGCACCTACCTGCTGATCTGGACCACGACCCCGTGGACGCTGCCGTCCAACCTCGCGACCGCGGTGCACCCCGACGTGCGCTACGTCGTGGTGGAATCCGAGGAGCAGGAAGGCAAGCGGTTCCTGCTCGCCGAAGCGCGTGTCGCCTCGTACGCTCGCGAGCTCGGTGAGGAGCCGACGGTCGTCGGGCACTACACCGGTACCGAACTGCTCGGAACCCGTTACGCCCCACCGTTCCCGTACTTCGCCGGGCACGAGAACGCGCACCGCGTGCTGTCCGCGGACTACGTCACCACCGAGGACGGCACCGGTGTCGTCCACATCGCGCCCGCCTACGGTGAAGAGGACAAGGCCGTCACCGACGCGGTCGGCATCGTCCCGGTCACCCCCGTCGACGCGCAGGGCAAGTTCGACGCCACCGTCTCGGACTACGCGGGCCAGCAGGTGTTCGACGCCAACCCGAACATCATCAAGGATCTCAAGAACGGCACCGGATCGGCCGGCCGTCAGGGCGCGGTGCTGCTGCGCCACGAGACCTACGAGCACCCGTACCCGCACTGCTGGCGCTGCCGGAACCCGCTGATCTACCGCGCCGTCTCGTCGTGGTTCGTCGCGGTGACCGAGTTCAAGGACCGGATGATCGAGCTGAACCAGCAGATCACCTGGTACCCGGAGAACGTCAAGGACGGCCAGTTCGGCAAGTGGCTGGAGAACGCCCGCGACTGGTCGATCTCCCGAAACCGGTACTGGGGCACACCGATCCCGGTGTGGCAGTCGGACGACCCGGCGTACCCGCGCACGGACGTCTACGGCTCGCTCGAAGAGATCGAGCGCGACTTCGGTGTCCGGCTGGACAACCTGCACCGGCCCTTCATCGACGAGCTGACCCGGCCCAACCCGGACGACCCGACCGGGAAGTCCACCATGCGCCGGATCGAGGACGTGTTCGACGTCTGGTTCGACTCGGGGTCGATGCCGTACGCCCAGGTGCACTACCCGTTCGAGAACACCGAATGGTTCGAGCACCACTATCCGGGCGACTTCATCGTCGAGTACATCGGGCAGACCCGCGGCTGGTTCTACCTGCTGCACGTGCTGGCGACCGCGCTGTTCGACAGGCCGGCGTTCCGCACCTGCATCTCGCACGGGATCGTGCTCGGCTCGGACGGCCAGAAGATGTCCAAGTCGCTGCGCAACTACCCGGACGTCAACGAGGTCTTCGACCGCGACGGCTCCGACGCGATGCGCTGGTACCTGATGGCGAGCCCGATCCTGCGCGGCGGGAACCTGGTCGTCACCGACAAGGGCATCCGCGACGCCGTCCGCCAGGCCGTGCTGCCGCTGTGGAACTCGTACTACTTCCTCGCGCTCTACGCGAACGCCGAGGGTGTGGAAGGCCAGTGGCGCACGGACTCGAAGCACGTCCTCGACCGGTACGTGCTGGCGAAGACGCACGAACTGGTGACCGACGTCGAGCACGCTCTCGACACCTACGACGTCGCCGGTGCGTGCTCGACCGTCCGTGACTTCCTCGAGGTGCTCACGAACTGGTACGTGCGCCGGTCGCGCGACCGGTTCTGGGCGGGCGAGCAGGACGCGATCGACACCCTGCACACCGTGCTGGAGGTGACGTCGCGGGTGGTGGCGCCGCTGCTGCCGCTGACCACCGAGGTCGTCTGGCGCGGGCTGACCGGTGGCCGTTCGGTGCACCTGGCCGACTGGCCGAACTCGCTGGACCTGCCCGCCGACGCGGCGCTGGTGACGGCGATGGACCGGGTGCGCCAGGTGGCGTCTTCGGCGCTTTCGCTGCGGAAGTCGAACAAGCTGCGGGTGCGGCTGCCGCTGGCCAAGCTGGTCGTCGCCGCGCACGAGGCCGACTCGCTGCGCGAGTTCACCGACATCCTGCGCGACGAGGTCAACGTCAAGTCCGTCGAGCTGACCACGGACGTCGCCGCCCACGGCGGTTTCGAGGTCGCGGTGAACGCCCGCGCCGCCGGACCGCGGCTGGGCAAGGACGTCCAGACGGTGATCAAGGCCGTCAAGGCGGGCGAGTGGACGACGTCGGAGAGCGGCGCCGTCGTGGCCGCCGGGATCGAGCTCGTCGAAGGCGAGTACGACCGGCGTTTGGTCGCCAAGGGCGGCGGCGCGGCCGCGGAACTGCCCGGCGGGGCCGGGCTGGTGCTGCTCGACACCGAGGTGACCGACGAGCTGGCGGCCGAAGGTCTGGCCCGTGACCTGGTCCGGGTCGTGCAGCAGGCCCGCCGTGACGCCGGACTCGACGTCGCCGACCGGATCGCGCTGACGGTAGACGCGCCGGAAGACGTGGTCACCGCCGCGAAGACGCACGAGGGGTTCATCGCTTCGGAGACGCTGGCGACTTCGGTGGCTTACGGCGACGTCGCCGACGGCTCGGCCGGGACGGTCGGGGAGGGCACCAAGGTGACCGTGGCGGTCGCCAAGGCCTGACCCTCGCACACATGAGATGAATGGGACTTTCATTGCAAAATTTGCAATGAAAGTCCCATTCATCTCATCCGGGAGGTCCCGATCAGCGGGATCACGAAACGGATTCGGAACCGTCGCTTTCTCGCCGCCTACCAGCCTTGCGCGCGAGAAATCGGCAGGCTGACGCCCGGGGGCACGCGCGAGGGGCGCGTGCCGTACTGGGGGAGAGCGAGTCCATGAGTCCTGCCCGGAAAAGAGGGATCCTGATCGGCGCCGCGCTGGCGGTCGTCGCCGTCGTGGTGGCCGCGGTGGTGCTGCTGGTCAGGGAAGACCAGGCGCCCGCCGCTTCCGGCGGCCCGGGGGAGTCCACCGAGAGCGCGCGAGACAGTCCCACCCAGGTCGCGGCCCGGTTCCTGCGGCAGTTCGACACCGGCGACCTGACCGGCGCGCCGGTCGACGACCCGGCGGCGGCCACGGCCGCGTTGTCCGTGACGCGCGGCGCGCTCGGTGCGGCGCCGGTCAAGACGACCCTGGGTGAAGTCCCGACCACGGCGGGGGACGCGACCACGACGTCGGCCACCTTCCACGCCGCGTGGAGCTTCCCGGGCAACAGCGTCTGGCGGTACGAAGGCAAGCTGGAGCTGGTCCGCAATGCCGGGAAATGGGTGGTCCGCTGGGCGATGTCGGTGATCCACCCGAAGCTCGAAGCCGGTCAGCAGCTCTCCGTCGCGCGCGCTTCCGCCAAGCCGGTCGTGGCGGACAGGGACGGCAAAGCCCTGGTCGGTGGTGACGCGGCCGGCGTCGCGCCGATCCTGCAGGGAGCGCTGGCCAAGGTCGCGTCCGAGCAGAACGGCGGCACCGGGACTCCCGCCACCGTCGCCGTGTCGCGGCTCGACGCCTCCGGCAAACCGGTCGAAACCCTCTTCGGACAGGCTGTCGAGACCGACAAACCGCTGGTCTCGACGTTGAGCGTGGCCTCCCAGACCGCCGCGCAGAAAGCCGTCGATGGCTTCAAGGGGCCCGCGATCATCGTCGCGATGAAGACTTCGGGCGAACTCCTGGCGGTCGCGCAGAACGGCGCGGCCGGAAACCAGCCGACGGCGCTCAACGGCCTCTATTCGCCGGGTTCGGCCTTCAAGATCGCCACGGCGACCGCGGCGTTGCAGAAGGGCGGGGTCTCCGCCGACACGCCGGTGGCCTGTCCGGGCAGTGAGCAGATCGGGACCCGCACGCTCAAGAACGAGAACGGGTTCGACCTGGGGACCGTTTCGCTGAAGACCGCGTTCGCCGCGTCGTGCAACACGACCTTCGGGCGGCTCGCCGGGGGACTGCCCGCGGACGGCCTCGCGAAGGCCGCGACCCAGCTCGGCCTCAACGCCGACTTCGAGATCCCGGGGCTGGCCACCGAGACCGGGAAGGTAGAGCCGTCGAGCAGCGGTGACGAGCAGGTCGAGGCCGGGATCGGACAGGGAAAGGTGCAGGTCAGTCCGTTGGGTGCGGCGCTCATGGCGGCCACGGTCGCAACCGGGAAGCCGGTGGTGCCGAAGCTGTGGCAGGGGCTGGAGACCAAGGTCAACGCCGGTTACCAGGCCCCGCCCGCCGGGGTGCTGAACCAGGTCCGCGCGATGATGCGCGAGGTCTGCACGACAGGGACCGCGAAGGCGTTGAAGAGCAGCGGCGCCGTTTTCGGCAAGACAGGGACGGCGCAGTTCGGCTCGGGCGCCGACGCCAACGGCTGGTTCGTCGGCTATCGCGGGGACGTGGCTTTCGCGGTCATGCTCGCGGGTTCCAACGACTCCAAACCCGCGGTCGGGCTGGCGGCGAAGTTCCTGGCCGGTTGACGTTTCGGCCTTCGCCGAACCGTGGGTCTTCTACGGTGAACGCATGGAAACGATCGCCTTGGCCGAGGTCGCGGCCGTGTTGGCTGATCCGAGCCGCGCGTCGATGTGCCTCGCGCTGCTCGACGGACGTGCCTGGACGGTGACCGAGCTGGCCGGAGCGGCCGAGGTCGCGGCGTCGACGGCGAGCGAACACGTGACGAAGCTGACCGACGCCGGCTTCGTCGTCCGGGTCAAGCAGGGGCGGCACAGCTATGTCCGGATCGCCGACCCCCGGGTGGCGGAGCTGATCGAGCATCTGGCGCAGCACGCCGAACACCGTCCGGTGAAGGGGTTGCGCTCGTCGGTGCGGGTGAAACGGCTCGAATTCGCCCGGACCTGCTACGACCACCTCGCCGGGACGGTCGGCGTCGCGCTGCGGGACGGGATGCTCGCCACCGGGCTGATCGACGAGGCCGACGGCCTGACGCTGACCGGTCGCGGCCGCGAGGTGCTCGGCACGCTCGGGGTGGAGATCGCGGACAGCCGTCGTCCGATGCTGCGTGACTGTCTGGATTGGACAGTGCGCCGTGATCATTTGGCGGGACGTGTCCCCGCGGCGTTACTGTCTCACGGAGTGAGTGCCGGCTGGTTGTCCCGTGAGGGCAACCGCGCGGTGAAAGTCCTGCCCGCTGCGGAAAAGCCGTTCGCGGACCTCGGTGTCGACCTGGTTGCCCTGCGCAGTCCGTAAAGGACAGTCTGTAACACAGGCTTACCGGACGGTTTTCGACCGGTACACGAACGAGTGACGACCACCGCCTCACTATTCTGGAGCCCTCACGGCGACCGGACGGGAGGCGACATGGAGCAACTCCCGCTCATCCTCGGCACCGGCGGTGCCGTGCTTCTCGTCGCCGTGATCGCCGTCCGGGTGTCGATCAAGGTCGGCCTTCCTTCGCTGCTGCTGTACTTGGGGATGGGCGTCCTGCTCGGCGAAGCCGGGTTCGGCATCCAGTACGACAACCCCGAGCTCACCCAGTCGCTCGGCCTCGCCGCGCTGGTGATGATCCTGTCCGAAGGTGGTCTCACCACCCGGTGGACGGCCGTGAAACCCTCGCTGGGCATCGGAATCGCACTGTCCACAGTGGCCGTCGCGGTGAGTATCGCGATCACCGGCGCCGCCCTGCACTGGCTGCTGGGCCTGGACTGGCGGATGGCGTTGCTGTGGGGCGCGGTGCTGGCCTCGACCGACGCCGCCGCGGTCTTCTCGGTGCTGAGATCGGCGGGTATCGGGAAGCGGCTCGTCGGCGCGCTGGAGATCGAGTCGGGGATCAACGACGCCCCGGCCTACATCGCGGTCGTCGTCCTGGCCGAGGGCGCGACCGTGGACTGGTCGCTGCCGCTGCTGGTGGTCTACGAACTCGCGGCCGGGCTGGTGATCGGCCTGGCCTTCGGCTGGTTCGGGGCGCAGGCGCTGCGACGGGCCGCGCTCCCGGCGACAGGTCTGTATCCGCTGGCCACGGTCGCGGTGTGCGTCGTGGCGTATTCGAGCGGGCAGCTCGCCCACGCGTCGGGCCTGCTCGCCACCTACGTCGCGGCGCTGGTGCTGGGGAACTCGAAGCTGCCGCACCGGTCGGACACGCTGTCCTTCGCCGAAGGTCTCGGCTGGCTCGCGCAGATCGGGCTGTTCGTGCTGCTCGGCCTGTTCGCCTCGCCGGGCAGGATCTTCGAGAGCCTGGTCCAGGGCCTGGTCGCCGGCGCGGTCGTGCTGTTGCTCGCCCGCCCGGTGTCGGTGCTGCTGTCGGCGCTGCCGTTCAAGATCCCCTGGCGAGAACAGGTGTTCCTGTCCTGGGCAGGGTTGCGCGGGGCTGTCCCGATCGTGCTCGCGCTGATCCCGCTCTCGTCCGGGGTGCCCGGCGCGCAGGAACTGGTCGACGCGGTATTCGTGCTGGTCATCGTGCTGACGCTGCTCCAAGGCACCACGCTGACCCCGCTCGCGAGAGTGCTCGGGCTGGCCCAGCACGCCGAACCGCACGAGATCGACGTCGACTCCGCGCCACTCGACGAGATGGGCGCGGAACTCCTGCAGGTCCGGATCAACTCCGGATCGAAGATGCACGGCGTCTACCTGGCCGAACTGCGGCTGCCGGTGGGCGCGACGATCAGCCTCCTCGTCCGCGACGGCACCGGCTTCACACCGAACAAGAACACCCGGCTCCAGGAACGTGACCAGTTACTCGTCGTGACCACCTCCGACGTCCGTGACGCGGCCGAACGACGCCTGCGGGCCGTCGACCGCGCCGGACGCCTCGCCAGGTGGAAGGGCGAATCCGGCCAATAGGTCACGAACCGGCGCCAGTCTTTCGTCGGTTGATCTCAGAAATTTTCTTACGTGTTGTTCCCTTTTGTACTCCTTTTGGATTACTTTCCCCGCAATCGACTCCATCGAATGGGTGAGTGTCGCGGGGTAAGGAGTACGCAAGGTGACGAAACTTCCTGCACGGTTCGCCGGTCTGGGGGCCGCCGCTGTACTCGTCGGGGTGGTTCTTTCCGCGCCGGCGGCGTCAGCGGCCGGCGCGTTCCCGGCGTTCGGATTGCCCTTCGACGCGGGCCAGTCGGTCTACTCGGCGGGGGTCCACTCCGACAACGGGAACTCCGGCGTGAAGAACGCCATCGACCTCAGCCCCGCCGACAAGAAGGTTCGCGCCCCGCTGGCGGGCACCGTCCGGATCCAGCACTGTGGCGGCGGCGACTGGGTGACCGTCGACCACGACGGCGGCTGGCGGACCGGGTACTACCACATGGAGGACATTTCGGTCACCGACGGCCAGAAGGTCGCCCCCGGCGACCTCCTCGGCCGGACCGGCAACGCGCTGCCCTGCGGCGGCAGCAGCACGGGCGCCCACGTGCACTTCACCCTGTGGACCCTGCCCGCGGCCGCCGCCAAGGGCGGGGACTCGCGCGACTTCGGTGTCGGCGCGGGCAACTGGAACGGCCTCTCCTACGACGAGGTCTCGACCAAGGTCGCCGATGCCCACGGCGAGGCCGTCGACGGCAAGACCTTCGGCGGCTGGCAGTTCACCGCGGGCACCGAGCAGTACTCGGGTTCCGCGACCGAGGTCTCTTCGCGTTCCGTCGTCCCGCTTCCCGGGCGATTCCGCGTCTGACCTCCCGTTGCCCGGCGCGGCGCGGCGCCGGGCAACGGTTCTTTTCGCTTGCGGAGTACGTGAGCGGCGTCTCAAGATGCGGACAAGGGGTGGCTTGATCGGCCGCCTATCCGCTAACTTCGTTCGTAGGTCACGAGTGTCAGCGTCAAGCCCCGGCTAGCTGACCGGCAACCCTCCTTCCGCGGTGGGGTGCCCCGGGTGAGGACCAGGCTCGTCGCGTGGTGCGACGGGCAAGCGCGGGATCCTCGTCGGGGTCCCCTGGCCCGGAGGATTGACGATGACTCTCGCTCTCGAACGCACCAGCACCCCCGTCACTGTCGCGGAAACCGTTGTGGAGCACGAAATCCCGACGGTGGCGTGTGCCGGTCTGCGGGTTCCGCTGGTCACCGGCGGCGACATCGGCTACGCGAACCTCGATCACGCGGCCAGCGCTCCCTGTCTGGACAAGGTGCGCGACGCTGTCGACGAGTTCCTGCCCTGGTACGCCAGCGTCCACCGTGGCGCCGGGTTCGCCTCGCAGGTCTCCACCAAGCTTTACGAGCGCACGCGCGGAATCCTGCGGGACTTCGTCGACGCGCGGTCGACCGATTCCGTCGTCTTCACCCGCAACACCACCGATTCCTTCAACCTTCTCGCGCGCAGCCTGCCGAAGCACACGTCGGTCGTCGTGTTCGACACCGACCACCACGCCGCGCTGCTGCCGTGGAAGGGCCCGAACGTCCGCCGGATCCAGACGCCGCGTACTCGTCTCGCCGCGGTGTCCGCTGTGGACGAAGCGCTCGCGGACTGCCCGCAGGGCCCGCGGCTGGTCGTCATCACCGGTGCCTCCAACGTGACCGGGGAACTGTTGCCGGTCAAGGAGATCGCCGCCGTCGCGCGGCGGCACGGCGCCCGGATCGCGCTCGACGCGGCGCAGCTCGCGCCGCACCGCAAGATCTCCGTGCGCAAACTGGACGTCGACTACATCGCGATCTCGGGGCACAAGCTGTACGCGCCCTTCGGTGCCGGTGCGCTGATCGGCCGCGCCGACTGGCTGCGCGCCGCCCAGCCGTACCTCGCCGGTGGCGGCGCGACGAAGCTCGTCACCCGCGACTCCGAAGACCTCGGCGTGGTCTGGAATTCCGGCGCCGAGCGGCACGAAGCCGGTTCTCCCAACACTGTCGGCGTCTACGCGCTCGGTGTCGCCTGCGAGACCCTGGCCGGGAACTGGGACGCGATCGTCGCCCACGAGGACGAACTGCTGGCGCGGCTGCGTCGCGGTCTCGCCGGTATCCCCGGTTTCGCCGAACTGCGGCTGTTCGACGCGCCTGTCGACAGGGTCGGCACGCTCAGCTTCGTCGTCGACGGCTTCGACCCGGGCTGGCTCGCCGCTGTCCTGTCCGCGGAGTACGGCATCGGCGTGCGGGACGGCGCGTTCTGCGCGCACATCGCGACCAAGCGGCTGATCTCCGCCGCCGGCTCGACCGGCCAGCAGGCCGTCCGGGTCAGCCTCGGTCTCGGCAGCACCGCCGAGCACGTCGACAGGCTCGTCCTGGCGCTGCGCCAGATCGTCGCCCGCGGCGCGCGCTGGCAGTACGAGAAGCCGGAAGGCCGCTGGGTGCCGGAGAACGATCCGCGGGAACTTCCCCCGTTCTGCGCCTGACCCACTACCCTCACCCCGCATGGGGAACGAGCGACCGCGTTACTGGTTTCCATTGGCACTACTGGGATTCGCCCAACTGGCGGTAGTGGCCTTGTCCGTCGGTTCGAGCCGATCAGAGGGGTGGTTCGCCTACGCGCCCAACCCCGGCCCGGGGCGGTATCAAGCGCTCTACGGCGTGGAGATGAGCAGGGAGGCCGGGGAAGCCGTCTCGGTCGTCGGCATGAGCCGGATGGACAACTGGCTGTTCGCCGTCCTCGCCGTCTACCTCGGCACGGTGCTGTTCTACACGATTCGGGCGAAGACCATGCCGTGGTGGAAGGTCGCCGCGATCGCCGTCGGCGGGCTCGTCGCCATCGTGCTGGCGGATCTGGTCGGTTTCTGGGAATTCGAAATAGACGGCGACGCGCGCAGCGCGATCCTGCTGACCCTGGGCCTGGTCGTGCTCGCCTGGCTGGACCGCAGCGTGCTCGTGCTGGTCGTGGCCGCGGCTTTCGTGCTCTGCGCCGTCGTGCTCGCGCGAGGACCGCTCGCGCTGGTGCTGTCGTCGCTGGTCGCGCTCGCCGGGGCGTTCGCGGCGCTGCTGAGCAGGCCGAAGACGGCCGCCGAGGAGACCTGAGCACGCTCCGTGGACAATAGGGGAGTGAGTACAGAGCCCCCCTCGTCGCAGAACGACTCCGCGGAACCGGACCTCGCTCCGGCCGAGACCGCGCCACCGTCGCCGCCGCTGCCCAAGAAGCGCGTCGCCGTGGTGTTCGTCGTCGCCGCGGTGCTGTGGGGGATCGACCTCCTCACCAAGCAGATCGCCGTGTCGACGCTGGAGGGCAAGCAGCCGGTCGAGTTCCTCGGCGGGCTGGTGTACTTCCAGCTGGTGCGCAACCCCGGTGCCGCCTTCTCGATGGCGACCGGGCTGACCTGGGTGCTCGCGCTGGTCGCGGTCGCCGTCGTGGTCGCCATCGTCTGGCTGTCCCGGCGGCTGCGCTCGGTCGGCTGGGCGATCGGCCTCGGCCTGGTGCTGGCGGGCGCGCTCGGCAACCTGACCGACCGGATCTTCCGTGCCCCCGGCCCGCTGCAGGGGCACGTGGTCGACATGATCTCCGCGTTCGCGCCGAACGGGCAGGGCTGGGCGATCTTCAACGTCGCCGACTCCGCGATCTGCGTCGGCGGTGTGCTCATCGTGATTCTCTCCTTGCTGGGCAAGGACTACGACGGATCGTCTACAAAGGACAAGAAGAAGGCGGCAAGCGAATGAGCGCGCGGATGTTGCCCGTACCCGACGGGCTCGACGGCATGCGCGTCGACGCGGGACTGGCGAAACTCCTGGGACTTTCCCGCACGGTCGTGGCGGAACTGGCCGAATCCGGCGAGATCTTCGTCGACGGCAGGCCCGCCGGGAAGTCCGACCGGCTGTCCGCCGGCGGGCTGCTCGAAGTGACGCTGCCCGATCCCGTCTCGGCCATCGAGGTCATCGCGGAACCCGTCGAGGGCATGAAGATCCTGCACGACGACGACGACATCGTGGTGATCTCGAAGCCGGTCGGCGTCGCCGTGCACCCGAGCCCCGGCTGGAACGGGCCGACCGTCGTCGCCGGTCTCGCCGCCGCCGGGCTGCGGATCGCGACGTCGGGCGCGGCCGAACGCCAGGGTGTCGTGCACCGGCTGGACGCGGGCACCACCGGCGTGATGGTCGTGGCGAAGAGCGAGCACGCGTACACCGTGCTCAAGCGGGCGTTCAAGGAACGCACCGTCGACAAGGGCTACCACGCCATCGTCCAGGGCCACCCGGATCCGACGCGCGGCACCATCGACGCGCCGATCGACCGGCACCCGCGGCATGACTACCGGTTCGCCGTCGTCCAGGGCGGACGGCCCAGCGTCACGCACTACGAGGTCGTCGAGGCCTTCCGTGCCGCGTCGCTGGCCTACATCAAGCTGGAGACCGGCCGCACGCACCAGATCCGCGTGCACTTCTCGGCGCTCAAGCACCCGTGCGTCGGCGACCTGACCTACGGCGCCGACCCGGTGCTCGCGCGCAAGCTCGGGCTTTCCCGGCAGTGGCTGCACGCGAAGACGCTCGGTTTCGCGCATCCGTCCGACGGGCGCTGGGTCGAGTTCGAGTCGGAGTACCCGGACGACCTGGCCAACGCGCTGCGGATCCTGCAGGACGAGAACTAGCCGCCAGTCCCGCGTTTAGTCCTCTGAACGCGGGACGGGCGACACGCTAGTCGTCGATCGACCAGGTCAGCGTGCGTTCGTCCGGTTCCGGCCGCGGCGACCAGCGCACGGCGACCACGCGGGTGGCGTCCGGCAGCACGTAGACGGTGTGGCCGCCGAGGGTCTCGCCCGGCCGGACGCCGATCTTGTGCGGCGGTCGCGAGGTCAAGGAGACCGGCGCCTTCGTGATCGGCTTGCCGTCCGCGCTGAGCAGTTCGAGGTAGTTGTCCGGCAGCGACACGAACGGGATGTTCCCGCGGTTGGTGATCTCGGTGTGCACCACGACCGACCGTTCCCCGGCTTCCAGCGAGTAGCCCGCCGCGCTGAACAGGTAGTCCGCGGGGTCCTGGACCTCGAGCAGCTGGACGGTGAGCTGCTCACCCTCCAGGCCCTGGGTCTCCATGACGTCGCCGGTCTTGCCCTTCTTGCCCTCCGGGACCGGCCGCGGCGCGGGCTGCTGCTCGTCGCCGCGGGCCCAGGACGCGGTCTGCGGGACACCCCAGGTGCTCATCACCGGGTCGGCGGGCGCCATCGGGGGCGCGAACTGCTGCTGAGGCGGGGCGGGCGGACGCTGCTGAGGCGGAGCCATCGGCTGTCGCACCGGGGCCGACGGCGGTCCGGGGTACCGGCCCGACGGAGTGCCGTGCACGTTGTACGGCCCCGACGGCGTCCCTTGGACGTTGTACGGTCCGGAAGGCGTGCCCTGGACGTTGTACGGCCCGGACCCCTGCCCCGGCGGACGCTGAGGCTGTGGGGACTGCTGAGGCTGGGGGGCTTGCTGAGGCTGCTGAGCCCACGAGGGCGGCGAGCCGGCGATGGCGGCCCGTAACCCGTTCGGGTCGCTCTCCACGCCCACGAGCAGCGGCAATCCGCTGCCGGAGAGGGCGACCAGGCGGTACGCGACCTCGCGCGGATCCATCCCCACCTTGGCCGCGAGTTCGTGCACGGCCGCCTTGCCCAGGTCCGCGAGGGCGGAGAGCAGGCGGATGTCCACGGGATCGGTCACGGCCACGTCCGGGAACGCTACCGTCTCGCCCCCGGCGCCGCGGGAGAGGCCGTCCGTGCGCCGCAAAACCCCGCTTCGGTAGGACGCGCTCTCCATTAGGGTCGGGGTCACCGCCTCCACCGAACCCCTGGGGAAGAAACATGAGCGAAGTCTCCGCCCTCGCCGACGAGTTCGTCGAAGCCCTCTTCGACGCCGAGCCGGTCACGCCCGCTTTGCAGGGCTTCCGTCCGGAATCGACCGGGCTCACCGATCTCAGCGAGGCCGCCGGAGACGCACTCCGCGCGACTCTGGCCGGTTTCGCCGAGCGGGCCGAGGCCATCGGCACCGACGGGCTGAGCGCGGAGGAGAAGACCACCCGTGACGTCCTGATCGCGACGGCGCGGGGGAGGATCGCGCTGCTGGACTCGCGGTTCGTCGAGTTCACCGTCAGCGACCTGTTCATCTCGCCCGCCGCCGAGGTGCTCACCGTGCTGCCGATGATGTCGGTCGGCACGGGTGCCCAGGCCGAGGCCCACCTCGGGCGGATCGCGGCGATCCCGGAGTACCTGCGGCAGGCCGCGCAGCGCCATCGCGAAGGCGTCGCCAAGGGCCTGGTCCCGGTCGCCTACCTGGTCGACTCCACCGTCGCGTACCTCGACCGGTACCTCGCCGAGCCGTCGGCCGATCCGCTGCTGCGCCAGCCCGCGCCCGACGACGACTTCGAGACCCGCCGCGCCGAGCTGCTGCGCGACGTCGTCCGGCCCGCGATCGCCGAGTACCGCGAGGTGCTCGCGAAGGAGATCGCGCCGCACGGCCGTCCCGAGGACAAGCCCGGCGTCTGCTGGCTGCCCGACGGCGAGCGCATCTACGCCCTGCTCGCCGAGATGCACACCACGACCGTCCGCACTCCGCGTGAGCTGCACCAGACCGGGCTCGACGTGATCGCGAACCTCGCCGCCGAGTACCGCGAGTACGGCTCCCGTGTCTTCGGCACCACCGACCTCGCCGAGATCTTCACCAAGCTCCGCACCGACCCGGCGCTGCGCTGGTCCAACGCCGAGGAGATGCTGGACTCCGCCCGCGCGGCCATCACCAGGGCCGAAGCCGAGGCGCCGATGTGGTTCGGCCGGATCCCGCCGCAGCCGTGGACGGTCGAGCCGGTCCCCGCCGAATCCGCGCCCGGCGCGCCCGCCGCATACTACATGTGGCCCGCGGTCGACGGCTCCCGGCCGGGGATCTACTTCGCCAACACCCACAAGGCGGAGGAGCGGTTCCGGCACGCGGCCGAGGCGACGGCGTTCCACGAGGCCATCCCCGGCCACCACTTCCAGCTGAGCCTCGCGCAGAGCCTCACCGAACTCCCGCTGCTGCGCCGCATCGGCGACTTCACCGCGTACGCCGAGGGCTGGGGGCTCTACACCGAGCGCCTCGCCGACGAGATGGGCCTGTACTCCGACGACGTCGCGAAACTCGGCATGCTGACCATGGATTCGATGCGTGCCGGACGCCTGGTGGTCGACACCGGGCTGCACGCGCTGGGCTGGAGCCGCCGCCAGGCCATCGACTTCCTCACCGAGAACACGCCGATGGCGCTGGTCGAGATCGAGTCCGAAGTGGACCGGTACATCGCCTTCCCCGGCCAGGCGCTGTCGTACATGGTGGGACGGCTGGAGATCCAGCGCATCCGCTCCGAGGCCGAGCTCACCCTGGGCAGCCGGTTCGACATCAAGGCCTTCCACGACGTCGTGCTCGGCGGGGGGTCGCTGCCGCTTTCGGTGCTGGACGGCGTGGTCCGCGACTGGGTCGCCGGTCACGGCGACACCTCGAACGGCCTCGCCGAAGAGCTGATGGAGCTCAAGTTCGAGGAGCTCCCGCTGTGGCGTTCGCTGCTCGGGCTCCCCGGTGACCACGGGACCATGCCGGACCCGAGCGCGGAGGCCGCGGCCGCCCAGCGCGCGTCGGCGATCGCCATCGCCGAGCGGGCCGAAGCTTTGGGCACCGAAGGACTTTCCGCGGCCGAGGCGGTCACCCGCGAGGTCGTGATCCAGCAGGCGAGGGCGATGGTCGACTTGGTCGACGCCCGCGCCGACGAGTTCTCGGTCAGCGACGGGCTGGCCTCGCCCGCGTTGTTCATGCTCAACGAACTCGCGGTGCTGTCGCTGAACGACGAGGAGAGGGTCCGGGGTTATCTGAAGCGGCTGGGCGGTATGGGTGTCTATCTGGACGCCCTGATCGTGCGGCAGCGGGCGGCGGCGGCCGAAGGGCTGATCCCACCCGGCTTCCTCGTCGACAGCGGAATCGCCTACGTGGAGCGCTATCTCGGTGACGAGGCGGGTGACCCGCTGGCGCTCACCGCGTCCGTTTCCGTCGAGGGTTACGAAGCCGAACGGGACCGGCTGCTGGCCGAGGTCGTCCGGCCCGCCTACACCCGGTATCGCGACTTCCTCGCCACCGAGCTGCGTCCCGTGGCGAGGGCCGAGAAGGAGCCGGGCCTGTGCGCGCTTCCCGGCGGGCAGGAGAAGTACGCCGCGCTGATCCGGGCGCACACCTCCACCGAGCGCACCGCGCAGGATCTGCACGACACCGGGCTCGACATGATCGCGAAACTGGCCGACCAGTACCGCGAGCTGGGCGAGAAGATCTTCGACACCAAGGATCTCGGCGAGATCTTCGAACGGCTCCGCACCGATCCCGCCCTGCGCTGGCGAGACGGCGACGAGCTGCTCGACGCCGCGCGTGACGCCATCACCCGCGCCGAAGCCGTTGCCCCGCAGTGGTTCTCGACGATCCCCGAGGACCGGTGCGGGGTCGAGCCGGTCCCGCCGGCGGAGGCGCCCGGGGGCACGCTGGCGTACTACATCGAGCCGGCGCTGGACGGCTCGCGGCCGGGCACCTACTACGCGAACACCCACGAGGCCGAGCTGCGCCCGAAGCACACGAGCGAAGCGATCGCCTTCCACGAAGCCGTTCCGGGGCACCACTTCCAGATCTGCATCGCGCACAAGCTCAAGGGCCTGCCGATGCTGCGCGGTCACGCCGACGTCAACGCCTACGTCGAAGGCTGGGGGCTCTACTCGGAGCGCCTCGCCGACGAGATGGGCCTGTACTCCAGCGACCTGACCAGGTTCGGCATGCTCACCCAGGATTCGATGCGCGCCGGTCGGCTGGTCGTCGACACCGGGATGCACGCGCTCGGCTGGAGCCGTCAGCAGGCCGTCGACTACCTCGCCGAGAACACGCCGATGGCCCAGGTGGAGATCGAGGCCGAGATCGACCGCTACGCCGCCTTCCCCGGGCAGGCGCTGTCGTACATGGTGGGACGGCTGGAGATCGAGCGGATCCGGGCCGAGGCGGAGGCCGCCCTCGGCGACCGCTTCGACATCAAGGGCTTCCACGAGGTCGTGCTGAGCAACGGGATCCTGCCGCTGCGCGTGCTGGACAACGTGGTGAAGGCCTGGGTGTCCGCACACAAATAGCGGTATCTCCGCGCCGGAGACCGTAAATACCCTCGCCCGATGGTGACCGCAGCCCAGGCGAAGGCCAAGTACGACCAGCTCGTGGACCGCTACGAGGACATCTTCTTCTACGTCGCCGACGTGGGGAGGGACCTCGTCGCTTTCGCGGATCCCGCGCCCGGCACCCGGCTGCTCGACGTCGGGGCCGGGCGCGGGGCGGTCGCGCGGGCGGCGCTCGCGAAGGGCTGCGCCGTCACCGCCATCGACGCGTCTCCGTTGATGATGCGACGGCTGGCCGAAGAGCACCCGGAGATCTCCGCGAGCGAGGGAGACCTCTACCGGACGGGGTTCGCGGACGAGTCGTTCGACCTGGTCACCGCCGGGTTCGTGATGCAGGTCCTCGACGATCCGGCGGCCGCGCTCGCCGAGTTCCGGCGGGTACTGGCGCCGGGAGGCACGATCGCGCTGTCCCTCGAACGGCAGTCCGTCGGCAGGCTGGCGTGGTTCCAGGACCTGAGCATCGAGTTCTTCGCGCCCGGCGGGGCCGCCCAGCCACAGACCACCCGGCCGCAGGCCGCCCAGCCCGGGCCGCTGACCCACGACCGGCTGGACGTCTTGCTCGGCGAGGCCGGTTTCGAAGGCGTGACCAGGGAAACCGTCGAGCTTCCCAAGCCGCTGTCCGGACCGGACGCGCTGTGGGACTGGATGATGGCGCGAGGGCTCGCCGAGATGGTCCCGGCGCTGCCGCCCGAGCGTGGTGAGGAGTTCCGCCGCCGGTTCCTGGAAGGAGCGCGGCACATGCACGAAGAAGGCGGCATCGTCCTCGAGTTCGCGGCGACCCTGCACCGGGCATACTATCGCTAAGCGAACGCTCAGTAACTTACGAGGAGATGCGGATGAGGATCGGGACCGCGATCAACTACGCCGGTGGTTTCGCCGAGAGCGTGGCGGACATCGTCGAGCTGGAGAAGGCCGGCCTGGACATCGTCTTCGTCCCCGAGGCCTACTCGTTCGACGCGGTCAGCCAGCTCGGCTACGTCGCGGCGAAGACCGAGCGGGTCCAGATCGCCTCCGGCATCTTCCAGATCTACACGCGCACGCCGACGCTGACCGCGATGACCGCAGCCGGGCTCGACTTCGTCTCCGACGGCCGGTTCACCCTCGGCATCGGCGCGTCCGGTCCGCAGGTCATCGAGGGTTTCCACGGTGTGAAGTACGACGCGCCGCTCGGCCGCACCCGCGAGATCATCGACATCTGCCGTCAGGTGTGGCGGCGGGAGAAGGTCGTGCACTCCGGCACGCACTACACGATCCCGCTGCCGCCTGAGCAGGGCACGGGCCTCGGCAAGCCGCTGAAGCTGATCAACCACCCGGTGCGTCAGCGGATCCCGATCCTGCTGGCCTCGATCGGCCCGAAGAACGTCGCGCTCACCGCCGAACTCGCCGAGGGCTGGGAGCCGATCTTCTTCCACCCCGAGAAGGCCTCCGAGGTCTGGGGCGCGTCGCTGGCCGAGGGCAAGGCGAAACGCGACCCGTCGCTGGGCGAGCTGGACACCTTCGTCGGCACCGCGCTGGCGATCGGGGACGACGTCGACGGGCTGCTGGACCACCTGCGCGGCATGCTGGCGCTGTACATCGGCGGCATGGGCGCCCGCGGCAAGAACTTCTACAACAGTCTCGCCCAGCGGTACGGCTACGAGGCCGAAGCCAAGCTCATCCAGGACCTGTACCTGGACGGCAAGAAGGACGAGGCCGCCGCGGCGGTGCCGAAGGAGCTGATCAAGGCGATCTCGCTGATCGGCCCCGAGGGTTACGTCAAGGAGAGGCTGGCCGCTTTCCGCGAGGCGGGCGCGACCACGCTGGTGGTCAATCCGATGCTGCCCGGTCGCGAAGCTCGCGTCGCGCAGGTTTCGAAGCTTCGCGAACTCGTTGGTTAGCCGCGCGAAGGAGTCGAACCTCTCACCTGTATCGATACGGTATACTTGACCTGCGCCGGTGTACCCCCTTCGTGATCAAAAAGCGGCCTTCCGGTGGAAAGAGAACGTAAACCACGCCTGAACGGCCGGAAAATCCGCCATTATCAGGAGTGGAAGCGAGACCTCGGGGGAATACGTTCGCGACGAAGGTGAGGTGCCTCGCGTGCGCAAGCAGATCGGCGAGCCGTCCGCCGCGGTCCTGGATGTCGGGTCGTTCAGTGCACGGCTGGTGGTTCTGGCCAAGGGTGGCTCGCCGCTCGATCCCGTGCTGAGCCACCAGACACGACTGCGGCTCGACAGGGAACTCGACGATGACGGGAACCTGACCCGGCGCGGCATCGACGCGGTCTCGTCCGCCGTCGAGGCGGGGATGACCATGGCCGCCAAACACGGCGTCGAGGACGTGTACCCGCTCGCCACTTCGTCCATCCGGGACGCGGCGAACGTGAAGCAGGTCGTCTGCGACGTCGCGAAGGCCACCGGGGTCAAACTGCGGTTCCTCACCGGCCGCCGCGAGGCCGAACTGGCCTACGTCGGCGCGCGCCGGTGGTACGGCGCCTCGGCGGGCAGGCTGCTGGTGCTCGACATCGGCGGCGGCACCGTCGAACTCGCCGCGGGGGACGCCGAAGAGGCCGGATTCGCGCATTCACTGCCGCTCGGGGCCCGCTCCCTGACGCGGGACTGGTTCGCCACCGAGTGCCCGTCGCCCAAAGTCGTGCGGGCGATGCGGGACCACGTCCTCGACGAGGTCCGTGACGCGATGCAGGACGTGCTGCCGGAGATCCGGGATCACCGCGCCGTCGGCTGCTCCAAGGTGCTCCGCCAACTCGCGCGGCTCGCCGGCGACAGGCCGTCCCGCTCCAGGGAACTGCACCTCGACGACCTTCGCGCGTGGATCCCGAGGCTGGCGAAACTGCCGGCGAAACGTCGCGCCGAACTACCGGGTATCTCGCGGCAGCGCTCGCATCAGGCGCTCGCGGGCGCGATCGTCGCCGAGGCGTTGCTGACGCTTTCCGGTGGCCAGGTCGCCATCTGCCCGTGGTCCACCAGGGACGGACTGCTGCTCGGCATGCTCGACGGGCTGGTCACACTGGACGGCAAACCGGCGAAAGCCGCCTGAAAACTGGCGTATCCGGCCATGAGCGGGTACCCCGGACATATGAGGGAAAGCAAGAAGAGCTTCGGACAGGACGACGAAGAAGACCTCGACGACCTGCGCGGGATCCAGCCGAAGACCGACGTGCCGAGCGCGCCCAACCGCGACCTCGGTCCGCACGGCACCGAGGAGGTCGACGGCGTTCCTGGCAGCGGCGAAGTGCCGGTCGAACCTCCGGACTGAGCTGCGACGCCAGGTGACCGGTCAAGCGCTCTTCGGCCGTCGCCGTACCGGAGCGCGGCCCGCAGGCTGCACCGGCGCCGGACCCGGATCGAGCGCCGGGATCGGCAGCCGCACCGGCTCGGAGGTCACCGTGAAGGTCTCGCCGTGGTGCGCCAGTTCCAGCGGTTCCCCGGTGAGCACGTGATACGTCGCGGCCTCGTGGTCGAACTCGACCTGGAACCGGGTGCCGCGGAAGGTCAGCCGGAACGCGATCCGCTGGAGCCGCGGCGGCAGTCGCGGCGCGAAGGTCAGCCGTCCACCGTGGTCGCGCAGCCCGCCGAACCCGGCGACGGTGCCCTGCCAGGCGCCCGCCAGCGAGGCCAGGTGCAGGCCGTTGCGGACGTTGTTGTGCACGTCGTGCAGGTCGGTGAGCGCCGCCTCGGCGAGGTAGTCGTAGGCCAGGCCGAGATGCCCGACCTCGGCCGCCACCACGGCCTGCGTTCCCGCCGACAGCGAGGAATCCCGCACCGTCCGCGCCTCGTAGTAGGCGAAGTCGCGCGCCTTCTCTTCCGGGGTGAAGGAATCGCCGCACAGGTGCAGCGCGAGCACCAGGTCGGCCTGCTTGACCACCTGCTTGCGGTACAGGTCGAAGTACGGGAAGTTCAGCAGCAGCGGGTAGAAATCCGGTTCCGTGGCCTCGAAATCCCACTCGTCGTGCTCGAGGAAACCTTCGGATTGCGGGTGGACGCCGAGATCCTCGTCGTAGGGCACCAGCATCGCGTCGGCCGCCTTGCGCCACTGCGAGACCTCGTCCTCGGTGACCTCGAACGCGGCCGCCACGTCCGCGTGCCCCCCGCAGATTTCGGCGGCGTAGAACAGGTTCCGGCGGGCCATCAGGTTCGTGTAGACGTTGTTGTCCGCCACCGCGGAGTACTCGTCCGGCCCGGTGACACCGTCGATCCGGAATCGGCCGCGCCGGTCGAAATGCCCCAGTGACAACCACATCCGCGCGGTTTCGAGGAGCAGTTCCGCGCCGCAGGTCCGCATGAACTCGTCGTCACCGGTGGCGTTGAGATAGCGCACGACGGCGTCCGAGATGTCGGCGCTGACGTGGAACGCGGCCGTGCCGGCCGGCCAGTACGCCGAGCATTCCGCGCCGTTGATGGATCGCCAGGGGAACGCCGCACCGCGCAAACCCAGCTGTGCCGCCCTTTCCCGAGCTTTGTCCAAAGTGGAGTGCCGCCAGCGCAGTGCGTCCCTGGCGGCGTCCGGCATGCTGTAGGTGAGCACGGGCAGAACGAAGGTCTCGGTGTCCCAGAACGCGTGCCCGTCGTACCCGGGGCCGGTCAACCCCTTGCCCGCCAAGGCTCTCGCCTCACCGCGGGCTCCGGCCTGCAACAGGTGGAAGAGCGCGAACCGCACCGCTTGCTGCAGTTCCGGATCGCCGTCGATCTCGATGTCCGAGGTCTCCCAGAAGCCGTCGAGGAACTCCTTCTGCTCGGCGAGCAGGCCCTTCCAGCCTGTCTGCCGTGCTCCCGCCAGCGCGGCCTCGACCTGGGCGCGCACGGCGGGCACCGAACGTTGCGCGGACCAGCCGTAGGCGAGGAACTTGGTGATCCGCAGCCGTCCGCCCTTCGGCACGTCGACGGCGATGGTGAGCCGCGCCAGATCGTCCTCGGCCTCGATATGCGTGCGGACGCCGTCGGAGACGTCGATCTTGTGGTCCATCGCGGCGGCCATCCGCAAGCCGGATCTGCGGGTCTGGTGCACCAGGACGGCGTGGTACGCCTCGGCGTGGTGGTATTCCCCGACCAGCGGCGACTCCAGCGCCGCCGCGACCCGCGGATCACGCGTGTCGGATTCGACCGGTTCGTTCGCCAGCAGATCCGACTGCACCACCAGCTGGAGCTCGTCGTCGAGCGGTTCGACCTCGTACCGGATCGCGGCGACGGCCCGCTGGGTGAAGGAGACCAGGCGTTCGGTCCTCACCCTGACCCGTCGCCCGGTCGGCGAGGACCACACCGTGTCGCGCGCGAGGGTGCCCTTCCGGAAGTCGAGGACGCGGTCGTGGTCGGTCGCCTGCCCGTACCGCATGTCGAGCGGTTCGTCCTCGACCAGCAGCCGGATGACCTTGCCGTCGGTCACGTTGACGACGGTCTGTCCTTCTTCCGGGTAGCCGTAACCGGTTTCCGCGTAAGGAAGGTCGTGCTCCTCGTAGAAACCGTTGAGATAGGTGCCCGGCAGGCCGCGGGGTTCGGCCTCCTCCAGCGTGCCGCGCAGGCCGATGTGCCCGTTGGACACCGCGAACGCCGATTCGGTGCGCTGCAACGCGTCGACGTCCATGCCGCGCCAGCGCAACTCCCAGGGCGAGACCTCGTAACCGCGGAGAAACGATTCGGTCACTTGCGGTCCTCCAGGAGCTCGGCGAGGTCGTCCACCACGACGTCGGCGCCGTGGGAGAGCAGTTCGCCCGCCTGGTGCGCGCGGTTCACCCCGACCACGTAACCGAATCCGCCGTCTTTCCCGGCCTGCACGCCCGCGAGCGCGTCCTCGAAGACGGCCGCGTTCTCCGGCGCGACACCGAACGCCTCGGCGCCGGCGAGGAACGAGTCGGGGGCGGGTTTGCCGCGCAAACCCTTCTCCGCGAGCACGATGCCGTCGACCCGCGCTTCGACGAACCTGGTCAGGTCAGCCGCGTCGAGCACCTTCGCGCCGTTGGCCGACGAAGTGACTACGCCGATGCGCAATCCGGCCGCCTTCGCCGCCTCCAGATAGCGCACGGAACCCGGATACGGGGTGACCCCCTCGTCGTCGATGATCTTCAGCACCAGCTGGTTCTTGCGGTTCCCGACGCCGCTGACGGTGGCGGCGTCGACGCCGTCGTCCGGCTTTCCCTCGGGCAGTTCGATCCCGCGCGAGGTGAGGAAAGTGCGGACTCCGTCAGCCCTCGGCCTTCCGTCGACGTAAGCCGCGTAGTCGGTGTCGGTGAACGGAGAGAACTTGTCACCGTCGCGGGCACGCAAGAAGTCGTCGAACGTGCGTTTCCACGCTTCGCGGTGCTGGGCCGCGGTGCCGGTCAGTACGCCGTCGAGGTCGAAGAGGCAGGCCGTGATGGTGTCGGGCAGACCGATCATGCCTCCGCACGCTACCCCCGCTCGCCGGTACCCGCTCGGCTTTCGGGATGCGGGCGCACCAGGTGGATGAGCTCGTGAACGGTCGCGTCGGCGAGGCTGTAGCGGACGATCCGGCCCTCGCGCCGGGCGGTCACCAGCCCGTGCGCGCGCAGCAATCGCAACGCCTGCGAGACCGCGGTGTCGGTCATCCCCGTCGCGGCGGCGAGATCGGTGACGCTGATCTCACGCGCGTAGTGGATGGAGACCAGCAGCGCGAGCCGCGACGGATCCGCGACGAGCGAGAACTGTCGCGCCCATTCGGTGATCGCCTCACGGTCGCCCATCCCGGCGACGGCGGCGTCCACGCGGTCCGGCTCGATGCTCACACGGAAATGCTAAGCCGCGCGAACCACGAGTGCGACGTGCCGCGCGGCCCGGTCCAGCGGATCGGGCGACCGGCGGATCCGGCTGACCAGCAGGGCGCCTTCGAGGTTGTTCACGATGGCCGTCGCGAGATCTTCGGCGTCTGCGGCGCCGTGGCCGGTGAGCAGTTCCACCAGCAGCCCGTGCCAGGCGGCGAAAGCGTCCTGGCACGCCTTGGTGATCGCGGGCGAGGCGTGCGCCATCTCCAGCGTGATCGTGGCGAGCGGGCAGCCGCCGCGGTAGTCGTCGGCGGCCAGCGCCTCGCCCGCCTTGCGGTACCACCAGCTCACGGCGTCCTCGACGGTCTCGTTGCGCTCGAAAGCGCGGCGGACCGTCTTCGCCACGACGGTGGTACCGAGTTCGATCGCGGCGACGGCCAGCTGCTCCTTGCCGCCGGGGAAGTGGTGGTACGCCGACCCCCACGGCGTCCCGGCCTGCTCGACCAGCCGCCGCCACGACGTCGCCTGGTAGCCCTCGCGGCGGAAGAGCGTCATCGCGGTCGAGATCATCCGCTCGCGGGTGGTGGTGTCGGACACGTCGCCCAGCATAGTCCTTGACTATGACGATCGTCTTAGGAAAGTCTAGGACGACCGTCTTAGGAGGCAGCCATGACCGTCGACGTCACCGCGGAGACCAGGCAGAAGACCGTGACCTGGCAGGATCCGCTGCCCACCGCCCGGCTCGGCCGCGAGCTGTCCGGGCTCGACTACCTGACCGGTATCGCGGAGGGGCGGATCCCGCCGGCGCCGATCTCGGCGCATTTCGGCATGCGCTGGGTGAGCGTGGCCGAGGGCGACGTCGTGCTGGCCGCGACGCCGGACGAGTCGCTGTACAACCCGATCGGGACCGTGCACGGCGGGGTCGCGGCGACCCTGCTGGACTCGGCGGTGGCGTGCGCGGTGCACTCCACCCTGCCCGCCGGGGTCGGGTACACCTCGGTCGAGCTGAAGGTGAACTTCCTGCGCGCGATTTCCGGCTCGGTGGGGGAGATCCGCGCGCACGGCTGGATCGTGAAGGCCGGTTCGCGGGTCGCGTTCGCCGAGGGCGACATCCGCGATCCGCAGGGCAAGGTGCTCGCGACCGCGTCGAGCACCTGCCTGATCATCAAGCCCTAGAACATCTCGGCGCCGGGCGGCACCGGCTGCTTGACGTCCCAGTGCTCCACGATGAGGCCGTCCTCCACGCGGACGATGTCGACGACGGCCGCGCCGGGTTCCTCACCCGGCCGGACGACGTGCAGGTGCACGACCACGTGGTCGTCGTCGGCGATCACGCGTTTGACGGAGACGTCCGCCCCGGCCATCGGGGAATTCCGCATCGCTTCGACGAAAGCCTCGCGGCCGGACGGGAAACCCGGGCTGTGGGTGACGAAATCCGGATGCACGTTCACGCCTGCGGCGTCAAAGTCCTTGTGCACGAACATGTTCTCGAAGCAGTCGAGGACGATCTTCTTGGCTGTGGTCATACGGTCATCGTTCCGTGAGGGGCGGTCTCCGTCGATTACCGCGGAGGTAATACCCTGCGTCCCCGGATCGCTTCCGGTTCGCCGTAGCGGCCGAGGATCGCGGCCAGTAAGGCTTTCGCGTCCGAGACGCGTTCTTCGCCGAATTCGGCGGTGAGATCCTTTTCCAGCGCGGCCCGGTGTTTTCGTGCCCCCGCGACGGCGCTTTCCGCTTGTTCCGTCAGGTGCAGCAGCCGGGTCCGCGCGTCGGCCGGATCGGGTTCGCGCCGCAGGAGGCCCCGTCGTTCCAGATCGGCGACGGCCTTCGAAGCTGCCTGCTGGGTCACGCCCATCCGTTCCGCGAGCGCGGAGATCGACAGCGGCCCCGCGAGCACGTGCTGGAACACGACACCGTCGTTGAACCGCGGTTCGCCGAGCCCGTCGGCGGTCAGCCGACGCTGGACCTCGCCGCCCAGCGCCCAGCCCGCGAACAGCGAGACGAGTGACAGGTCGAGGTTTGACGGCGTAGGATCCACAACCATGGTTGTGGAATCTAGCACGGCCCCGCCGGAGCTGGTGGCGGAGTTCGTCCGCGTCGCCCATCGGGTCGTCTGGTGCACGCTCGCGACGGTCGACAGGCAGGGCAGGCCGAGGTCCCGGGTGGTGCACCCGATCTGGGAAGAGCGCGATGGTGACCTCGTCGGACACCTGTTCACCCGGCCGACGCCGTTGAAGAAGGCGCACCTGGCGCGCACGCCGTTCGTCTCGTGCTCGTACTGGGATCCGGCGCACGAGGTCGCCGTCGCCGAATGCGGCGCCGCCTACGCCGACGACGAGGAAACTCGACGGCACCTGTGGCGCTTGGCGTCGGAAACGCCGGAGCCACTGGGTTTCGACCCGAAGGTCATGGGCGGCGACGATCCGCTGGACCCGGGCATCACCGTGCTGAGGCTGACGCCGTGGCGGGTCAGCGCCGGTGGCGGGGCCTGGCGGCGGGCCGCTTAGTACATCAACACCTAGGCCGCGCCCACCTTGCGCTCGAAGACCAGGCCCTCGGCGGCGCGCAGCCCGACGCTGATCGCGCCGGTCAGCACGCCGTCGTCGCCCAGTTCGCCCTGGACGACCGACGGGACGAGCGGGGTGAACGACCGCAGGGCGCGGTCGATCGGGTCGAGCAGCAGATCGGCCGCGGTGCCGATACCGCCGCCGAGCACGATCAGTTCGGGGTCGATCACGGCCGCCACCGAAGCCACCGTGTACGCGAGCCTGTCCGCCTCCGCCTCGACGGCGCGCATGGCGAGTTCGTCGCCGTCGCGGGCGAGCCGGAAGACTTCGCGGGCCGACTTCGCCGTGCCGAGGCCGAGTTCGCGCGCGCCGCGGACGACGGACTGCGCCGCTGTCGCCTCTTCGAGGTGGCCGCGGACCGGCGGGGAGTCTTCGCCCTCGCCCGCCGCGTGCGATTGGCCGTAGGGCAGGTAGCCGATTTCGCCCGCCGCGCCCGTCGCGCCGCGGAAGACCTGGCCGTTGACCATCACGCCCATGCCGACCCCGGTGCCGATGGTGATGCAGCCGAACACGGACGCGCCGCGCGCGGCACCGCGTTCCCATTCGCCGACGGCGGTGAGGTTCGCGTCGTTCTCGACCATGAGGTCCGGGCCGAGGACGCCTTCGAGTTCGTCGAGCAGGCCGGCCTTGCCCCAGCCGGGCAGGTTCGGCGCGTGCCGGAAGCAGCGTTTGCCCGGATCCGCGACGCCGGGCGAGCCGAGGACGCGCACGATGATGTCGGCCTGGCTCAGTCCCGCTTCGCGCACTGTCGCTGCAGCGAGGGCGCCCACGGCGCTGACGAGCGCCGTGCCCGAACGCGAGGTGTTCCGCTCGTCACGGCGGGCGACCACGGTGTGGCCGAGGTCCGAGACGGCGACGCGGAGGTGCTCGCGTCCGATGTCGACACCCAGGACGTATCCGGCCGTGGGGTCCGCTTCGTAGAGGACGGCGGACCGGCCGGTGCCGGTCGAGGTGTGCCCGGTGGCCCTGGCGAGCCCGGCCGCTTCGAGAGCCAGTAACGCTTGGCTCACCGTGGGTTTCGAAAGACCGGTGTCCTTGGCGACTTGCGGCCGCGTGGCGGGGCCGCTGCGGCGCAGGAGGTCCAGCACGGCGCGCTGATTGATCTTCCGCATCCCGGCGGGGGTGCCGACGGGCGGACTTTCTGCGCCAACCACGAGCTTCGCCTCCTGTCGAACCAAAGTGTCCCCACCAAAGTTATCCGGGTCCGGCCCGAAAAGGGCAAGAAGGTTTACATTCGGTGGCTCCCTGGCGACGATAACCGCGCCCAGGCCGCGATCCGCGCACGCCGCGCGTGAAATCCGGTGAATCACCCGGTATCCGGACGCGTGCTCCCAGTGACCGGTAATGGTCTAGACCAAGCCGGTGAAGTTCGGGTCAGGCGACGTGACGGCTCGCCGGACGCCGGAAACCCCTGTGCTGGCGGGGCCGCTCGGGGGCTTCGCCGGTCTCGTGGCCCGCTTCCGTGGGGTAGCCGTCCGAGGTGTCGGCCGTCGTCGCGGGGCTCGGGCGGTTGCGCAGGCGGTGCTGCCGATTGACCACGTACAGCAACAGCACTCCCACGACGACCAGGCCGTGGGTGAGCACGCGCCCGGCGGTGACCTGTCCCGTGACGAGGTCGCCTGCCGACAAGGCCAGGAGCAGCGCGACGAAACCGGTCAGCGCCGGCAGCTGCCCGGCCGCGGCCTTCGTGCGGAAGGCCGCCCAGCCGAGCCCGAGGCCGACGGCGAGGTTCCAGGCGCTGCTCTCGTGGGAAAGATGCCCGATCAGGGATTCCGTGCCGTGGCCCGCGGTGTGGTCTTCGACGCCCAGCAGCTGGGCGAAGGCGAGGCCGAGCTGCGCGATCGCGACCACGGCGAGGGCGATCCTGGCGGGCCAGCCCTCGCTCGGCGGGGCGGGGGTGCGTTCCAGGATGACGGCGGTGAGGTCCGGGACCGGGGGAGCCGGGCGCAACAGCATCGTCCGGTGCAGCCGCTCGGCGCGCGCGAGCCACGACCGGCAGGCGGCGCAGCCGGTCACGTGCCGGTCGACCACCTCGGGCGGGGCGGGTTCGGTTTCGCCGTCGAGCCGGGCCGACAGGGCCTCGCGGCAGGTCTCGCACTTCACGTCTCACTTGTCGGGCGCGGGCCTGCCCCGGTTCCCGGGACGCTGCTACGTTTCTCGTATGGCCGGGGCGCGCAACCACGACGACGAGCGGGTGACCGAGCTCGCTCTCGCCGCCGCTCGCGGCGACAGGCGGGCGCTCGAGGACTGGGTGCGTGCCACTCAGGCCGACGTCTGGCGCTTCGTCGCGCACCTCGCCGACGTCGGCGCCGCCGACGATCTCACCCAGGAGACGTACCTGCGCGCGTTCGGCAGCCTGCGCCGGTTCGCCGGCCGGTCGTCCTCGCGGACCTGGCTTCTGTCGATCGCGCGCCGCGTGGTCGTCGACCGCATCCGGGCGGCTTCGGCCCGTCCGAAGCTCGCCGACGTCGACTGGGAAGCCACCGCCGAGCGTCGCGGCGCTCGTCAGGCGGAAGGCGTCGCGGGGTTCGAGGACCTGGTGGAGCTGCGGATGCTGCTCGACGGGCTCGACCCGGAGCGGCGCGAGGTCCTCGTCCTCACCCAGGTGCTGGGGCTTTCCTACGCCGAGGCCGCCGAGATCTGCGGCTGCCCGGTCGGCACCGTGCGTTCACGGATCGCGCGCGCCCGCGAAGACCTGCTCGAAGCGGGCCGGGAGCGCGACTCCATCTAGGCCACGCTGGTTGACCTCACTGTGGCGCGTCACACATTTGAGGCCCTTCGCTGTCACCTCGTCACACAGATGGGCTGACACGACTACTCCGCGTTGACTAGGCCGAATGCCGATGCCTAGCGTGTCGCCATCCAACCCCAGGCCGCGCGAGGGTCCCCGCCTTCACCGCGCGCTCTCGAAGGGATCTTCCCGATGGCCAGTCCCACCGCTGGAACCCAGGAGCAGGACCCCGGCGGCCTCGGCCGCCGCCGGTTCCTGACCTTCCTCGTCGCGGCGCCCACCCTCACGATCGCCACGAAGATCGGTATCGACACCGTCGCGCCCGAAGAGGCCGAAGCCGTCATCCCGACCCCGCCCGGCCCGGCCGAGATCCTCGACCTCGGCGATGTACTGACCCTGTCGAACGCCCCCACCGCCGGCCTGCTCGTCCTGGAGGTCCGCGAAGACGGCCGGGTGCGGCTGGAACTGCCGCGGACCGAGGTCGGCCAGGGCATCACGACGGCGAACGCGATGCTGGTCGCCGAAGAGATGGACCTGCCGCTCGACCGCGTCGACGTCGTGCTCTCCGACGCCCGCCCGGAGCTGCTGTTCAACCAGCTGACCGGTGGCTCCAACACGATGCGCTCGCTCTACACCCCGGTGCGGACCGCGGCCGCCGCCGCCCGCGCCCGTCTGGTCGCCACGGCCGCGCAACAGTGGGGCGCCAAGGCCGATCGGCTGTCCACAAGGGACGGTGCGGTGATCGCGCCCGACGGCCGCCGGGTGGACTACGGCGCGCTGTCCCGGCCCGCCGCCCGCGCCGACCTCGGCAAGTTCACCGCGACCCCGAAGGCGGAGTCCGCGCACAAGCTGGTCGGCACGCCGCAGTCGCGCAAGGACGCCCGCGCGATGGTCACCGGGCAGCTGAAGTACACGCTCGACCTGGACATCCCCGGTGCGAAGCCGGCCATGGTCCGCCGTCCGCCGACGATCAACGGCACGGTCAAGAAGGTCAACAACGAGGCCGCCGTCCGCGCGATGCCGGGCATCCTCGACATCGCCGTCATCAAGACCGGGGTCGCGGTGCTGGCCGAGACCTTCGGCCAGGCGCTCGACGGCAAGAACGCCCTCGACGTCACCTGGAACAGCGGCACCGTCGACGGTGAGAACAACGCGACGATCAAGAAGAAGCTGCGGGCCGCGGCGCTGCCGTTCGTCGTGCCGCCGCTGCTGACGCAGTACGTCGACGGCGAGTTCGACTTCGCCTTCGCGAGCCACGCGCCGCTGGAGACCAACTCCGCTGTCGCCGACGTCCGCGAGGACAGCGCGACCATCTGGTCGGGCATGAAGGTCCCGATTCTCGCGAAGCAGAACATCGCACAGGAACTCGGGCTGCCGGCGAACAAGGTCACCGTGCACGTCCAGCAGGCGGGTGGCTCGTTCGGCCGCCGCCTGTTCTCCGACGGCGCGATCGAAGCCGCGCGGATCTCGAAGGCGATGAAGCGGCCGGTGCGGCTGATGTGGAGCCGCATCGACGACATGCGCCACGGCCGCGCCCGCGCCGCGAGTCACCACAAGATCCGCGCCACCTTCGCGCTCGGCCAGGTGCTCACCTTCGAACACCGCGTCGCCAGCGTCGAGACCGACTGGGGCCACGGGCTCGGCGAGGTCCTCACCGCCTTCGCTGCGCAACTGCCTGTCGGCGGAAACCTGAGCTTCGCGCAGACAGTGTTCCTGCTGACGGTGAAGTCGCCGTACAACTTCGGCGTCACCACGCAGCTGCTCAACGAGGTCCCGCATGCCTTCCACACCGGCGCCTGGCGGTCGGTGTACTCGTCGAGCACCCGCGGCGCGGAAGAGATCATGGTCGACGAGATCGCCGCGAAGCTCGGCAAGGACCCGGTGGCGTTCCGGCGCGAGTTCATCAAGAACGACCGGCAGCGAGCCGTGCTGGACAAGGTCGCCGAACTCGGCGAGTGGGGCAAGAAGATGCCCAAGGGCTTCGCGCAGGGTGTCGCCGTGCACGGCGAGTACAAGTCGTACACCGCCTGCCTGGTCGAAATGGACGCCCGCGACCCGAAGAACCCGCGTGTCACCAAGGCGACCATCGCCGTCGACGTCGGCAAGCCGATCAACCCGCGCGGGATCGAGGCGCAGATGCTCGGCGGCCTGACCGACGGCATCTCCACGACGCTGACGGCGGGACTGCACATCGACAAGGGGCTCCCGCTGGAGGGCAGCTACTCGCAGTTCCACTACGCGCGGCAGAAGAACTCGCCGATGGACGTCAAGGTGCACGTGATGCCGGAGACGGGCGAGATCGGCGGTGCCGGGGAACTCGGCGTGCCCGCGCCGGTCGGCGCGATCGGGAACGCCTACGCGCGGGCCACCGGGATCAAACCGCGCAGCTTCCCGATCAACTTCCCGGTCGACTTCGAACCCTTCCCCCGCTGACTTTCCTTCCCCGCCAAGGAGTTCCGATGCCCAATTACACCTTCACGGTGAACGGGAAGACCGTCACCGTCGACGCGCCCGCGGATCTGCCCACGCTGTGGGCGCTGCGGGACAAGCTAGGCGTCCGCGGCCCGAAGTACGGCTGCGGGATCAATGTCTGCAAGGCCTGCACCAGCCACCTCGACGGCGAGGCGTTCAACCCGTGCGTGACGCCGGTGTCCGACTGCTCGGGCAAGGAGGTCACCACCATCGAAGGCCTCGCCGACGGTGAGAACCTGCACCCGGTGCAGGAGGCCTGGCTGGAGCAGGACGTCGCGCAGTGCGGCTACTGTCAGCCGGGGCAGATCATGGCCGCGGTGGCGCTGCTGAAGAAGACGAAGAACCCGACGGACGCCGAGATCGACGCGATCCAGAACGTCTGCCGGTGTGGTACCTACTTCCGGATCCGCGAAGCCATCAAGAGCGCGGCCGCGAAGATGTGAAATTCCGCCGGTGCGGTGAGAATCCCGATTTTTCGCCGCACCGGCGGGCCCTCCTGGCTTCGACAGGCCACTTCCGGGTGAGTCGTGTTAGATGACGTCCCCAGGGGCTCGACGAGGTGTCCCTGCCCGGAGGACGTCCATGCACTACCGAACCGTGCTCCGCGAAGGATCGGCCGTCATCGTCGCCGAGTTGGCCGTCGAGGTCGAAAAGCAGCTGCCCGGCGTCATCGAATCCACCGTCGAGCAGATCCGCGCGGAAATGCCGGTGTACCACGACGCGCAGTTCGTCACCCTCGCCGAACTGCGGACTTCGGTGCGGAACAACCTCGAGTACGTCATGCGGACCCTGCGCGGTACCGAGGAACCCGACCTCGCGCAGGCGCGGGCGACCGGGCGCGCACGGGCGTTGCAGGGCGCGCCGCTGCCGGAACTCCTGCGGGCGTACCGGATCGGGCTCACCGAGGTGTGGAACCGGTTCGTCGAACTGACCGCTTCGGGTGAGCAGCAGGACCTCCGCGGCCTCGTCGCCGCGACGTCGGCGATCTGGGCGCTGATCGACGACTACGCCGAAGCGCTGACGACGACCTACCGCGACACCACCGCCGAAGTCATGCTGGCGCACCAAAGCAGGCGTTCCGCGTTGGTCGAGGCGCTGTTCGCCGGCGGCGCGGCCACCGAAGGCACGCTGTGGGACATCGCGCGCGTGCTGGAACTCTCGCTCGACGGGACCTACGTCGTCGTCGCGGCCGAGACCCCGCGCGTCGGGCATGAACCGTTGCCCCAGATCGAAAACCGGCTCCGCGACCGGCATCACGCGTCCGCCTGGCGGCTCACCCCGGACCTGCAGGTCGGCGTCGTGTCCATGCGGGACCCGTCGGCGTCCCAGGTGATCATCGAGCTGCTGCGGGAGAACCAGATCGGCCGGATCGGCGTCAGCCCGGTGTTCACCGGTCTCGGGAACACCTCCCGCGCCCTGCACCTGGCGCGGGTCGCGCTCTCCAGCATGATGCCGGGGACGACGGGAATGGTGCAGTTCAACGAATCCCCGCTCGCCGGTCTCGTTGCCAGCGCGCCGGAAGCGTCGGTGCAGCTCGCGCACCACGTGCTGCGGCCGATCCTGGACCTGCCCGGCGACGACCGGAACGTGCTGCTGCTGACGTTGCGCGCGTGGTTCGAATGCCAGGGCTCCACGAAACTGACGTCGGAGCGGATGTTCTGCCACCCCAACACGATCCGGCACCGGCTGAAGCGGATCTCGGAGGAACTGGGCCGTTCGCTGACCGACCCGGCCGACATCGCCGAGCTCGGCGCCGCCCTGCGCGCGCTCCACATGTTCCCCGATACCTCGCATCTGCCTTCACCGAGGGATCCGCCGCGCTAGGTTTCCCCCATGAACGAGTTCGCCATCGGCGGGGACCTGACCGTGCGCCGCCTCGGGTTCGGCGCCATGCACCTGCCGACCGAGACCGGCCCCGAACGGGAGAACGCGATCGCCGTGGCCCGGCGTGCGGTGGAAATCGGCATCACGCTGATCGACACCGCGCACCTCTACGGCGGGGGAGCGAACGAGGAACTGCTCGCCGAAGCGCTCCACCCGTATCCGGACGACCTGGTGGTCACCACGAAGGTCGGCGTCGTGCGGACAGGGGACGACTGGAAGTACGACGGACGGCCGGATTCCCTGCGTGCGCAGGTCGACGAAGGGTTGCGGCGGCTGCGCGTCGAGCGGATCGAGCTGCTGCAACTGCACCGCATCGACCCGGAAACCCCGCTGGCCGACCAGCTCGGCGCGCTGCGGGACCTGCGTGACGAAGGCAAGATCGGCCGGATCGGGCTGTCCGAGGTCTCCGTGGACGAACTCGCGCGGGCACGGGAGATCGTGGACATCGCGAGCGTGCAGAACCGCTACAGCCTCGTCGACCGCGAGCACGAAGCCGTGCTCGACGCCTGCGAGGCGGCCGGGATCGCTTTCCTGCCTTGGCGTCCGGTGCTCGGCGCCGCGTCCAACGCCACCGCCGGGATCGCCGCCGTCGCCGTGGAACTCGGGGTGACCACGGCGCAGGTCGGGCTCGCTTGGCTACTCGCGCGGTCGCCGGTGATCCTGCCGATCCCGGGGACGGCGAAGATCCCGCATCTGGAAGAGAACTTCGCCGCCGCCGAGGTCAAGCTGACGGACGAACACCTACGGCTGCTGGGGACCTGAGCCGCGCCATGGCGACCACGCCCAGCAGCGGCCCGACGGCCAGCACGGGGACCGCGGCCCGCCAGCCGACGGCGTCGGCGAGCACCGGCAGGCCCTGGATGGTCAGCGCGCTGAGCAGGAACCCGATCGCGGTCTGCGCGGTGAGCGCTGTGCCGACGTAGCGGGCGTCGGCGGCTTCGCTCAACGCGGCGGAGAACTGGCCGGAGTCGGCGATCGCGGCGACACCCCAGACGAACAGCAGCGTGCCCAGCACCACGGGGTGAGCGCCGAAGACGGAGACCGAGACCAGACAGCACGCCCCGCTGACGGCCAGCGCCACGAGCGCGACGTCGATCCGTCCGAACCGGTCCGAGAGCGCTCCGCCGAGCAGGCAGCCGATCGCCCCGCCGACACCGATGACGGTGAACGCGAGCAGGCTCACCGTGCCAGGAGAAGTCTTCGACGCTGCGGCCGCGTAGGCGGGGATCCAGGTCCAGAACGCGTACAGCTCCCACATGTGGCCGAAGTAGCCGAACGCGATCAGCCGCTGGCGCCGATCGCGCGCCATCGTGAGCAGATATCTCGGCTCCCACGGCGGCGAGCGCCGGGCGGCCGGGCCGACGCGGACGAAGAGCACGGCCAGCGCCGCCGCGCCGAGAGCGAGAAAGGCCGCGACGACGAGTACCGTCCGCCAGTCCGGGAGATTCCCGGCCAGCAGATGGGGTGACGCCGAGCCGAGCGCGAGCGCGGCCAGTAGTACACCGAGCGCGAGACCCCGGCTGTTCGGGAACCACGAGACGACGATCTTCATCCCGACCGGATAGATCCCGGCCAGCGCCACCCCGGTGCCGAACCGCAGCAGGATCGCGAGCCAGAACTGGTTGCCGCACCACGGAAAGAGCACCGTCAGCAGGGCGCCTATCGCGGCGCTCGCGGCCAGCAGCCGCTCGGGCCGGAGCCGGTCCGCGAGGTTGGCGACGGCAGACACCAGCGCGCCCGCCGCGAAGCCGACCTGCACCGAAGCGGTGAGCAGGACGGTGCCCTGGGTGGAGAGCGCCCATTCCGCGCGGAGGGCGGGGACGACGCTCGACGCGGAGAACCACAACCCCATGGCGAGGATCTGGGCGGCGGAGGTGAGCGCCAGCTGGCGCGGTGCGGAGCTGGACACGCCCGCAGGTATCGCACCCACGAGCGCGTCCACTCAAGATCTCGCGCCGGTGATCACCCGAACGTGTAGTAGTTCAGGCGGTCGGCCAGGTGAGCGTGGTGGTCGAGGTGGGTGTCGTGCTCGGGTCGGTCCCCGCCAGCAGGAGATGGACGTCGGATTCGGTGGAGTCCGCCGGTTGCCGGTAGCAGGCGTAGATCACGGTGTGGACGGTCCCGCCGGAGGGCGCGTTCTCGTGCGCCCAGCGCAGTGCGTCGTGGACGTCGCATTCGGTGAGTTCGTGTTCCACGGCGTCCCAAGTGCCAGTGCCGGCGCACCAGAATTCGACCAGGTAGCTGGGCGTGCCGGTGCTGACGACGTTCCCGGATCCTTTGTAGCCGTCGGTCACCTTCATCGCCCGGTGGCGCCGGGTTTGACGGCCTCCACGAGCACCCGCCGCGAATGCGCGACGAACATCCCGTCGGTCTCGATCATCCGATGGAGTTCCGCGAGCCTGTCGCGGTACTTGTCCACCTCGAACCCCGGCACGATCCAGATCACCTTCCGGAGGAAGTGGACGACCGCGGCGAGGTCGAAGAACTCCATCCGCAGTTTCGCCGGTTCGAGCCGGTCCACCCGCAGCCCGACGGCCTCCGCCTCGGCGCGCAGCACTTCGGGCGTCCAGTCGCCGTAGTCCTGCGGGCCGAGGAAGAACTCCTTCAGCTCGCGGACGGTGCCGGCGCCGATCTGTTGCGACAGAAAGGATCCGCCGGGACGCAGCACCCGGGCGATCTCCCGCCACGGGTTCTCGATCGGATGGCGGCTGCTCACCACGTCGAAGGATTCGTCGGGAAAGGGCAAAGGCGCGTCGTACTCCGCCTCGGCCACTTCGCCGCCCAGGGGCGCGAGGGTTTTCCTCGCCACCGCGACGTTCGGCGGCCAGCCTTCGGTGGCGGCGAGGACCGGCGGCGGTTTCGGGATGCCCGCGAGCACCTCACCGCCGCCGGTCTGCAGGTCCAGCCCCGCCGAAGCCGCCGCCATCCGTTCGCCGAGCAGCCGCGAGTAGCCCCACGGCGGCCGTTCCTCCGTGGCCCGGCCTTCGAACCAGGAGAAGTCCCAGCCTTCGACCGGGACGGCCTCTCCTTCGGCGAGCAGATCTTCGAAACTCATGTCCGCAGTCTCGGTCCCGCCGCCGGATGGGGCAACGCGATTTCGGGCCGGGACTGGTCACCGCCGTCCCAAGATCACACTGCAGGGTGGTGAAGGGCCCCTTCCCTGCCTTCAGGATAGGTAAGGAGGCCTTCACGGCATGGACGCTATCCGGCGTCGGTCGAACGCTTCCACAGGTTGATGTCGGCCTCGGTGGCGTAGCGGTCGATCTCGGCCAGTTCTTCGTGGGTGAAGTGCAGGTTCTTCAGTGCGCCGACGTTGTCCTCCAGCTGGGCGACGCTGCTCGCGCCGATCAGCACCGACGTCATCCGCGGGTCGCGCAGGCCCCACGCCAGTGCGAGCTGCGCCAGCGTCTGGCCACGGCGCTGGGCGATCTCGTTCAGCGCCCGGATCTTGCCGACGGTGTTCTCGGTGATCGTGTCCGGGTTGAGCGATTTCCCTTGCGCCGCACGGGAATTGTCGGGAACGCCGTCGAGGTAGCGGCTGGTGAGCAGGCCCTGCGCCAGTGGCGAGAAGGCGATGCAGCCCGCGCCTTCGGTTTCGAGCGTGTCGAGCAGCTTGTCGCCTTCGAGCCACCGGTTGAACATCGAGTACGACGGCTGGTGGATCAGCAGCGGCGTGCCCAGCTCCCGCAGGAGCCGCGCGGCCTCGGCGGTCTTCTCCGACGAGTACGACGAGATGCCGACGTACAGCGCGCGACCGGAGCGGACGGCGGTGTCGAGCGCGCCGACGGTCTCTTCGAGCGGCGTCTCGGGGTCGAAGCGGTGCGAGTAGAAGATGTCGACGTAGTCCAGGCCCATCCGGCCGAGCGACTGGTCCAAAGAGGACAGCAGGTACTTGCGCGAGCCCCATTCGCCGTACGGGCCCGGCCACATGTCGTAGCCCGCCTTCGTCGAAACGACCAGCTCGTCACGGTACGGCTTGAAGTCCGAAGCCAGCAGCCTGCCGAAGTTCTCCTCGGCCGAACCGTAGGGCGGGCCGTAGTTGTTGGCGAGGTCGAAATGGGTGATGCCCAGGTCGAACGCGCGCCGCGCGATGTCCCGCTGCGTACCCAGCGGTTTGTCGTTCCCGAAGTTGTGCCACAGGCCCAGCGAGATCGCGGGCAGCTTCAGGCCGCTGCGCCCGGTGCGGCGGTAGGGGATGCTCTCGTATCGGCCCTCGGCCGCGACATAGGTGCTCACGGGCCGATGCTAGCCGCCGTGAAGAGGGCGGCGACGGACGCGAGGTGATCTTTGAACGCGGAGGGGCTCTCGACCTCGAAAGGCGCCCCGATGGCGGCCAGGATCAGCACGGGCCAGTCGAAGGTGTCGACGTTCATCTTCAGGCGGCAGGACGTCTCGTCGATCGCTTCGAGCATGCCGCCGACGTACCGCACGGCCGCCTCGACCCGCGCTTTGGGCGCCTCGACCCGGACCACCAGCGTGTGTGTGGTCGGCCTGGCCTTGATCTGGGCCTCGACGAACTCGACCGCGTCCCCGCCGGGGATCTCGCGCGGCCGGTAGCGGGCGCCGGTGGTGCGCGGGTCGCTGAGCCTGTCCACGCGGAAGGTGCGCCAGTCCACCCTGTCGAGGTCCCACGCCACCAGGTACCAGCGCCGTCCGAGCGAGACGAGCCGATGCGGCTCGACCAGCCGCGCGGACTCCTCGCCGTCGCGGGCCGCGTAGTCGAACTTCAGCCGCTCGTCGTCCCGGCACGCCTGCGCGATCACCGTCAGGCCGGCGGCGCTGACCCGGGGACCGGTGACGGCGGCCGGTGTCGCGTACGCCTGGAGCGCGTCGACACGCCTGCGCAGCCGGGGCGGCATCACCTGGACGACCTTCGTCAGCGCCCGGACCGACGTCTCCTCGATGCCCTCCACCGAGCCGCCCGCCGCCGTCCGCAGGCCGACCGCGATCGCCACGGCCTCCTCGTCGTCCAGCAGCAGCGGCGGCATGACCGTGCCCGACCGCAGCTGGTAGCCGCCCGCGACGCCGCGGCTCGCGTTGACCGGATAGCCCAGCTCGCGAAGCCGTTCGACGTCGCGCCGCAGCGTCCGCTCGCTCACCTCGAGCTTGTCGCTCAGTTCGATCCCGGTCCAGAAGCGGTGTGTCTGCAGCAGGGACAGCAGCCGCAGCATCCGCGCACTCGTATTCGCCATGAATCCAGATTCGCTCCGATTCCGGTCAGAAAGTGGCCGGAATTGACTTTAGCGTTGTCCCCATGACGATGACACTGGACACCCCGAGCGGCGTGACCTCGGAAAACGCCCTCACGGAGAAGCCGTACCGCTGGCGCTGGCCCGCGCTGTTCGTGATCCTGACCGGCTCGGTGATGGAACTGCTGGACATGACGGTCACGAGCATCGCCGGACCGGTCATGCGGGCCTCGCTCGGCGGCGGTACGGCGATGATCCAGTGGCTCGGCGTCGCCTACACCCTCGCGATGGTGTCCGGCCTGCTCACCGGCGGACGGCTCGGCGACATCTTCGGCCGCAAGCGCATGTTCCTGATCGGCGCGATCGGTTTCGTCGCCGGTTCGCTGCTCTGCGCGGTCGCGGTCAGCCCCGAGATGATCATCGCCGCGCGGGTGGTGCAGGGCCTGTTCGGCGCCGCGATGGTCCCGCAGGGCCTTGGCATGATGAAGGAGATGTTCACCGGCAAGGAACTGCAGTCCGCGTTCGGCATGTTCGGCCCGGTGATGGGGCTCGCCGCGGTCGGCGGCCCGATCCTCGCGGGCTGGCTGGTCGACGCCGACCTCTTCGGCACCGGCTGGCGGATGATCTTCCTGATCAACCTCCCGATCGGTGCGCTGGCCGTGCTCGCCGCGCTGAAGTTCCTTCCCGAATCCCGTCCCGGCGGTTCGCTCACCCTCGACATCCCGGGCGCGCTGCTCGCCACGGCCGGTGCGCTGCTGATCGTCTTCCCGCTGGTTCAGGGTCGTGAGTACGGCTGGCCGCTGTGGTCGTTCGCGATGATGGCCGCCGCGGTCGTGGTGTTCGGGGTGTTCGCCTGGTTCGAGAAGCGCAAGAGCCGTCGCGGCGGTGACCCGCTGATCGAGCCCAGCCTGTTCCGCAAGCGCAGCTTCCTCGCCGGGATGGCGACCGGCACGATCTACTTCGCGGCCTTCTCCGGCTTCGGTCTCGTCTTCACGCTCTACCTGCAGCTCGGTCTCGGGTTCTCGCCGCTGAAGGCCGGGCTGACCGGGGTGCCGATGTCGCTGGGGATGATCGTCGGGATGGGCCTGGTGCAGGTGGTGCGCAAACACGGCCGCAAGGTGCTGCACACCGGCGCGCTGATCATGGCCGCCGGCGTGGTCGCCCTGCTGTCGCTCCTCGGCCCGGAGGCCGGTCCGTGGCTGCTGGCACCCGCGTTGGTGGTGGTCGGGATCGGGTCCGGGCTGATCATGGGGCCGTACTTCGAGATCGCGCTGTCCGGAGTGGAACCGTCGGAGGCCGGATCGGCGTCGGGCGCGCTGACCTCGCTCCAGCAGGTCGGCGGCGCGCTGGGGATGGCGCTGCTGGGCACGGTGTTCTTCGACGCCGGGACCACCGACCCGACCGACGCCGCCCAGCGGACGTTCTGGGTGGTCGCGGTGATGGTGCTGCTCACCTTCGCGGTCGGGTTCCTGCTGCCCAAGCGGATCCGCGACGTAGAGTCGGCCGGGTAGGCGATCGAGCTGGGAGGCCGCGTGGCTGGGACCGGGTACTTCATATCCGTCGAAGACGTGACGGCGAAGCTCGCCGACACCGGCTACCTGGCTTCGGCGGCCGTCGCCACCACGGTGTTCCTCGCGGACGCCCTCGGTAAGCCGTTGCTGATCGAGGGTCCCGCGGGGGTCGGCAAGACCGAGCTGGCGAAGGCGGTCGCGGAAGCGAGCGGCTCCCGGCTGGTGCGGTTGCAGTGCTACGAAGGCGTCGACGAGTCTCGCGCGCTGTACGAGTGGAACCACGCGAAGCAGCTTCTCCGGATCACAGCCGGCAAGGACGAGACATGGGACGAAGCCCGCAACGACATCTTCGGTGAAGAGTTCCTGCTGGCCCGCCCGCTGCTGACGGCCATCAAGGGCGACGAGCCGACCGTCCTGCTCATCGACGAGACCGACAAGGCCGACGTCGAGATCGAGGGTCTCCTGCTGGAGGTGCTCGGCGACTTCCAGATCACCGTCCCGGAACTCGGCACGATCACCGCCGGGCGCAAGCCGTTCGTGGTGCTGACGTCGAACGCGACGCGGGAACTTTCCGAGGCGCTGCGACGGCGCTGTCTGTTCCTGCACATCGATTTTCCCGACGCGGCACTGGAACAGCGCATCGTGCGGCTCAAGGTCCCGGGTGTCGACGACGCGCTCGCGGCCTCGGTGGTCAAGGTGATCACCGCGCTGCGGGCGATGGAACTGCGGAAGGCGCCGTCGGTCGCCGAGACCATCGACTGGGCCCGGACCCTGCTGGCGCTCGGCGCGGACAGCCTCGGCGAGGACGTCGTCCGCGCGAGCCTCGGCGTCATCCTCAAGCATCAGGACGACATCGTGAAAGCGGACGCGCGGCTGGAACTCGGCAAGGTCCTCGACTCGTGAGCGGCGTGCCGGGCAGGCTCGTCGAATTCGTGGAAGCGTTGCGGGAACACGGGATCCCGGCGGGTCCCAGTGAGACCGTCGACGCCGCCGCGGCACTCGAAGTGCTGGGCCTGGCCTCCCGCGAGCAGATGCGGGAAGGGCTCGCGGCGGCGCTGGTCCGGCGCGGCGGCCAGCGCGCCGTGTTCGACGCGACGTTCGACATCTACTTCCCGCTCGGCGTCGGCGCGCCGTCGCAGGACCCGGTAGAGGACCTGGCCGCGTTGCGCGATCGGCTCGCCACCGCGCTCGCCGCGAACGACCAGACCGACCTGACACAGCTGGCCGGGCTCGCCGTCGACATGCTGGGGGAGTACGGCGGCACGGCGGGTGCCGGTGGCTGGTCGGCGCACCAGACGCTGGAACGGCTTCAGCCGCAGACGCTCGTGGTCCGCGTGCTCGAAGCGATTCGCGCGGGCGTGCCTGAGGACTTCACCGACCGGTTGGAGCGCGATGATGTCCGGCGTCGTGTCGAAGGCTTCCGTGGCCTGGTGCGGACAGAAGCACGTCGCCGGGTGGCGGAAGTCCGTGGCAGGGAAAGGGTTTCGCGGCACGCTGTCCCGCCCGCCGCCGATCGCGTCGACTTCCTGCTCGCCAGCCGCGCGCAACTCGCCGAACTCCGCCGGGTCGTGCAACCGTTGTCCCGCAAGCTCGCCACCCGGCTGGCCGCCCGGCGACGGCGGCACGCGCGCGGGCAGATCGACCTGCGCCGGACGTTGCGGCGTTCGCTGTCCACCGGCGGCGTCCCGATGCGGCCGGCGTACCGGCGGCACCGGCCGGGGAGGCCGGAAATCGTGCTGCTGTGCGACATGTCGGGCTCGGTTGCCGGATTCGCGAACTTCACCATGCTGCTGGTGCAGGCCCTGCGCGACCAGTTCAGCAAGGTGCGGGTGTTCGCGTTCATCGACGCCTGCGACGAGATCACCCACCTCGTCGACACCGGCGCGGCGGACCCGGAAGACCTCGGCGCGCGCATCCTCGCCGACGCCGAGCTGACGCGCTGGGACGGGCACAGCGACTACGGGCACGCGCTCGGCGAATTCGTCGAGCGGTACTCGGACGCCGTCGGCCCCAAGACGTCCATGCTCATCCTCGGTGACGCGAGGACCAACGGCGGCGACCCGAACCTGGCCGCGGTGCGCGGGATCGCTTCCGCGGCAAGGCATACGTACTGGCTCAACCCCGAGCGGACGGCGCTGTGGTCCACCGGCGACTCCGAGGCACACGCCTACGCGGAGGTCGTCGAGATGCACGAATGCCGGAACGTGCACCAGCTGACGAAGCTGGTCACCCGGCTTCTGCCGGCCTGAGGCTTCAGCGCGGCGCCGGCGCCGGCGCCGGCGCCGGTTCCGGCTTCAGCGCCGCTTTCCCGTACGCGTCGGCGTTGCTGAACACTTCCTGCCCGTACTGGGTGGAGTTGTTGTAGGTCAGCACCGCGGTCCACCAGCCGGAGGGCTGGCCGAGGTCGCCGCCCCTCGCGCACATGTACCGCGCCGTCGTCATCGCGGCGTCGTCGATGTTCTGCGGGTCCGGCGCGACGCCGTCGCCGCTCGCGCGGACGCCGTACCGCTTCCAGGTGGCGGGCAGGAACTGCATCGGTCCGACCGCGCGGTCCCATTTCGCGTCACCGTCGAGGGCGCCCTTGTCGGTGTCGACGACCGCCATCACACCGGGGGAGCCGTCGAGCGGGATGCCGATGATCGGCGGTGTCACGATGCCGTCCTCACCGGCCCGCGAGCCGTCGTGGCGGGCGTGCTGGGACTCGGTCCGGCCGATCCCGGCGATGGTCGCCCAGGTGATTTCGCAGCGCGGCGCTGTCTTCGCGGTCTTCTCGGCCGCGTTCACGTACGCCCGCAGCGCGCGCGAAGGGATGTCCGTGTTCTCCGACACCTTCGCGATCCAGGCGTCCTTCGCGGGCTCGGCGGGCAGCGGTCCGGCGTCGCCGGGGATCGCCGAACGCGGCGCGGGACTGAGCGCGGGCACGGTGAACACCGGTTTGGCCGGTACCGGCTCGCGGTCGTTGAGGCTGACCACGACCCAGACGGCACCGGCCACCAAGGCGCCCACAACCAGGAGCGCGAGCATCACGCAGCCACGAGGGCCGCGTTTCTTGGGCGGGGGCTGCCACTGGTCCATCAGGTCCAGTGCCGAAGGGGACGAAGCGGTCACCGGATCCACGGTACGTGACGGTTGTGGAGAACTTGTGTGGCCCACCGACCGGGTGAGCTGAACCACCCGTCAGGCGAGCCAGGCGTCGATCTCCGCGTGGATGGAGCGCTTCAGGTCGGCGGGGGCGTAGGAGGCATCGACGGACGCCCGGGCGAGGCCGGCGAGCGCGAGGTCGTCGTAGGCGAACGCCTCCCGCGTGCGCAGGAACTCGTCGGTCACCGTCGTCCCGGTGATCGACGGGACGTCGGTGCTGAGGGTGACCACGAGCCCGGCGTCGACCAGCCGGGGGAGCGGGTGCTCTTCGAACGACGGCACGAGCCCGAGCGTCACGTTCGACGACGGGCAGACCTCCAGCGCGATGCCGCGTTCCCGCACCTCGGCGACCAGCGCGACGTCCTCCAGGATCCGGATGCCGTGCCCGATCCGTTCGCTGTGGCCGATCTCGAGCGCTTCGCGGATGCTGGGCGGGCCGGCGTCCTCCCCGGCGTGGTGGATCAGCCGCAGCCCCGCCTCCTCGGCCTCGTCGCAGATCCCGGCGAACGGCGCGAGCGGGTACTTCTCCTCCCCGGCGAGGCCGATCGCGAACACGCCGTCCCGGGTGTACCGGCGGGCGAGGTCGAGGGTGAGCCGGGCGCGTTCGACCGGCCGGCGGCGCGAATGGTCCAGGATCACCCGCCAGTGAAGTCCGTGTTCGGCCCCGCCCGCGGAAAGTCCTTTGAGGACGGAGGCCAGTGGCATGTCCGGCTCGCCCAGCCGCTCACCGTGCGCCGCCGCCGTGAAGGTGACTTCGGCGTAGCGGACGCCGTCCGCGACCTGGTCTTCGCAGAACTCGCGCGCCACCCGTTCGAAGTCCTCGGGCTTGCGCAGACAGGAGCGCAGCAGCCCGTTGTAGTCACCGAACGCGCGGAACCCGTCGAACACGGGTTGTTCCGCGGGTACGGCGATGCCGTTCGCCTCCCCGATGTCACGGAGCGTGTCCGGACGGATGGTGCTTTCGAGGTGGACGTGCAGATGGGCCTTGGGAAGCAGCGAAAGATCCCGCATGAGCCCGAACTTAGCGGCCTTGACCCCGCTCGCGCGCCCCGTTTTCCGGCATCCGGTATCCGAAATGAGTGATTTGGCGCGCTCCGGGGAACCCAGAGGCCACCACCGGTCGTTGAGCAGGCAACCAGACGACCCCGAGGAAAGGGACCATCGTGGCTCTACTGCGGAAGTTGACCGCCCTGGCCGGCACCGCCGGGGCCGTGCGCGCCTACGTGCGCAAGAACCCCGAGAAGGTCTCCAAGGCCGTGAACAAGGCCGCGACCTTCGTCGACCACAAGACCAAGGGCAAGTACCACGGCAAGATCGACGGCGCGGTGCGCAAGGTCGACGGGATGACCGGTCGGCCGCCGCGCCGCCCTTACGAGTCCTAGGCCTCGGCCAGCGTCTCGAGGATCTGCTCGCCGTACTTCGCGAGCTTGTTCTCGCCGACGCCGCTGACCGTACCCAGCTCCTGCAGCGTGGCGGGCCGTTTGGTGGCGATCTGGCGCAGGGTCGCGTCGTGGAAGATCACGTACGCGGGCACTCCCTGCTCCTTCGCCGCCGCGGCTCGCCACGAGCGCAGCAGTTCGAACACCGGCGCCGCCTCGGCGGGCATGTCGGCGACAGCCGCCTTCTTCGCACTCGACCGGGCCGCGGCCTTGGCCGCCCGCTCCGGCTCACGCCGCAGCTGGACCTTCCGCTGCCCGCTGAGCACCTCCGAGCTGCCTTCGGTGAGCACGAGCGACCCGTAGTCGCCCTCGACCGCGGCGAGCCCCTGCGCCAGCAGCTGCCGGACCACACCCCGCCACTCGGGCTCCTTCAGCTCCGTGCCGATCCCGAACACCTTCAGCGAATCGTGCCCGTGCTGGGTCACCTTCGGTGTCGTCTTGCCGAGCAGGATGTCGACGATCTGCCCGGCGCCGAACTTCTGCCGACGCTCGTTCTGCAGCCGGACGATGGTGGACAGGATCTTCTGCGCCGGAACCGTGCCGTCCCAGGTCTCCGGCGGCGCCAGGCACGTGTCGCAGTTGCCGCACGGCTCGCTCTTCTGCCCGAAATAGCTCAGCACCTGCACCCGGCGGCATTCGACCGTCTCGCACAGTCCCAGCATCGCGTTGAGGTGGGCGCTCAGCTGCCGCTTGTGCGCCTCGGAGCCCTCCGACATGTCGATCATCTTGCGCTGCTGGACGACGTCCTGGAGGCCGTACGCCAGCCACGCCGTCGACGGCAGCCCGTCACGGCCGGCGCGCCCTGTCTCCTGGTAATAGCCCTCGACGGACTTCGGCAGGTCCAGGTGGGCGACGAACCGTACGTCCGGTTTGTCGATGCCCATGCCGAACGCGATCGTCGCGACGACTGTCAGCCCGTCTTCGCGCAGGAACCGCGACTGGTGTTTCGCGCGTGTCCGCGCGTCCAGCCCGGCGTGGTAGGGCACCGCCGGAATCCCGTTCTCCACCAGGAAGTCCGCGGTCTTCTCCACGGAATTCCTCGACAGGCAGTAGACGATCCCCGCGTCGCCCTTGTGCTCGGTGCGCAGCAGTTCCAGCAGCTGGCGCTGCGGTGAGTTCTTGCCGACGATCCGGTACTGGATGTTCGGCCGGTCGAAGCTCGCGACGAAGTGCCGCGCGTCTTCGAGGTTGAGCCGGGACGCGATCTCGGCGTGCGTCGTCTTGGTGGCCGTCGCGGTGAGCGCGATCCTCGGCACGTCCGGCCAGCGTTCGTGCACCGCGGACAGCATCAGGTAGTCGGGCCGGAAATCGTGACCCCACTGGGAGACGCAGTGCGCCTCGTCGATCGCGAACAGCGAGATCTTGCCGCGGTCGAGCAACCGGACGGTCGCCTCGACCGAAAGCCGTTCCGGTGCCAGGTACAGCAGGTCCAGCTCACCGGCGAGGAACGCGGCCTCGACCCGGTTCCGCTCGGCGTAGTCCTGCGTCGAGTTGAGGAAACCCGCGCGTACGCCGACGTTGCGCAGCGCGTCGACCTGGTCCTGCATCAACGCGATCAGCGGTGAGATCACCACGCCGACCCCGGGCCGCACCAGCGCGGGGATCTGATAGCACAGCGACTTGCCGCCGCCGGTGGGCATGAGGACGAGCGCGTCACCGCCTGCGATGACGTGTTCGACGATCGCGTGCTGATCGCCGCGGAAGTCGTCGTAGCCGAAAACGCGATTCAGCGTCTCGAGGGCTTCCGAGGTACCGATGTCGGGGGCTGCCACCCGGACGATTCTAGGGGCGGGGTCCGACAGTCGACGCGCCCGCGCACCTCAGCGCGGGAAGTCCCAGTCCAGCGCCCGGTTTCCGGTGACGACCGGCCGGTAGCCGCCGATGATCGTCCCGCCGGTCTCGAGCGCTGTCGCGGTCTGCTCCAGCAGTTCGGTCAGGGTGGCGGGCCAGCTGTCGAAGCTCACCGAGCCCTCGTGGTCCCATTCGCCGAGCCGCCCGGTCCCGGTGCGCTGATCGAGGAACAGGCCGTTGCCGCCGCCGTCGATGGCGACGGGCACGAAACGTCCGTGCCACCAGTCGCCGACGTTGCCGTCCGATCCGCTCGAGATCAGCACTTCGCACAGGACCTTCGCTTCGCGCGCGACGGTTTCCGCGGAGGCCGGATGGTGGAACGGGGGGAGGGCGAAGCTGTCGCCGATGCCCGAGACGCCGTCGTGCCGCAGCAAGAAGGCGACGAGTTCGGCGGGGAAGGCGACGCCCGCCTGTCGTTGCGCCTCGGCGATCCGCTCGAGCGTCGCGGGTGGCCGGAGGCTCGCCGCCGTCGTCGGTGCCTTGGCCTTGAGCCAGCGTTCGACGCGGTCCCAGGCGGCGTTCACCCGGCGGGTGGTGGCCGCGGGGACCGGGTCGAGTGTGGCGGGCCCCTGGCCGACGCGGCAGCCGCTGTCGACGGTCAACGTCGGCCGCGTCGTGGGCGCGGGGGTGGAGTAGTACTGCGTATTGGGCGTCGTCGGTGTCATCAGTGTCGTCGGCGGGCGCTGCCCGGCCGAGAGCCACTGAGTAGCGTCGGTTTCCCCGCGCCGCGTCGTGACCGCGAAAACGAGGCCCAGCACGATGACGACACTCGCGACGGCGATCACCAAGGCGCGCCCCCACTGCTTGCGCATGGGCGGAGCCTAGTCCTCGGCGGCCTTCCGCCGTTCGCGGCGGCCGCGCGCGATCTCGGTGGCGAGCGCGTCGAGCGGCCCGGTCCAGAACCGCCGGTACTGCTCCAGCCAGCCGTCGATCTCCTTGAGCGGGCCCGGATCCACCGAGTACAGCCGGCGCGTGCCCTCGGCGCGGACGGTGGTGAAGCCGTTTTCGCGCAGGACGCGCAGATGCTGGGAGACCGCGGGTTGCGAGATCCCGAATTCGGCGCGCACCACCGCGGTCACGTCACCGGAACTCAGTTCCCCGCCCGTCAGCAGTTCCAGGATCCGGCGGCGCACCGGATCCCCGAGGACGTCGAACGCGTGCATCCGGCAACTATCACGGCCTGGGCTTATATAAGTCAAGGTTGTAAGGCAGGGGTCACCTCGTGGTGGCATCGTGGGCGGGAGACGCCGGAAGGGGAATCGATGAAACTGGCCGAGGTGATGGCCGACGGCTTCGGCCGTGTCCAAGAGGTCGTGCACGCGGCCGTCGAGGGCTTGAGCGCCGAGCAGCTGGTCGCGAGCCCGGCACCGGGCGCGAACACGATCGCCTGGCTGGTCTGGCATCTGACCCGGGTCCAGGACGATCACGTCGCCGACCTCATGGGCACCGAGCAGCTCTGGACGTCGCAGGGCTGGCTGGACCGGTTCGCCCTGCCGCTCCCGGCGGCCGACATCGGGTACGGCCATCGCCCCGAGGACGTCGACGCCGTCCGGGTCGGCTCCGCCGAGCTGCTGACCGGCTACTACGACGCGGTGCACGAGGCGACGGCGGCTTGGGTCGCCGGCCTCGCCGAAGCCGACCTTGACCGTATCGTCGACGACGCGTGGGATCCACCCGTCACCCTCGGGGTTCGCCTGGTCAGCGTGCTGTCCGACGACCTCCAGCACGCCGGGCAGGCCGCGTACCTCCGGGGGCTCGTACTCCGCGCTACGTAGACCAGGTGCCGCTCCACGACGGACGACGGGAGCACAGTCCGTCGAAACACTGGGCGCATGAGTACCTCCACGGCGCGGCGACCGCCGATGACGCTCACCCCGCGGTGGCGGAAGCTCGTCCTCGTCGTCCATGTCGTCTCGTCACTCGGCTGGCTCGGGATCACCATGGTGAACACGGTCCTGACCTTCACCTCGGTGTTCACCGACGACGCCCGGCGCCAGCACGCGGCCATCCTGATGATGGAGCAGATCGGCGGCTACCTCCTGCTGCCGGTGAGCCTGACCGCCCTGATCAGCGGGATCGTGCTCAGTCTCGGCACGAAATGGGGGCTGATCCGGTACAAGTGGGTCGCGGTCAAACTGCTGCTGACCCTGATCGCCGCCGGACTGACGTTGTTCTCTTTGTTGCCGGGGCTCCGGGAGCTGGCGGCGGCGGCCGAGTCCACTATGGACGGTATGCTCGTGCCGGCCGGTCGTCGCGTGGACGGGTTCTACCCGATCATCGTGTCCACGACGATGTACCTGACGATGACCGTGCTGTCGGTGTACAAGCCGGGCGGGAAGACGGCTTACGGACGCCGGGTGGCGGCCACGCGGGTTCGCCAGCCCGCCTAGAACTGTTCGAGGGCCTCGTCGATCCGACCGGCCTCGGTGCGCAGATCGTTCAAGGTGGTCTGGGCGGCGGCTGTCTCGTCGTTCGCCGCCTCCTCCTCGAGTTCGGCGTCGGCGAGGCGCCGCCGGAGGTCGTTCGCCTTCTCCGTCGCCTTCTCGGTCCGGCGTTCGGCTCGGGCGAGTTCGATTTCCGCCTGCTTGCAGGCCTTCACGAGATCGGCCGCTTCGCGCCGGAGCCGGTTGAACTCGGCCACCCGTTTCTGTTCGCGTTCGGCCTCTTCCCTGGCCTTGTCGATCCGCTCCTGCTCGGCCTTCTCAGCGGCCTCCCGTTTCGCCTTCCGTCGATCGTCCAAATGCGACACGGTGGCAGGCTTTTCCCGGTCCGGCACGGGTTCCCGATTCGGCGGCGGGATGAAACCGCTGGTCAGCCACTGGTCGCCGGCACTGCCGGCGCCACTGCTCAGCCGCCCGGCCAGGGCGAGGGCCGCCACCTCGGGATCGGCCACGACGGCTTCGAGCGTCGCTTCGACTTCGCGGGTGACAGGCTCGCTCATCGAGCGCTCGTCCTGCAGGATCCGGTTCACCAGTTCCTGACGCCGCCGGGTGAGCTTGCGCAGTTCCGCGCCCGCCAGTGCCGAATGCGCCTTTCGCAGATCGTCACCCAGCCGGGCGAGTTCCGCCAGCTCGGGAGACCCCGCGCGGCGATTGAGGATCGTGGCCGCCAGCGTGGGTTTCCGGAGCGCGCGGATACGTTCGGCCAACGCGGCCTCGCCCGCCGCTTTGGCCTCTTTCGCCCGCTGGTTGCGCACCGATACGAACTCGGCCGGATCGCCGGCGTAGAGCGCGTCCGCGACCTCGTCGAAGTCCATCGTCCTCCGCAGGATTCAGTAGCCTGAGCAGGTAGCCATGCCGCCGTTTCGCCCCGGCGGCACGCGTCTGACGATGATCCCACGAGAATCCGGAGCTTTCACCTTTTCGGGGTTATCCGGTCACGCTCCACTTGCGCCTCGACGATCCGCTCGACTTTGTGGACGTCCGGCATCGAATCGGCGACGCCGCCGAACGACTGTGACGCGCTCATGGCAGCGGTGGCCCATTCGAGATCGGCGCTGTCGGGCTTTCGCCCCTTCGTCAGGATCCGGTGGATCAAGGCCGCGCTGAACGCTTCACGAGCGCCCGGCGTGTCCCGCAGCCGGGCCGGGAACCGGGCGATGTCCAGGTCGGCGCGTTCCGAGCGGAAGACACAGCCGAATTCCTCGGTGACGCAGACCCCGCGGGCACCCAGGTCCCGCAAACCCTTCGCCAGCTCTTCGGTACTCGGCTCTCCCTTGACGCCCGGCATGAGCTTCTGCAGTTCCCAGCGAGTACCGATCAAGAAGTCGATGTCCTTGAAATGAGCGTAAAGCGCTTTCGGATCCTTGACCGGAGGCGCCGGCCTGACGACGACGAGAGGTTCGTTCTCCAGTTCGCCCACCGCGCGCAAGGCGGCACGGGTCGTGTCGAGCGGTTGTTCGAAGGTGATCACGACCGCGTCCGACGATTCGAGCGCGCTCCGCGGTCTCGCGGTGTGAAAATCGGTGGGGACCAGGCGGACCAGCTTCTGGTTCATCCACGAGAGGTACCTGCCCCGTCCGGACGGGGTCATGAACACCGCGACGACCGGTGAGCTCGCGTTCGGCGTGATCTTGACCAGATCCGTGTTCAGCCCTTCGCGATCCATGTAGCCGGTCAGCTCCCGGCCCGGCGCGTCGTCGCCGAGCGCGGTCATGAGGTGCACGTTCATGCCCATCCGCGCGCTCGCCACGGCGTGGACGAGGCCCTTCCCGCCGGGATGGGTCTCGTAGGTCTCCAGTGCCGCCGACGCCCCGGACTCGGGGATGTGGTCGGTGACGTAGAGCTGGTCCGTCACGGCGGAACCGATCACCGTGATCGTCGTCCCCGCCCTGCCGTCGCGGGACCTGCCCACCTCCGCCGGGATCGGATCCGGCCACGATTCTCGGACGCACAGTTCGGCGAGCTTCTCGATGGCGTCTGCCTCCTGCGTCGTGCGCAGGCCGCGGACCGTCATCGAGGTGTCCGGGGGTGGCGCCCCGAGCCATTCGTGGATCCGGCTCCACAGGTCCACCAGACGCTCGCGGCGTTCCCCGACGTCGGCGGCGTAGAGCGAGGCGATCTCCCGGCGGCCGGGCAGGCGTTTCGCGAGCAGGCCGAGGGAAAGCGCGGCGTCGACGATAGCGAGTTCGGTCAGGGGCAGCTGGCCGGCGAGCCGCCGGATGACCTTGTCCGCCGCCTCCGGCTCCAGGCCGTCGGCGGACGTGGCCTGTTTGACGACGGGAAGGTCGAAGAGCGCCCGCACCCCGACCTCGGTCGAACGCAGCCTGGCCGCGCTCAGGCCGGTTCGTGTCCTCAGGCGGGTCAACGCCGTCCGGACCGCGTCGGCGCTGGGAATCGGACCACTCATGGAATCACGGCTCCGTTTCGGATCAAGGCCGCCGACGATTCCTCTCGAGGCATCACCGACCGGCGCCAGTACGGCAATTGGCGGAGTTCGGCGGCAGATGCCGAGAGGCGAAGATCCGTTCCGGGCCACCGTGTGCACCTAGCCTATCGGATCCCTCGGAAACACCCGCCGGACCGGTGAAACCCGGGATACCCGGAGCCGGACGGCCCAAGGACAGATCGGCACTTTGGAGGTGGCGCCCTCCCGATGGCGGAACAACGATGAGCGACAGGGGGAAGCCGTCTGCCGCTGGAGGAACGAATGTCCGTCACCGAACGCGTTCCCGTTACCCCACAAGCGAATTTCCTCGGCTCCGGACCGTATCCGGAACACCGGTGGCGGGTGGTGCTCTGGTCCGTCCTCGCCGGTTTCGCCCTGACGGTGCTCTGGTCCGCGCCCTTTGTGGACAGTGTGATCGGGGACAGCGTGGCCAACACCCTCCTCGGGCACAACGCGAAGGAGACCCCGATCGGCGGAGTCCTCGCCGGGACGCTCTTCGCGTTCGTTTCGGGACTCGCCGGAACGTTCACCGCGTGCAACATCGCCGCCTTCGGTGCCGTCGCCCCGCTTGTCGGCGGAGAGACCGCCGGACGGCCGAAGTTCGTCAACACCCTGAAGCCGCTGGGCTGGATCGCGGCGGGGATGCTGACGGTCTCGGTGGTGTACGGCGTCATCGTCGCGCTCGTCGGCACGCGGATGCCGCAGTTCTCGACCGCTTCGTCGCCGAGCGGGCTCACGCCGCGGAACATCCAGTCGATGATCGTCTACGGCGTGATCGGGATCGTGTTCATCGTGCTGGGCCTGGCTTCCGTCGGTATCGTCCGCAACCCGATCGCCGGCCTCACCCGCCGGTTCCCGCACGCGCCGCTCGTCCTGATGGGCGCGCTCATCGGCGGGTTCCTGATCGGCAGGCCGTTCCCGCTGTTCCGGATGATGTTCCGCAGCGCGGCCGAAAGCCACAACGTCTTCTACGGCGCCGCCGCGTTCGCCCTCCAATCCGTCGGCAACATCGTGGTGATGGCGTTGTTGTTCCTTCTGCTCACAAACGGCACGGGCGGGCGGCTGCAGCGGTGGATGCTCGCGAAACCCACCAGGATCGCCGTGGTGACCGGGGCCGCGCTGCTGGTCGCCGGCACGTTCACGCTGCTGTACTGGGATCTGCGCGTGCTCGGCCGGACCGGCGTCCTCTGGTATCCGACCGTCAAGTGGTGAAAAGCCGCGCCAGTACCTGCCCGACAGAATCCTGAAGGCACCTCGCCGCGTCTTCCCGGCCGGCGAGGTGTTTCAGCAGGCCTTGCTGGAACAGGCCGTCGAAGAGCGCATACGTCGTCGACGGCGCGAGATCCAGCGGCTTGCCCAGCAGTTCCGCGTACCGGGCCACGACCCGCCAGATCATCAGTTCGAGTGTCTCGTCGATGGCGAGCACGTCGGTCTGGAACATCTTCTCGAACAGGCTCTGGTTGCGCAGGTCGTACCAGAGCCGATGCAGCCGGGCGTTCTCGCACAGTGTGCCCGCCGTCGCGGCGCTGAAGGCCAGCTTCAGCTCTTCTGCCGTTTCCGAAGTCTCGACTATCCGGTCGTACCTGGTGACGCATTCGGCCTTGTACTGCTTGACGCAGTAGGTGATCAGCTCGGCCTTGTTCCGGAAGTAGTAGTGCAGTACCCCGTGGGAGAACTCGGAGTTCTGCGCGATCTCCCGCAGGCTCGTGCGGGCGTAGCCCAGTTCGGACAACGTGACGAGCGCCGACATCGCCAGCTGCGCACGTCGCTGATCGAATCTGTCCACCCGGCGGGTTTCGTCACCGCTGCGGTCCGCCACGTCGGTCACAGTTCCCGGTTCCCGTCGCCTCGGGTGCCCGCCGGCCACGGGCACATCGTCGGGATTCTAGCCTGGGAAAGGGTTTTCTTGCGGCCGACAGAATTTATTCGAGCCACTCGGTGATGAACCGGTCGCTCTCGTGGATGTGGACGGCTTCGTAGGTTCCCGGTCCGATCACGGCGAACTTGTGCGGGGTTTCCGCGGGCACCACCAGGACGTCGCCCGCCCCGCCTTCGCGTTCGGCGTCCCCGATGGTGAACCTGGCCCGGCCGCGGATGACGACGAACGTCTCGCGGTACGGGTGCTGGTGCAGCCTCGGTCCGGAACCGTCGACATCGGTCCGCTCGCGGATGATCGAGACTCCGGAGCCGATGTCGCGGCCTTCGACATTTTCCAGGGTTTCGGTGGCCATTCCGCCACCCTAACCCCGGCCGCATCCACCGTGGGCCTATTCGCCGCGGTCGACCACGAACGCCGAAAGACCGACGAGCAGCGCCCTGGCGGGGTGCTCCGGGAGGCTGAGCGCGAGGTCCCTGGCCTTGGCGGCGAATCCGTGGGCTTCGGCGAGGGCGCGATCGACACCGGCGGACTCGCGCAGGAGCCCGAGCGCCTCTTCACGGAGCGCCGGATCGGGAACCGGCCCGTGCCCGATGAGCTCGCGCAAGCGGGCGGCACCGGGCCCTCGGTCGTCGAGCGCGTGAAGCATCGGCAGGGTGACGATCCCTTCGCGGAGATCCGTGCCCGCGGACTTGCCGAGGTCGGCTGTGGACGCGGCGATGTCGAGGACGTCGTCGGAGATCTGGAACGCGACACCGATCAGTTCGCCGTACTGGCCCAACGTTTCGATCGTCCGCTCATCCGCACCCGACACCTGGGCACCGAGCCGTCCCGCCATCGCGATCAGCGACGCGGACTTGTCGGCCATCACCTGGATGTGATGCTCGTAGGGCGCGTGCTGTCCACAGTCTTCGAACGGCCCCGTCGTCTCGAGGAACTGACCGCGGACGAGCCTGCCGAACGTCTTTGCCTGCGAGCGCAACGCGTAGTCGCCGAGCCCGGCGCCGACCCGCGCCGCGCAAGCGAGCACGTAGTCGCCGATCAAGACGGCCTTCTTGTTTCCCCACAAGGAATTCGCACTCGTCACGCCATGTCGCATCGGCGCCTCGTCCATGACGTCGTCGTGGTAGAGCGTCGCGACGTGGACGAGTTCGACGAGCACGGCCGCCGAGATCGCGTCGTCCCGCTCCGCCCGTTGATGGCGCTCGCCGAACGCCGCTCCGGCCAGCGCCATCAACGGCCGGAGCCGTTTCCCGCCCGCGCGGACGAGATGGGTGGCGGCTTCGGTGAGCTCCGGATAACCGGGGCTGCGCAACACCTCCTGAAGTCTGTCTTCGACCCGGGACAACCCGGTGCGGAGTCCGGCGGCGAACTCCGCGTGCCGCTCGTCGGCCGGGTCCAGGCCGAGTTCGGTGACGATCGTGGTCGTGTTCACGACCTCCAGCATCCGAGCCGGAGGTGCGCGACCGCATGGCGCGGGCGGGGGAGATCGCTCCCTCCCGAGAGGGAAACCGCCGGGTCAGAAGGGCGGCTCCGGACTGCCGGCGGTCACCGGCGGTCGCTCCCACGCGCCGTCCGACGGGGTACCGCCCGAACTCCGGCCCGCCTTGTTCACCTTCGCCGTGGCGTAGCGCAGAGACGGGCCGATCTCGTCGACATCGAGTTCCACCACCGTTCGTTTCTCGCCTTCCTTGGTCTCGAACGAGCGCTGTTTCAGCCTGCCCTGCACGATCACCCTGGTGCCGCGGGTGAGTGATTCGGCCAGGTTCTCCGCGGCCTGCTTCCACAGTGAGCAGCGCAGGAACAGCGGCTCGCCGTCGCGCCATTCCCCGCTCTCGCGGTCCAGCACGCGCGGCGTCGACGCGACCGTGAAGTTCGCGACCGCCGCTCCCGACGGGGTGAACCTCAGCTCCGGGTCGGTCGTCAGGTTGCCGATCACCGTGAGCACCGTTTCTCCGGCCATGGGACTTCCTCCTCAGCTTCCGCGCGCGGGCCCCGGCCGGGGCCCGCTGTCGCCTGGGAAGAGGAGACCACCGGGGTACGACAGTTTCCGGCGCCCCGTGGCGGGCGGGGGTCGTGAAAGGGCGGTTCAGGGCGAAAAGTGGCGTGAAGTTCCCTGTCACGGCATCCCGGCGACCTGTTTTGAGGGGTGAGGCAAAGGTGGCGTGCCGGAGTCGTCAGGGAGCACCTGGTCCTTCCTGACCGTCCTTAAGGGACTTTTGCTGTGGTGGCAGTGTCCGTTTTGCGCGGCTTCGTGAAGGGGGCGCGAGTGGTGGGTCGGGTTAGGGTCAAGGATGTCTTAGGTACCTACTGGGTTCTGGCTGCGGGTTGGTCGCGGGGCTTGGCGATCGCCGCGCGCGCCCCAGTCGCACCGGCAGTCACAGCGGCTCCGCGTGAAGGACCCCTTCCCTCGGCTCAGCCGAGGAAACTCGACCTTCACGCCTCCTCTAAGTACGTGAAGGATCCGGAACCGAGCAGGTCCAGGTCTCGTGAGTGGCGATGAGGGTTATTGGGCCGAAAGGCAAAGATGTCCTGGCAGGAATGGTGCCCCCAATGTGGCATTGGGGACATCCAGCGTCCCCAATGCCACATTCGGGGCACCACGGTGACGCAGGGCCGGGCACGTCGCGAAAGCCACTTTCGCGACATCAGATGTCCCGAAAGTGGCTTTCGCGACATGTCGCATTCGCCTTTCGGCCCAAATAGAATCCTCATTGCCACGCACGACCCCTCCGTAAAGTCGCACAAAGTGCTCAAATCGGACGCTTCAACAGGAAGAATCGTCCTTTGTGGACGGTCGCGGTCGGCTCCCTGTGGGTCGGTTCAGGCCGCGTCGTGAAGTCCCTGCTGTGAAGCCGATGGCGAGGGTCTGCTCAGCGCTGGACTCGGTCGCGCCATATTTGCCGTACCCCTCAACGGAAGCACTCCCCGAGCCGCGAGAGCCCCTCATCGATCCGATCGACCCCGACCAGCCCGTACCCGACCACCAGCCCGTCGCGCGTTCCCCCATACGAGGACAAGCTTTCGACGGCCACCCCAGCCCGCGAAGCCTTCGCGACGACATCGTCCACAGTGACCGTCGCTTGTGGATTCATCAACGCGCACAGATGGAGTCCCGCGCTCGACGGGACGACTTCCAGCACACCTCGCGACCCGTCGCGCGCGAAGGCCAGGATCCGGTCCCGCCGCGCCGAATACTCCCGGGTGGCCTTGCGCACGTGGCGAGAGAGCAGGCCTTCGTCGATGAAGCTCGCCAATGCCGCTTGGGTGACGAGGTCGCCGTGCCAGTCCATCAGTTGCTTCGCCTGCCGCAACGCCGGGCGCAGTGACGCCGGTGCGACGAGGAAACCCAGTCGCAGCAAGGGAAGCAGGGTCTTCGAGAACGATCCGACGTAGAGCACCCTGCCGCCGCGGTCCAGGCTCTGGAGCGGTTCGAGCGGCCGCTCCGAGAAGCGGTACTCGCTGTCGTAATCGTCCTCGACGATCACCGCGTCGTTCCGCTCCGCCCACGCCAGCAGCGCCGTCCTCCTGGCTAGGGACATCGGCGTGCCGAGTGGGAACTGGTGCGATGGCGTCGTATAGATCAGGCGGGTGCCCTTGGCGAGCGCGGTGACGTCGAGGCCTTCGTCGTCCACCGGCACCTTCGCGACCCGGGCGCCGAGAGCGGTGAAGAGCCGCTCAGCCGGGGGATAGCCGGGGTCTTCGACGGCGACCCGCGTGCCGGGTTCGATCAGGACCCGGCCGATCAGGTCGAGGGCCTGCTGCGCCCCCTGGGTGACCAGGACGTCCTCACCGCCGGCCTGTACTGACCGGGCGGCGCCGATGTGCCGGGCGATCGCCACTCGTAGCGCTTCGAGACCGGCCGGGTCGGCGTACCCCGACGGCGGCAGCAACGAGGGCCGCAGGGCCTGGCTGACCAGCCGTCGCCAGGTCCGCAGCGGGAACAGGGCCGGATCCGGGACGCCGACGCGGAAGTCGAAGGCGGGGGCGGACCGGTCGGCGCCGAGCGGAGCCGGAAGCGAACGCCAACGCTCGATAGGCCGTACTCCGGTGCCCGCCGGCGCGGCACGCTCCGAGCGAGCCACTGGATCGGCGCTGACGAACGTCCCGCGTCCGACATGGCTGCTGAGGAAGCCTTCCGCGGTGAGCCGTTCGTAGGCGACGGCGACGGTGTTGCGCGAGACGTCGAGTTCGAGGGCCAGTTCCCTGGTCGGCGGCAGGCGTTCCCCGGGGCGCAGGCGCCCGTCGAGGATGCCGTCGCGGAGCTGACGGTAGATCCGCGCGGCCAGGTCGGTATGACCGTCGAGGCTGATGTGGAACGGCACGGCCTGAGCCTATATTGGCCCAACCAGAATGTCGGATATTGGAACTGGGATGTGGCCAATCCGACGCCTAACTTGAGTCCATGGAGTCCACGAAGAGACTGGCCTTGGCCCAGCTGATCAGCTCCGTCGGCGACGGCGCCTACTACGTCAGCTCGGCCCTGTACTTCACGCTGATCGTCGGGCTTTCGCCCGCGCAGGTCGGCCTCGGCCTCACTGTGGGCTGGGCGGCGGGCTCGGTGGCCGGAGTCGCGCTGGGGCATCTGGCCGACCGTCGCGGGCCGAAGGGGACGGCCGTCTTCCTGGGACTCGGCACCGCCGCGTCGGTCACGGCGTTCCTCTTCGTCGATTCGGTCGTCGCGTTCGTGCTCGCGGCCTGCGTCTACGCCTGCTTCCAATGCGGGCTCGGCGCGGCGAGGCAGGCGTTGCTCGCCGCTCTGATCGACCCGGCCGAGCGCACGACGTTCCGGGCCCGGCTGCAGGCGATGTCCAACGCGGGGATCGCGACCGGCGCTGCGCTCGGCGGGATCGCGCTGGCGCTCGGCACGCGAGAAGCCTTCCTGACCGTCTTCGTCATCGACGCGCTGGCTTTCGTCGCCGCGGCTCTCGTCCTCCGCGAGGTCGCTTCGGTGGCACCGGTGCCGGCGAAGACCGGCGAGCCGTCCGTGGCCGTGCTCCGCGACCGCCCGTACGCGCTGTTGGCGTTGCTCAACATGATCATGTTGCTCTACATGCCGCTGTTCAGCCTGGTCCTGCCGCTGTGGATCTCGACGAAGACCGCCGCTCCCGGCTGGCTGGTCTCGGCGATGCTGGTGCTCAACACGGCGAGTGTGGTGGTCTTCCAGGTCCGCGTGGCGCGCGGCGTGACCGGCCTGCGCAGTGCCTCGCGCTACGCCCGGTACGCGGGCTTGCTGCTTTTCCTCTCCTGCTTGATCTTCTCGTTCTCCGCCCTGAGCAGTTCCGCGTGGGCGGCGGCACTGGTCCTGCTCGCGGGGGCCGCGTTGCAGGTGGTGGGGGAGATGGCCCAGGCGGCGGGCTCGTGGGAGATCGGCTTCGGGCTCGCTCCCGACGGCAAGCAAGGCCAGTACCAGGGGCTCTTCGGGGCAGGGACCGCTGTGGCCCGCATGCTCGGCCCGGTCCTGCTGACCGGCCTGATCCTGGTGGGCGGCGCGGCGGGCTGGGTGGTGCTGGGCGGGCTGTTCCTGCTCGCGGGCATGCTCACCACACCCGCCGTTCGCTGGGCGGAGCGGACCAGGTCACTGCGGAGTGAACTTGAGGACGGCGGCACCGTCGCCCACGCCGAGAAGTTTGATCGCAAGGTCGTTGTAGACCAGCTCGCTGCCCGTCCATAGCTTGGCTTTGAAGTCCTTGCCCGTCCCCGAGGCCTCGCATTTTCCGGCGCAGGAGTCGCCCTGCCGCTTCCCGATGCCCCTGGCGATCAGCATGACGGTTTCGCCGTCCACGGACAGCACGCTCACGGATTCGACGTTGGTCCGGGCGGGGAGCGCCACTTTCGCGCCCACCGGTGCGCTCACCTCGCAGAGACCGTCGGCGCAGGCGGAGAGATCGGTGCCGTCCGCGGGCTTCGGGGGCTCGGCGGGGGAGGGCGAACCGCAGCCCGCCACGAGAGCGAGTGCGGCGAGGGGCAGGAGAAGGCGTCGACGCATGTCGGAGAGCGTAGGAAGGTCCACTCGGGACTGGTCCCGGGATCAGCCCTCGAGTGCCTGGCGGAAGTGGTCGGCGAGGTCGAGTCCGGCGGCTTCTTCCCGGGTGTACCAGGCGAAGGCGTCGTGTTCCTCGGGATTGAGCACGACTTCGCCCGGTTCCCCTTCGGCGAGCTCGTACACGGCGGCGTGGATCCGCATCGGCCTGCCCTCGACGTCGTCCCAGCCGTGGGTGCCGCGTTCGCCGGTGACCCGGACGGTCAGCCCGGTCTCCTCGGCGAACTCGCGGACCACGGTCTGCCGCGGCTGTTCACCCGGCTCGACGGTGCCGCCCGGCAGTTCCCAGTGGCCGCCGAGGAAGGACCCCGGACGCCGCCGGATGAACAGGATCTTCCCGTCGCGGATGAGCCTGCCGTAGGCCAAGTACTTGTCCGTCACCAGCGCATCTTCCCCTATTCGGGACACTTCTCGGATCGAGGACAGAAACTGTCCGCAATGCCTCGTAGCGTGGGCTTCATGGAAAACACCGAGATCCGCCCCTTCCGCCTCGACGTCCCCCAGGAGCAGCTGGACGAACTGCGCGCGAAGCTCGGCAGCGCGCGCTGGCCCGCTCCGCTCCCCGGGGACGGGTGGGACACCGGAGTGCCGGTGTCCTGGCTGCGCGGACTCGCCGAATACTGGTGCGACGGTTACGACTGGCGTGCCGCCGAAAGTGAGATCAACCGCTTTCCGCAGTTCACCACGGTCATCGACGGACAGCGGATTCACTTCCTGCACGTCCGCTCGCCCGAGCCCGACGCGACCCCGCTGATCCTCACGCACGGCTGGCCGGGTTCGGTGGCGGAGTTCCTGGACGTCATCGGTCCGCTCACCGACCCGAAGGCACACGGTGGCGACGCGGCGGACGCGTTCCACCTCGTGATCCCGTCGCTGCCCGGCTTCGGGTTCTCCGGCCCCGTCTCGGATTCCGGCTGGACCATGCCGAGGATCGGCCGCGCCTGGGCGGAGCTGATGCGGCGGCTCGGGTACGAGCGCTACGGCGTCCAAGGCGGCGACCTCGGTGCCGACGTGTCGCCGGCGGTGGGCCGGAGCGCGCCGGACAAGGTGATCGGCGTGCACGTCAACGGCGGCCTGACGCCGATGCCCCCGATGTCGCTTTCGGAGGAGGAACTCGCTTCTCTCACCGACATCGAACGCGACCGCATCCGGCGGATCGGGGCTTTCATGCAGGAGGAGTTCGGGTACATCGCGATCCAGTCGACACGGCCGCAGACCCTTGGTTACGGGCTCGTGGATTCCCCGGTCGCACAACTGGCGTGGATCATGGACAAGTTCCGTGAGTGGACGCATCCGCGCCCGACGCTGCCCGAGGAGATCATCGGCCGGGACAGGTTGCTGACCAACGTCATGTTCACCTGGCTCACCGGCACGGCGGCTTCGTCCGCGTACGTCGGCTACGCGCAGGCGGAGACCTGGGGAGCCGTCGAGAAGAACTCCGGCGTGCCGACGGCGGCGCTGATCTTCGCGCACGACGTCGGGATCCGGCGGTACTCGGAGGAGGCGCACACGATCGTGCGGTGGACCGACGTCGATCGCGGTGGTCACTTCGCGGCGATGGAAGAGCCCGAAATCCTGGTCGCGGACGTGCGGGAATTCTTCCGGTCCCTCAAATGACGAGCACGGCCGCTTCCCCGAGGAACCGGCCGTAATCGTCCACTTCGGACTCCAGCCCGGTGATGGCGGTCCGCGAAAGCGTGGCGAAGGGTTCGATGACGACCTTCATCTGCTTCGCGGTCCGCTTGGTGTGCCAGGTTCCGGCGATCCTGCCGTCGACCAGCACGGTCGGCGCGATCATCCCGCCGCCGGAGTTGACGCGTTTCGCCTCGGCCGGATCGAGGAGCAGATCACGGTCGCGGTAGCCCAGCAGAAAGGTGTCGAAGGCGCCGAGCAGGCGCGGGGGACACGGGGGAGCGGAAAGCTCGGTCTCGGCGAGGGCGAAGCCGCTGCCGGCGGGAACGAGATCGAGCTTGCCGAAGGCCTCGCGGCAGAGCCCGAGCGGCAGTCCGGACCAGGCACCGAAGTCCTCGCCAGTCGCGATGCCATACGCGGTCAGGTAGCGATGGGCGAGTTCCGCGTGCGGCTCGTCCGGGGTGTGTTCCTCAGTGGTCCACTCGTCGAGTAGTACGTACGTCGGCTCCGCGCCGTCGTCCTGGCCTCGGCAGAGCAGCCCGCGGTTGGCCGCGTACGCCAGGAGATGGGCCGGTGCCTGGGACTTAGCGTCGAGCACGATGCCGTCGGCGGCCAAGCCGTCGACGATCTCTCGCCGGGTGAGCGCCTTGCCCGGCAAGAGGTCCTGGAGGCGTTTCAGCGCGCTTTCGCAGAGTTCGTCGGTGAGGTCCAGTTGCCGTCGGCGTCCCTGCCCCGCCTGGGCGTTGCGCGGACCGAACAGCCGGTTCAGCCAACGGAGATCCGCCGACGGCACGAGGTGGAGGGTCTTGCGCATCAGCCAGGTGCGCGTCACCTCGCGGGACACGTCGACGTCCGACTCGGTCAGGCCCCGGCTGCGGGCCCGGATCGCGAGCCTGGCGGCGGGGCTCGACTGTGCCTGGATCGCGGCGACGGACCGCGCCACGTCGAGCACGTCCGTGGCCGGGGCGCTGAGCAGTTGCGCGCGGGCGCGGACAGCGCGGATGTCGTCGTCGGACAGCGTCACCCGGTGACGATCTCATGGGCGTGAGCGGTTCGGCTACGGTGGAGCCGTGACCCAGTCCTCGTACCCGGCCGCCCTGCGGTGGCTGTTGTTGTGCGTGGTGGCGCTGGGACTGGTCGGGATGCATCACGTCATCGCCGGGGCCGGTCACGGCGCGGGGCACGAGACCGCCGCGGTCGCGATGGCGGATCCGTGTTGTGCGGACACTCCTTCGCACGACGACGGCGCACCTACTGAACACAGTGGACTGCATCTGTGTCTCGCGGTGCTCGCCGCGGCCGTGTTGTTGATCGTCACCTGGCTGCTCGTCCGGACAGGGCGGATGGTGCGGACCGGGAAGTCGCGGCAGAGCGGTGGCTCGGCTCCGGGTCGTGATCCGCCGCGCTGGAGACCGGTTCTCCGGCACTTGTCCTTCCTCTGCGTGTCGCGGGTGTGACAGGCGAGCACGTCTCGCCCTACCCGAAACGACTTGAGGAAGAACCATGACCAGCAGGAAACTGGTCGGGGCGGCCCTCGCCGCCCTGGCCTCCTTCGTCGTGCTCGCCGGCTGCGCCGGTTCCGACACCGCTTCCAGCGGGCACGACATGTCCACGATGAAGGCACCGGATCCCCAGCAGGCCGGGCACAACCAGGCCGACGTCACGTTCGCGCAAGGGATGATCCCGCACCACGAACAGGCGCTCGCGATGGCGAAACTCGTCGACGGCCGCACCCGCGACGCGAAGGTCGTCGTTCTCGCCGCCCGCATCAAGCAGGCGCAGGACCCGGAAATCCAGCAGCTGAACGGATTGCTGAAGGGCTGGGGAGTGGCGCCGTCGGGTGAGCACTCCGCGCACGGCTCGATGTCCGGCATGATGACCGAGGACGATCTCGCGAAACTCGGCCAAGCCAAGGGCGCCGCGTTCGACAAGCAGTGGCTGGAAATGATGGTCAAGCATCACGAGGGCGCGCTCGCGATGGCGAAGACAGCGTTGCGGCAGGGCAGCAACGCCGAGGTGAAAGCGTTGGCGCAGAAGGTGATCGACGGTCAGCAGGCCGAGATCACCGAGATGCGCATGCTCCTCGGCTGAGTCAGGCGGTGTTGAGTGAGGCGGTGGGGGGGGGGGGGGGGGGCCGCCGCCCCCCCCCCCCCCCGCCGCCCCCGCGCCCCCCCCGCGGGGTTGGGGGTGGGGGACCCGGGGCCCCCGGCGGGAGTGGCGGGCGG
>NZ_JBVJLY010000013.1:93349-234446 GCF_055584485.1 Amycolatopsis sp. NPDC102522 | reverse complement strand
GCAATGAAGGGGGCCTTCACGTACTTCAAGCGGGGCAAGGGCCCGGAACCGAGGTGGTCGTGAGTGGCGATTCGGGTTAGAACCGTCCTCACCACTCACGAGCCACGAACGCGCCGACTGCTCCGCACCAGCGTCATGTCCTTCTCGCGCACCGGTTCACGACAGTGCGCGCACACTGTCTCCGGCGCGAGCTCCTCGCCGCACGCATGACGCCACACCGTCGGCGCCGGTCCTTCCGTGACGTACGCGTCGCCCCACGCCATCAGGTTCAGCAGTACATGGTTGAGGGCGTGCCCCGCCTCGGTGAGCACGTACTCGTAGCGCGGCGGATGCTCCTCGTACAGCCGTTTTTCGAGGATCCCCGTCTCGACGAGCTTGCGCAGCCGCGCGGTCAGGATGTCGCGGCTCGCCCCGGTGTTGCGGACGATCTGGTCGAACCGCCGTGCCCCGAAGAACACCTCGCGCAGCGCGAGCAGGCTCCAGCGCTCCCCGATCACCTCCATCGCGTTGGCGATCGAGCAGTCCCTCGGTCCTTCGGTCATGCGACCAGCGTAAACCCAGTGAGTCTTGATTTCCAACCCACTCGATGCCACAGTGAGTTGGAGATCCCAACTCACCCTGGAGGCAGCCGTGCACGACGCGGTCATCGTCGACGCCGTCCGTACCCCGATAGGCAAGGGCAAGCCCGGCGGCGCCCTGCACGACATCCATCCGGTCCAGCTGCTCGCCCACACCTTGCGCGCTCTCGTGGACCGCAACGGAATCGACCCGGAGCTGATCGACGACGTCATCGGCGGCGCGGTCGACCAGGTCGGCGAGCAGGCCCAGAACGTCACGCGCTGGGCGGCCCTCGCGGCCGGGCTGCCGGAAAACGTCCCCGCCACGACGGTCGACAGGCAGTGCGGCAGCAGTCAGCAAGCCGTGCACTTCGCCGCGCAGGGCGTGATGGCCGGCGCGTACGACGTCGTCATCGCCTGTGGTGTCGAGTCCATGAGCCGCGTCCCGATGTGGTCGAACGTGCTGCCGGGCACCGATCCCCTCGGCCCCGGCGTCGCGGAGCGCTATCCGGAAGGACTGGTACCGCAAGGGATCAGCGCCGAACTCATCGCCGCGAAATGGTCGCTCAGCCGCGAGGCGATGGACGAGTTCGCCGTGTCGTCGCACCATAAGGCCGCGCGTGCGCACAAGCTCGGGCGGTTCGCGAGCCAGATCGTGCCGATCGAAACCCCGTCCGGTCTGGTGTCCGCCGACGAGTCCGTCCGGCCCCTCACTGATCTCGAAACACTCGCCAAGTTGCGCCCGGCGTTCCAGGATCCGGGGGTGGCCGCGCGATTCCCGCAGATCGACTGGTCGGTGACCGCGGGCAACAGCAGCCCGATCAACGACGGCGCCTCCGCCGTGCTCATCACCTCCAGCGAGACCGCTGCCCGCCTCGGCCTGCGGCCCCGCGCCCGCCTGCACAGTTTCGCCGTCACCGGGTCCGATCCGCTGCTCATGCTCACCGGCGTCATCCCGGCGACGGAGAAGGTGCTGCGGCGCGCGGGTCTGCGCCTGGCGGACATCGACCTGTTCGAGATCAACGAGGCGTTCGCCAGTGTCGTGCTGGCGTGGCAGCAGGAGACCGGGGCGGATCCCGCGAAGGTCAACGTCCACGGCGGCGCGATCGCGCTGGGTCATCCGCTCGGCGCGAGCGGGACCCGGCTGATGGGCACGCTGGTCAACGCGCTGCACCACCACGGCGCCCGGTACGGCCTGCAGGCGATGTGCGAAGGCGGCGGCCAGGCCAACGCGACCATCCTGGAGGCGTTGTGACCGACCGGCTCCCCCGGAAACTGGCGGGCCATCCGTCGGTGAAGGCAGTGCTCGCCAAACCCCGCGAGAAGCCGTCGCCGGTGATCGACGCCGCCTGGCTCAAGGAGATCTGCCTAGCCGCGGGCGCCGACGACGCGGCGGCCGTCCCGCTCGACCACCCAGATCTGGCAGGAGAATGTGAGCACGTCCTGCGGGCGCTGCCAGGGACCAAGACCTTGGTCTCGCTCGTGGTGCGGATGAACCGCGACAATGTCCGCTCCCCCGCCCGGAGCGTGGCCAACCAGGAGTTCCACCGCGGCGGCGAGATCATCAACGAGGCCGGCCACACGATCGTCCGTGAGCTGCAGGACGCCGGATACCGCGCGATCAACCCGTCGGCGACCTTCCCGATGGAGATGGAGAACTATCCCGGCCGGATCTGGGTGGTCGCGCACAAAACGGTCGCCGTCGCGGCCGGGCTCGGCGCCATGGGGCTGCACCGCAACGTCATCCACCCGAAGTTCGGCAACTTCGTGCTCTTGGCGACGTTGCTGGTCGACGCCGAGGTGTCCGCGCACGGCGAAGCCCTCGACTACAACCCTTGCCTGGACTGCAAGCTGTGCGTCGCGGCCTGCCCGATCGGGGCGATCTCGAAGACCGGCGAGTTCGACTTCCTGGCCTGCTCGACGCACAACTACCGCGAGTTCATGAGCGGCTTCACCGACTGGGCGCAGACCGTGGCCGACAGCGAGGACGCCGCCGACTTCCGGTCCAGGGTGACCGATTCGGAGAACGTGTCGATGTGGCAGAGCCTCGCGTTCAAGCCGAACTACAAGGCCGCGTACTGCATGGCCGTCTGCCCGGCGGGCGAGGACGTGCTCGGGCCCTATCTCGACGACCGCCGGGACTTCCTCGGAACCGTCGTGAAACCGTTGCAGGACAAGGTGGAGACGCTGTACGTGCAGGAAGGCTCGGCGGCGAAGGCCTACGCCGAACGCCGGTTCCCGCACAAGCCGGTGAAGGAGGTCGACGGCGGTTATCCGAGGCGGTGAGGCTGACCCCACCCCGCGTACGGGGGCTTGTCCCCTGTCCGGTGCCGCGATGTCTCCCTAATCTGGCGGGCAAAGGCACTGGGGAGGACCTTCACATGATCGCGACCAAGCTGGCGGTGTCGTCACTCCGCCGTCGTCCGGCCGGGTTCCTCGCGAGCTTCGCCGCGATGTTCTTCGGCGCCACGATCCTGATGACATTCGCGTCCCTTTTGGACACCCGGACGGGCGCGGGCCCGGAGGCCGGGAAGACGCTGCTGCTGATGGCGGGCGTCGTCGGGGGCTGGGGAATGGTGATCGTCCTGTTCGCGACACTGTCGACGCTGTCGCTGCTGATCCGGCAGCGCGCTCCGGAACTGGCGTTACTCAAGAGTGCCGGCGCGACACCGTCACAGATCGGCCGGATGATCACCGTCGAAGCGGCGGCCGTCGCCGTCCTCGCCTCGGCCGTGGCCGTCGTGCCGTCGGTCTCGGCCGGCCGATGGCTGGTCGCGCTGCTCGGCGACACAGGCCGGGTACCGGCGGGCCTGGAGGCGCGGTTCGGCCCGATCGCGATCTCGATGGGCACCGGCATCACCCTTCTCGCGGCGCTCGCCGCCGCGGCCGTCACCGCTCGCCAGGTGACCCGGCGCGGAGCGGTCGAGGCGATTCGCGAAGCGAGCGTCGACACCGGGCCGACCGGCCGGATCCGTGTGATCGGTGCGGTGCTCACGCTGGCGGCGGGCCTCGGCTGCGGTCTGGCGACGATGATCGCGTTCACCGGGACCGAGCCCGCGCTGATGGCGGTCGGCGGCCAGGGCGGGATCCTCTCCGCGATCGGCTTCGCGCTCCTCTCCCCCACGCTGCTCGGCCCGATCGCGGCCGCGCTGGCCGCCCCGCTGCGCCGCGTGGGCGTCTGCGGTCATCTCACCGCCACCCACCTTCGCGTGCTCAGCCGTCAGCTGGCCGGGGTGCTGGTGCCGATCATCCTGTTCACCGGGATCGCGACCGGGACGCTGTCCATGCAGGCCATCGAGAACGTCGCCGGCACCGTGCCGTCGAAGATCGCGGGCAGCATCGAGACGCTGAACTACGTCGTCGTCGGGATGATCGCCCTGTTCGCCGCGGTGATGCTGGTGAACACCGTCGTAGCGGCGGTCATCGGGCGCCGCCGGGAATTCGGCCAGCAACGGCTCCTCGGATCGACGCCTTCTCAGGTTCTGCGGCTGGTCGGGACCGAAGGCACCGTCCTGGTGATCGTCGGGATCCTGTTCGGCTCGCTCGCGGCGGCCGTGACCGTGATCCCCTACAGCGTCGCCAGGACCGGCAGGCTCATCCTGGACCAGACGATCGGGTTCTACCTCGCCATCGTCGGCGTCGCGGTGGTCCTGACCCTCGGTTCGCATGTGGGCGCGGCGTCGAAGGCCATGCGCTCCCCGGCGATCCAGGCGGCCACCCGCGGCTGAAGGCCTGTCACATCTTCGCTCCCCCACGCGTCAGGGTTACGACTGATCGATGAAGGATGGGGACCGTGGACGAACACGACTGGCTGGCGCGGCGTTTCGAGGGACATCGGACGCACCTGAGGGCGGTGGCGTACCGGATGCTCGGGTCGCTGAGCGAGGCGGACGACGCGGTGCAGGAAGCCTGGCTGCGGCTGAGCCGGTCGGAGTCCGGCGCGGTGGACAACCTCGGCGGCTGGCTGACCACCGTTGTCGGCCGGATCTGTCTCGACATGCTGCGTTCGCGCAAGTCACGGCAGGAGGACCCGGTCGGCGCGCAGCTCCCCGACCCGATCATCGGCCGCGAGGGCGGAATCGATCCGGAGCATCAGGCACTGCTGGCGGATTCGGTCGGGCTGGCGCTCCTGGTCGTGCTCGACACACTGGACCCCGCCGAGCGGCTCGCGTTCGTGCTGCACGACATGTTCGCCCTGCCGTTCGACGAGATCGCGCCGATCGTGGGCCGGTCATCCGCCGCGACCAGGCAGCTCGCCAGCCGCGCGCGCCGACGGCTGCAGGGCTCGCCGACGGTCCCGGACGCGGACCTGAGCCGTCAGCGGGAAGTCGTCGACGCGTTCTTCGCCGCCGCGCGGGGTGGCGACTTCGACGCGCTGGTCTCGGTGCTCGACCCGGACGTCATCCTTCGCGCCGAGGGCGGGGCGGCGCCGGCGGGAACCTCGCGTTTCGTGCGCGGCGCGGCCACGGTCGCGGGTCAGGCACTCATGTTCCGGGCGGCAGGCGCCGGTGGGGTCGCGCGGCCCGCGCTGGTCAACGGCGCGGCCGGGATGGTCGTCACCAAGGACGGCGTCCCGGTGACGGTCTTCGCGTTCACCGTCGTGGACGGGAAGATCGCGGCGATCGACATCCTCGCCGACCCGGACCGCCTCGCCGCTCTCGACTTCGAGCCCCTCGGCTGAAGTGTCATGAAAGGGTCGTTCAGGACGAAAAACGTCCTGAACGACCCTTTCATGACATGCGCGCTGCCGGGATCAGGAGGTCGGGAAAGCGTCCGCGGTGCGGATACGGTCCCGGATCCAGACACCGGCGGGCTTCAGCGGAGCCGTGCCGGTGAACGAGCTGCCCGAGCAGGTGCCCGGTTTGAACACCGCGCCCGAACGGTTGTCGTCGGAGAAGTTCCAGTTGGTCCAGCTGATCTTCTTCGACGCCAGGAAGTCCAGGTACTTCTGGGAGTTGGTGAAGTCGTTGCCGCCGTCACCGCTGGCGGTCTGGGTGCCGAACTCGGTCACGAACAACGGGATCCTGCTCGCGGCCCGGGTCAGCGCCGTGAAGTACTCGGTTTTGTGCGACGCCGCGTAGAAGTGGAACGTGTACATGAAGTTGGTGGCGCGCACCGGGTTGTTGATGACGTCGGTCTCGTCGCGGCCGTCGGAGATGCCGAGTGAGCCCCAGCCGTGGGTGCCCACGAGCACGACGCCGTCGGAGTCCTGGGCGCGGATGACCGGGATCATCTGCTCCGCGTAGCTGCGGACGCGGTCCCAGCTGACGTTGTTGGGCTCGTTGGCGATGTCGTAGATGATGTTGGTCTTGTCCTTGTGCCGCTGGGCGATCTCGGTGAAGAACGTCTTGGCGCGGCTGAGGTTCGCGTTCGGGTCGCCGGGGGTGAGCTGGTGCCAGTCGACCAAGGCGTACATCCCGCGTTTGGTGGCTTCTTCGATGTACCCGTGCACCATGTCGGTGAACTTGCGCGGGTTGGTCTCGTAGCCCCCTTCCTGGATGTACATCGAGATCCGGAGGACGTCGGCCTTCCAGTCGTTCGCCAGCGCGTCGAGCGAAGCGGCCTTCACGCATTGGCTGTACCACTGGATTCCGTGGGTGCTCATGCCACGGAGCTGGATCGGCTTGCCGGCGGAGTTGCAGAGCTGGAGGCCGCAGACCTTCAGCTGTCCGTTGATCGCCGCCGGGCTGCCCGGCGGCAGCGCGGCGGCTGCCTGCGTTGCGGGTTCTGCCGCGGTCTCGGTCGCCATCGAGGTGCTCGCGGCGGCTACCGGGGCCAGCAGTCCGGCGGCCAGTGCGGCCGTCACCCGGAGACGGATCTTGTCCCAACGCATTCGGCTTCTCCTCTCGCGTCGACGGCACCGGGGCCGGTGCGCCGACGGTCAGGGCGGCGGGATTAAATAGGAAACTTTCCTTACTATTGGAAAGTAAAGGAGACATTACCCACGAGATCGACGGACGGTCAAGACTTGACCACCGACCGTTTCGACGACCTCGGGCATGCTCGGAGCGTGACGACCATCATGGCCTTCCACGCGCACCCCGACGACGAGGCGCCCCACGCTGGGCCGAGCTCGAAACGAGCGCGAAGGTGCTGGGCGTCGAACGGGTCGTGCACCTCGGATACGCCGGGAGCGGCCACGGCGCGATCCTCTACCCGGACCCGCCGGACTGGGTCCGCTTCGTCCGGGCGAGCACAGAGGAAGCGGTCGCGCGGCTCGTCACGATCCTGCGCGAGGAGCAGGCGTCCGTGCTGCTGAGCTACGACCGCAACGGCGGCTACGGTCACCGAGACCACGTCAAAGTGCACCAGGTCGGCAAGCGGGCGGCGGAACTCGCCGGCGACGTCCGGCCGCTGGAAGCGACCATCCCCCGCGACACCGTCGCACGCCTGGTGCGGATCGTGCGCCTGTCGCGCATCCCGTTCCGCTACGACGTCGACGCGCTTCTCCGCGCCAACAGCGCCCGATCCGAGATCACGCACACCTTCGACATTCGACGCGACACCGCCCGGCTCACGGCCCCGACCGGCGCGCGCGGGACCGATAAGCGGCGGCCTTCACCCGATTCTGGCAGGCCAGGCCGCAGAACCGCTTGATCTGCGCCTGGCTGGCGTCGACGTACACCTGATCGCAGCGTGGCGCCGCGCACAGCCCGACGCGATGCGGGATGTGGTCACCGAGTGCCGCGGCCACCGACACCGCCAGCCCACCCGCCCATTGCTGGACGAGATCGGCTTCGGGGCTGTGGAAATGCAGGTGCCACGACTGGTCGCCGTGCCGGTGCAGGTACGGACGGGCCTGACTTTCGGTGAGCATCCGGTTGAGCAGCCCGGCCGCTTCGTCGTGCTCACGCCGGGAAAGCGATTCGATGACCTCCCGAAGCCGCGACGCCACCGCCCGGAGGCGTTCCGCCGCCAGGAGATCCACTTGACCGTCCACCGGCGCGAGCGCCTCCGCGGCCGCACGGACCAGGTCGTGGCCACCGAGCGCGGGTTTCGGCCTGCCTTGGGCGTGGTCCCCGGTCAGGGCGTTGATCAGCGCGACCCCCGTTTCCAGGTGCATCGCGTGGTGCCCGTCGAGCCTGGCCCCGTCCAGCTCGTCAGCCATCGCGCCCCCTCCCCCGACGTCACTGGTTCGCAGGACGCCGACGGTGACGCTACCAAAGGCACGCGACGCCGCAAGGGCAGCGAAGTCTTTTGGAGCAACGAAATCCCGCGAACGATGCAACCTCAGTCCACTGTAGACAGACGAGATCGGCTCACCACCGCGGCGGACCCGCGTCCACGATCTTCTGCGAAAGCTCCAGCGGGTCGTGAGGCATCAGGGACTCCATCCACCACGTCATCCCGGCCTGCCCCAGCGCCGGCAGATCGACCTTGATCGGCTCTTCCCACGCCGGACTCGCGTTCCCGGCGACCGCGACGTCGAAGTGGCGGCCCGGCTCCAGCCCGGCGAGGCCGAGCGCGCGGTGGGTATCGGCGATTTCTTCGGCGGTCGGCGTGTGATCCTCCGGATTCGGGAAGATCCCGTCGCACAACGCCGCTCGCCGGACCACGCGCGGGTTGTCGGTGGAACTCGCCACCCAGATCGGGATCGGGAACGGCTCGGGCGGCGCCTCGGCGAGCGCGACCTGGTAGTGCGCCCCGTCGTGGTCGAACCGCCTGCCGGACCAGATCGCGCGGATGACGTCGAGGCCCTCGTCGAACATCGCCGACCGGGTCAGCAGGTCGGTCTGCTCGCCGAACCGGCTGAAGTCGCCGGATTCGTCCGAGCCGAGCCCGGTGCCGAGGATCAGCCTCCCGCCGGAGAGCCTGCTGACCGTCGACGCGTGCCGCGCGACCACCCACGGGCGGCGCCGGGCAGGCGGCGTGATCATCGGCCCGAACAGCAGTCCGCTGGTGGCGTGCGCGATGGCGCCGAGCGTCGTCCACGGATCCGCGATGGGCATCGTGTCCGCGACCACGTGGTCCCACAGGAAGAAGCCGTCCCAGCCCGCGGCCTCGGCGCGCACGGCGAGGTCGACGAGCACCCCGGGCTCGCCGAACGGGCCGAAAGGCGGCAGATAGACGGCATGGCGGACCGTGCTGCCGGTCAAGTCGATCATCTCCCCAACGTCATCGTCGAAGTCCCCGGACGGCCGCTTGTTTACGCCGTTCACCCACGTTAGCGTCCGAAAGATGGCGGACACCGGTGAACGATCGACGAAGTGGCCGGAGCATCGGAGAAGATTACGCCGGGGACTCGGTTTCCTGGTCGCCGTCTCACTATGCGCGACACTTTCGGCTGTGAACGCGTCCGCATCGCAGGATGACGGCTGGTCCCGTGACTTCTACTGGGGCGTGGCGTCGTCGGGTTACCAGTCCGAGGGTAGCGCCCCGGACAGCAACTGGAAGCGGTTCGTCGACCGCTCCGCCGGCAAGGACGGCGTCGACGAGTACCGGGACTCCGTGGATTTCCGGCACCGCTACGCCGACGACATCCGCCTCGCGGCCGGGCTCGGCGTCAACACCTACCGCTTCGGCGTCGAGTGGGCTCGCGTCGAACCCTCGCCCGGCCGGTGGGACGAGACCGAGCTGGCCTTCTACGACGACGTGCTCCGCCAGGTCCGGGCCGCGGGCATGACCCCGATGATCACGCTCAACCATTGGGTCTACCCGGGTTGGGCGCTCGATCAGGGCGGCTGGGCCGAGGCGCGGACCGCCGACGCATGGCTGGAGTTCAGTCGGAAGATCGTCCAGCGCTACGCCGGACAGGACGTCCTCTGGGTGACGTTCAACGAGCCGCTCATCTTCCTCCGCAACGAACAGAAGGTCGGCGCGCTGAGCACCACGCGGTACTTCGCGGCGCAGTCCAACGTCGTCCAGGCGCACCGGCGGGCCTACGACCTGATCCACGAGCGCGATCCGACCTCGAAGGTCACCAGCAACCAGGCCTACATCACCGGGGTCAACGGGATGGCCGACTGGTTCTTCCTCGACCAGGTCAAGGACAAGCTCGACTTCATCGGCATCGACTACTACTACGGCCTCAGCCTCGACAACTGGACGGTGTTCGCGGCCGCGACCGACAAGTTCTGGGACGTCAAGCTCCAGCCCGAAGGCATCTACTACGCGCTGCGCAGCTACCACAACCGGTTCCCGCGCCTGCCGCTCTACATCGTCGAGAACGGCATGGCGACCGACAACGGCAAGCAGCGCGACGCGGATTACTCCCGCGGCGATCACGTCCGCGACACCGTGTACTGGCTTCAGCGGGCGAAGGCCGACGGGATGAACCTCATCGGCTACAACTACTGGAGCCTCACCGACAACTACGAATGGGGCAGCTACCGGGCCCGGTTCGGGCTGTACACAGTGGACGCCCTCACCGACCCGTCACTGACCAGGCGCCCCACGGACGCCGCTCCCGCGTACCGGGCATTGGTGACCGCGGGCGGCGTACCGCAGGGCTACCGGCTCGATCGTGGGCCCGGGACCTGCTCCCTCGTCGACGGGCTGAACAGCTGCCTGAACCCGGCCAAGGTGGACGGGCCGCTCGCGCCGCTGCGGTGACCGTCTACAGGGGACTGTCCCCTGTAGACGGCCGATTCCTCAGACGGCGAGCGGTTCGGGGGCGAGTTCCAGCCGCCTGCCCTCGAACGTCCGCCGCATCCGCCGGTCGTGGGTGACGACCACGAGCGCGCCGGAGTACTCCGCGAGCGCCTGTTCCATCTCCTCCACGAGATCCGGGGCGAGGTGGTTGGTCGGCTCGTCGAGCAGCAGCAGGTCGGTCCTGACCGTCACCAACCTGGCCAGTTCCAGCCTCCGACGCTGCCCGACGGACAGGTCCCGGACCGGCTTGCGCAGATCCGGCGCCCTGAACAAGCCCAGAGACAGCAACCGCTCGGCCGCCTCGTCTTCGTCTCCGTCTCCGGCGAAGACCGCGAGGACAGTCCGGGCATCGCCGCCGAGCCCGCCGTTCTGATGCAGGAACCCGATCCGGCCCGCCCGATCCGCCGACCCGGTCGACGGCGCCAACTCACCGGCGAGCACCCGCATCAGGGTCGTCTTGCCCGCCCCGTTGGGGCCGGTCACGAGCACCCGTTCGCCGGGGTGCACGCACAGCGACGTCCGCGGCAGCCGGCCGTCCACCGACACGGCGTCCACCTTCACCACGTACCGATCGGAGTCCGCCTCGCCGGTGGACATCCGCGCGGTGAACCGGAGCGGCCGCGGCGGAGCCGGAACGGGGTCCGCCTCGAGCCGCTGGATCCGCTCGCGAGCCGACCTGATCCGGCTCATCGCCCCGTGTGCCCGTGAGCGGGCGCGGAACGCCCCTGCCCCACTGAAGGCCGCCGGGGCTTTGCGCGGGATCTCCGAGAACCGGTCGATGTTGACGTCCGCCATCCTCTCGTAACGGGACTTCTCCAGCCGCCACTCCTCGTACTCGCGGACCCACCGGGCTCGCGCGGCTTCCTTGGCCGCGAGGTAGCCCGTGTAGCCGTCGCCGTGCCGGTGCACGGTCCGGCGGTCGGCGTCGACCTCGAGAATCGTGGTGGTGACCCGGCTGAGGAACATCCGGTCATGGGTGATCGCGACGAGCCTGCCGCGATGCCCTCGGAGGTGGTTCTCCAGCCAGGCGACGGCTTCGTCGTCGAGGTCGTTGGTCGGCTCGTCCAGCAACAGCAGTTCGGGCGACGCGGCCAGGGTGGCCGCGAGCGCCAGCCGGGATCGCTGCCCACCGGACAGGGTGCCCAGCGCGCGGCCCCGATCGAGGCCCGGCTGCCCGAGCCCGTGCAGGGCCACCTCCACCCTGGCGTCCGCCTCATAGCCGCCGCGGGCTTCGTAAGCGGTCATGAGGTCGCCGTAGACGACCAGGTCTTCGTCGGTTTCCAGCGACGTCTCGGCCGCCCGCAACCGGGATTCCAGCTCCCGGATGTCGGCCAGCGCGAGGTCGATCGCGTCCCCGACCGTGGCGGTTTCGGGCAGCTCCACCGTCTGCGGGAGATACCCGACGCCGCCGGGCGCGGTGACGGTCACCGTGCCGTTGTCCGCCTCGTCGCGGCCGGCGATCAGCCTCAGCAGGGTGGATTTGCCCGAGCCGTTGTCGCCGATGACTCCCGCCTTTTCCCCCGGTTTGACGGTGAAGCAGACCTGGTCGAGCACGACATGGTCGTCGAAACGTTTGGTGACACCGGAGAGCACGAGTTGTGTTCCGGGATTTCGATGCGGGGTGCGCACAGGGGCGTCCTCCTGATTCTCGCAAGGAAGAAGAACATGCGGAAGGACGCGGCCCGGCGGAGCGAAGGCTCTACGCCAGGGCCGCGTCGAAGGCGAGAATCACAGGTAGAACAAAATCCCCATGACGAAGACGGTAGCGGGAGAACGAGGGCGGGTAAAACGAATAAAAGGTTGTGTACAGGTTCACAGAGTGGTCTGTGTCCCCATACCGCGACAGCGGCGCCCCGGTGACCGAGAATCGACAGTGGAGGTTTTCGCGATCTGAGGGAATGGGGTTCCTCGTGCACGGGTCCAGCGGTCCGATCGCCCGGTTCCGGCGACGGCTCTTCCCGAGTCACAACTCCCTCGCCCGCGGCTCGGACCGGTTCGAAGCCCTCGTCCTCAAGCTCGTCATCCTCGCGGCGCTCCTCGCCGTCCCCGTCGCGGCCGCCGTCGGCTCGGCCAATCACGGCAGGCAGGTGGCCGCGGCCGCCACCGACGCGGCCGGACGTCAGGCTTCCACCGCGTACCTGCTGAAGGCCGCGCCCATCCGCATCGTCGACAGCGAGAGCGTCGGGACCGACGCTTCCGCCACCGAGGCGACCTGGACCGACTCACGCGGCGCCCGGCACACCGGCGGCGTCTTCGCGACGCCCGGCAGTCCCGCCGGAGCGCCTGTGCCGATCTGGATCGACGCCCGCGGTGATCTCACCGCCGCCCCGAGGACCGCGTCGACGGCCGTCTTCGATTCCGTGCTCGTCGGCGTGTGGCTCTGGTTCGCGGTGGTCGCCGCGCTCGTCCTGTTCCACCGGGTCGTCCGGCTGGTGCTGAACCGGCATCGGGCGGCGGCCTGGGAGCGCGCGTGGGCGGTCTACCCGCGTTCCGGTTCCTGGCCCTGATCCCGGGGGCGGGGACAAAGAGCCTCGGCTAGGGTGCCCGGCATGCGCATCATGATCTCGGCGGACATGGAGGGCGCCACCGGCGTCACCTGGACCGAGGACGTCATCCCCGGTACCGAGCAGTGGCAGCGATTCCGGCGCCTGTTCACCGGCGACGTCAACGCCACCATCGCCGGCCTGTTCGACGCGGGCGCCACGGACGTACTGGTCAACGAAGCGCATTCGTCGCAGCGGAACCTCCTGCTCGAAGACCTCGACGGCCGCGCGCGCATGCTCACCGGCAGGCACAAGCCGCTCTCGATGATGCAGGGAATCGACACCGGCGTCGAAGGGGTCGTCTTCCTGGGCTACCACGCCGGTGCCGGCTTCGACGGCGTCCTTTCCCACACCTACCTGGAGAATCAGATCACCGGGGTGTGGCTCGACGACGTCCCCGCCAGCGAAGGCAGGCTCAACGCCGCGATGGCCGCCGAGTACGGCGTCCCCGTGCTGGTCGTCTCCGGCGACGACAAGGCCTGTGACGACGCCCAGGACTACGCGCCCGAAGCCGAACTGGTCACGGTGAAGGAGTGCATAAGCCGCTACGCCGCGATCTGCCTGCCGCCCGCCAGGACCGCCGAACTGCTGTCTTCGGCCGCGGCGGACGCGATGAACCGGGCAGGCCGGGTCGAGCGGTTCACCAGTCCCCACCGGATCGAGGTCGAGTTCGACGCCAGCCATCTCGCGCAGGCCGCTGCGGTGATCCCGACGGTGGAACAGATCGGCGTGCGGCGGGTCGGTTTCGACGCGCCGGACATGACGGAAGCAATGAAGGCGTTCAAGATCGTCACGGCGATCGCGGCCGGGGCGGTGCAGGGTATCTATGGCTGAGCTGGATGTCGTCGAAGTCTGCTCGCGGTTGATCCGCTTCGACACCACGAACCGTGGCAACGGGGACTCCGAGGGCGAACGCGAGGCCGCCGAGTACGTCGCTTCGCTGCTGTCCGGGCTCGGGATCGACTCGAAGATCATCGAATCCGCGCCCCGGCGCGCGAACGTGATCGCCCGGGTCCCCGGTACCGATCCGAGCCTGCCCGCGCTGCTCGTGCAGGGACATCTCGACGTCGTCCCGGCCGACGCCGCTGACTGGTCGGTGGACCCTTTCTCGGGCGAGATCCGCGACGGGTTCCTCTGGGGCCGCGGCGCGGTCGACATGAAGGACTTCATCGCGATGGTGCTCGCCGCTCTCGCCACCGGTTTCCGTCCGCGGCGGGACCTCGTCCTGGCCTTCGTGGCCGACGAGGAGGACAAGGGCGACGACGGCGCGCACTGGCTCGCCGCGGAGCACCGGGACCTGTTCGACGGCTGCGCGGCCGCGATCAGCGAGTCCGGCGCGTACACCTACCACGTTCCCGCCGCCGACGGCCGGACCGTGCGGCTCTATCCGGTGGCGACGGCCGAACGCGGCACCGCGCACCTGCGGCTGACCGCGAAGGGGCGCGCGGGGCATGGATCGCGGCCCAACGACGAGAACGCCGTCACCCGGCTGGTCACCGCGCTCGGCAAGATCGCCGCGCATCGCTGGCCGGTCCAGCTGACCCCGACGGTCCAGGCCTTCCTCGAACGCACCGGGGAAGCGCTCGGCGTCCCGGTCGATCTGTCCGATGTGGACGGGACGATCGCACGGCTCGGGCCCGCCGGGGCACTGGTGGTGCCGACCGTCCGCAACAGCACGACGCCGACCATGCTCGACGCCGGCTACAAGGTGAACGTGATCCCGAGTTCGGCCGAGGCCCAGGTGGACGTCCGCGTCCTCCCCGATACCGAACCGGCGCTGTTCGCCGAGCTCGACGCGATGCTCGGCGAGGGCGTCACCCGCGAGTTCGTCGCGCATCAGCCGCCTGTCCAGGCTCCGGTGGATTCGCCGTGGTTCGACGCGATGGCGGTCGCGCTGCGTTCGGAAGACCCCGACGCCGTCGTGGTCCCCTACTGCATGGGCGGCGGAACGGACGCGAAAGCGTTCAGTCCGCTCGGGATCGACTGCTACGGCTTCGCGCCGCTGTGGCTGCCGGAAGGCTTTCCCTATCGCGCGATGGCGCACGGAGTGGACGAGCGCGTCCCGGTCGAGGGACTGCGGTTCGGCACCCGCGTGCTGCGGCACTTCCTGGCGAACTGCTGAGCCTCTCGTGCCTCGTGAGTGGTAAGTCGCGTTAGAACGACACTTACCACTCACGAGCAGCAACACCGCCCGCTGGCTTGTTTCTCGTCCCGCGAACTCCTCCGTTAGGACCCAGCCGACACCGGTTCCGGCCCGTACGGTCGAAAATCCGGACGCGAGAAAGCGCTTTCTCGCGTCGAGGTGTCCGCTTGCACACAGAGTGGCAGGGGCGTATGTCCGGACTCAGATCGTGCACGACAGCGATGCTCGTCATGGTCCTCGTGGCGGGGTTGTCCACTCCGGCCGCACGGGCCGACGACCAGATCCTCGATCCCCTGCCGACACCGGCGGTGTCCGGCCTCGGCCTGGAGCTGAAGGAAGTCGTGCAATTCCCGCGCTCCGAGCCGGCGCCGCCACGGTCAGTGCGACATGAGGTCGCACTGACCGACCACGCTATCTGTCACTTCTGGGGTGTTGGGACGGAGTGCCAGACGCGGAACCACTGCTCAGCGTCGTACTCCCCGAATCGCCGCTACCGCGGATAATCCGAGCTTCGTCGCGAGCCGCATCGAGCGATCGTTGACGGTCTGCCGTGCAGCCAGCGTGGGTAGCCTCCGCCGGGGTGCTGATCACCTACCGCCATGGGCAGAATGTCAGACATGGGCACATGGGGTACTGGACCGTTCGACAATGACGAAGCCGCAGACTTCGCAGTAGATCTAGACCATCTAGACGAGGCTCAACGCCCAGGGGCCATCCGGCACGCACTTGCCAAGGCTGCGAAGGAAACCGGCTACCTCAACGCTGCGGTCGCGTCCGTTGCTGTCGCCGCAGCCGCGCTGGTCGCCGCCCAACGTCCGGCCGGGCAACCGGTCGACACACACTACGGCCCCAAACATCCCGTGCCACCGCTGCCGGTCGGCCTGCACGCGCTCGCCGCGCAAGCACTCGACCGCGTAATCGCCGACGACTCGGAACTCGCAGACCTGTGGTACGAAACCGACGATCGGGAACTCTGGCTGGACCAGGTCAGGACGCTACGCCATACCATTGCCTCCGACGCCGAGGACGCCAGACGATAGCCGTACTGCTCTGGCCGCTAATGACCCGGACCGTCGATGCATTTCAATGACAACCAGCGTGGCCGGTGGGTGACAAGCGCCCTGACCCACTGCGGGCGAACACGCAGGATCACGCCCGATGCAGGTGACAGAAAGCGTGGTCCGCCACAACGAACTACTACGTTTGCGGATGGCTCGACTACAAATGACTCCAGGAGGCCGCCGGTGGAATCGGTCACGCGACTCGTACGGGACGAACGGACGGACTTCGCCGCGTTCCTGCGGACACTCACCCCCGGGCAATGGGACGAACGGACCTTGTGTCCGGAGTGGACGGTGCGGGACCTGGTCGTCCACGTCGTCGACTACGACGCCCTGCGCTTCCGCGATCTGCTCACCCAGGCCGTCCGCGGCGGGCTGCGGCTGGACCGGATGAACGCGCTCGGTGTCGCGCGCGAACCCGAGCGGACACCGGACGAACTGATCGCGAGGATCGAGGACAACCTCGACCCTCGTGGCCTGACAGCCGTGTTCGGCGGACGGGTGGGGCTGCTCGACAGCCTCGTCCATCAGCAGGACATCCGGCGTCCGCTGGGGCTCCCTCGCGACGTTCCGCCTGAGCGGCTGCGTCACGCTTTGGCTTTCGCGCGCCACGCCAAGGTGATCAAGGCGGACAAGCGCGCACGGGGGCTCCGGCTCGTCGCGACGGACCTCGACTGGTCGGCCGGATCCGGCCCGGAACTCCTCGGCCCCGGCGAGGCGATCCTGATGGCGATCGCCGGACGGGGCGCGGCCCTGGGCGAGCTTTCCGGGCCCGGTGCGGCGATCCTCGCGTCCAGGGTGGACGGCTGAACCCGAGTCAGCTCGGAAAGGCCTTCGCGAGCACGGTGAAGGCCGAGTCCAGCCGCTGACGATGGGCCGCGACGAGCCCTGCGAGGTCCTCCCCGGCGAGGCGGCGCCGGACCGTCGTCGCGATGACCGTGCGATACGCCGCGACGAGCAGCGCGGCGAGCAGTTCGCTGTCGCCCGAGAACCGGGTGTCTCTCTCCAGTTCGCCTGCCAACTCTGCGTCGATCTCGTGCTCGAATTCGCGAAGCCGGGAAATGAGCGCGCGTGACCCGGCGACAGTGCGCGCGAGCGGCAGGGCGTCCTCGCTCAATCCCGACAGCGGATGCTGCTCCTTCGCCAGTCCGGCGGCCATGGCGTGCAGTGCTTCGACAGCGGTGACCTCGTCCGCCCGCTCGCGAATCGCCGCCCGCACCATGCCGACGGCGTCCGGAAGACGGTCGAGCGCGAGGTCCTCCTTGCGATCGAAGTGCGAGAACACCGTCACCTTCGAAACACCGGCCGCGGCCGCGATCTCGGCGACGGTGACGTCCTCGAAACCCCGCTCCACGAACAGCTCCGTCGCGACCGCGGCGAGATGCGCCCTTGTCTTCGAGCCGCCCCGGTCTCCTCGCTTCGCCATGTGACAACCTTACCTTTACTCGTTAAGCTTACCAAGTAACCTTACTAAGTAAAGCTTGGAGCTGAGATGCGTCAGACCGATGTGATCGTCGTGGGCGCCGGACCCACCGGCCTGTTCCTCGCGAGCGAGCTGGCCTTGCGGGGGGTCCGCGTGACCGTGCTGGAGCGGCTCGAGGAGCCGGACACGACGATCAAGTCCGGCTCGATCAACGTCGCCAGCGCCGAGATCCTGGACCGGCGTGGCCTGCTGCCCGCCGCGGAGGAGGTGCAGCGCGGCCGCCTGGCCGAGGCCAACGCCTTCACCGCCGGCCGCTCGAACCGGACCGTGCGCGAGCTGACGGACGCCGCGGGCCGGACCTCACGCCGGTTCGCGGTCATCGGGCATTTCGCGGGGATCATGTTCCGGCACGATCTGGTCGACCAGGACGACCCGGCCCTCGCCGCGCATACGGCGGTGGCCAACGGGATCCTGGTACCGCAGCAAGACCTCGAACTGCTGCTCGGCGAACACTGCGCCCGGTTGGGCGTCGAGATCCGCCGCGGTGTCGAGGTGCGGGATCTGCGGAGCACCGGCACCGGCCTCGACGACGATGCCGACGTGGTCGTCGAGACCAGCGCGGGCGACTTCGCCGCGAGCTGGGTCGTCGCGGCCGACGGCGGCCGAAGCGTCGTCCGCAAACGGCTCAGCGTCGACTTCGTGGGCACCGACCCGGAACTGGTGGGCTACCAGGCCATCGCGGACTTCGACGACGCGAGCGAACTGCGCCGCGGGTGGAACTGGACGCCCCGCGGCATCTACACCTACGGTCCGATGCCGGGACGCGTCCTCGTCGCCAAGTTCGCGCCCCAGCCCGAGGACAAGAACGCTCCCGTGACCCTCGAAGAGCTCCAGAGCGCGGTGCGGGAAGTCACCGGCGTCCCGGTGACGATCACCCGGCTGCGGGGGCGGGCGACCCGCTGGTCGGACAACGCGCGCCAGGCCCGGACCTACCGCCACGGCAGGGTGTTCCTGGCGGGCGACGCCGCTCACGTGCACTCGCCGTTCAGCGCCCAGGGCCTCAACCTCGGCCTCGGCGACGCCGTGAACCTGGGCTGGAAGCTCGCCGCGACCGTCAACGGGTGGGCGCCCGCCGGGCTGCTCGACACCTACCACTCCGAACGGCACCCGATCGGAGCGTGGGTCCTGGACTGGACCCGCGCCCAGGTGGCCCTCATGCGCGGCGACGAACGGACCGCGCAGCTGCGGAAGGTCGTCGGGGACGAACTGTTCGCCGTCCCCGGCGCGACCAACCGGATGATCGCGCTCTCCTCCGGGATCCTGCAGCACTACAACGTCGCCGATGACGCATGCGCCCCGGTCGGCTCGATCGCCGGGGATGTCGAACTGGAGTCCGGGGACCGGCTCGCCGACCACGCTCACGACGGCCGCTTCGTGCTCGTCGACCGCTCACCCGATGGCCGGTACGCCGACGCTGTCCGCGGACTGGCGGACAGCGTCGCGTACGCGGCGGATCCGGTCTCCGATACCTCTCAGCCGAGCCTGTTCGTGCGCCCGGACGGGATCATCGCCTGGGCGGACGACTCAACAGACAACGCCCGGAAGCTGCTCGACATCGCGATCGGGCGTTGGGTCGGCGCCTGACCTCTCAGAAGGCGGTGGAGCGGCTCAAGGCTTCCCAGGCGGCCAGCTCCGCCGCCCTGGCCTCCTGCGAAGCCCGGAGGCCATCGACGGCGTCATCCCCGAGGGCGAGCCGAAGCGGCGGGTTGTCGCTGTCGAGCGCCTTCAGGATCGCAGCAGCGGCCTTCGACGGGTCGCCGGGCTGGGAACCGTCCATCCCCTCGACGAAGTCCCGGATGGCGCCGGTGGATTCGCGGTAGGCGTCGATCACCCGCGAGCGCTGCAACGCGCTGCCGCCGAACCCGGTCCGGAAAGCGCCGGGCTCCACGATCAGCACCTTCACCCCGAACGGCGCGACCTCGGCGGCGAGGGCTTCCGACATCGCTTCCAGCGCGAACTTCGCCGAGCAGTAGGCCCCGAATCCGGGCGGGCTCTGCTGTCCGCCCATCGAACTCATCTGCACGATCGCCCCGCTGCCCTGTTCCCGAAGGTGCGGCAGGACGGCCTTCGTCACCTCGACGGCGCCGAAGAACATCACGTCCATCAGCTTCCGCAGGTCGGGCATGGTCAGTTCTTCGACCGCACCGACCGAGCCATGACCGGCGTTGTTGACCACGACGTCGATCCGGCCGAACTCGGCGAGCGTGGCCTGGACGGCGGCCTCGACCTGAGCGGGATCGGTGACGTCGAGCGCCGCGACACGCACCCGGCCCTGGCCGAGCTCTTCCAGCTCGGCCAGGGTTTCCGGACGGCGGGCCGTGGCCATCACGCGGTCGCCGGCGTCGAGCGCGGCCAGGACGAGGTGCCTGCCGAAGCCGGATGAGCAGCCGGTGATCAACCAGACGCGGCCGTCGGTTTCCTTCGTCATTCCTGTTTCCTCCAGTGAAGTTCCTGCCACCCATCCTGCGAAGATCGCGCTTTGCCCGCCAACACCGGCTTCCTGGTGCGGCTACAGTCAGAGCCTGTGACCCCTGAGCTGCGGCAGCTGCGCTACTTCGTCGCGGTCGCCGAAGACGCGAGCTTCACCAAGGCCGCGCGCCGCCTGCACATCGCCCAGCAGTCGCTTTCCCAGCAGATCACCGTCCTGGAACGAGTTCTCGGCGCGAGCCTGCTGCGGCGCGACAGCCGCGGGACAAGGCTCACCGAAATCGGGTCGCTGTTCCTGCCGGAGGCCCGTGCGGTGCTCGCGCGCAACGACGAGGCGCTTTCGGTGCTGAACCGGGCGGTGCGCGGCGAGATCGGCACACTCCACCTCGGTTTCCTCACCACCACGGCCAACTACCTGCTCCCGCCGGTGGTGCGCGCCGTCCGCGACCGTCTCCCCGATCTCACCCTCACCACCGACGACACCCAGATCGCGCCGCTCGTCGACGGGCTCACCGGCGGACGCTACGACCTGATCTTCACGCGGCCTCCGCTGGTCGACGGCTTCGAGACCCGCACGTTGATCACCGAGGAGGTCTGCGCCGTCCTGCCGGAGGGACACCGGCTCGCCGACGCGGCCGAAGTGAAGCTCGCGGACCTGGCCGACGAGCCGTGGGTGCTCACGCCGCGGAGTTCGTGGGAGCCCTGGCATCGCCGCTACGACAACGAATTCGAGGCGGCCGGGTTCACCCCGCGCGTCGTCCAGCGGGCGGCGACCGTGCAGGGTCTGCTCGGCCTGGTCGCCGCCGGCATCGGCGTCACGAGGCTGGCCCGGTCTTCGCACAGCCTGCGGCGAAGCGGCGTGGTGTTCGTGCCGCTGGCAGGCGACACCACCCGGACCGTGGTGGCCTGGGCACCGGGGAACGACAAGCCCGCGTTGCCCGGCGTGCTCGACATCGTGTCGGAACTGGCGGCCGGAACGGACCTGACGGAGGCGGGCTGACCGGGCATAGCCATCGTCACACCGCCATGATCACCCTGCCGGGACCGGGCTTCCGTAGAATCCGGTGACGATGCGACGTTTCCGGTGGTGGTGGGGTGCTCTCGCGCTCACGTTCGTGGTGGTTCTCGTCGGGTTGATTGCCTTTACCGGGCCGGAGAGCCGCCCAGGGCAGCCCTCCCCGCGCCAAGGACCGCCGGGAACGGGGCCACTGACGGTCGTGTCCCTCGGCGACAGCACCGTTTCCGGCGAAGGCGCGGGCAACTACACGCCCACGACCAACGGGCAGGGCGGCAACTGGTGCCACCGCTCCCCCAACGCCTTCGTCGAGCAGGTCAAGATCCCCGACGTCACCGCGCGCGTGAACCTCGCGTGTTCGGGGGCGCCGTCCGAGCAGGTCGCCCTCGGCGAGGCCAAGCAGTGGACCGAGCCGTCGCAGGCTCAGCAGTTGGCGAACCTGATCAAGGACCACCGGGTCGCCGCGGTGGTGATCGCGATCGGCGCGAACGACGAGCCGAAGTTCTCCGCTCAGGTCAGCGAGTGCTTCAAGGCGTGGTTCTCCCCGCAGAACCCGCCGTGCAGCGAAGCTCTCCGCAAAACCTGGAAGTCCAAAGTGGACGCGATGGTGCCGAAGGTGACCAACGCCGTCGCCGACGTCAAGAAGGTGCTGGCGCAGGCCGGTTACGTCCCGGCGGACTACCAGCTCGTGCTGATGTCGTACGCCTCGCCTGTCGGGCCCCAGATCCCGGAAACGCTGCGCAGCCTGAACGGCTGCCCGTTCCGTACGGAGGATCTGGAGTGGATGCGCCGCGACGGCGTCTCCGTGCTGTCGGACGGGCTCAAGCAGGCGTCGAGGGCGACCACCGCGCGGTTCCTGGACCTTTCGCGGGCAGGCGCCGGCCGTGAGGCGTGCAGCAGTGACCCGGCGAACGAGTGGTTCAGCAGGCTGACGCTGCAGCTGAGCGACCTCGGCCAGGTGGACCGGGCGAGCCACGCGTTGCAGGAGTCTTTCCACCCCAACGCGAACGGCCACGCGCAGATCGCGAACTGCCTCAACGAGTTCCTCGCCGCCCGGGGCGGCAACGCCTCGTGCCTCTCCGGCGCCGACGGCAAGCTGCACGCCGCGCCCGAGGTCGTCGCCCGCTAGAGATCCAACGCGGCGCGCAACGCGATGTCGATGCGCTCCTGGACCTCTTGGTCGATCTCCGCGATCTTCTCGTCGAACCACGGCCGGTACAGGCGCGTGAGGTTCAGCGTGGAGACCCAGTACCGCGCGTCGACGGCGACACCGAGGATGTCCTGCGGATCACGGTCCAGCAGTTCGGTGCCGAGCAGCCACGGCCGCTCGGATTCGTTCACCCCGTCCGAGGACAGCAGTACGACGGTGCGCTGCCGTGCCGGTTCGGTCGGGGGGTGGTACGTCCAGACTTCACCCCTGTGCACGCAGATCCTTCTCCGCGGCTGTCAGCTCGGCCTCGTCCGATTCGGCGGACGGTGCGACCGGAGCTCGCTGCGGGGTGTATCCGGTGCGGACGGCTTCCCTGCGGGCAGCCTTGGACAACCACGACGAGACCGAAATCCCGTGTGCCTTGGCCGCCCGCTCGGCGAACTCGAGCGCACCACTGTCGAGTGAGAGTGTGACCTTACGTGTTGCCATACCTTTTATCGTACCAGCGCCGCGCAAGCCCACCCGTTTTCCGGTTTCACAAGGTGGGAGAACGACCTTCGAACGGCGTCGACAGCACCACCGTGGTCCGGGTCGAGACCTTGGCGGACTCGCGGATGCGGCGGAGCAGGTCCTCCAGGCCGAGCGGCGAAGCCACCCGGACCAGGAGGATGTACGACTCGTCCCCGGCGACCGAGTAGCAGGACTCGATCTCCTTGATGTGCTCGAGACGCTGCGGATAGTCGTCCGGAGCGGCCGGATCGTTCGGCGTCAGCGAGATCAGCGCCGTGAGCGGGAGGCCGATCTGCTCGCCGTCGAGCCGCGCGGTGTACCCGAGGATCACCCCGCGCTGCTCCAGGCGCCGCACCCGCTGGTGCACCGCCGACACCGAAAGTCCGACCCGCTCGGCCAGATCGGTGAAACTGCGCCGTCCGTCCGCGGCCAGCTCCTGCGCGATGGCCTGGTCCAGCGGCTCCAGGGAACCGGTCATGCGTCGAGCACGATCAGGTCGTGCGGACGCTGGTTGACCGACTCGACGCCGTCCTCGGTGACCACGACGATGTCTTCGATGCGGGCGCCCCAGCGGCCCGGCTGGTAAATGCCGGGCTCGACGCTGAAGGCCATGCCCGGCTCGAGCGGCAGCGCGTTGCCCTTGATGATGTAGGGCTCCTCGTGCACGTCGAGGCCGATGCCGTGGCCGGTCCGGTGGATGAAGAACTCGCCGTAACCCGCCTCGGCGATGATGTCGCGCGCGGCGGCGTCGATCGACTCGGCGGTGGCACCGGGGCGGACGGCCTCGACCGCGGCGCGCTGGGCCCGCTGCAGGACCGCGTACGTCTCGGCGACGTCGGCGTCGCGCGGCTCGCCGACCGCGTAGGTGCGGGTGGAGTCGGAGTTGTAGCCCTCGGCGATCGGGCCGCCGATGTCGACCACGACGACGTCACCGCGCTCGATGACCCGCTCGGAGACGTCGTGGTGCGGGCTGGCGCCGTTGGGGCCCGAGCCGACGATCACGAAATCGGCGTGGGTGTGGCCCTCTTCGACGATCGCGGCGGTGATGTCCGCGCCGACCTCGGCCTCGGTGCGGCCGGGGCGCAGCCATTCGTGCACGCGGGCGTGCACGCGGTCGATGGCCGCACCGGCGTCGCGCAGTGCCTGGATCTCGGCCGCGTCCTTGCGCATCCGCAGTTCGCGCACGATCGGCCCGGCCAGCGTCTGCTCGGCGTCGCCGAGCGCGCCGCGGAAGGCGAGGACGTGCAAGGCCGGGGTGAAGTCGCTGACCGCGACCCGGCCAGGCTTGCCCAGCCTGTCGGCGACCAGTTCGTAGGCGTTGTCGCCGTCGACCCAGGTGACGATCTCGATGCCGAGTTCGTCGGCCGGAACGTCGGCGTAGCCGGGCGCCTCCAGCTTCGGCAGCACCAGCGCCGGGACGCCGTCGGCCGGGATCACCAGCGTGGTCAGCCGTTCGAAGGAGCCCCCGGCCTGGCCGATGAGGTAGCGCAGGTCCGAGCCGGGTGCGATCAGCAGGGCGTCGGTGCCGGCGGCGACCGCGGCGGCACGGGCCCGATCGAGGCGGGCGCGGAGGCTGGCGGCGTCGGGGGCTGGGTTGTGAAGGGAACGGCGCGACATGATGGCGAGCCTAGTCGGTCCGTGCCCCTTCGTTCACCAGCCGGTCACCCCCGATCGGGGCGGGATCGTCGAGCCCGCGCCAGACCCGGAAGATCGCCGGGAAGGTGCCGGCGATCAGGTACAGACCTCCGAAAGCCGCGAGTGCCCCGACGAGCCCGACGCCGTCCAGCAGAAGCCCCGCCGCCATCGAGCCGAGCGGCATCGCGGCGAGCACGCCGCCCACGAGGAGGCTGAGCACGCGGCCGCGGACCGCTTCCGGGACCCGTTCGTAGACCGCCGGGAGCACGATCGGGTTGAGCGCGCCCGCCCCGATCCCGGCGGCCACGAGTCCGGTGAGCAGGACGGCGGGCGCCGGTTCCAGCGCGAGCAAGGCGAATCTGGGCGCGCCCTCGATGCCGATGGCGACGAGGATCGCCGTCCGCCGGGAAAACCGATGGCCCGCCCAGCCGTAGAGCGCCGAGCCGATGAGCGCGCCGACCGCGACGGCGGTGATCATCGCGCCGATGAGCGCGGTGCTGTGCAGGACCTGATCGCCGTACGCCGGATACAGGACGCCGAGCAGCCCGAAGTCGAGGCTGTTGGTGAGCATCAGCATGCCCACCATCGCGCGCAGCAGACTGTCACGCTTGATGTACCCGAGTCCTTCGCGCAGTTCCTTGAGGTATCCGCCCGACGACGGCCTCGGCGGACCGGCCGCCACGGGGATCAGCGTGAACACCAGCACGGAGGACAGCAGGAGCGCGCCTGCGTCGGCGTACAGCACCTGTATCGGGCCGATCAGCGCGATGAGCGCGCCGGCCGCGGGTCCGCCGACCATCCGGCCGGTCCTCATCGCCGCTTCGACCGCGCTCGCCGCCCGGCTCATGCGAACGTCGCCGAGTTCGGCGACTCCGGGAAGCAGCACCTGCTTCGCCGTGTCGGCGGGACCGCGGGACACGCCCATCACGAACGACAGCGCGATCAGCCCGGGCAGGCTGAGCCCGGTCGTGTTCATCGCGAGCGGGATCAGCAGGACCGTGACGGTGGTGAGCAGGTCCGCGCCGACGCTGGCCCGGCGCGTACCGACCCTGTCCACGATCGGCCCGCCCAGCAACGCGGCGACCATCAGGCCGAGCACTTCGGCCGCGGTGACGAGACCCGTTTTCGTTCCGCTGCCGGTGCTCTGCAGGACGAACCAGGGAATCGCGAGCAGTGTCATCATCACCCCGGCCGAGGAGATCCCCGAAGCCACGACCAGAGCCCCCAGTGGCATCCGGCTCATGGCGTCTCCGGCCGGGATTTCCTCGGGAAAGCCGCCCAATGCACGCGGACCTGGGTATCGCCCTCCTGCTCGGGACGGCGGTAGCGGTTGATCACCTCGATGATCTCGTCGCTCAACGCGGCGGCTTCGTCGGGCGTCAGGGACAGCGGTGAGTCGTGGAAGCTGACCTTGTCGATCCACTCGTCGGCCCAGTCCCGCACTTCGGCGACGAACTGCGCTTCGGCGGCATAGCGCCGCTCGACCATCGCGTGGGCGTAGGCGCTGAACGGGCCGGTGAGATCCGGGTCGTCGATGAAGTCCCTGGCCCGCATCTGGTCACCCTCGTGCACGGCCTTCCACCACCTGTCGCGACGACTGCCGCGTTCGGTGTCCTCCGTGATCAGGCCGCATTCGGCCAGCTGGCGCAGATGCCAGCTCGTGGTCCCGGAACTCTCCCCCGCCCGCTTCGCCAGTCCGGACGCCGTCGCCGGGCCGTCCTCCCGCAGCAGCTCCAAAATCCTGACCCGCAGTGGATGCGACAACGCCCGCAGAAGGCGTCCGTCGATCCGCGCGAGATATCTCCCGCTCTTCCCCATACCTTCCACCCTACGACCGCAGAGAGTCCTTTGCAAAGAGTTCTCTGCGATTGATTTCCGGCGATGAGCCGATTCCGGAGTTTGACCTCTACTTAAGTTCAGGTTTTACGGTTTGCGACATGACAACGAACTCGCCCTATCAGCTCGCCGTCGTGATCAGCAGCGTCCGCGAGGGCCGCTTCGGACCCGTCGTCGCGAACTGGTTCCTCGATCGCGCGAAACAGCGCGAAGACGTCACTCTGTCCGTCATCGACCTGGCCGAAGCCCCCGACAGCCTCTCCCCCGGTGTCGCCGCCGCGGACGCCGTCGTCGTGATCGTCCCCGAGTACAACCACAGCTACCCCGGCCCGCTCAAGACCGCGCTCGACGCCACCGGCCCCGAGTGGCACGGAAAGCCGGTCGCTTTCGTTTCCTACGGCGGGATCTCCGGCGGCCTGCGCGCGGTCGAGCACCTGCGCCCGGTCTTCGCCGAACTCCACGCCGCCACGATCCGCGAGACCGTGAGCTTCCCCTACGCCTGGAACCACTTCGGGCCCGACGGCGAGCACGACGACACCGAAGGCGCCACTCTCGCGGCCACCACCCTGCTGAACCAGCTGAGCTGGTGGGCCAACGCGCTGCGCGACGCACGCCGGGTGCGGCCCTACGCCGCTTGACCGGTCTCCGTGGGAGGACCCGGCTGGGGGTCGGGTCCTTCACGGACATCCGGGCCCGGACATGGCAGGCTGTCCGCGTGACCGGACCACTCGCTCTCCTCGATTCCGCGAGCCTCTACTTCCGCTCGTTCTACGCACTGCCCCAGTCGATGACCGCCCCGGACGGGACACCGGTCAACGCCGTGCGCGGGTTCACCGACACCGTCGCGCGAATCCTCGTCGACCGGCGGCCCGCCCGGCTCGTGGCGTGCCTGGACGCGGACTGGCGGCCGAAGTTCCGCACCGATCTGCTGCCCAGCTACAAGGCGCATCGCGTGGCCGAAGAGGTCCCTGAGGGCGGCGACGTCGAAGAAGTGCCGGACACGCTGACACCGCAGGTGCCGATCATCCTCGAACTGCTGGAGGCCTTCGGGCTCGCGACGGCCGAAGCGGCCGGTTACGAGGCCGACGACGTCATCGGCGCGCTCGCGATCCGCGAGCAGAAGTCGCCCGTCGAGGTCATCACCGGTGACCGCGACCTGTTCCAGCTGGTCCGCCACGAGCCGACGTCCACAGTGGTCATCTACGTCGGCAAGGGCTGGAACAAGGCCGAGATCCTCGGCCCGGACGAGCTCGCCGAGAAGTACGGCATCCCGGCAGGGAACGCCGGCCCCGGGTACGCCGACATGGCCGCGCTGCGCGGGGACCCGTCGGACGGGCTGCCCGGCGTCGCCGGGATCGGCGAGAAGACAGCGGCGAAGCTGATCACCCAGTTCGGTTCGCTGCAGGAGCTGATCGACGCGTCCAACGCCGGCGATTCGCGTGTGCCGCTCAAGACACGGCTGCGGCTGAGCGACGCCGCCGACTACCTCGCGGTCGCGCCGACCGTCGTCCGGGTCGCGGCCGACGCGCCTGTCGAGCAGTCCCGCGCGGACACCGTCCCGTCCGAGCCCGCCGACCCGGACAAGGTCGCGGAACTGGCGGAACGCTGGAATCTCGGCCGTTCGGTGGAGCGTCTGCTGGCCGCGCTCCCCAAGCCGTGAGCAACACCGAAGCCGACCCGGCCGAGTTGCTGTGCCGGGACCACCCCGGCGACGGCGTCACCGTGCTGACCCCGCGTGACGTCCCGCTCGGCGGGCCGCGCGCGATCCGGGTCCGCCGGACCCTTCCGCAGCGGCAGCGGTCCCTGATCGGCGCGTGGTGTTTCGCCGACCACTACGGGCCGCAGGACGTGTCGGAGTCCGGCGGGATGGACGTCGCGCCGCATCCGCACACCGGGTTGCAGACCGCGAGCTGGCTGTTCAGCGGCGAGATCGAGCATCGCGACAGCATCGGCACCCACGCCGTGGTCCGGCCGGGGGAACTCAACCTGATGACCGCCGGACACGGCATCGCGCACTCCGAAGTATCCACAGTGTCCAAATCGGACACTGCGACGCTGCACGGCGTCCAGCTCTGGATCGCGCTGCCGGACGAACACCGCGACACCGCACGGGACTTCCGGCACTACGCGCCACCCTTGCGCCACCTGTCCGGTGCCACCGCACGGGTCTTTCTCGGCACACTCGCCGGCTCCACCTCACCGGTCCCGGCGTTCACTCCCCTGCTGGGCGCTGAACTCACCGTCGAGCCCGGGGCCACCGTGACCCTCGACGTCGACCCCGCCTTCGAACACGGTGTCCTGCAGGACATCGGCTCCGTCACCGTCGCCGGAACCGCGCTCGGCACCGGAGAGCTCGCCTATCTCGCGCCCGGCCCCGGACGGCTGGCGCTGGCGAACACCGGCGGCGAACCGGCCCGGGTGCTCCTGCTCGGCGGGACCCCATTCACCGAGGAACTCGTCATGTGGTGGAACTTCGTGGGCCGCAGCCACGAAGAGATCGCCGAGTACCGCGAAGCGTGGCAGGCACAGGCGGACCGGTTCGGCTCCGTGGAGGGTTATCAGGGCACCACGGCGTGGTTGCCCGCACCCACGCTCCCGCAGGTGCGGATCAAACCGCGGCGCAATCCGGCTTAGAAGAACGTCCCGCACCACGGGGCACGCGCGGTGTGGAACAGCGTGTCGGCACGGCCGACCGCGGCCTCGTCCAGAACCTCGACACGGCCTGACAACGCCAGGTCGGCGAAGAGGCCGTGGCCGAGATACAGCGACGACAGGGTGGCGACGTCCAGCCGCAGATCCGCCTCTGCGGTCGTGCGTTCCGCACCGCCGGGGCCGACGAGGTAGCGGCCGTTGTTGTCCGGAAGCTGCCTGTCGAGCACTTCGAGCACCACGGATTCGGCGGCGCCGTAGGTGCGCGCCCGCAGTGCCGCGAGCACGTCGACGAGCCGCACCCACAGGTCGTCGATGACTTCGGTCGTGTTCACCGCACGCGGGTCGGTGAGCAGTTCGGCGACGGGCTCGTCCATCGGGCGCCCCCGTCCAGCGACGGCGGAGACCAGGTCGACCGACAGCAGGAACCGCCACAATCCCGCCCAGGCCCGCGGTGTCGCGGCATCGAGTTCCCGGATGTCCAGGATCGCTCCGCGTTCCGGCGCCTGCCGATCGCGCGCGTCGATGGTCTGGTAGACGACGTAACCGTCGTCGCCGTCCGGTCCACTGTGGATGGCGACGCGATAGCCGTCGTTCCCGGTGACCAGCCTGTCGAAGAAGCCCGGCCACCAGTGGGCCGGGCGGGCGACGAATCCCGGCCGCGTTCCCGCGAAGCGGTTGTACAGCGCGGGAACGCGCTCGACGGCCTCGGCCGGGGTCACGAACCTGACCTCCCCGTCCCGCCCCACGCCGTCACGAAGCCGGGCACGCGGGCGTTCGACGGAGACGCCCTTGCAGAAGGTGGCCGCGCCGTAACCGAAGCGGCCGTAGATCACGCCTTCCGAAGCGTGGAGCGCGGCCAGCGGGACGCCGCGCGCGGCGAAGTCCTCCAGCTGGACGGCCATCATCGCGGTGAGGATCCCGCGGCGGGTCCAGTCGGCGCGGACGGCGATACCGTCGACGGCCGCGGTGGCGAGCTTCTGTCCACCGGGGACGGTGAGCTCGGTGTCGAAGGAACTCGCGATCCCCACCGGGGCGCCGTGGTCGTCGAACGCGGCGAACTTCCCGGCGGCGGGCCAGCTCGGCGCCATCTTGGCCCAGGCCTCGTCCGAAACCGGTTTGGCGTGCAGGGCCTGTTCGAGGACTTCGAGGCAGGCCCGTTGCTCGCCTTCGGCCACGACGCGGACATGGAATTCGCTCATGCCAGGAGATCCTGCCGTCCGTCACCGGCGAACCCCAACCGGTTTTCAGCCGGGCGCGCCGACTTCGTACCGGCCGTCTTCGCCGGTGACGGTGATCGTGACGGTCTTGCCCGCCCCGCCGACCTGGACGGTGCAGCTGAACGTGCTGCCGTCCTTGACCGTCTGGTTCGCCGGGCAGAGCACGTCGCCGACTTCGCCCACCTGATAGGTCTCGGTGAGGATCTTCCGCACATCCGCCTGCATGGTCCTCGGGTCGAACACCCTGCCCGGAGCGCTGGAGGACGAACCGCCGGTGGCCGGCGCGCTCGACGAGGCACTCGTCGTGGGCGGGACCGTGACGGTCTTCGTCGCCGGTGCGGGTGCCGGGCTGTCCGAACACGCCGCCAGCACCGCGAAAGCGGCACAGCACAGACCGACCGTCGCGACGGCTCGCCTGCTCAAGCTTCTCCACCCCCACCGAATGTGATCATCCAACGTCAGAAGAAGGTACCGCACCAGGGGTTCACACGCGTGCCGAACAGCAGGTCCGCTCGCTCCAAGGCCGCCTCGCCGGTGGCACGGACGCGTCCGGCGGCCGCGAGCTCCGACGCGCGCCAGCCCCCGAGGTACAGCATCGACAGGGTGTCGACGTGCATTTCGAGATCCGCCGGGTCGGTGGTGCGGGCGGCACCGTCCCCGGACAGGCGGTAGCGGCCGGAGTTGTGGTCCAGGAAGGGATCGGTGACTTCGATGACGACCGGTTCGCCCCGGTAAGTGCGGGCGTCGAGCATCGTGGCGACGTCGACCAGCCGGAGCCAGCCCTCGTCCTGGATCTTCTGCACGCTCACGTGCCGCGGATCCGCGAACAGCAACTCGACCGGTTCGTCGAGCGGCCGCTTTTCGGCGGTGATGCGGTCGACCAGGTCCACGGACAGCAGATACCGCCACAACCCGGCGAACGCCTCCGGGTTCGCGTGGTGGAAGTCCTGGATCTTCAACTGCGACGGATCACCGAATTTGGCTCTCTCGACGGTGTAGGTGGCGTAGCCGTCGATGCCGTCCGGGCCGCGATGCACGGCTGTCGTGACCGGCGTGGTCGCCCGGCGCACGTCCCGCTCGTAACCCGGCCACAGATGCGGGCTCCGCGCGATCATGCCGGGCCGGGTGCGCGGAAGGGCGTCGAAGAGCGACGGCCACTGCTCGATGGTGCTTTCCGGGTCCAGCAAGGAGATCTGTCCGCCCGCCGGGACCTCGGGGCGGAACCGGGCGCGGTGCCTGTCGACGTCGATCGTCTTGCCCCGTGCGGCGATGCCGTAACCGAACCTGCCGTAGATGGCGCCCTCGGACGCGTGCAGCATCGCCGCCGGGACGCCGCGAGCGGCGAAATCCTCGAACTGGGCGCGCATCAACGCGGTCAGGACACCACGCCGGATGCGGTCGGCGCGGACACCGACGAGGCTGACCGCGGCGAGCGGCGTGCTGCCGCCGCCGGGCAGCGTCACCTCCGAATCGAAGGACCGCACGGTGCCGATCAGGTCCGGGTCGAACGCACCGAACCCACGGTCCGGCTGCATCGACTCGCCGATGGCCGACCATTCCTCGTCGGTCATCGCCTTCACGTGCAAGGCGTGCCTGAACAGATCGATCGCGGCCCGTTCCTCGTCGGACCGCAACAGCCGCACTGAAAAGTCGCTCATGGGACGATCATGCAGGATCGACCGTCCCCGGCGCCCGCCGTTTACTTGGTGACGGCGGGTGGCGAGACCTCGTAGTTGCCGGTGTCACCCTTCACGGTGATCGGCACCTCCTGCGGCTTGCCCTCGATCGTGGCGGTGCAGGTGAACTTCACCCCGTCCTTGACCTCCTGGCCCGCAGGGCAGGTGACCGCGCTGATCTCCTTGATCCCGTAGGTCTCGGTGAGCAGCTTCTGCACGTCGGTCTGCATCTGGGTGTTGTTGAAGACCTGGGTGTTGAACCAGCCCGGCGTGACGAACCCGAGGACGCCGACCGCGGCGATGATCACCACGAGCGCGCCGATCCCGATGAACAGGCCCTTCTTCGACTTCGGCTTGTCCTGTGCCTCGCCCTGCGTGCCCGGGAACTGGCTCTGGCCGTACTCGTACTGGCCAGGCTGCTGCTGTTGCGGCTGCCCGTACTGCGGCTGCTGCTGCGGGCCGCTCTGCGGGTAGCCAGGCTGCTGCTGGGGGCCGCTCTGCGGATAACCCGGCTGCTGGCCCCACTGAGGCTGCTGTTGCTGCGTCTGGGAGGGGTCGTAGCCGGGCTGCTGCTGTTGCGGGTACCCCGGTTGCTGCTGGGACGGGTCGTAGGGTGCGGGCTGCTGGCCCCACTGGGGCTGCTGCTGCGTCTGCGACGGGTCGTACTGCGGCTGCTGACCCCACTGCGGCTGCTGCTGCGGACCGCTCGGCGGTTGAGCGCCGCCCGGCTGTTGCCCGTAGCCCGGCTGCTGGCCCCACTGGGGCTGCTGCTGCGGGTCGTTGCCGCCATACGGCGTGCTCATCGTTTCGCCTCCGCCTGTTCCGCCATCGTCACCGGCCGACCTGCATGGCCGTCGTGGGCGATCCAACCACAGGTCGGCGCCCCTGCCCACTGTTCCCGGGTGGTGTCGGGGCAACTGGCCGCGACCGTGCTCACACCGGTGGCGGCATCCGGTCCGCCGGTCAGCCCAATGCCTCGTGAATGGCGAGGCTGGTTCCAGCGGACTCGTAGTTGCCTGCCCACCGGGATCCGGTGTCTTCGTGCTGAGTGGAAGGTGTGACGATGGAGGAATCGGGACACTGAACGTCCCGATTCCTCCATCGTCGATCCCGGAACTCTCCCGAAACGCCACCTTCGCCGAGGTCAGGCGCAGGTAGGTAAATACCGGATCGCACTAACCGTCCTTGCCACCTGCTCGGCTGTCGGCCGCAGGGCTGGGTGGCACGACCTCGCGACGGTGAAGGATTTGGGACGTTGAGTGTCCCGATTCCTTCACCGTCGATCGGACCTCCGCTGGAATCGTGCAGGTCAGCGGCCGGTCAGGCGCCGCCGGCCGCCACGACTCCGCGCCTCAAAGCCTTCACCGCGTCCGAAGCGGCCGCCCCGACCGGATCGGCCCGCCCGAGGACGTCGCGGATCTGGTCCAGCAGGTCGATGACCTGCCGCGACCAGCGCACGAAGTCGCCTGCGGAGATTTCCTGCCCGTTCGCCTCGGCGGCGGTGAGGACCTTCTCCAGCGATTCGCCGCGCGCCCAGCGGTAGATCGGCCAGGCGAACCCGGCGTCGGGCTCGCGGGTGCGGTCCAGCTTGTGCTCTCGCTCGTCCTCGGTGAGCTCCATCCACAGGCGGGTGGTCGCCTGCCAGGCGTCGAGCACCTTGCCCGCGGGCAGTCGAGGCTCCCCCGCCGTGTCCCGGCGCGCCTCGAAGACCAGCGTCGAGACGACCGCCGCGAGTTCGGCGGGCGCCAGGCCTTTCCAGACGTCGTGCCGGATGCACTCGGCGGCGAGCAGGTCGGACTCGCTGTAGAGGCGGGTGAGCCGCTTGCCGTGTTCGGTGACGCGATCCTCGCCATCGCCCTTGGACTCGGGACCGAGGTAACCGCGCTCGCCGAGCAGGCGCAGGATGCGGTCGAAGGCGCGCGCGAGCGAATGCGTCGTCGCGGCGACCTTGCGTTCCAGCTGCTCGGTCTCCGCCGAGAGACGCTGGTACCGCTCGACCCAGCGCAGGTTCGCCTCGCGCTCGGCCAGGCCGTGGCACGGATGCGCGCGCAGCGCACGTCGCAGCGCGGCGAGCTCACCGTCCTCATTGGCCCCGGCGCGGCGCTTTTGCCTGCCGGGCAAGGAGATTCCCGCGTTACGGAGGCTCGCGGCGATGTCACGGCGGGTCTTGGGCGAACGCAGCTCGATGTGCTTCGGCAGCTTGATGTTCCCCAGCGCTTCCACCGGCGCCGGGAAGTCGGCGACCGAGAGCGGCCCGGACCACCGGTCCTCGGTGACCACGACGGGCCGCGGTTCGCGGATCGGGTCGAGCCCCGGGTCGACGACGACCGCGAGCCCCGCGCGCCTGCCCGCGGGCACGGCGATGACGTCACCCTTGCGGAGCTTCTCCAGCGACTCGGCCGTGCCTGCCCGGCGAGCGGAGGTGTTCTGCCGCGAGAGCGCCTTCTCCCTGGCGGAGATCTTCGCGCGCAGCTCGACGTACTCCAGCATCTCGTCGAATTCGCCGGTGATGGCGGTGGTGTAGCCCCGCAGGGCCTCCTTGTTCCGCTCGATCCGCCGCGCCGTCCCGACCACCGCCCGGTCGGCCTGGAACTGCGCGAACGACTGTTCCAGCAGGTCACGGGCCGCCTCGGCGCCAACCTGGGCGACCAGGTTCACCGCCATGTTGTAGCCGGGCCGGAAGGACGACCGCAGCGGGTACGTCCGGGTCGAGGCGAGACCGCCGACCTGCTTCGGGTCGATCCCCGGCTGCCAGGCGACGACGGCGTGGCCTTCGACGTCGATCCCGCGGCGCCCGGCGCGGCCGGTGAGCTGCGTGTACTCCCCCGGCGTCAGGTCGACGTGCGCCTCGCCGTTGTACTTGACCAGCCGTTCCAGGACGACGGTGCGCGCGGGCATGTTGATGCCGAGCGCGAGCGTCTCGGTGGCGAAGACGACCTTCACCAGACCCTGGACGAACAGTTCCTCGACGGTCTCCTTGAACGCCGGGAGCAGCCCCGCGTGGTGCCCGGCGATGCCGCGTTCGAGCGCCTCGCGCCATTCCCAGTAGCCGAGGACACCGAGGTCGCCTTCGGGCAGGTCCTTGGTGCGCTCCGCGACGATGCGACGGACCTTCTCGACCTCTTCGGGGCCGTTGAGCCGCAGACCGGATCGGACGCACTGGCCGACGGCGGCGTCGCAGCCCGCGCGCGAGAAGATGAACACGATGGCCGGGAGCAGACCGGCGCTGTCCAGGCGCTCGACCGTGTCGGTGCGGGACGGCGGCCGGAACCGCGGCATCCGTGACGGCGCGCCGCGCCGGCCCCTCGGCCCGCGCATCCCCGCCGGGGCGAAACCACGGCCGACCTCTTCGGTGCGGCGCAGCAGGCTCGGGTTGATCCGCAGTTCGGCGCCGGGCGCGTGTTCCTCCTGGCCGGCGAACAGGTCCATCAGCCGGTTGCCGACCAGCATGTGCTGCCACAGCGGCACGGGGCGGTGCTCGTCGACGACGACGGTGGTGTCGCCGCGGACCTCGACGAGCCACTCGCCGAATTCCTCGGCGTTGCTCACCGTGGCCGACAGGCCGACGACCCGGACGTGCTCGGGCAGGTGGAGGATGACCTCTTCCCAGACGGCGCCGCGGAACCTGTCGGCGAGGTAGTGGACCTCGTCCATCACCACGTACGCGAGCTCCCCGATGGTCGAGGACCCGGCGTAGAGCATGTTGCGCAGGACCTCGGTGGTCATGACCACGACCTGGGCGTTGCCGTTGATCGAGGTGTCGCCGGTCAGCAGGCCGACGGCGTCGGCGCCGTAGCGGCCGACGAGGTCGGCGTACTTCTGGTTCGACAACGCCTTGATAGGTGTCGTGTAGAAGCATTTGCGGCCCTCGGCGAGGGCGAGGTGCACCGCGAACTCGCCGACCACGGTCTTCCCGGCGCCGGTGGGCGCGCAGACGAGCACGCCGTGCCCGTCCTCGAGCGCCTCGCAACCGCGGACCTGGAAGTCGTCGAATTCGAACGACGACTCGGCCGCGAAGCGGGTCAGCTGGGGATACTGCGCACGGCGCTTGGAGGCGGCGTATGCCTCGGCCGGGGTCTGTGAAGGGCTATTGACCACTTCGTCAGCGTTCCATACCCCACCGACAGTTCGCACCCGGTGTGACGATCTCGGGAACGGCCGACACGGCTCTGTCATCCAAGAGGCTGATCCGTGATCGAGAGGGGACACCGTGGAGATCGCTTGCCCGCAGTGCGCGCAGGTCGACCAGGTGCAAAGCGTGCCGGCCGTGTTCCAGGGCGGGCAGACCACCTACCGGGTGCAAGGGGGCATGACGGCCGTCCCCGCCGGTGACGGCGTGGTCTACACCGCGACGACACACCGCGGCGTGTCGGTGACCGCGACCGCGGCGGCGCTGAATCCGTACCCGGTGGTCCGCGGCGGCGGGTGTTTCCTGGCGCTCGCGCTGGTCCTGCTGATCCCGGCCTTCGTGTTCGTCTCGTTCGCCACGGACATGCTCGCCGAGGACCCCGCGCCGACCGAAACCGGCCGCGTCGGGCAGGCCATCGGGGCCTGGATCTTCCCATTCGGAGCCTTCGCACTGGTCGCGCTGTTCGCCGTCCTGTTCGTGCTCCGGCTCCGGCGCAACGCGCGGATCCGGCGGGGCATCCCCGACGCGCTGGCGTACTGGCGGCAGGCGTGGTTCTGCCACCGGTGCGGCGGGGTGTTCTTCCCGCGCGGCGACCTCATGTCGGCCGCGACGTTCCGGGGGCAGGTGTGGCGCGCGGGCGACTACGCCGGGCTCAACCGACGACGGTGAGCGCGCCGGGGACGCAGGTGATGTCGATCGGCAGGCCGCCCAGCGGCTCGCCGTCGGCGTAGACGGGCAGGTCACTGCCCGCGACATGCAGCCGGGCAGCCTTGAGGGTCCGGACCGCCGGATGCTCGATGTGCCGGCCGGAGCGGACGCCGGGCAGCATGCGGAGAAGGTCGCGCCGGGTCGCGGCGCCCACGACGGTGACGTCGAACCGGCCGTCTTCCGGATCGGCTCCGGGGCAGATCCGCATCCCGCCGCCGTAGAACGGGGTGTTGCCGACGGCGATCATGGTGGCGTCGAGTTCGAGTGTCTCGACGTCGGTGCGGAGCACGACGGGCCGGGGCCGGAACGCGGCGAGTTCGGCCAGGATCGCGACGTCGTAGCGGCGCGGGCCGCGAGGCCAGGTCAGCCGATTGGCGCGTTCGGTCACGAGGGCGTCGAAGCCGGAGCACAGCACGGTGGCGAACCATTCGCCTCCGGCCCGCCCGAGGTCGATCCTCCGGCGATCGCCTTTCGCGAGTCGCCTGGCGACGAGATCGACGGCCGCGTGCGGGTTCTCCGGGATGCCGAGCGCCCTGGCGAAGTCGTTGCCGGTACCCGCGGGGACCACACCGAGGGCCACGCCGGATTCGGCGCAGAACTGGACGCCTTGGTGCGCCGCGCCGTCACCGCCGAGGACGACGAGGGCGTCCAGCCCGGCCGTGCGCGAGTCGGTCATCAGCGCGCGGGATTCCTCGACCGTTTCGGCGACGAGGACGTCGAGCCGGTCCACGACGGGCCGCAGCCGCGCCGCGACCGACTCCATCAGCCGTCCCGCGGCCCCGTTCCCGGAAGCGGGGTGGACGGCCAGTGCTGCGTGCATCCCGGGGATCAGGTGACGTCGTCGGTGTTGGTCCGCTTGCCACCCGTGGTGGCCGGGGGCTCGTCGTCGATCGTGCTCGGCGTGTAGTCGAACGGCGCGGCCTCGTCGTCTTCGAGCTTGTCCCAGCCCTCGGTGCCGCGTTCCTTGTCGAGCTTGCGGTCGTGGAAGCGCGCGATCTGGATGGACATCTCCAGCAGCAAGATCAGCGCCACGGCCAGGCCGAGCATCGAGAACGGGTCCGAACCGGGTGTCGCGAACGCGGCGAAGACGAACAGGGCCATGATCAGGCCGCGGCGCCACTTCTTCAGCATCTGGTACTTCACGACGCCGACGCGGTTCAGCATCACCACGAGCAGGGGCAGTTCGAAACTGACGCCGAAGATCAGCAGCAGCGACAGGATGAACGAGACGTACTTGTCCGCGGTGAGCGCGGTGATGAACTGATCGCCACCGAAGTCCATCAGCAGTGCGAGAGCGTGCGGGACGAGGAGGTACGCCAGCACGGCGCCGGCGGCGAAGAGCGCCGACGCGAACGCGACGAAGGTGAGCGCGTACTTGCGCTCCTTCGAGTACAGACCGGGCGCGATGAACGCCCAGATCTGATAGAGCCACAACGGCGAAAGCAAGACCGCGCCACCGGCGAGACCGACCTTCAACTGCGTCATGAACGCTTCGAAGGGCACCGTCTGCAGGAGCTTGCAGCCACCCGTGGGGCCGTCGAACCGGCGATCCGCGGGAACGGCGCAGTAGGGATCGGTCAGCAGCTTGCCCAGCGACGGGATCGGGCCGATCGTCGTCTGGAACCAGATGAAGCCGATGATTCCGCCCGCGACGAGGGCGAGCAGCGCGAAGCCGAGACGGCGCCGGAACTCGTAGATGTGCTCGACGAGTGTCATCGTGCCGTCGGGGTTGCTCCGACGACTGCGCTTGCTCCGCTTCGACCCGCGGTGCTCGTCACCTGAGGCGGAATCCGCCACTGAACAGTCCGTTCTCGTCAGGGTCCACCATGAGCGCGCCGTGATTCGGCGCGCTCATCCGCGAACAGGCTCAGCTGGGCTGGCTGGAAGCTGCTTGGCCGGAAAACCGCTCAGCTGGCGTTCTTCTGCGCCTGCTCGGCCGGAGCGGGCGTCGGGGCCTGCTGCTTCTTGAGCTCGTCGAGCTGACGCTGGAGGTCGGCGACCTGCTTGTCCTGTGCGGACGCGGCAGGAGCGGCGGGCGCGGGCGTGGTGGCCTGCGGCAGCTGCTTGGTGTCGACCTCTTCGGTCTCGGCGGCCTTGTCCTTGTCTCCGCCGGCCATGTCCTTGGTCTCGGCCTTGAAGATCTTCATGGACTTGCCGATGGACCGCGCGGCGTCCGGAAGCCTCTTGGCGCCGAACAGCAGAACAACGACGAGCACCAGGATGATGATGTGCCACGGCTGCAGCGCGTTCATCGTTTGCGGCCTCCTTCTCGAGTCTCTGGGTGAGATGTTACCGGTCTTCGAGCCCACGTCGTTGCGCGATCGCCACGCGGAGCGCGGCCGACCGGGCACGAAGCAGCCCTGTCCGTTTTCGGGTGTTCGTAGCCACCATGCTCATCGTATGGGTGAGTACGCGCAAGACTCTGCGTAATTTGATTAGCAGAACGAAGAGCAGGATCAGCCCGGCGACGGCGAGCGCGATGCTCGGCAGGTACGACACGGCGTCACCCTACTGCTCGTAGGTTGACGCAAGGTGACGAGCCCGGGCCAGCGCGTCGGCGGCCCGTCGACGAACCGCCTCACCGAGTGTGGCGGGGCTCTCGACCTGCGCGTCTCCCCCGAGACCGAGGATCAGCCGGACCATCCACGACTCGTCGGCGTAGCGCATCCGGATCCGCAGGCGCCCGCCGTCGAGCTCGTCGAGTTCCTCGCAGGGGTAGTACTCGGCTACCCAGCGTGCGTCGGGATCGAGGACGAGGACGGCTTCCTGCTGATCGGGACGCGGGCGGAAAACACCATCGGAAAGGTCAGTGGGCCGGGCGTGCGCCGGCGGCACCGCGGGTTCGTCGAGCACGGTGTGCTCGTCGATGCGGTCGAGCCGGAACAACCGGACCCCTTCGGCGCGGCGGCACCACGCTTCGAGGTAGCCGACCGCCTGGACGATGAGCAGCCGCATGGGATCGACGGTGCGTTCGGTGATCTCGTCCTTCGACGCGGTGTAGTACCGGATCCGCAACGCGCGCCTCGCGGTGAGAGCGGCGCGGACGGCTTCGCGGGTGCCGGCGGTCTTCTTGCCTTCCCGCACTCCCCCTCCGACGACGATCCCCGACGGCTGGGCCTGCCCTGCGGCGGCCTCGATCTTCGCGATGGCGCGGCGGACCGCGTCGGCGTCGACCACGCCGGGCGTCTCGGCGAGCGCCCGCAGCGCGACGAGCATGGCCGTCGCCTCGCCACCGGTGAGCCGCAGCGGGCGGTTCATGCCGGCGTCGTGCGTGACGACGATCGTGTCGCCCTCGAACGAGAGGTCGATCAGGTCGCCGGGGCCGTAGCCGGGCAGCCCGCACATCCACAGCAGTTCGAGGTCCTTGCGCAACTGCTTGGGCGTGACGTCGAAGTCGTGGGCGGCGTCGACGATCTTGATCCCCGGCCGGGCGAGCAGGTACGGCACGAGCGCGAGCAGGCGCGGCATCCGTCCGGTGGCGCTCATCGGGCACCACCGGCGTGCGCGACGGCTTCGAGGCGGCTGAGTACCGACTTCGCGAGGACCTCGGGTTCGAGGACCAGGACGTCCGGGCCGTGGGCGGTGAGCCAGTCGGCGGCGGATTCGGGGTAGTACAGCTCGATCTCCACGAGGTCGCCTTCTTCTCCCCCGGCGGTGCTGCGGCCGACCACCCGGCCGCGGCGGCGGATCCCGGCGGCCCGGCCGTCGGCGACCCAGACACTGGCGGTGGTCGGCGCGGACGGATCCTCGCTGCTGCTGGCGGACACCATCTGCAGCAGGTTGATCCCTTCCGGGCGCTCGACGACGCCGGTTTGCCCGAAGGCGTCGACCTTCCCTGTCACGCGCGACAAGCGGAAGCACCGCGGCGCGCCACGGTCCCTGTCGTGCCCGACGACGTACCAGCGGCCCCGCCACGACACGACGCCCCACGGTTCGAGGGTGCGGATCTTGCGCTCGGCCGAACCGCTGCGGCGGTACTCGAAGCGCACCGCCTGCCCGGCTTGGACAGCGGCGAGCAACGGGCCGAACGCCGGTTCGGCGCGGACACGGGGTTCGACGACGGTCGGGGCGTGGTCATCGACCTCGACCCCGGCGGCGCGGAGCTTCACCAGCGCGCCCTGGGCCTCGCCGGTCAGTTCCGGTGAATCCCAGAGCCGGACGGCAAGGCCGACTGCGGTCGCCTCGTCCGGCGCGAGGTCGATTTCGCCGAGTTCGTAGTCGCGGCGCGCGATGCGGTAGCCGTCGATCCCGTCGAACGCGGAGTTGCGGCCGGTCTCCAGCGGGATGCCGAGTTCGCGCAGTTCGGTCTTGTCGCGCTCGAACATGCGGAAGTAGGCCTCGTCGCTGGCCGCGTCGGCGTACCCGGGCACGATGCCCCGGATCCGCTCGGCGGTGAGGTACTGCCGGGTGGACAGGAGGGCCAGAACCAGGTTGACCAATCGTTCGGCGCGTGCGGTGGACACCCGGTTACCCTAGCCCGCGCCGTCCGACCCGATGGTGAGAGCCGCCGATCGCGCGTCGTAATGAACCCTGGCGGACTCGACCTCGTCGAACCGAGACTCGGCCCAGTCCTTGATCCCGGCCACCAGTTGCCGGAGGCTCCGGCCGAGATCGGTCAGTTCGTAGTCGACGCGGACCGGCACGCAAGCGGTGACGGTGCGGGTCAGCAGACCGTCCCGTTCCAGGGTGCGCAGGGTCTGCGTGAGCATCTTCTGGCTGACTCCGGCGATCCGGCGGGAGAGATCGCTGTAGCGCTGGGGCCCGTCGCCGAGGGCGACGAGGACGAGACTGACCCATTTGCCCGAGACCTCGTCGAGCAGCTTCCGGGCCGGGCAGGCAGCGAGATAGGCGTCGTAGGCCCGTTTCTCCTCGTCCCGCCGTTCCTGTGCCGTGCGCGTGACCACGTGCGCGTACCTCCGCGTGGGTTGGGCACCTCGAGGTGCGTACTTCCCGATGGAGAGTAACTCCCCATACGTTCGCCGGGTACGACACCTTGGAGGAGAAACGATGCGTGCGGTGGTGGTCCGCCGGTTCGGCGGCCCGGAGGTCCTGGAGCTCGCCGAGATGCCGGTCCCGACGCCGGGGACCGGTCAGGTGCGGGTGAAGGTGGCGGCGGCCGGGGTCAACCCGGTCGACGCCGCGACCCGGTCTGGATTCCTGACCGGGGCGGGGATCATCCCGCCCCGGGCGGTGCTCGGGATCGGCTGGGACGTGGCTGGAACGATCGACGCGGTCGGCGACGGTGTCACCGAATTCGCCACGGGCGACGCCGTGATCGGCCTGCGGGATCGGCCGTCGACAGCGCTCGGCGCGCAAGCCGAGTTCGTCGTACTCGACGCGGACGCGGTCGCCGCCGCCCCGCGGACCGTGTCCCTCGTGGAGGCCGCGACCCTGCCACTGAACGGGCTCACCGCGGCACAGGCGCTCGACCTGCTCGACCTGCCGCCGGGAGCGACGGTCCTGGTGACCGGCGCGGCGGGCGCCGTCGGCGGCTACGCGGTCGCCTTGGCCAAGGCCCGCGGTTTCCGCGTGGTGGCGGTCGCCGGTTCCGCCGACGAAGCGCTGGTCCGAGGCTTCGGCGCGGAGTTTTTCGTGCCACGCGGCGACTTCCTGGCCGATCGCGTGCGGGCGGCGTCGACGCGGCGCTCGACCCGGCCCTGCTCGGACTCGAAGCCTTGGACGCCGTGGCGAGCCGCGGCCGGTTCGTGGTGTTCGCGGCAGGCGCGGCTCCGATTCCCTTGCGCGGCATCAGGGTCGAGCACGTCTGGATCCGCGCGGACGGCGCCACACTGAAGGACCTCGCAGCCTTGGTCGACGACGGCGTGCTCACCCCGCGGGTCGCGGGCACCTTGCCGCTGACCGAGGCGGCGGAAGCACACGAGCGCTTGGCGTCGGGAGGGCTTCGCGGGCGGCTGGTCCTGACAAACGATAAGTTGACGCTTAATTAAGCCCACGGTTATCTTCACCTCATGGACAACGACGAGACCCGGCTCGAACTCCGGCGCGAGTACCCGGACCCGATCGAAGACGTCTGGTCGGCCCTCACCGAATCCGACCGCATGGCCCGGTGGATCGGCACGTGGACCGGCGAGGCCGGGGTCGGCAACACGATCATGCTGCTGATGACCGCGGAGAAGGAGACCGAACCGGGGCCCGCCGTCATCCGCGAATGCGATCCGCCGAAACGGCTGGTGGTGGATCTGGGCGTGACCGGGCAGGCCGCGTGGCGAGTGGAGCTGACCCTGACCCCGCGGGGCGACGGGACGGTGCTCGACTTCGTGCACCATCTGCCCGCGACCGACTGGGACACCTCGGACATCCTCAAGGGCTGGCACTTCTACCTCGACCGGCTCGGCGCTTCCCTGGTCGGCGAGCCGGTGCCCGAGTGGGAGACCTACACGCCGCCTAGTTTGGACGCATGAACGATCGAGTACTGCTGATCACCGGCGCCTCCCGTGGTCTCGGCGAGGCCACCGCACGCCGGGCCGCGGCGGCCGGATTCCGGCTGGCGTTGCTCTCCCGCGACCGCGAGGCGCTGCTCCCTCTCGTCGCCGAGTTCGGCGAGGACAGGGCTCTCGCGCTCGCGGTGGACGTCACCGACTGGGCATCGCTGTCCTCCGCCGTGGAGACGGTGAAAAAGACCTTCGGCGGACTGGACGCGGTGTTCGCCAACGCGGGGCAAAGCGTCGTGGTCTCGTTCTTCGGAGACGGCGGCGCGGACCCCGAGCAGTGGCGGGACATGGTGCTGACGAACGTCTACGGCACCGCGCTCACCGCGCGGGCGACCCTGCCGTCATTGGCAGAGTCGAAGGGGCATCTCGTGCTCACCGGCTCGGTCGCCGGGCGCTACCACCGGCCGGGCAACCTCTACTCGGCGACGAAATGGGCGGTGACCGGACTGGCCGGCTCCATCCGTGAGGAAGCCATCGGCACCGGGGTCCGGGTCACCGTGGTGCAGCCGGGACTGGTCGACACCTCGATGATCCCGGAGGACTCGAAGTCCAAGCCGAAACTCGAACCCGACGACATCGCGAGGGCGGTGCTCTACGCGCTGGAGCAGCCGCCCTCGGTCGACGTCAACGAGATCGTGGTCCGCCCGACCGGCCAGGTCCGCTAGTGGTCAGGACAGCAGCGACTCGGCCAGCCGCCGCCAGTGCGGCATGGCCGACTCGCCCGGTTCGACACCGATGACCTGGATGCCGACGTGGTCGGCGCCCGCGTCGAGATGCCCGTGCAGTTTCGCGGTGACGGTGTCGAGATCGCCCCAGAACACGAGGTCGTCGACGAGCCTGTCGCTGCCGCGGCCGCCGTCGATGTCGGCTTCGGTGTAGCCGAGACGGAGATACTTGGCGACGTTGTACTTCGACGTCAGGTACCCGTGCAGATGCTCACGGGCGATCTCGCGCGCCTTGCCCGGGTCGGTTTCGAACAGGACGGCGTGCTCGACGCCGAGGAAGGCCTTCTCCCCCAGCACTTCCCTCGCCTGGGCGGTGTGCGCCACCGTCACGTGATAGGTGTGCGCGCCTTCGGACCGGTCGCGGGCCAGTTCCAGCATCTTCGGCCCGTACGCGGCCAGCAGCCGCCGCATCGGCGCGGCGGGCAGCGGGTTCGCGCTGGTGACGGCGTCGAGTTCGTCGAGGTAGCCGTTCATCGCGTCCAGCGGCTTCACTCCGGCCTGAGCGCCGCCGAAGCCGAGCCCGAGGACGTGCCGGTCCGGATAGGCGTCGGCCAGCAGGACCGCCGCGCCGCGGGTCCAGCGCGCACCACGGGATCCGATCCGCGCGATCCCGTTGACCACGGCGATGCGATCGGTGGACGCGAGCAGGAACCCGGCGTGGGTCAGCGCCTCACGGCCGTCCCGCTCCGGGATCCAGATCGCGGGCCAGCCGAGCTCTTCCAGTTCCCTCACCGAATCGCGGAGCAGGCTCGCGGGCTGCTCCTCGAAGTCGAACGTCCAGATCCCGAAACGCCCCAGTTCCATCTGTCTCTCCTCAAGTCGGGTCTTACATATCGAAGTATCGCAGATTCTCGATATGTTATTCCCGACCGGATTCAGATGGAGCGTCCCAGCAGGTCGACGAGCTGGGCGATCCGCTGTTCGTCACGCCGATAGTGCGTCCACTTCCCCACCCGGGTGGACTGGACGAGCCCGGCGCGCTGCAGCAACGCCAGGTACGCCGACACCGTGGATTGCGCGAGCCCCAGCTTCTCCTGGAGATGGCTGACGCACACACCGACCTCGTTCTGGTCGGCGATCGCCCGCTCCGGCGGGAAATGCCTGTCCGGTTCGCGCAGCCAGCCGAGCACCTGGAGCCGGATCGGGTTGGCGAGCGCCTTCAGCACCTCGACCAGATGCTCGGTGGTCTCCGGGAGGGGTTCGGCGTGTGCGGTCATGGTCCTTCGAGTTTAGACCCCGCCGAGCCGGGCGGCCCGCCCCTTGGCGCCGCTCGCCCAGCACGCGCCGCGAGCGCAGTCGACCGAGTCCAAGGATCCGGTGTCGAACGACTTCCAGTGCCGTCCGCCGTCCGGGCTCAGGTCGCTCCCGCCGGGGCCGACGGCGATGACCGTGTTCCCCAGCCACGCCAGGCCGGAGCGGTAGCCGACCGGGGCCTCCGGCGGCGTCCGCCAGGTGCGGCCCTTGTCCGCGCTCAGCGCGACCGCCGGACCGGGCGCGTTCGGCGCCGCGTAGTCGCCACCGATGGCCACGCCGTGCCGCGGATCCCGGAACGTCACCGAGAAGACCCCGGCGGAAGCGCCGCTGGGCAACGGGGTGTCGGCGGCTTCCCAGGTGGTGCCGCCGTCGCCGGAGTGCAGGACCCGCGCACGGACCCCGCCTCCGGTGGCGATCCAGGCGTCACGCGGGCCCGCCGTGGTGAGACATTGGCCGCTGGCGGCAAACCCGAACTCGCCGTCGAGCGCGGGGACCATCCCCTCGGCGGGCACCGGCTTCCACGTCCGGCCACCGTCCGAAGTGGACTGCAACCGGAACTTGCCGTCCACCGGATCGCTCATCGCGAGGCCACGCCGGTGGTCGAAGAAGGCGACACAGTCGTAGAACGCGGCCGGGTCACTGTTCTGGAAGGACAGTGACCAGCTCTTGCCACCGTCGTCGGTGCGGTAGATGCGGGACGCGTCGCCGGGCCCGATGGACAGGGCGACCGCGTGATCGGCGTCGAAGGCCTCGATGTCACGGAAGTCGAGCGCCTCGGTGCCGGCCGGGGCGACCGGCTTCCAGGTGCGCCCGCGGTCGATGGTGCGCAGGATCGTGCCCTTGCTTCCGCTGACCCACGCCGTGCGGGAATCCACCGCGGAGAGCCCACGCAACTGCGCGTCCGTGCCCGTCGGGGTCTCCGTCCACGCGGGCTCGGGACAGTCCGGTGCGGCGTGCGCGACGCCGGTGAACGCCAACGGGACGATCGCTCCCAGCACGACCAGCAACGCACGGCGCATCGGCGTACCTCTCCCTCGGTCGAAGAATCGCGCGGGCCACCCTAGCCCGGCCGACGGCGACCTGGCGAGACCCGAGTCAGCCGGACTCCCGCGCCAGATGCTTCCGCGCCTTCCCGACGGTCGGGAAGAACAACCGGTGGGCGACGACGAGGTTGACGACCGTCAGGATCATCGCGAGCACCGGCAGGAGCGTGTACATCACGATGCCGGGCGTCACGTCGATGCGATCTTGCGGGTTGTACCGCCCGGACGAAGCCACCCCGGGCACAGAGAAGAACAAGAAAACTGCCATCGTGAAAATCGCGCCTGTGCACAGCCCCGCCTCGACTCCTCGCAGGAGGATGGCGCCTTTGGTATCGATCTGGCCGGTTCTCACGAGCGTCCGTGCGATCAGCATGGCGATTCCCGACAACAGCAACGCGCCGGCCGCGAAGGTGGCCATCCCCATGGTGACGACATTGGCACCATCGGTCGAGGTCGGAAGAACTCGCCCCGCGATCTGGATGGCGACCACCATGGCCAGTCCGATCGCGCCCGTTCCGACCCCGAGGCTGGTGGCGATTTCGCGAATGGTTCCGATCATTCCAGGCGGGAGGCGACGGTAGGGCTCCTCCGGCCACGCGGTCGAGTAGGTCACGGTTGTCGCTTCCAGTCAGTCGAGTGCGACATCGATTCCGTGTTGGTCCTGGGCCACGTGGCACCAAGAGAGTTCACCTTGTCCTGAATCGCGGTTTGTTCCACCCCGATGCCGTTGGTGAGCGTATCCACCGCGCTGATGGTGGTGATGATCGACGCGATGCCAGTGCCGATCATCCCGACCAGAATCGCGACCGCGGCCGGAATGCCGACAACACTGATGGCACTGAGGATGGCAGTGACGGCAGCGATAGCCAGGGCCGCGAAGGTTCCATATATCTGAGTCCAGAAGCTGTCCAGGCCGTTGGCGAGGTTGACCAGGGAGTTCCTGATCTGCAACCCCAGTTCCTTGAGTGAGTTCAGCCCCGCGACTTGAGCGGACACAGTGACTTTGTACGCCTCTGCCGCCTTGCCACTCCATTCGATGTTCGTCATTGATGAACCGGTTGATCGAGTCCCAGAACTCGGTCATCTTCCCGTTCAGCGCGTTCATTCCCCGGCGGACAGGTTCGATCAAATCCGAGAGAACGTCCGGCACCCAGCTCATCACGTCGTTCACTTTGTCGAACAGCTCACGGATCTTCTCTTCGATTTCACGAAGCTTTTCCAGCGACTGATCGATGACCGGATTGGCTCCAGCGGCCGTCATGGTGGATTCCCCTCGGATGTTCCGCTAGCCGCGGCCGACGCGATCGATGTCGGCCGCGCGCTGGTCCTCGTCGTGCGCGTACCGTTCGGCGGCCGCGCGCAAGGAAGTGGACAGTGCGCGGAAGTTGCTTCCGGCCTGGTCGATCATGTCCTGGATGAGCGCACGGGTCTGGTTGTATTGCTTGTCGAGCCCCTTCGCCGCCGCATACGACATGACGTCTCGCGGGGTCAGGCCCAGTGGCTCGATCGCCGCCCGCGGAGGGGCGAGAGCGTCCGCGGCCGCGTCCCAAAGGTCCACTCCACCCGAAGCGCGTCCAGCGCCAACGCGATGTCGTAGGCGTCCGCCATTACGGCCGCTCCTTACTGATCGATGGCTCCAGGCCGACCCTGCGCGCCATTCGGTGCGGATCGAAGAGCAGTCCCATGATCTCGGCGATCGCAGGACCACCACCCATGAAGGGTCGATTTCCACGGCGACGATCTGCCCGTTGGCCACCGTGCCCTGGACATGGCCGCCGCCGCTCTCGGCGGTGAGGCGGCGATCGACGACCGCGGCGGCCAGCTCGGTGAACTTCGCCAGCTCGGCGGTCGCGGCCTCGACGAGGCGAACCATGTCCTGAGTGCCGAGCGGCGACTCGTCGGCGTCGGACTCGGGTGTCGCGCCGAAGGTCGGCATCGGGGGCGGGTTGCGGACGACGTCGTCCACTTGCCTGCCCAAGGCGGCGATGGTGGCGGCGTTCGCGGCCGCCGTCACCGCGCTGTGCAGTCCGCGCGGGTCGACCGACTGTTTCCACTACCGCGAGAGGGCCACTGAGAGGGCATCGGCATCAGGCGACACGACCACGGTGACGACACCGTCCCGATCCTGCCCGCTGATCCGGTCCTCCTCGGGAACCTAGTCAGCCGCCGGCTACCTCGGTGGATCGTCGTCCAGTTCCAGCTCTTCCTCGAAAGCCCACCGCTCGTCGTCCATCCTCGCCCTCCCCGGCTCAGAACCCACAGCGATCTCCACGGTACCTGGAGTGACGATCACCTGTCGGTTCTGAGCCGGGTGCCGGTCAGAGCGAGGAGATGAGCCTTTCGACCCGTTCGTCCACCGAGCGGAACGGGTCCTTGCACAGCACGGTCCGCTGCGCCTGGTCGTTCAGCTTGAGGTGCACCCAGTCCACGGTGAAGTCACGCCCGGCGGCCTGCGCGGCGGCGATGAAGTCACCGCGCAGCTTCGCCCGCGTGGTCTGCGGCGGGGTGTCCTTGGCCAGCTCGATCTCGCCGTCGTCGGTCACCCTGCGCACGAGGCCCTTGCGCTGCAGCAGGTCGAAGATGCCGCGGCCACGCCGGATGTCGTGGTAGGCGAGGTCGAGCTGAGCGATCCTGGGGCTCGACAGGTCGAGGTCGTGCTTGTTGCGGTAGCGCTCGACGAGGCGGTGCTTGATCGCCCAGTCGATCTCGGTGTCGATCTTGCTGAAGTCCTGCTGCTCCACCGCCTCCAGCGCCCGGCCCCACAGCTCGACGACGCGCTCGGACTGCGGCGACGAACCGGTCTCCTTGACGTGCTGGACGGCGCGGGCGTGGTACTCGCGCTGGATGTCCAGCGCGGACGCCTCACGGCCGCCGGCGAGCCGCACCTGACGACGGCCGGTGAGGTCGTGACTGATCTCGCGGATGGCCCTTATCGGGTTGTCCAGGGTGAAGTCACGGAACTGGACGCCGGCCTCGATCATCTCCAGCACCAGGTTCGCCGACCCGACCTTGAGCAGTGTGGTCGGCTCGGCCATGTTCGAGTCGCCGACGATCACGTGCAGGCGCCGGTAGCGCTCGGCGTCGGCGTGCGGCTCGTCGCGGGTGTTGATGATCGGCCGCGAACGCGTGGTGGCGCTGGAGACGCCTTCCCAGATGTGTTCCGCTCGCTGGGACAGGCAGTACACCGCGCCGCGCGGCGTCTGCAGCACCTTGCCCGCGCCGCAGATCAACTGCCGGGTCACCAGGAACGGCAGGAGCACGTCGGCGATCCGCGAGAACTCCCCGGCACGGGTCACCAGGTAGTTCTCGTGACAGCCGTAGGAGTTGCCCGCCGAGTCGGTGTTGTTCTTGAACAGGTAGATGTCGCCGCCGATGCCCTCGTCCGCCAGCCGTCGCTCGGCGTCGACCAAGAGGTCTTCGAGGATCCGCTCCCCGGCCTTGTCGTGCGTGACGAGCTGCACCAGGTCATCGCATTCGGCCGTGGCGTACTCCGGGTGGGAGCCCACGTCGAGGTAGAGCCGCGAGCCGTTGGACAGGAAGACGTTCGAAGAACGCCCCCAGGACACGACACGCCGAAACAGGTAACGCGCCACTTCGTCCGGGGAGAGCCTGCGTTGCCCGTGAAAGGTGCACGTCACCCCGTACTCGGTCTCGATGCCAAAGATCCGCCGCTGCATTCCACCAGAGTAGGCGGTGAAGACCCACCGAAGGTGCGCCGTTCGGGCGGCGACACGCGGTCGGTACGTTGCATTCGGTGAAAGGTGTGCGGGAAGTCCCGATCGGGTATCACGCACATGACGTCCCGGCCCGGAAGTGGGGAACCCGTGTTAAAGCAGCTCAAGCGCCCTTTCCGCAAGGTCGGGCGGACCGACCGACGGCTGATGGCGCGCAGTGCCGCCCTGCCGAGGACCAGGACCGACGACGTGATCACCGCACTCTCCAGAAGTGCGGACAAGTCCAAGCTCTGGTGGTGTGTCGCGATCTTGCTCGCGACGAAGAAGGGGCCGACGCGCCGGGGCGCGCTCCGCGGCGTGGCCGCCATCGCCGGGGCCAGCGCCGCGGCGAACCTGATCGGCAAGCCACTGTTCCCCCGCCGCCGCCCCGCGGCCGAGGAGGTGCCGGTGCACCGCCGCCTCGTCCGGCGTCCGACCTCGTCGTCGTTCCCCTCCGGCCACTCGGCGTCGGCGGCCGCCTTCGTCACCGCCGTCGCGATGGAATCGCCCAAGGCGGGGGCGGCCCTCGTGCCGCTGGCCGCCGCCGTGGCCTATTCCCGGGTCCACACCGGCGTCCACTGGCCCAGTGACGTCGGCGTCGGGATCGGCATCGGCATCGGCGCGGGCCTGCTGACGCGGCACTGGTGGCCGCTGAACCCCGACTCCCCGGGCCGCACCGCGCACACCGCGGAAGCGCCCGAAATGCGCGATGGCGAGGACATGCTCGTCCTGGTCAACCCGCATTCGGGGATCGACGGCCAGGACCCGACCGAGGAAGCCCGCTTCGCCTGGCCCAAGGCCACCATCCTGTACCCGGACTCCAAGCGGGACCTGCGCGAGCAGCTCTGCGACGAGATCGCCGCCCGAGACAACACGGTGCGCGCGCTCGGTGTCGCGGGCGGCGACGGGACGGTCGCCGCGGTGGCCGCCGTCGCGGCCGACCACGACCTGCCGCTCGCGCTCATCCCGGCGGGCACCCTCAACCATTTCGCCCGCGACGTCGGCATGCGCTCGATGCCCGACGCCGACGCCGCCACCGAAGCGGGCAACGCCGTCGGCGTCGACCTCGGCGAGGTCGAGATCAACGACGACGACCACCGCTACTTCGTCAACACCGCCAGCCTCGGCGGCTACCCGGAAATGGTGCGGATAAGGGAAAAGCTGCAGAAGCGGCACCCGAAGTGGCCGTCCGCGGCGATCGCGCTCGCCCGCACCCTCCGGCGCGCGAAACCGCTGGAAGTGACCCTCAACGGCAAGCACACCAGCATCTGGCTGCTGTTCGTCGGCAACGGCACCTACTCGCCGAAGGGGTTCGCGCCCTCGCACCGCCCGGCACTCGACACCGGCCTGCTCGACGTCCGCTACCTGCGAGCCGACCTGCCCTATTCGCGGGCGCGGTTCATCCTCGCGACGATCACGAACAGCCTCAACGCCAGCCACGTCTACCAGGAACTCGACGTCCCGGAACTGCACGTCCGGCTGCTCGACGGCAACCGTCGCGTCGCCACCGACGGCGAGGTCGGCCCGCTCGGCAACGACTTCCTGTTCCGGTCGCGGTCCAGCGCGCTCACCATCTACCGGCTCTAAGCTTCGAGCAAGGCACTGCCCAGCGGCGTCAGCGAGTGCAGCACGGCGTTGCGGTCGCGTGCGGTGGTGATCAGCCCCGCGCGCCGCAACACGGTGGTGTGCTTGCTGGCGGCCGACGGTGACACTCCCAGCCTCGCGGCCAGCTCCGACGTGCTGCAGCCGACGGCGAGGACAGCGAGCGTGGCCGCGCGGGTCGGCCCGAGCAGGTCGGCAAGCGCGGCTTCCGGCGATCTCCGCACGTCGCGGCCGTACCCGGTCGACGGGGCCGCCTGCCGCACGGACGGATACAGCAGCCGGGCCGGCGCCCGTCCCGACGGCGGGACGACCACCGGGCACACCGCGAAGTACGTCGGCGAAATCAGCAGCCCCGCACCGTCCGTGCCACAGGAGCCGACGATCCCGTCGCCGATCTCCAGCACCGGGGACGACCAGCGCACCAGCGGCCGCAGGCTCGCCAGCACCGCGTCCACCCCGTCGTGCAGCAGCAGCTGCGCCCGCATCCCCCGGTCCGCGTCGACCTGGGCCCGTGCCGGTTCCCAGCCCGGCGCCAGCGACAGTTCGAAGTAGTCCTGCATCGCCTGGACGAGCTTCGGCAGCCCCGCGGTGTCCCCGTCCGGCAATCCCGCCGCCCAGGCGGGCAGCTCCCGGTTCACCGGTGCGTCGCGCAAAGCCGACTTCAAGCACACGGATTCGGTGCGGGCGATCTCCGCGAGCCCGGCCTCCAAACCGCATTCTTCCGCGCCCGGGACAAGGAACGCCGGGATAGGCGCGTACGGGCGGCACAGCCACAGCAGTACCGAAGCCGACTCCGCCAACCCGAGCCGGACCCGGTATCGCCATCGGTTGAAGAACGCCGAACCCGCGTCACGCCGCTGCAGGATCTGCAGGCTGGAAACGAGCTCGGCCAAGGGATCGGCTTCGGGCGCGAGCCGGACGCGCGTCAGGTCCTGCAACGTCAGCTCGATACGCACGGATGGTCCTCGCCTTTGCTCGGAGTCGTTGCCGTGTGATCGCGAGCCAGGTCATTCCGTTACATCGCTGAACTGCGGTATTGCCGCCATCGGAAATCTCCTCGACGGCCGTGGTTCAGACCTGAATGATGTTCACAGAAGGTCCGCTTCTCGGGGGTTTACGCGGAGCCTTCCACGAGGGGGATTCACCGGCAAGGCCACCAGGCCGCGTTTCGTCGCGGCCTGACGAGCCCTGCCGTTCCCCTTCACTTCACTGGGAGAAAACGCTTTCCACAAAGGGGAAAGAAAATGACGAAAATGAAGCGCCTGGCGGGAATCATCGCCGCCGCCGCGGGTGTCCTGACCCTGGCCACCGCGCCCGCCGCCACCGCGGCCCCGCAGCCCACCGGCGACGGGTTCAAGACGGTCACCGTGAACGGTATGAAGCTCATCCCGGTCAAGCGGACCTCCACCGGCGCCCGCACGCAGGCCGCCGGTGTCGCGGACGCGGACATGTTCCTCATCCCGTCCGGACTGGACTCGAACAAGTGCTGGGACGCCGATCTCGGCACCCTCAACCGCAACGGCACCAAGATGCAGGTCTGGGACTGCAACTTCGACGCGGACCACCAGGCGTTCTACATCACCGACAACCCCGAGGGCTTCACCCGCTTCCAGAACGTGGCCAGCGGCCGCTACCTGGACGCGGACCTCAACACCATGAACCAGAACGGCACCATCGTGCAGCTGTGGGACTACATCCCCGGTGCCAAGAACCAGTGGTGGGGCGGCAGCGTCAACCCCGAGAACTACATCCGCTTCCAGAGCCCGAGCAGCGGCCGTTACCTGACCGCGGAAGGCAACTCGGCCTCCAACGGCACGCGGCTCCAGCTGTGGAGCTTCATCGCCGGTGGCCGCAGCCAGTGGTGGGGCACCGGCGCCGCCTGATCGCAGGCAGGCCGCTGATCGTCCCGGCATAACGCCGTGAAGGCCTCCTTCCCTACTGTCAAGGTAGGGAAGGAGGCCTTCACGGGCTTTCGCCTCTGTTGCCTGTCGAGGGCTTGCCTGTCGAGGGGCAAGGCAAGGTGTCGTACGGGTGGTCGTGAGTGGCAAGTGTCGGGCTGGCGAAGGGGACTCTCGCCGCATCGCACGCGGGGAAGGTTCCCTTCACCAGCCCGACACGTTTGCCTTACCCGCCAATAACGCTCTTTGCCACTCACGACCACCCGCACCGACACCTCACCGCCGCCCCTTCGCACCACGAGTTCCCTAGTCCGTGAAGGCCTCCTTGAGGGACCCAGAGTCCCTCAAGGACTACGCCATGGGTTGCGTCCACTGTGTACGGCGGGCCGAATAGGTGAAGGCCCCCTTCCCCGCGTCCAGCGGGCAAGGGGGCCTTCACATACTGAAGAGACTCAGTCCTTCTTGGACTCGCCTGCGGGCTTGTCGCCCTTGGACTCGTCCTCCTCCGGCTCTTCCGGCTCGGCCGGCAGCAGCGCGTCCAGCGCCGCGCCGGTGACCCGGCGGAACTTGCGGCCGCGCCGCTCCCGTTCGAGGACGGCGACCTCGAGCTTCACCGGGTCCGAGTCGCCGTTGGCGGGCGCCGGGGTGTTGTCGCGCAAGGCCTTCACCGCGACACCGAGCGCCACCTCCAGCTCCAGGTCCGCTTCGTAGCTTTCCTTCAACTTCGTGCTGAGCGTGTCGGCCTGACCGCCCATCACGACGAACTTCGGCTCGTCGAAGATCGAGCCGTCGTAGGTCAACCGGTACAGCTGGTCTTCGGCAGCGGTCGCGCCGACCTCCGCGACGCAGACCTCGACCTCGAACGGCTTCAGCTGCTCGGTGAAGATGCTGCCCAGCGTCGCGGCGTACGCGTTCGCCAGCGCACGCGCGCTGACGTCCCGCCGGTCGTACTGGTAACCCTTCAGGTCCGCGTGCCGGATCCCGGCGACACGGAGATTTTCGAACTCGCTGTAGCGGCCCACGGCCGCGAAACCGATCCGGTCGTAGATCTCCGACACCTTGTGCAACGTCGCCGAGGGGTTCTCGGCCACGAACAGCACGCCACCGCGGTACTTGAGCACGACCACGCTCCGGCCGCGCGCGATGCCCTTGCGCGCGATCTCGGAACGCTCCCGCATCAGCTGCTCGGGAGAGGCGTACAACGGCATCGTCACTGTGGTGCTCCGCTCTTTCTGGCTCTCATCGGAAAGGGACAGGGAGGACGGCTAACGGCCGCGCTCGGCTCGCGCGGCCACGATGGCCTCGGCCACCGCTGTCGTCTGCTCGAGCGGCAACGCCACCGCACCCTGCTCCGCGGTGACCGTCACGATCGTCGGGAAGATCCGGCGCACCAGATCCGGCCCGCCGGTCGCGGTGTCATCGTCCGCCGCGTCGTACAACGCCTCCACCGCCACCCGGATCGCGCCTTCGGCGTCCGCGTCCGGGTCGTGCAGCTTCTTCAGCGACCCCTTCGCGAACAGCGAACCCGAGCCGATGGCGTGGTAACCGGCGCTCTCTTCGTAGCGCCCGCCCGTCGCGTCGTACGACACGATCCGGCCCGCGTGCTTCGCGTCCTCCGCGTCGAGGTCGTACCCGACGAACAGCGGCAGCACGGCCAGCCCCGCCATCGCCATCTCGAGGTTGGACTTCACCAGGCCCGCGAGTTTGTTCGTCTTGCCGTCGAGCGAGAGCGAAACACCCTCGATCTTCTCGTAGTGCGCCAGTTCGACCGCGTACAGCCGCACCATCTCGATCGCCAGCCCGGCCGAGCCGGCGATGCCGACCGCCGAGTGCCCGTCGGTGACGTGAACCTTCTCCATGTCGCGCGAAGCGATCAGGTTGCCCGACGTCGCCCGCCGGTCACCGGCGATCAGCACCCCACCCGCGAACTTGACCGCGACGATCGTCGTACCGTGCGGCGCGTCCAGCCCGCCCGCACCGGCCGCGATACGCCGCTCCGGGAGCAGCTCGGGCGCCTGCGCCCGAAGGAAGTCCGAGAACGACGAGGTCGCCGACGAGAAGTACGCGGCGGGCAGCGCCGACTTACCCGAGGTGTGTTCCATACGTGCTCAAAGTTCCAATCTGTGTGATCCGACGGCTCCGCGCAGGCGGCCGCGCGGGCCGCCGGAAGACGGTTACTCGCCGCCCTTTTGCACGTACGCACGCACGAAGTCTTCGGCGTTCTCTTCGAGTACGTCGTCGATCTCGTCGAGGATCGTGTCGACGTCCTCACCGAGCTTCTCGCGCCGCTCCTGGCCCGCCGGACCGCCGTCCTCGAACTCTTCGTCCGAGTCGCCGCCGCCGTGCTTTTCGATCTTTTCCTGAGCCATCTCGCCTCCCGGTGTGGCCGATGTTTCCTAGCCTACCCAGCGGTCCCGACATTCCGTGGGATCCGTGATCGCTTAACCCCGATGAAAGGAAATACCGCTAGTCCGAACCGGTGAGCGCCTCCACCAGCTCCTCGGCGGTCGCGGAGTCGTCCAGCAACTTCCCCACGTGGGCCTTCGTGCCCCGCAACGGCTCCAACGTCGGGATCCGCACCAGCGACTCCCTGCCGACGTCGAAGATGACCGAATCCCAGGACGCCGCGGCGATGGAGTTGGCGTACTTCTCCAACGCGCGGCCCCGGAAGTAGGCCCTGGTGTCCGAAGGCGGGGTCGTGATCGCCTCCAGCACCTCCTCCTCGGACACCAGGCGCTTCATCGAGCCCCTGGTGACGAGCCTGTTGTACAGGCCCTTGTCCAACCGGACATCCGAGTACTGCAGGTCGACCAGCCGCAACCGCGGCGCGCCCCAGGCCAGCTGATCCCGCGCGCGGTAGCCCTCGAGCAACCGCAGCTTCGCCGGCCAGTCCAGCCTGTCCGCGCATTCCTGGGGGTCCCGCGCCAGTGCGTCCAGGATCTCGCCCCAGACCCGCAGGACCTCCTTCGAGGCCTCGTCCGCGCCGGTGCGCTCCAGGTTCGCCGACGCGATCTCGTGGTAGGCGAACTGCAGGTCCAGCCCGGTGTACTTCCGTCCGTTGGCCAGCGACACCTTCGCCTTGAGCGTCGGGTCGTGGCTGATCTGGTGCACCGCCCGCACCGGTTCGTCCAGTTTCAGGTCGTCGAACCGGATGCCCGCCTCGATCAGGTCCAGCACCAGCGCCGTCGTCCCGACCTTGAGGTACGTCGAGTACTCGGCCAGGTTCGCGTCGCCGATGATGACGTGGAGGCGGCGGTACTTGTCCGCGTCGGCGTGCGGCTCGTCGCGGGTGTTGATGATCCCGCGCTTGAGCGTCGTCTCCAGGCCGACCTCGACCTCGATGTAGTCGGAACGCTGCGAAAGCTGGAAGCCCGCTTCCTCGCTCTGCTGCCCCACACCGACGCGGCCCGAACCGGTGATCACCTGGCGGGACGCGAAGAACGGCGTCAGCCCCGCGATCACCGCGGTGAACGGTGTCGAGCGCTGCATCAGGTAGTTCTCGTGCGTGCCGTAGCTCGCGCCCTTGCCGTCCACGTTGTTCTTGTACAGCTGCAGCGGCGGCTGGCCGGGGACGGTGGCGGCCTTGCGCGCCGCCTCCTCCATGACCCGCTCCCCCGCCTTGTCCCAGATGACCGCGTCGCGCGCGTTCGTCACCTCGGGCGCCGAATACTCCGGGTGAGCGTGGTCGACGTACAGCCGCGCTCCGTTGGTCAGGATCACGTTCGCCGCGCCGAGGTCCTCGACGTCCGGGTCGTGTCCAGGGCCGCTCGGACCGGTCAGGTCGAACCCGCGGGCGTCGCGCAAGGGCGACTCCACCTCGTAGTCCCACCGCGCCCGCCTTGCCCGCGGGATGTCCGCCGCGGCCGCGTAAGCGAGCACGACCTGGGTCGAGGTAAGTACCGGGTTCGCCGTCGCGTCGCCCGGCACCGCGATGCCGTACTCGACTTCGGTTCCCATGATCCGCCGCATACCCACCACCCTACGGGGTCGGAGGCGTGCGACGATGCCCCCCATGTCAGGCAGTGACGAACTCGTTGCGCTCTATGACCTCGACGGAACCGTGGTGGGAACGGCCACCCGCTCCCGGGTCCGTGCCGAAGGACTCTGGCACGCGGCGGGCGTGGTGTTGGTCCGTTCGGGTGACGGAAACCGCGTCTACGTGCATCTCCGTACGGCCACCAAGGATGTCTATCCCTCCACTTGGGACTGCTGGGCCGGCGGCATCGTCGCGGCGGGCGAGACGCCGGAGGACTGCGCCCGCCGTGAACTGGCTGAAGAACTGGGTGTTCACGGAGTGGAAATACGGCCGCTCTTCGTCCATGTCACCGACGACGAGACGATCCGGGCCCATAACTTCGCCTTCGAAGCGCGGTGGGACGGCCCCTTCGTCCATCAGGAGTCCGAAGTGGTCGAAGGACGGTGGCTGACGCTGCCCGAGTTGCGTTCGTGGCTCGACGATCCGGAGAGCCGGTTCATCCCCGACGGACGGCTCGGCGCGCTGGAGTGGTTCCGGCGGGAAGCCGGCCGCTAGGCCGAACGGAGGCGCTGCGCGACGATCGGCAGCAGCCGCTTCGCCGCGTCGGTCGCCCGTGCCTCGGTTCCGGCGGTCACGCTGAGGGCGGAGACGAGTTTCCCCTTGGCGAGCAGCACCGTGCATGTCGTGCCTTCGCACCAAGCGCGCTGGACTTCGACACCGGATTGCTTCGTCAGCGTAAGTTTCTTTCCTTCGCAGTCCGCCTGGGCGACGACGTCCGAAGCGTCCCGGTCGGTGTACTCGGTGACCTGATGTTCCAGCGTCGAACCGCTCGGGTACGACCACGCCGTCGACCGGCTGCTGCCGCGGGTGAGACCGGTCAGACAGCCGGACACCTTGCTCTCGCCGGGAACGACCTCTTCCTCGGCGACGTCCTCGTCGGTCAGCAGCGCGGCGGAAACGGCCGCGGGGACCGGAGCCCTGGTCGACGACGGCGGGACCGGGGCGGCCTGCGGCTTCACCGAAGGCTGCACGGGTTCGACCGTGGGCGTCGGTGTCGGGTCGTCGTAGTAGGTGTCGAGGTCGTTGGGACGATCGGCGCATCCCGACAAACCGAACAGCGCGACCGTCGCCACCGCGAGCACCTGACGATGACGCACCCTCGAGCCTCCCCGGTGTCCCGCCTGACGTTTGCCGCGAGACTAGTCCAGCTCCTCAGTGCCAGCCGAGGCAGGACCTGTGCCGCCAGTAGGCGACCGGCTCTTCGGCGAGTGTGGCCAGTTCGGCGAGTTCGTCAGCGGTCAGGTTCGTCTTCGCTGCAACGAGATTCTCCGCGAGCTGGGCCGTGCTCGACGGGCCGATGACCGCGACCGGCCGCCAGTCCTGCGCCAGGACCGCCGCGATCGCCACCGCGTCCGGGCCCGTCCCGTGCTCCCGCGCGATCCGCGCGAGCGACGGCGGAGGCTCGACCACCAGCCGTCCGTTCGCGACGGTTTCCTTGACCAGCACTCGGTTCCCGGCGGCGTGTGCCTCCGCGAGGGCCGGCCCGACGGAGGGTTCGAGCAGGTTCCACGTCGACTGCACGGCACTGAAGACCGGCGTTCCGGACACTTCCAGCTCGAACGCCCGGCGGACCGCGTCGGCCTGCGACGGCCCGGAAGTGGAGAATCCCACCGGGACGCCGTCGGCGGCGAGTTCGGCCAGCGCGCCGACGAGCCGCTCGTCGGTGAACAGCGGACTGTCCACAGTGAGCGAGTGGACCTGGTAGAGCGAGACGGCTTTCCCCAGCAGGTCAACGGTTTCCGCCCACTGCTCGGCGAAGCGCGCCGCGGTGTGCTCCTTGACCTCGTGCACGTCCGCGTCGAGCTTCCACTCCCCCACGTAGCGGTAGCCCCATTTGCTCGACACCGTCACGTCCCGGTGGCCGCGATCGGCGAGCCAGCCGGCGAGGAACTCCTCCGAAGAACCATACGAACGGGCGACGTCGATCCAGCGGACTCCCGCGCGGTACGCGTCGTCCAGGACGGCGTAGGTCGCCGCGCGCATCGCCTCGAATTCGCGACCGGGCGGCAGCGCCTCGACCCGGCCGAGGTTGATGTACGCGGGCCTGCCGAGCGCCGCGAGTCCGACGGCGATCCGTTCGCCGACGCGGATTTCCGAGTCTGTCACCGGGCTCCTTCGTTCTTGTGGCGGAGGATCGCGAGCCACTGGCCCGAGTTCTGCGCCTGCCGGTGGAGCTTTTCGAGGCGAGCCGCCGGAGCCCGAACGTAACCCTTGCCGAAGACCGGCGCGATCTGGCGGAGGCTGGCGCCTTCCTCCCTGGCGGCGAGCAGCGCCCAGTCGGACGCGTCGGCACAGGCCGCGGAGGCACGCCGCAACTCGCCCAGCAGCTCGATGAGCTCGGGAGCGCTCACCTCTCCCGCCTGGACGGCGGCGGCCGTCGTCTCCAGCCACGCCAGGACATCGGCCTCGGTGATCGGCGCGCGCGGGCGCCGGGGAGTTTCGCTCACGCCCCGGAGTATAGGTCGTTATACGGGAGATTCGAGCGATCGCCGCGCGCGAGGCGTCGGACACATCGTCCGAAAACCGCTGGAGTACAAAGCGGATTCCGGATTCACTGAGCCTGAAGTTGAAGACTCAGGAGAAGGACAATTGGGACGTTTCGGTATCGCGATCCGATTCGCGGCACTCGCGATCGTATGGGGCGCGAGTTTTCTGTTCATCAAAATCGGGCTCACCGGTTTGTCGCCCGCTCAAGTGGCGCTTTCCCGCGTCTGCCTCGGCGCGGTGGCGCTGATCGCCATCGCCACCTGGCGCCGCAAGCCACTCCCCCGTGATCCGGCGATCTGGGGCCATCTCGCGGTCGTCTCGGTGTTGCTGTGCGTGATCCCGTTCCTGCTGTTCTCCTGGGCCGAGCAGTACATCTCGTCCGGGCTCGCCAGCATCTTCAACGCGACGACGCCGCTGATCACCATGCTCATCGCCGCGGCCGCCCTGCCGTCCGAGCGGTTCACGAAGGCCCGCACGACCGGCCTGGTCCTCGGATTCCTCGGCGTGCTCACCATCGTCGGGGTCTGGCAAGGGATCGACGTCTCCCACGAACTGACCGCGCAGCTGGCGTGCCTCGGCGCGACGACCTGCTACGGGATCTCGTTCGTCTACGTGCGGCGGTTCATCTCCTGGCGGAACCTCGACGCGCCGACCATCGCGCTCGGGCAGGTCTGCTGCGGCGCCGTGGTGATGCTGGTGCTCGCGCCGTTCATCGCGACGACGCCGGTACGGCTCGACACGCCGATCGTGCTCAGCATGATCGCGCTCGGGGCACTGGGCACCGGACTCGCCTACGCCTGGAACGCGTCGATCATCGCGGCGTGGGGCGCGTCGAACGCGTCCGCGGTGACCTACCTCACACCCGTCGTCGGCGTGCTGCTCGGTGTCCTGGTCCTCGACGAACCGTTGGCGTGGAACCAGCCTGTCGGCGCATTACTCGTCGTTTCCGGGATCCTTGCCGCGCACGGGCGGCTGAGCCCACGTAAGAAGCTGAAGGACGCTGTACCCGCATAAGACGCGCCGAAGGGGCCCTTCACCGCGTGGCATGCGGTGAAGGGCCCCTTCGGCTCGCTCTACAGGTACTGACCGGTGTTCGTGGCGGTGTCTATCGCCCGCCCCGAATCCTGGTTCTTGCCGGTGACGAGCGTGCGGATGTAGACGATCCGCTCGCCCTTCTTGCCGGAGATCCGGGCCCAGTCGTCCGGGTTGGTGGTGTTGGGCAGGTCCTCGTTCTCCGCGAACTCGTCGACGATCGCGTCCAGCAGGTGCTGCACACGCAGGCCGGGCTGGTTGGTCTCCAGCACCGACTTGATGGCCGACTTCTTCGCCCGGTCCACGATGTTCTGGATCATCGCGCCCGAGTTGAAGTCACGGAAGTACAAGACCTCCTTGTCACCGTTGGCATAGGTGACCTCGAGGAACCGGTTCTCGTCCGTCTCCTCGTACATCCGCTCGACCGTGTGCTGGATCATCGCGTCGAACGTCGCCCTGCGATCACCACCGAACTCGGCCAGGTCGTCCGCGTGGATCGGCAGACCGTCGGACAGGTACTTGGAGAAGATGTCCTTCGCGCCTTCGGCGTCCGGACGCTCGATCTTGATCTTGACGTCGAGCCGGCCCGGCCGCAGGATCGCCGGGTCGATCATGTCTTCACGGTTGGAGGCGCCGATGACGATGACGTTCTCCAGGCCCTCGACACCGTCGATCTCCGAAAGCAGCTGCGGGACGATCGTGGTCTCCACGTCGGAGGACACGCCCGAACCGCGGGTGCGGAAGATCGAGTCCATCTCGTCGAAGAACACGATCACCGGGGTGCCTTCGGAGGCCTTTTCCCGAGCCCGCTGGAAGATCAGGCGGATGTGCCGCTCGGTCTCCCCGACGAACTTGTTCAACAGCTCCGGACCCTTGATGTTCAGGAAGTAGGACTTCCCGTCCTCCGCGTCACCGCGTGCTTCGGCGACCTTCTTCGCGAGCGAGTTGGCCACCGCCTTGGCGATGAGGGTCTTACCGCAGCCAGGAGGCCCGTAGAGCAGCACGCCCTTCGGCGGACGCAGCTGGTACTCCTGGTAGAGATCCGCGTGCAGGAACGGAAGCTCGACGGCGTCGCGGATCTGCTCGATCTGCCGGGTGAGGCCACCGATGTCCTCGTAACGGACGTCGGGCACCTCCTCCAGCACGAGATCCTCGACCTCCGCCTTCGGCACGCGCTCGTAGGCGTATCCGGCTTTCGAGTCGATCAGCAGGGAATCGCCCGGCTTGAGGGGCTGTTCGGCCAGCGGATCGGAGAGCAGGACGACCCGCTCCTCGTCCGCGTGCCCGACCACGAGCGCACGGGGGCTGCCGCCCTCGACGTCCGGGGCCAGCACCTCGCGCAGCGCGCAGACCTCGCCGATGCGCTCGAAGTCACCGCCTTCGACGACGGTGAGCGCCTCGTTGAGCCGCAACGCCTGTCCGCGCTGCAGCGACGAGACCTCGACCGCGGGTGAGACCGAAACCCGCATTTTGCGGCCCGCGGTGAACACGTCCACCGTGTTGTCCTCGTACGCGGTCACGAACACGCCGTAACCGCTCGGAGGCTGGGCCAGCCTGTCGACCTCCTCTCGCAACGCGAGCAACTGGCCACGCGCCTCGCGGAGCGTCTCGACCAGTTTCGTGTTGCGTTCCGTGAGTTGGCTCACTCGTTCCGACGCCTCGGCGAGTCGCTGCTCCAGCACTCGGTTCTGACGTGGCGAATCGGTGAGCTTCCGGCGCAGCAGAGCTACTTCCTCCTCGAGGAAGCGAATTTGACGTGCCTGCTCGTCGGATGTGGTTCCAGCTCCGGTCGTTTCTGAAGGGTCGGCCTCCTCGCGCCGACCTCCGGGAAGGTCATGATGCATTGGGCACCTCCTCGGAGTGCTTTTCATTCCACGGTACCGGCGATCACCGACAATAAAAGGCCTTTCCGCATCACAAGATCGGCGCGTCGCGTTCCGGACGACCTGACAGCACGTACGTTCGCGCCGCGCAAGGGGCCATCCCGGTGCCGGGTCCGGCACTCTACTCGTCACAATCCGTCCACCTGCCCTGACCTGCGGCGGGATACCCGGCTCCGTCCGGGTGGAAACGGGTTTCGGGTATCAGTTCGGCCCTAATCGAGCGGCGATCCGGCTCGGTGGCTAGCATCGGGCCACCGTTCGCCGGGGAGGCGGACCGGCAGGCCGAGTTGAGCATTTTCGCAGAACAGCTAGGGGGCAACAGCCATGACCTACCCGCCGCAACAGCCCGGCGGCCACGGACAGGATCCGTACGGCCAGCAGGGCGGGTACCCGCAGAGCGGTCCCCAGCCGCAGCAGGGATACCCCGGTGGCGGCCAGTACGGCCAGCAGCCCGGTCAGTACGGACAGGACCAGTACGGCCAGCAGCAGGGCGGGTACCCGCAGAGCGGCCCTCAGCCCCAGCAGGGATACCCCGGTGCCACGCAGCAGTTCGGCCAGGCGGACCCGTACGGGCAGCAGCAGGGCGGCTACAACGCCTACCCGTCGGAAGGCGGCTACGGGGGCGAGCCGCCGAAGAAAAAGAAGACCGGCCTGATCGTCGGGATCGCGATCGGCGCGGTCGTGCTGGTCGGCGGCGGTGTCACCGCCCTCGTCATCGCGCTGAACTCGGGCGACGACACCCCGACCGCCGCGCCACCCTCCGGCTCCAGCAGCGCCGCCCCGACGGGTTCCGCTTCTTCGTCGTCCTCGAAGCCGTCCACTTCCTCGACCCGGAGCAAGTCCAGCTCGCCGAGCACCTCGTCGGCCCCCAAGGGCTCCGGACCGGCCCCGCTGGGCAAGGCCACGCCGCAGGAAGTGGCGCAGGCGGTCATCGCCGCCTACAACGCCGGCGACGGGAAGACCGTGGCCCAGTCGGCCTGCCGCAGCGTGAACACGAAGGACGAAGTCCCCATCGGCAAGGACATCAAGATGGAGGCGACCGGCGACATGCAGATCACCGGGGACAGCGCCAAGCAGCCCGCGAAGGTCACCCAGGGCACCAAGACCGACTCGGGCAACTTGAACTTCAAGAAGGAGTCCGACCTCTGGTGCTTCACCGGCGGCAAGGGCTGACCCGGAACCGGTGTCCAGCAGGCTGATCGCCGTCCTCGCCGGATGCGGCGCGGTCGTGGTGGGTGTCGTGGTGGGGCTGCTCCTGGTGGCCCCGTCCGGCTCCGACCCGGCCGCGCCGGACACGGTGACACCCACGTCGTGGCCGAGTTCGTCCCGTCCGGTCCCGGTGGATCCGGACGTGGCGGCGGTCGAGGTGGTCGGCAAGGCGATCGCCGCGGCCATCGTCAATCACGACGCGACGGCGTTCGGCAAGCTCACCTGCGTCCAGCAGTCGTCGGCCGATCTGGCCGCGCTCAAGCGGAAGTGGGAGGCGGCGGGCAAGGTCTCCGCGACCGTCCCGGACCCGCCGACGGTCGGCGGCGATTCCGCCACCGTGACCGTGCACGTCGAGGGTGCGGGCGGCCAGAAGGACACTCCGTTCCCGCTCAAGAAGCGCGACGGCAAGTGGTGCGTGCCGTGAATTTCGCCGGGCGTGTCGCTTGCAACTTGCGTTGTGCGCGGGAGTGGTCGTGAGGGCGCTTTCGGCGGGCGCGTGTGCCTCTTTCACACCTTCCCCAAGTACGTGAAGGCCCCCTTCATTGCGCCTAGCGCAATGAAGGGGGCCTTCACGTACTTCAGGGGTGACGGCGCCGGCACCGAGCCGGTCCGGGTCAGCCCTTGCCAGAACGGCGGTGGACCCGCGGCGACACGGTCCCGTCGGCCAGACGGCGCGCTGTCAGCAGGAACGCGGTGTGCGCGACCATCCGGTGGTCCGGCCGCACCGCGAGGCTCACGACGTGCCAGGGCCGCATGAGGGTTTCCCACGATTCCGGCTCGGTCCAGCACTGCTGGTCCCGCAAGGCTTCCGTGATCCGCGAAAGCTGTGTGACCGTCGCCACATAGACCGTGAGCACGCCGCCGGGGACCAGATGCGCGGCGACCGTCTCCAGCTGGTCCCAAGGCGCCAGCATGTCGAGGACGACGCGGTCGACCTCGCCGGTGTGCGTCGACAGATCCGCGACCGTCAGCGACCAGTTGTCCGGTTTGTGGCCGAAGAACTTCTCCACGTTCCGTTCGGCGTGCTCGGCGTGGTCGTCCCGGATCTCGTAGGACTGCACGGTGCCTTCCGAACCGACCGCCCGCAGCAGCGAACAGGTCAGCGCGCCGGAACCGGCACCTGCCTCGAGCACCCGGGCGCCCGGGAAGATGTCGCCCCACATCACGATCTGCGCGGCGTCCTTCGGGTAGATCACCTGCGCACCGCGCGGCATCGACAGCACGTAGTCCGGCAGCAGCGGGCGCAGCGCAAGATAGTGGCTGCCGCCTGCCGAAGTGACGACCGAACCCTCCTGCGCCCCGATCACGTCGTCGTGCGCCAGCGCGCCGCGATGGGTGTGATACTGCTGTCCCTCGGCGAGCACCATGGTGTAGTGCCGCCCCTTGGAGTCGGTCAGCTGAACCCGGTCACCAATACGAAACGGCCCACGGACCGACACTGAACCTCCATACGCGCGAACACACTGAGCCCATGCGTCCTCGGCGGGAAAGATCGCCTCGGACGGGACGACCGATCCTCGCAGGTGGCCGTACCGCGCTACGCCGGGGGTCGGCTCCGCGTCATCGCGGCGCGGAGGTCCTCACGCCGAAGCACTCCCGCGGGCCTGCCCTCGTCGTCCACGACCAGGAACTGCCAAGCGGCGGTTTCCCGGACCCGCTCGGCGATCTCTTCGCCCGACTCCGACGAAAGCAGCACGGTGTCGGCGCGGATCGGCTCCGCGGCCATCTCCGCAGGCGCGTGCGGGGACGTTCCGGCCAGCTGCGCGGCGGCCTGCTCGTCGAGCAGTCCGGCCGCGACACCGTCGGCACGCACCAGGACCACCCCACGGCCCGCCGAAGCGGCCAGCGCGTCCGAGACGGGGCTTTCCGCCGGGAGCTGGAGAACGGGCCGGACGAGTTCGCTCAGCCGCACACCTTCGGGCCAGCCTCGACGTGTTTCGGCGGCGAGTTCGCTTCGCGCGCCGAGGATCACGAACCACGCTGTCACGACGCAGACACCGAGCCGGAGCCAGCGGTCCTCGCTGCCGGCCGCCAGGCCCCACAGCGCCCAGACGACGAGTCCCGCCGCGACCAGGCCACCACCGACGACGGCGGCCCGCGTGCCCTTGTCCCGGCGGCCGGTGGCGGCCCAGACCCCGGCGCGCACCAGGCGGCCGCCGTCGAGCGGGAGCCCGGGCAGGAGGTTGAAGATCCCGACGGCGAAGTTCGCGACGGCACATTCCGCGATGAGCAGCCACGCCGCGCTCTCCGGCGGGACGGCGAACATGAGCAGGCCGCAGAAACCGCCGAGCAGCAACGAAACCACCGGTCCCGCGGCCGCGACGAGTCCTTCCTGCCGCGGCTCGCGAGGGGTCCTGGCGACCTCGGAGAGACCACCGAGCAGGAACAAGCGCAGGCGCCGGACCGGGATACCCAGGCGCAACGCCACGAGACAGTGCCCGAGTTCGTGCGCGAGCACCGACAGTCCGAGCAGGACCGCGAACGCGGCCGCCAGCAGCCACGAGGTCAGCGTCGTCGCCCCGGGCAGGAGCCGTCCGACCAGTGGCGTGTAGAGCACCACGATGATCAGGGAGCCGATCCACCACGAAGGGGCGAGCAGCACGGGGATCCCGGAGACGCGGAACAGCAGGAGACCGCCCTCCGGCGCCACGCCTCGTCGAGGCGGGCCCTGCTCACCCGTCACCGCCATGTGTCAGAGCGTAGATGCCCAGGTGTGGGGTGCCGGTAACCAGCCCTTCCCGTCCGGGTGGTGTCGGTCATGCCGCTCCGGTGCGTTGCGGTCCCGAAACTGTCGGTGCCCGGCGATACCCTCCTCGTATGCCCGACACCGACACGGTCACCGCCGATCCGCCGCCCGGCGCCGAAGTCCCGCGCCGTCGGCCGGCCCTGTCCCCGTCGCGTGCCAGCGACTTCAAGCAGTGCCCGCTGCTCTACCGCTTCCGCGCGGTGGACAGACTGCCCGAGATCCCGACGAAGGCCCAGCTTCGCGGCACGCTGGTGCATTCCGTGCTGGAGCGCCTGTTCTCCCTCCCCCAGGCCGAGCGCACTCCTCCGCAGGCCAAGGAGCTGCTCGCGCCGGCGTGGGAGGTCCTGTCCGCGGAACGTCCGGAATGGATCGAACTGTTCGATCAGGAGGATCCCGAGGCCGTCACCTCGTGGCTCTCGTCGGCCGAGCAACTCGTCGACACCTACTTCGGTCTCGAGGATCCGCGCCGGCTGGAGCCCGAGGCGTGCGAGCTGCACGTCGAGATCGAGCTGGGCTCCGGGGTGCTGCTGCGCGGCTACGTCGACAGGCTGGACGTGGCGCCGACCGGTGAGATCCGCGTCGTCGACTACAAGACCGGCGCCGCGCCCCGCGAGATCGGCGAGGCCAAGGCGATGTTCCAGATGAAGTTCTACGCCGTGGTCCTCTGGCGGCTGCGCGGGATCGTGCCGCGCCAGCTGAAGCTGATGTACCTGACCGATGGCCAGTCGCTCGCCTACACCCCCGACGAGGGCGAACTGATCCGCTTCGAGCGCACGCTGGAGGCGATCTGGCAGGCGATCCTCAAAGCGGGCAAGACCGGCGATTTCCGGCCAAACCCGAGCAAACTCTGCGCGTGGTGCGACCACCAGGCGCTCTGTCCGCAGTACGGCGGCACTCCCCCGCCCTATCCCGGCTGGCCGGAACCGGATCCCGGCGAGGAGTCCGTATTGGACCGTGCGGACTAGGGTGCCCTTCGTGACAGAAGCCTTCTACGAACCATCAGGCGAGGGCCTCTTCTTCCCGACCCGGCACACCGCAGGTCCGTGGACCCCGGACGCGCAGCACTTCGGACCGCCCTCGGCGTTGCTGGTCCGCGCGCTCGAAGAGGTCGAGGCGCCGCACGCGAGCCAGCTGGCGCGGGTGACGATCGAGATCCTCGGGCCCGCACCGCTGAAGGAGCTTTCGGTACGGGCCCGGGTGGAGCGGCCGGGCCGGTCGGTCGAGTGGTTGGAGGCCGAACTCTCCCACGGGGAGCGGATCGTCGGCCGGGCCTCGGCCTGGCGCATCGCGACCTCGGACACCACCGCGGTGGCCACGGCGGAAGGTCCCGCGCTGCCGTCGCCGGAGGGTCTTCCGACGTCGAACTGGCCGGAGGGCTGGCATGGCGGCTACCTCGACGCCGTCGAGTGGCGGCGTGTCAGTGGCGCGCTGGACGAACCCGGTCCGGCGACGGTCTGGGGCCGTCAGCGCGTCGCACTCGTGGACGGGGAGAAGCCGAGCCCGCTGCAGCGGCTGTTCGTCCTGGCGGATTCCGGCAACGGGATTTCGAACTTTCTCGACCCGCGGGAATGGTGGTTCATCAACTCGGAGCTGACGGTGCACCTCCGCCGCCCGCCGCTCGGCGAGTGGATCGGCGTCGACGCGGCCACCCTGGTCGGCCCGAACGGCATCGGCACGGCGACGACGACGCTGCACGACGCGGCCGGCCCGCTGGCCTCCGGAGCACAGGCTCTGCTGGTGCGACCGCGACAGGCGGGCTGATAGACGCGCATTCTCGGCGTGTTTCCAATAGCCTTCCCGGAACAACAGACGCAGGGAGCGCTTCGGCATGCAGATCACCTCGGTGGTCAACCAGAAAGGCGGGGTCGGCAAGACCTCACTCAGCGTGGGCGCGGCGGCCGCTTTGGCCGAACGCGGCCGGCGTGTGCTGCTGATCGACCTCGACCCGCAGGGGCACGCGACCACCGAACTCCTCGGGCTGGACGAGGTGGCACCCGACAAGCCCAGCCTGGCAAAAGCCCTGACCAAGGTATGGAAGGGCCCGCTCGAGGAACTGGCCGTGCGGCATCCGCGCAGCAACCTCGGACGAGGTGGCGCGTTCGACGTCATCCCGACGTCGCCGGGAATGTTCGACCTGATCCGGCGGCTGGACCGGTTCCGAGTGCCGGGCTGGCAGCTGGCCAGGGTCATCCAGTTCGCCAACTACGACCACGTCATCATCGACTGCCCGCCCGCGCTCGACGTGCTGACCAACAACGCGCTCGCCGCTTCGCACGGGATCCTCGTGCCGGTGCAACCGGACCGGACGAGCATCCGGGCACTGCGCCTGCTTGCGGACCAGGTGCGTTACGTCGAACAGACCGTCGGCCGTCCGCCGATCGCCTACTACGGCCTCGTTCCCGGGCTGTACCGCCGTCCGGTCTCGCATTACGCGGCGGCCGCTCTGCAGGAGCTGTACACGTTCGGGATCCCGATGCTTTCGCACGTCCCGCTCGGCGTGGTGATGAACGAGGCCGCCGCGCACGGTGTGCCGGTGACGACGTACGCGCCGGAGACCCTGCAGGCGCTGTCGTTCCGGGAGATCGCGGAAACGCTGGACGGGTACCTGAAGAACCATCCGGCCCCGGCGATAGTGCCCGCGGACGAGGAGTTCGTCTTCGAGGACTTCATCACCGAGGTGTCGGTGACCCGCAGCGCCAACGACAACGGCGCCCGGAAGCGGCTCTACGACCTCATGCCCAAGAAGCCGAACCGGCCCCGGTAGCGCGTGCTGTGAAAGGCCCGTTACTCGCAAATTTTGCGAGTAACGGGCCTTTCACAGCGTCTGGGCCTAGAGGCGGCAGGCCCGGATGTCCGAGGCCAGGACGGCCTTGGCGCCGGTCTCGGCGAGCTCGTCCATGATCCGGTTGACCTCCTTGCGCGGCACCATCGCGCGCACGGCCACCCAGTCTTCGTGCGCCAGCGGCGCGACAGTCGGCGATTCGAGGCCCGGAGTGATCGCGATGGCCGCCTCCAGCAGCGAACGTGGGCAGTCGTAGTCCAGCATCATGTAGTGCTGGGCGAACACGACACCCTGCAGCCGCGCCTTCAGCTGGTCCTTGGGCCGGGTGTGCTCCGTGCCCGCCCGCTGCAGCAGCACCGCCTCCGACACGCAGATCGGGTCCCCGAAGGCCACGAGGTTGTGCTGGCGCAACGAACGCCCGGACTCGACTACGTCCGCGATGGCGTCGGCCACGCCGAGCTGGATCGAGATCTCGACGGCGCCGTCGAGCCGGATGACCTCCGCCTCCACCCCGTGCTGCTTCAGGTTCTCCCGCACGAGCCGCGGGTACGACGTCGCGAGCCGTTTGCCGTGCAGGTCCTCGGCCTTCCAGTCCCGGCCCGCGGGGGCGGCGTACCGGAAGGTGGAACCGCCGAAGCCGAGGCCGAGGATCTCCTCCACCGGGGCGCCGGAGTCGAGCGCGAGGTCGCGGCCGGTGATGCCGAGATCCAGCTCACCGGATCCGACGTAGATCGCGATGTCCTTGGGACGCAGGAAGAAGAACTCGACCTCGTTGACCGTGTCCAGCACGGTCAGATCACGGGCCTCATGTCGCTTGCGGTAGCCGGCCTCGCCGAGCATCTCCGTCGCGGCGGCGGCGAGGGCTCCCTTGTTAGGCACGGCGACACGCAGCATTGCTTCTCCTTGGTTCTCCGGACGCGGACGCGTCACAGGTACCGGTACACGTCCTCTTTCGACAGTCCACGGCCGATCATGAGCACCTGCAACCGGTACAGCAGCTGTGAAATCTCCTCCGCGAGCCTGTCGTCGGATTCGTGCTCGGCGGCGATCCACACCTCGCCCGCCTCTTCGAGCACCTTCTTGCCCTGTGCGTGCACTCCCGCGTCCAGCGCGGCGACGGTGCCGGAACCGTCGGGGCGCGTACGGGCGCGCTCGGCAAGCTCGGCGAACAGCTCATCGAAGGTCTTCACAGTCTGGAGATCCTTCCATCCGCGCTCGCGTCGCGCTGCCCCGGGCCGGTGTGTTGACACCAGCGTCACACCTCAGAACAGCACGGCGCCGCCCCGTTCGAAGTCGAGCAGGTGCCGCTTGCGTTCGACACCACCGCCGTAACCGGTGAGATCGCCGTTGGAGCCGATCACGCGATGGCACGGCACGATGATGCTGATCGGGTTCTTCCCGTTCGCGAGCCCGACCGCGCGGGACGCGGTGGGCCTGCCGAGCCGGTCGGCGAGTTCGCCGTAGGAGACCGTCTCACCGAACGGGATCCCGAGCAGGCCTTCCCAGACCGTCCGCTGGAATTCGGTGCCGCCGAAGCTCAGCGAGAGTGTGAAGTCCTTCCTCTGGCCTGCGAAGTACTCCTTGAGCTGTTTCTCGGTCTCCACGAAGATCGGCGAACCCGGATCCGGATGGCCGAAGCTCTCCTCGGCAGGCCGGTGCCGCTGCTGGACCATGTACAGACCGCAGAGGCTCTCGCCGTCCGCGACCAGGGTCAACCGGTCGTACGGGCTGTCGATGACGGTGTGCGTGCGCATGGTGCTCCTCGAAACTCAGGCGGCGGGCAGCCGGTTGATCGGGTGGTCCCCGGTCGCCCAGAGGTGTTGGACGGCGTAGGCGCGCCACGGCCGCCAGCGCTCGGCATGCGAGGCGAACTCCGCCGGAGTGAGCCCGAGCCCCTTCGCGGCGACTTTGACGCCGAGGTCGGTCGGCAGGAAGGCGTCCGGGTCGCCGAGCGAGCGCATCGCGATGCTCTCGACGGTCCACGGGCCGAAACCGGGCAGCGCGTGCAGCCGTCCCCGGGCCCGTTGCCAGTCACTGCCCGCGCCGAGGTCGAGTTCGCCGCCGTTCAGTTCGGCGACCAGGCCGAGCAGGGTCCGCTTGCGGCTCTGCGGCATCGCGAGGCTTTCCGGGTCGATCTCCGCGAGCGCGGCGGCGTCCGGGAAGACGTGGGTGAGGCCGCCCTCGGGATCGTCGACGAGATCGCCGTGCGCGACGACCAGCCGGGCGGCGTGGGTCCGGGCGGCGGCGGTGGAGACCTGCTGGCCCAGGACGGCGCGGACGGCGAACTCGTCGCCGTCGACCGTCCTCGGCACCCGTCTGCCCGGCGCGGCCCCCACGAGCGGCCCGAGCAGCTTGTCCGCGGCCAGGGCGTCGTCGACCGCGACCGGGTCGGCGTCGAGGTCGAGCAGGCGGCGGCAGCGGCTGATCGCGGTCGAGAGGTCACGCAGGTCCGACAAGGTGAGCCGGCAGCCGATGTGGCCGTCTCCGGGTTTGAGCGCGACGACGGCGGGGCCGTGCGGGAGCCGCAGCGTCCGGCGGTACGCGCCGTCGCGCCATTCCTCGACGCCGGGGACACCGGTCGCGACCAGATGCCCGAAGAGGTTGTCCGGGAACAACGGCTTCCGGTACGGCAGGCGTAGGTTCAGCGTCCCGGGCGCGGTCGCCGGCGCGGTGCGGACCCGGGCTCGCAGTTCGGTCGGGGACAGCGCGAAGACCTCGCGGACGGTGTCGTTGAACGTCCGGACACTGCCGAACCCCGCCGCGAGGGAGACGTCGATCATCGACAGGCCGGTCGTCTCGATCAGCAGCCGTGCCGTCTGCGCGCGCTGCGCGCGGGCCAGGCTGAGCGGGCCCGCGCCGAGTTCGGCGCGGACGTGCCGCTCGACCTGCCGGACGCTGTAGCCCAGCCGGGCGGCCAGCCCGCTCACGCCGTCGGTGTCGACGACGCCGTCGGCGATCAGCCGCATCGCCCTGGCCACCAGGTCCGCGCGTTCGTTCCACTGCGGCGAACCGGGACTCGCGTCCGGGCGGCACCGTTTGCAGGCGCGGAACCCGGCCTCCTGCGCGGCCGCCGCACTCGGGTAGAAAGTCATGTTCTCTGGCTTGGGCGGGACGACCGGGCAGCTCGCCCGGCAGTAGATCCGCGTCGTCAGGACGGCGGTGAAGAACCAGCCGTCGAACCGGGCGTCCTTCGCCTGGACCGCCCGCACGCAGCGCTCGAAATCCTCATGCACCCGGCAAGCATCACCGACCGCACGGGGTGTGGTCTAGCGGAAACGCGACACGGCGGTCAGGGCAGGAGTGCGGTCAGCGCGGGCACGTCGAGCCCGGCCAGTGTCGAACGGAACACCCGCCGCTCTCCCGGCTCGACGTCGACGTCGTTCGGGATCACCACCACGGTGCAGCCCGCCGCGGCGGCGGAAGCCGCTCCCGGCGGTGAATCCTCGATCGCGACGCACCGGGAAGCGGGGACTCCCAGCAGCTCCGTCGCCAGCTGATACGGCCTGGCGTCCGGCTTGTTCAGACCATCGACCTCGTCGCCGCAGACGGTGGCCGCGAAGTACTCGCGGCCGATGGTGTTGAGCGCGAGTTCGGTCAGCGACCGTTCGGTGGAGGTGACCAGCGCCATCGGGACACCGTTGGCGCGCAACAGTTCGAGCAGCTCCTGCGCGCCGGGGCGCCACGGGAGGGGACCGTCGAAGAGGTTCGCCGTGCGCTTGCGGATCCACTCCCCCATCTCCGCGATCGACTCGGACGTGACGGGTTCGGCGCACACTTCCAGCAGGAACGCGGCCGTGTCGTCCATATTGGACCCGACGAGGCTCAGGCGCTGCTCCTCGGTCAGCGTGCCGCCGAGGGTTTCGACGGCCTCGTAGAGGGCGACGTCCCACAGCTTCTCCGAATCGACCAGCGTGCCGTCCATATCCCACAGCACGGCGGCGAGTCCGTCCAGTGTGGACGGTTCGGTCACGGCTCCCCCTCGAGATCAGGTCTTGCATGAATCGACGTTCCGGGCCCACGGTAGCCGAGACGGGATCACTCCGATGCCGAGGCGTCTTGCCTGAAATATCGCATTGTGCCGGATCCGCGTAGTTCGCCCTGAGCGAAGGCGATCGGACATGCTCAACGGTGAACACCCGCCTGGTCGTAGGCTGGTCCGGTGAGTGAGCCCGTCGACGAGACCCAGCGGCCCGGCCGCGACGCCCCGGATGAGACCAAGCCGATCATGATCGTCGCCTTCGAAGGATGGAACGACGCAGGTGACGCGGCCAGCCGGGCGGTCGAGCATCTGCAGCTCAACTGGGATGCGACACCGCTGAGCGAGCTGAGTCCGGACGAGTACTACGACTTCCAGGTGAGCAGACCGACCGTACGCATGGTGGACGGCGTCACCCGACGGGTCGACTGGCCGACCACGCGGCTCTCGGTGTGCCGCCCGGAGGGCTTCAGCCGGGACATCGTGCTGGTCCAAGGGCCCGAACCGAACATGCGCTGGCGCGCCTTCTGCGCCGAACTGCTGGAGCACATCCAGCAACTGGACGTGTCGACCGTCATCACCCTCGGCGCGCTGCTCGCCGACACCGCGCACACCCGGCCCGTCCCGGTCACCGGAACGGCGTACGACAAGGACACCGCTTCGCAGTTCGGCCTGGAGCTGAACAACTACCAGGGGCCGACAGGCATCGTCGGTGTCCTGCAGGACTACTGCGTGCAGGCGGGCGTCCCGGCGGTGTCGATCTGGGCGGCCGTGCCGCACTACGTCTCGCACCCGCCGTCGCCCAAGGCCACGCTGGCGCTGCTGCACAAGCTCGAAGACGTCCTCGACGTCGAGATCCCGCTCGGTGCCCTTCCCGAGCAGGCCGAGGAGTGGCAGCGGACGGTCACCGAGATGGCCGAAGAGGACGAGGAGATCACCGAGTACGTCCGGGGGCTCGAAGAGCGCGGGGACGCGGAAACCGAGTTCACGCTCGACGACGTGAGCGGGGACAAGATCGCGGCCGAGTTCGAGCGGTACCTGCGTCGCCGGCGTCCCGGCCAGGACGGTCCCGGGCGGGGCTGAGAACGTGGGGTTCTGGGTGCGATCCGCAAGTACGTGAAGGCCCCCTTCACAGAGCTAGGCGCAATGAAGGGGACCTTCACGTACTGCAGGCGACCAGGGTGCCGCGCCGTGGTGGGTCCAGTCGGGGGGGGGGGGGGGGGGGGGGGGGGGGGGGGGGCGGGGCCCCCCCCCCCCCCCCCCCCCCCCCCCCCCCCCCCCCGACCCTCGCCTCACCGCCACTTTGGCCGCCTGAAGTACGTGAAGGCCCCCTTCATTGCGCCTAGCGCAATGAAGGGGGCCTTCACGTACTTGGGGAAGGTGCGAAGGTCGAGAGCGGCTGAGGCACCTGGGGCGAACGTGGCGATCACGGAGGCCTTCACGGACCCGGACGCGCGATCGACCGCAGCCAGAATGCGGTAGGCACGGAAGACACCCTTGCCCCTGAAAAGCGGCCCGGACGTCGACCACCCGAACGAGACATAGGGCGATCGAACCACCGAAACGGGCAAACCACTCGCCCCGGCACCCGCCGGACTCAGCCCGCACCCAAGGCCTCCGGTAAACCCGTTGGTAACTCTGCGCAGTGACAGACTTCATAGGGAAAGCTGGTTGAACCCGACAAGGCTTTTGGGTTAAGCGCAGAGATCAGGAAGGCACTTTTGGAGGGTTCCGACAATTACGTCGACCGGACTTGGTGAGCGTCGGCATCACGACCATGGTGGCCGAGAGTGTTCTCTAGTGGGGTGACAGTTGCAGTCCTCGCCCCCGGTCAGGGTTCCCAAGCCCCAGGCATGCTCACCCCTTGGCTCGAGCTCGACGGTGCCCGCGCACGCGTCGAAGCCTGGTCCGAGCGGGCCGGTCTCGACCTCGTCCGCCTCGGCACCGAGGCGGACGCCGAAGAGATCCAGGACACCGCGATCACGCAGCCGCTGATCGTGGCGCTGTCACTGCTGGCTTTCGAACACCTTCAGCGCGAAGCCCCGGTCGCCGCGGACTCGCCGGTCGCCGGTCACTCCGTCGGCGAGCTGGCCGCCGCCGCGATCGCCGGGGTGCTCAGCCCCGAGGACGCCATCGCGCTGGCCGCCATCCGCGGCGCGGAGATGGCGAAGGCGTGCGCGCTGGAGCCCACGAGCATGGCCGCGGTCATGCTCGGCGACCCGGATCAGGTCGTCGCCTGGCTCGACGGCCACGGTCTCGCCGCGGCGAACCGCAACGGAGCGGGCCAGATCGTCGCTTCCGGTGCCGCCGCCGCGATCGAGAAGATCGTCGCCGAGCCGCTGGAGGGCACCAAGGTCCGCGCGCTCAAGGTCGCGGGCGCGTTCCACACCTCGTACATGGCACCCGCGCGGGAAGCGCTGGCCGCCCAGGCTGCGAAGATCACCCCGGCGGACCCGACGCGTCCGCTGCTGTCGAACGCCGACGGCCAGGTCGTCACCAGCGGGGCCGAGTACCTCGACCGGCTGGTCAAGCAGGTCACGAGCCCGGTGCGCTGGGACCTGACCATGGACGGTCTGGTCTCCGCGGGCGTCACCTCGACGCTCGAACTGCCGCCGGCGGGCACGCTGACCGGGCTGGTCAAGCGGCAGCTCAAGGGAACCGTGACCACGACCATCGCGCTGAAGACGCCGGCCGAGCTGGCGAAGCTTCAGGGGCAGGAGGACGCTTCGTGACCGACCGATCCACCTTGCGGCAGGCGCCGGGCGCCGCCGGGACCCGCATCCTCGGTGTCGGGAGCTTCCAGCCCGAGAAGATCGTGACCAACGACGATCTCTCGCAGATCATGGACACCAACGACCAGTGGATCCGCGAGCGGGTCGGCATCGTCGAGCGCCGGTTCGCCGAGAAGGACGAGTCACTGGTCGACATGGCGGTCAAGGCGGGCGCCGCCGCACTGGCCGACGCCGGGGTGGATCCGTCCGAAGTGGACACGGTCATCCTGCCGAACTGCACGATGCCCACGCAGATCCCGAACGCCGCCGCCCAGGTCGCCGACCGGATCGGCATCACGCATCCGGCCGCGTTCGACCTCAACGCCGCCTGCGCCGGGTTCTGTTACGGCATCGGCGTCGCGTCGGACCTCATCCGGGCGGGCAGCGCGAAGAAGGCGCTCGTCATCGGTGCCGAGAAGCTCACCGACCACGTCGACCCGGTCGACCGCTCGAACGCGATCATCTTCGCCGACGGCGCGGGCGCGGCGGTCATCGGCGCGGCCGACACGGCGCAGATCGGCCCGGTCGCCTGGGGCAGCGCCGGCGAGCACGTCGACCTCATCTACATGCGCGACGACAAGTGGATCTACCAGGAGGGCCAGTCGGTCTTCCGGTGGGCGACCACGCAGATCGCGCCGATCGCCTTGCGGGCACTGGAACTGTCCGGGCTCGAACCGTCCGATGTGGACGTCCTGATCCCGCACCAGGCCAACCTGCGCATCGTCGAAGCCATCGCCAAGAAGCTGCGGGCCAAGGGCGCCCGCGACGACATGATCGTGGCCGACGACATCAGGTACTCGGGCAACACCTCGTCCGCGTCCATCCCCCTCGCGCTGGACCACATGCGCAAGGCGGGCACCGCGAAGCCGGGCGACGTCGTGCTCGCCATCGGCTTCGGGGCCGGACTCTCCTACGCGGGCCAGGCCTTCATCTGCCCGTGATGAATACTTCCCCCGCGGGCACCGTGTCCGCAGGGCAGCCCAAAGCATCACCGAGAAGGGAACAACCAGTGGCAGACAACGCAGAGATCCTCGCCGGCCTCGCCGAGATCGTCGAAGAGGTCGCCGGTGTGGCGCAGGACGACGTGACCGCCGAGAAGTCCTTCGTGGACGACCTCGACATCGACTCGCTGTCCATGGTGGAGATCGCTGTTCAGGCCGAGGACAAGTTCGGCGTCAAGATCCCGGACGACGAGCTGGCGAACCTGAAGACCGTTGGCGACGCGGTGAACTACGTGTCGGCCAACTCCAAGTAAGTCCGACTTCTTGATTGGCGCCGACCTTGGGGAGACTCCAATGAGCAACATCGACGTCGTGATCACCGGGATGGGCGCGACCACGCCGCTCGGCGGGGACGTCGCGTCCACGTGGGACGGCCTGCTCGCCGGGGCGAGCGGGATCCGCCGCATCGAAGCCGACTGGGTCGACGAACTCGAGCTGCCGGTGAAGATCGGCGCCATGCTCGCCGTCGACCCGTCCGAAGTCCTGCCGCGGGTCCAGGCCCGGCGGCTGGACCGCTGTGAGCAGGTGGCGATCATCGCCGCCCGCCAGGCTTGGGCGGACGCGGGTTTCGAGCAGCCGACCGATGAGCATCAGGATGTGGAACCCGAGCGCCTCGGGGTGACCATCGGTACCGGTGTCGGCGGTCCGGTCACCCTGATCTCCCAGAACGACCTTCTGCACAAGCAGGGACTCCGCAAGGTCTCCCCGCTGACCGTGCCGATGCTGATGCCGAACGGCCCCGCCGCACACGTCGGGATCGACCTGAAGGCGCGTGCCGGTGTGCACTCGCCCGCGTCGGCCTGCGCGTCGGGCGCCGAAGGCATCGCCGCCGGCTTCGAGATGATCCGGTCCGGCCGGGCCGACGTCGTGGTCGCCGGTGGCGCCGAGGCGTGCATCCACCCGATCACCCTCGCCGGCTTCGCGCAGGCGCGGACGGTCTCGACCCGCAACGACGACCCGGCGAAGGCGTCCAGGCCGTTCGACGTGAACCGTGACGGTTTCGTCCTCGGCGAGGGTTCCGGTGTCGTGATCCTGGAGCGGGCGGACCGCGCCAGGGCCCGCAACGCGCGGATCTACGCGCAGCTGAGCGGGTACGGGATCACGTCGGACGCCTACCACATCACGGGCAACCACCCGGAGGGCGTCGGCCAGATCACCGCCATGCGGCAGGCGATGACGATGGCCGGGGTCTCCCCTGCCGACGTCGGCCACGTCAACGCGCACGCGACCTCGACGGTCGTCGGCGACGTGGGCGAGGCTGCGGCGATCCGCAACGCCGTCGGCGAACACGCCGTGGTGACCGCGCCCAAGGGCGCGCTCGGCCACCTGGTCGGCGGTGCGGGCGCGGTCGAGGGCATCGCCACGATCCTGGCGATCTACCACGGCCTCGTTCCGGCGACGCTGAACCTCGAGGACCTGGACCCGAAGGTGCAGCTCGACGTCGTCTCCGGTGAGGCGCGCAAGGTCGAACTGGGCGCGGCGATCAGCAACTCGTTCGGTTTCGGCGGGCACAACACGGCTCTGCTGTTCACCCCGGCGGCCTGAGACTGGTTGTAACTACGTGAAGGCCCCCTTCACTGCGTCTAGCGCAGTGAAGGGGGCCTTCACGTACTTCGAGGCGCGCTGAGCGGTCCCGGATGTCACTTGAGCGGCGGTGCGCCTCAGGCTTCCGAGCGCTTCACCAGATGCCGCCCGATCCACCAGGCCGCCTCCACCAGCACGATCCCCACCCCGGCACACGCGAACGCTGAAAGCGTGTACGCGCTCACGCTCGGGTCCAGCGCGAAGAACTTCTGCGTGAACGGGATCAGGAACAGCGCGAGCGTCAGCACGACCATTCCGCCGATCAGCAGGATCTTCCACCACCGGTACGGCCGCGCGACGATTCCGAGCACCCACAGCGCGATCGTGATGAGCGTGATCAGCGCGGTCGTCCCCGCCTGGATCTTGTCCAGTTCGGACTGTCCGGATCCCTTGTACACCAGCAGGTAGCTCACGAAGGTCGCCGCGGCGATGACCAGCCCGGCAGGGACGGCCATCCGCATCACGCGGCCGACGAAGCCGCTGCGGGCGCGTTCGTTGTTCGGCGCCAGCGAAAGCACGAAGGCGGGCAGGCCGATGGTGAACCACGCGGTGATCGTGATGTGCCGCGGCAGGAACGGGAACGGCACCTGCGCGATGCCGACCATCAGCGCCAGCAGTACCGAGTAGACCGTCTTGGTGAGGAACAGGTTCGAGACGCGCTCGATGTTGCCGATCACCCGCCGACCCTCGGCGACGACGTACGGCAGGGTGGCGAACTTGTCGTCCAGGAGCACGATCTGCGCGACCGCGCGGGTGGCCGGGCTGCCGGCGCCCATGGCGACACCGATGTCCGCGTCCTTCAGCGCGAGGACGTCGTTCACGCCGTCTCCGGTCATCGCGACGGTGTGGCCCTTCGACTGCAGTGCACCGACCATCGCGCGTTTCTGCAGCGGCGTCACGCGGCCGAAGACGGCGCGATTCTCCACGGTTTCGGCCAGCTTTTCGGCGTCGTCCGGCAGTTTCCGCGCGTCGACGGGCTTGTCCGCGCCCGGCAGGTCGAGGGTGCCCGCGACGGCGCCGACCGAGATGGCGTTGTCGCCGGAGATGACCTTGACCGCGACGTCCTGGTGCGCGAAGAAGTCCAGGGTGTCCTTCGCGTCGGGGCGGACCTTCTGCTCCAGCACCACGAGCGCGACCGGTTCGATGTCGCCCGGGCCCTCGGCCGCGTCGACGGCCCGCTCGGCCCTGCCCAGCAGCAGGACGCGCAGACCGCGCGAGCCGATCTTCTCGGCCTCCGCCCGGTGCTCGCCCTCGGGCAGCAGGACGTCGGCCGCGCCGAGCACCCAGTCGCCGTCGGCGCCGAACGACGCACCGCTCCACTTGCGTGCGGAAGAGAACGGCATGGTCGTGGAGACCCGCCAGCCCGGATCGGTCCGGTGCGCTTCCGCGATCGCCTGCAGGCTCGCGTTCGGTCGGGGGTCGGCGGCGGTGAGCGCGGCCAGGACGTCGTCCACCGGGTGGCCCGGCGTGATCTCCCGGACCTCGGACAGCCGCATCGCGTTCTCGGTGAGCGTGCCGGTCTTGTCCGCGCACACCACGTCGACCCGGGCGAGTCCCTCGATCGCCGGCAGTTCCTGCACCAGACACTGGCGTTTGCCCAGCCGGATGACGCCGACCGCGAGCGCGACGCTGGTCATCAGGACCAGGCCCTCGGGCACCATCGGCACGAGCGCCGCGACCATGCCGCGCAACGCGTCCGGCCACGCCTGGTCGCCCGCGAGCTGGTTGTAGATGGTCAGCGCGCCCGCCGGGACGAGCAGGTAGGTGATGAACTTGAGGATCTTGTCGATGCCCTGTCGCAGCTCCGACTTCACCAGGGTGAACTTGCTCGCCTCCGCGGCCAGTTTCGCCGCGTAGGACTCGTCGCCGATGACGTCCGCGCGGTAGGTGCCGCTGCCCGCGACGACGAAGCTGCCGGACAGCACCTTGTCGCCGGGCTGCTTCACCACCGGATCGGATTCGCCGGTCAGCAGCGACTCGTCGACCTCGAGCGCCTCGGCCGTCAGCGTCGGGCCATCGACGACGATCTTGTCGCCGGGCCCCAGTTCGACGAGGTCGCCGAGCACGACGTCTTCCGGGGCGATCTCGGCGCTCTGCCCGTCACGGCGGACGGTCGGCTTCGCCTGTCCGACGATGGCGAGCCGTTCCAGGGTCCGTTTCGCCCGGAGTTCCTGGATGATGCCGACCGCGCTGTTGACGATGATCAGTCCGCCGAACAACCCGTCGATGAAGTACCCGGTCGACAGGATGAGGACGAACAGCACCCCGTAGATCGCGTTGATCCGGGTGAAGACGTTCGCGCGGACGATTTCGCCGGTGGTCCGGCTGGTCTTCGTCGAGACCGTGTTCGTCTGGCCCGCGGCCACCCGCTGGGCGACCTCTTCGCTGGTGAGCCCCCTCGAGGCGTCGGTCAGCACGGCCGGCTGGTCAATTGCCATGCCGGCGACTCTATTCGGCCCGGCCTTGCGCTCGCGTCAGCCTGGGGGACCATGTCGTCCCTTACTTCAGCATCTTTCGTGCTCGGGGTTCGTGCCGCCGTCGGTGGTGTCGACGCGCCATGACCCGTTCTCCAGCCGCAGCGGCAGCACCAGCCGCCAGCGGATGCATCCCTCCGGCAAGTACACCGGCGCGTCGTCGACCTCCTGCGTACTGGTGAAGGCGACCAGTACCCGGAGCGTGCTCGGCGCGCCCGGCTCGATGCGGTAGACGAGGATGGTGCCGTCCCGAGTGGACTGATAGTCCTTCTTCCACTCCGACGAGGTCTTGGTCTTGGCCCGTTCGCGGCTGACCACCGAAGTCCACTTCGGATAGTCGCGATCGTTGATGGAGTCGAAATACCCCTGCAGTACCTGCCGGACGCTCTGGTACTGCGGATGCGCGAAGACGTCGGGAGTCACCTCGACGGCACGCGGGCCCGGCTGCGCCTCCGGGGCGACCGACGTCGGCAACTCGCTGACGAGCGGTTCAGTGGGGGCGGCCTCCGGGCGGAGATAGAGATCGCGTGCCAGCAGCCCGACACCGACGGTCAGCGAGATCACGACCACGATGACGGGGATCAGCCACCGCTGGCGGGAGAGGGGGCGAGGCTGGGCGGTCACCCTGAAAGGTTAGCCGCCCGCCTCTTCCGTCTTCACCCCGTCTACCCGACCTGGTGCAGCCAGGTGACCGGGGCGCCGTCGCCGGCGTGCCGGTACGGCTCGAGCGCTTCGTCCCAATTGGCGGCGAGGAGCTCGTCGAGCTTGTGCGCCAAGGATTCGCCGGCGCGAACCTTGCTCACGAGTGCTCGCAACTGGTCCTCGCCCACGACGATGTCGCCGTTGGCACTGGTCCTGCCGTGCCACAGGCCGAGGCCCGGCGCGAAGCAGAACCTCTCACCGTCGACCCCCGCACTGGGCTCTTCGGTGACTTCGAACCTGATCATCGGCCACGCCTTGAGCGCGGACGCCAGCTTTCCGCCGGTGCCCGAAGGCGCACGCCAACCACATTCGGCGCGGAGCTGTCCTGGACTGGCGGGCTGCGCCGTCCACTTCAACTCGACTCGGGCACCAAGGGTGCCCGAAATAGCCCACTCGACGTGCGGACACACCGCAGACGGCGACGAGTGGACGTACACCACGCCACGGGTGTTGCCACGGGTGCTCACTGCTGACCTCCGCTACTCGACGAGGGGCGTCTTCCCCTACGACCTCGCGAGCTGCGCTGGTCAGGTGGCTCGTGCCGCCTCCCGGTACGCGTGAGCACATTGTGCACCCCAACTGTGCTGTTTGGCCACATGAACACCACAAGTCGCACCTGATTGGGACGCGGAACTCCTGCGAAGGCCCCCTTCTTTCGGCAGGGCAGGGAAAAAGATCCCGTGACGCGGGTTAACCCGGGGACGGCAATTGTGCCGCCCGGCGGAGCGAGGGGGTGACCTGGGTGACAGGACACCGCACTCGCGTGATCAGACACGTGACTCGCGTGATCAGGAACGGAACTCGCGTGATCAGACGCGTCACGTGTCTGATCACGTGAGTTCGCCGTCTGATCACGCGAGTCACGTGTGTAATCACGCGAGTCACGCCTTCCGTACCCGGCTCAGCCCTGGGCGCCGAGGGACTTGGCGGCGGCGAAAGTGTCCACCAGGCCGGCGCCCTTGTCGAAGCTCGACGTGTACGGCCCGGCCGCCACGTACGGCGAGCCGTTCGTGAACTTGTACGCCGTGCCCTTGATCGCGGCCTCGATGTCACCCGGGCTCGCGTTCGGCGCCACCTGGAACAGCTGCGCGACGATCCCGGTGATCTGCGGCGCCGCCATCGAGGTCCCGCTGATCACGTTGTAGGTGGCGAGGTCCAGCAGTCCCGGACCGTTCTTGGGTTGCAGGCCCTGCGTGCAGATCGGCTGGGTGGGACGGCAGGAAGAGAGGATGTTCTCCCCCGGCGCGGAAACGTCGGGCCAGGTCGCCTGGTCGGTCTTGAGGCCGCGCGAGGAGAAGTCGGAGACCGTGCCGTCGCGGGTGCCGGTCCCCAGGTCGTTGGACGACGCCACCGAGAGCACACCCGGCGTCTGGTCCTGCCCCGGCGGATTGGAGAGGTTCGCCGAACCGTCGCCGCCGTCGTTCCCGTTCGCCCACACCGTGACGACGCCTTCCGCGGCGAGCGCGCGCTGCAGCTTCACCGTCGCCGAGTTCGGGTCGAAGCCGCCGCCTCCGCTGGGACCGTAGGAGTTGTTGGTCACCTTGATCGGCGGGCACACCGACGCCGCGACACCCGCGCCGCAGGGCGCCTTGTGGTTCTCCAGCACCCAGTTCAGCGCCGCGTCCGTGCCGAGCACGAGCAGCGCCGCCCCTGTCGAGACGGAGACGATCTTCGAGCCCGGCGCCGAACCGCCGACCTTAGTGCCGTCCGGCAGCGTCAGCTGGTTCCCGGCGGCGATGCCGGTGACGTGCGTGCCGTGGCCGCCGAGGGACAGCGTGTCGGTGTCGACGACGGTCGGGAGGTCGACGATGCAGTCGGTCACCGTGCCGTCGAGGCAGAGGCTCTTGAGACTGCGCACCACCCGTGTCTTGCCGTCGGCGCCCTTGAACGCCGGATGCGTCGGGTCGACGCCGGTGTCGATGATCGCGACGGAGACGCCCCGGCCGTCCACCGGAGTGCCGCCGGAGTCCTTGAGCTGAGTCTGCGTCTGCAGGCTCCGGGTCGCCGTGGTTCCGGCACTGCCGTGTGCCTTGAGCTTCTCGTTGCCTTCGACGTAGGTGACTCCGGCGGCCTCGCGGACCGCGCGCACCTGGTCGGCGGTCCCGCGGACGGCGACGACACCGATCTTGCCGAACGAGGTGATCTTCGTCAGCCCGGCTCCGCGGGCGGCGCGTTCGGCGGTGGCGACGTCGTCGGCGTGCACGAGCGCGGTCACCCCCGTGGCGCCGGTGACGGCCGAGAGCAGACGGGAGAGTCCGGGGGCGACGGGTGCGAGCGGTCCCGCGGCCTGCGCGGGGACCATCCCCGCGGCCGGGACGGCGAGCAGGGCGACGACGAGTGCGGCGCGTCGACGCCAGGGGCGAGATACGGCCATGACGTTTCTCCTGGTGACAGGGGACAAAGGAGCTGCCACCTACCAACGAGTAATACCCGGACGGGTGACGGCGCTCACGTCGATGACAACTTCTCGGAGCAACATCACCGCACCTGCCTGCGCCGTGTCTTCCCGTTAGTCCGGATGGAGGCGCTACTTTGTGCATCGAGACCGACGAGATGGGGAGGGTTCGGTGCGACTCGTTCGCCTCGCTCAACAGCCGTCCCGGGTGGCCGAGGACGTCCGCGCCGCGCTGGCCTCACTCGGCCGGGGCAGCAACGTCGTGGGCGGGATCGCCCTGGTCGGCGCCAGCCCGGTCGAAGGAAGGCCCGTCGAGGCCGTCGTCGTCATGCCGAAGGGCGTCCTGATCGTCATCGGCGTCGACCTGCCCGACCCGGCGCTGAAACTCGAAGCCCCGCTCGGCGGGCCGTGGAAGGCCGACGGCTGGCCGCTGGTCCACGGGGACACCTCGATCAACCCGGCCACCGACGCGCTCTCGCTGTCCGCCGCGTGCACGCACAAGATCGCGGACGTCGCCCCCGGCGCCGGGCCGATCGGCACGATCATCGCCGTCGGCCCCTATGTGGAGACGGTCGATCAGCCCGCCGCGGACCTCGCCGGCTCGGTCCGTGTCCTCTACCCGACGGCGACGACGATGCTCGCCGCGACGGTCTCGCTGGCCACCGCGGCCCGGCCCCGCTCGGTCCAGCAGGCGCGGGAACTGATCGCCGCGCTCGCCCCGGACGCGCCGCCGATGCCCGAAGAGATGTTGCTCGGGGAAGGGTTCAGCGCCTATTCCGACGACGAGCCGACCGTGATCCGGGAGAACCCGCTCGTCGCGATCGCCCCGACGGTCCCGGTGCAGCATCCGGGGAAGGGGAAAAGACCGGCGAAACCGGCCGTCCGCCCGGTCAAAGCCGCTCAGCCCACACAGGCCGCTCCGCCCGTTCGGCCCGCCCCGCCGGTTCAGCCCGCTCGGCAGGCCGTCGCCGCGAATTCCGCTCCGCCGGTCCGGCAGGCCACGCCGCCGGCGGCGGCCGCTCCCGCCGCGGCCCCCGCTCCGGCTCCCGCCGAGCCGGCCCCGAAGGCGCCGCGTCAGTCCAAGCCGCATCAGTCCAAGACGGTGAAATGGCTCCCGGTCGCCGCGATCGGCCTGCTCATCGTGCTGCTGGTCGCGGCGATCAGCGTGGCTTCCGGCGGTGACGACACCGCGGCCACGCAGGCTCCCCCGCCGCCGACCGCGGAGACCAGTCCCCCACCGCCGAGCAGCAGCGCGGTGGAGAACATCCAATTCACCTCGCGGGCGTCGGCCGCCGACCAGAAATGCGCGTCGCACGCGTATGGCGACGTCCAGTCGAGCCTTCAGCGGACGAGTTGCTCCGCGGTGAAACGGGCCAGCTTCGCCAGTTCCATCGACGGCCGGGCCGCCGCGGTCACGATCGCCGTCGTCGATTTCCCGAACGCCGAACAGGCCACCGCGTTCAAGGCCGCCGCCGACACTCCCGGCGGTGGCGGCATCCTCGACGTCGCCACCGAGACCAATCAGTGGCAGGGCGACGTCCCGGTGTTCGAGAGCGCCGCCTACCAAAGCCACCTGGACGGGAATTCGGTCCGGCTGGTCCAGGTGGTGTGGGTGCCGGGACCGTCCACTCCGGACGATCCCGGCCTGGTCCGGGGTGCGAAGGCCGCCCTCGAACTCCCGGTCAACGGCTAAAGGCCGTACGCCTCCAGCAGTCGCAGCCACACCTCGCTGATCGTCGGGAACGACGGGACGGCGTGCCACAGTCGTGACAGCGGGACCTCGCCCACGATCGCGATCGTCGCCGAGTGCAGCAGTTCGGACACGTCCTGCCCGACGAAGGTCGCGCCGACGAGGACACCGCGTTCGGTGTCGACGACGATCCGCGCCTTGCCCGCGTAACCGTCGGCGTGCAGCGACGAACCGGCGACCGCGATGTCGATGTCGACGACGCGGTGCGGCTTGCCCTCCTCGGGTCCGGCGAGCCCGACCGAAGCGACCTCCGGGTCGGTGAAAACGACCTGCGGGATGGCGTGATGGTCGGCCGTGGCGCTGTGCGCGCTCCACGCGGCGGAGTCGACAGGCTTGCCCGCGGCCTGTGCGGCCACCGAGTCCCCCGCGGCCCGGGCGGCGTACTTGCCCTGGTGGGTCAGCGGTGCCCGGCCGGTGACGTCCCCGACGGCGAACAGCCAGTCACCGTCCACAGCGGACACACGGCCGTTGTCGTCCGTCGTGAGCGGCGCGCCCGCTTCGAGCCCCAGCGTCTCGACGCCGAGCCCGTCGGTCGCCGGGCGGCGGCCGGTGGCGACGAGCAGTTCGTCGACGAGCAACCGGTCGCCACCCTTCAAGGCCAATTCCTTACCACCGTCCACAGCGGACACGGAGTCGAGACCGGAGCCGGTGTGCACGGTCACCCCGGCTTCGCGGAGTCCCGCGATGACGGCGTCGCCCGCGAAGTCCGGCAGCCGGGGCAACGGACGCGCCCCCGAGATGATCAAGTGGACTTCGGCGCCGAGAGTCGCGAAGGCCTGCGCCATTTCGACGCCGACGACACCGCCGCCCAGGACGCCGAGGCGGCGCGGGACCGCTTCCGCCGAGGTCGCCTCTCGCGAACCCCAGGGGGAAATGGTGTCGAGCCCGGGGATCGACGGCGTCCGAGGGACACTGCCGGTGGCGACGATCACGGCGTGCCGCGCGGTGAGCACGTCACCGCCGTCGACCGTGACCTCCCGCTCACCGGTGATCCGGCCGTGCCCGCGGATCGGGGCGATCCCGACCCCTTCGGCCCACTTCACCTGTCCAGTGTCATCTCCCTTGCCGGTGAACCAGTCCCGGCGCGCGAACACCTGGGCGGGGTCGACCGCGTCGCCCACCGGGACGCCGGGGACCCGTTTGGCGGCGGCGAGGAGGTTACCCGGCCGAAGCAGTGCCTTGCTCGGAATGCAGGCCCAGTAAGAACATTCGCCGCCGAAACGTTCGTGTTCGACGAGGGCGACCTGAAGACCGCCGCGGGCGGCCCGTTCGGCGGCGACCTCGCCGACCGGGCCGCCTCCGATCACGATCACGTCAAAAGTCTGTGCTGACATGCATTCAGCGCACACCACCGCGCAGCTTCGCGCAACCTGCCGCTATCCTCGTGTCGCTGCGTGAGTCATCAGCCGCGGGTTCAGGTGTTCACCGTGCCGGTTACGCAGTAGAACGATCGAGCGCGGGAGGTTTTTTCATGGCCAGGAACACTGCTGTGCATTTGCTGGACGATCTGACCGGCGAGGCGGCCGAAGAAACGGTCGCTTTCGGTTTGGACGGAATCGCTTACGACATCGACCTTTCGGCCGACAACGCCGGCGCACTCCGGGAAATCCTGAGTGCCTATGTGGAGAACGGCCGCCGGATCGGTGGACGCAAACTGCGGCCGCGGGTCGTGCAGCGCCCCAAGGGCGCGCGGGTGTCGAAGTCGACCCCGAAGACCGCTGCCACCGCCGCGAAGGCCGAGGCGAAGACGGCCGCGAAGCCGGGCCGCAAGCCCGCCGCGAAGGGTGTCGCCGGCCGCAAGCCCGCCGCCGCCAAGAAGGCCGCCGCCCCCAAGGTGGAAGCCAAGGCTCCCGCCAAGACCACGGCGAAAGCCACCGCGGCCAAGGCGAAGTCGACCCGTGGCGCGGCTGTGAAGACCACCGCGGCCAAGGCTCCGGCCGGTCGCGCGAAGGCCGCCGCCGCGGCGAAGACCCCGGCCAAGGCAGCCCCGAAGACCACCGCCAAGACGACGGCCGCGAAAGCCGCCCCGAAGGCCGCGGCCGCGAAGGCGACCGCCGCCAAGGCAGCGCCGAAGACCGTCGCCAAGGCGCCGGTGAAGAAGGCGGCCGAGCCGAAGAAGACCACGCGCGGCTCCCGCAAGGTGCCCGCCGTCACTTTCTCGGCCACCGAAAAGTAGTTCATCGAAAAGGCCCTTTCGCGATTTTCGCGAAAGGGCCTTTTTCGTTTCACCTCATTTACGCTGAGCGCCTTCGGAATGCCATTCCGGATAGTGGTACCTCGTGTGCCGGAGCGAGCCGTGCCACTCCCGCTCCTGCGCCGACGGCTTCCGGGTGGTGAGTTCACCCAGTTGCGCGGCCGCCGCGAGGCGGACCGCGGCCGTGACTTCGGCAACACCTTTACGCAGGCCGTGCTCGGCGAGCGACGCGACCTGGCTCCGGTGGGAGTCGAGCGGACGGGGATCCGCGGGTGCCGAAGTGAGGTACCGGCCGACCCGTTCGGCCGCGGTCGAAACGAGCAGGGTGGAGTGCGCGAGCAAGCCCGTTCTCGTCCGGAACACGGCGAAACCGCACAGCTTCGAGTCACCGACGAACAGTCCCCGATCACCGAGCCGCGACGGCAGCCCGAGCTCGGTCACCGTCGCCGTCATCAGTTCTCCGAGCGCTTCGAGCGGTTTGACGGCTTCGCCGGACAAGCCGAGTCCCGGCAGGACAAGGGTGATGTTGAGATTGCCGGGATCGTGGAACACCGTGCCGCCGCCGCTGGCCCGGCGCAGCACCGGAACCCCGTCACTCGCACAGACATCCGCCTTGACCTCGCGTTCGATCTTCTGCCCTCGCCCCACGACCACACTGTCGGTGTTGCGCCAGATCCACAGGACCGGCGCCTCCGGTGCGGCTCGCAGGAGGGCTTCGTCGAACGCGAGGTTGTCGGCCGGGTCGTCGAACGCGGCGACGACTTCCGAGGGGCCGGTCACAGTGCTTTGAGTTCCTCCACGATCTCGCCCACCGACGATTTGGCGTCGCCGAAGAGCATGCTTGTCTTCGCATCGTAGAAGAGCTCGTTGTCGATGCCGGCGAAGCCCGAGCTCATCGAGCGTTTGAGCACGATCACCGACCGGCTGTGGTTCACCTTGAGGATCGGCATCCCGTAGATGGGCGAGCCCGGATCGGTCTCCGCGGCCGGGTTCGTGACGTCGTTCGCGCCGATCACCAGCGCGACGTCGGTCTGGGCGAACTCGGAGTTGATCTCGTCCATTTCCTTGAGCTGCTCGTACGGGACGTCGGCCTCGGCGAGGAGCACGTTCATGTGCCCCGGCATCCGGCCCGCCACCGGATGGATGGCGTAGGCGACCGTGATCCCCTTGGCCTCCAGCAGCTTCGCCATCTCGCGGACCACGTGCTGCGCCTGCGCGACGGCCATGCCGTAACCGGGGACGACCACGACCTTGTTCGCGTACGCCATCTGGATCGCGGTGTCGGACGCGCTGGTGCTGCGGACCGGCCGGACCTCGCCGGACCCGCCGCTCGTGACCGTCGTGCCGCCGCCGAACCCGCCGGCGACGATGGCCGGGATCGACCGGTTCATCGCCTTCGCCATCAGGTTCGTCAGGATCGAACCCGAGGCGCCGACGATCATGCCCGCCACGATCAGCGCGGTGTTGTCGAGCGCGAGCCCCATGGCCGCGGCCGACAGGCCGGTGAGCGCGTTCAGCAGGGAGATCACGACCGGCATGTCCGCGCCGCCGATCGGCAGCACGACCACCACGCCGAGCACGCCCGCCGCGACCAGCAGGCCGATCATCAGCAGTTCGGCGCTGCCGCCGGTGGCGATGACGACCGCGAAGACGATCGCGGCGACCAGAACCAGCGCGTTCACCGGCTGCTGCAGCTTGCCCAGGGTGATCGGACGGCCGGAGATGAGTTCCTGCAGTTTCCCGAACGCGATGTTCGAGCCCCAGAAGGACACCGAACCGACGACCGCGGCGAACAGCGACGCGATCGCGACATACGCCGGCTCGTGCGCGTAGCCCTCGGTGGTGCGGAACTCGACCCACGCGATGAGCGCGACCGCCCCGCCGCCGACGCCGTTGAACAGCGCCACCATCTGCGGCATCGCGGTCATCTTCACCTTGCGCGCGGACGGCACGCCGACGGCCACACCGATACCGACGCCGAGGGCGATCAGCAGCCAGTTGGTCATGCCCGGTGTCAGCAGCGTCGCGATCACCGCGATGCCCATGCCGACCGCGGCGATCCAGTTGCCGCGGACCGCGGTGCGCGGACCGGTCAGGCCCATCAGGCCGTAGATGAACAGTGCGAAGGAAATGATGTAGAGGACGGCGATGAAGGTCGTCACTTGTCACCACCGTCTTCCGGCTTCTTCGCCTTGAACATCGAGAGCATCCTGTCGGTGACGAGGAAGCCGCCGACCACGTTGATCGTGCCGAAGGCGATCGCGATCACCAGCAGGATCTTGTTCAGTACGCCGTCGACCCCGAGGCCGAGCACGATCAGCCCGCCGAGCAGGACGATGCCGTGGATGGCGTTGGTGCCCGACATGAGCGGGGTGTGGAGAGTGTTGGGCACCTTCGAAATGACGGTGAACCCCACGAATCCGGCGAGTACGAGGATCGCCAAGCTGCCTACGAGCATCACTCGCCTCCTTCTTCGCCGGAAACGCCGGCCCCGGCCACACAGGCCCCGGCGACGATCTCGTCGGAGAAGTCGAGCGCGAGCTTCCCCTCCTTGTCGACGAGCAGTTCCAGCAACTCGGTGACGTTGCGCGCGTAGAGCTCGCTGGAATGCGCGGGCATCTCCGCCGCGAGGTTGAGCGGCGAGCAGATGGTGACGTCGTGCTCGACGACCTCCTCGCCCGGTTTCGTCAGTTCGCAGTTGCCGCCGGACTCACCGGCGAGGTCGACCACGACACCACCGGCGGGCATCCCCTTCACCGCGTCGGCGGTGACGAGGGTCGGCGCCTTGCGGCCGGGGACGAGCGCGGTGGTGATCACGACGTCGAACCTCGTGATCGCCTCGGTCAGCCTGCGTTGTTGTTCGGCCTTTTCCTCATCGGTCAGCTCACGGGCGTACCCGCCTTCGCCGGCCGCCTCGATGCCTAGTTCGAGGAACTTCGCGCCGAGCGACTTCACCTGCTCGCCGACCTCGGGCCGGACGTCGTACCCGGTGGTCTGCGCGCCGAGCCGTTTTGCCGTCGCCAAGGCCTGCAGCCCGGCGACACCCGCGCCGAGCACGAGCACCTTCGCCGGTGGCACCGTCCCTGCCGCGGTGGTGAGCATCGGGAAGAACCGCGTGAGTTTCTCCGCGGCCAGCAAGACCGCGCGATAGCCCGCGACACTGCTTTGTGACGACAACGCGTCCATCGCCTGCGCACGGGAGATCCGCGGGATCGCCTCGACGGCGAAGGCGCGGACGCCCGCCGATTCGAGTGCCGCGATCCCCTCGGGGTCACCCCGTGGATTCAGGAAGCCGATGAGAATGGTGCCCTGCTTGAGCTTCGCGACTTCGGCCGCGCTCGGAGGCGCCACCTTCACCACGATGTCGGCATCCCACGGATCGCCGATCACCGCGCCCGCCTGCTCGAAGGTCTCGTCGGCGAGGAGCGCGCCGGCGCCCGCACCGGGCTCGACCACCACCCGCAGTCCGCGTCCGGAGACGCGCTCGATGAGTTTCGGTACCAGCGCGATGCGGCGTTCGCCTTGTCCGGTTTCCCGGACAACACCGACCGTGAGCTGCTCGTTTTCTGCCGCCACAGGCGACCTCCTCGCTGGAGAGGACCACACGAACCCGCACTGTTTACCACGTCCGACCGACAACTTTCCTGGCTGAACGTATCCGGACGGCATCTTTCCGTGACATCGCTCATCACGATCGATCCAGCCATCGATCCAGGTGCGCGATGTCATAAGGGGTCCCCACGGCGGCCGTGACGGGGCGCCGCACTCGCGTGATCAGGGACGTAACTCGCGTGATCGGAGACGGATCTCGCGTGATCAGGGGCCGAACACCGAGTGCGGCCTCTGATCACGTGAGTCACGGGTTCGATCACACTGGCTTTCAGCCAGACTTACGGAGCAACGGCTTCCCGGATCACGGAACGCTGCGCCAGTTCGGGACCCCCAGAAAGATCAACCGCAGCCGCCGTTCGGCCGTGCGGACGATCTCGTCGTCACGCGAAGGTGTTTCGAGCAACTCCAGCACCGTCGTGAGCATGGTCGTCACGATCAGGTCGGCCAACAGGTGCAGATCCTCGGTCAGCCATTCGCGGAGATTGTCGAACCGCGCGAGGTCGACGGCGAGTTCGCTGACGAAGAGCTTGAGTTCGAAGCCGATCGCCTGCCGGACCGGGCCGGTGCCGCCGTAGCGCTCCCTGGTCAGGAAGTGGAAGTGAGCCTCGTGCGCCCGCACGTGCTCGCGCAGGATGCGCACGGACGTCCGGATCATGTCGTTGTAGGCCGCGGGCCTCGTGCGCGCCGAGCGGATCATCGTGCGGAGCGTGCGCATCGACTCCTCGACGAGCGCCACCCCGAGTTCGTCCATCGAGGCGAAATGGCGGTAGAACGCCGTCGGCACGATCCCGGCCTGCTTCGCCACCTCGCGCAGACTCAGCCCGGAGAACCCGCGTTCCGCCACCAGGTCCAGCGCCGCGTCCAGCAGCGCCTGCCGGGTGCGCTGTTTGCGCTCCTGCCGGGAAACGGGCTCTGTTGTCACGACGGACAGCGTAATCGCCTCCGCGCTATCACCCACGTCACATCGCCGTCCTCTCGCGTTGACAAGCGGGACCATCGCCACTTCACTGTTGAGTGTACAAGCGTTCACTGAAATTGGGAGAAAGTGATGACGGCACTGGTACCGCGCAGGGCCAGGCGGCTGGCCTCGCTGGCCGAGGCCCTGCTCACGCCCCACGGAATGGACCGCTACCTCGAACTCGTCGATCCGATGCTGGTCCGCCGCGAGATCCGCGGCCTGGTCACCGGCGTCCGGCGGCAGACATCCGACACGGTCACGCTGACCATCCGGCCGAGCCGGGCCTGGCGGGGACACGTCGCCGGCCAGTACGTGCGGGTGACCGTCGAGATCGACGGCGTCCGCCGGACCCGCTGCTACTCACCCGCCGGTTCGGAGCACGACGGCGCACTGGAACTGACCATCAAGGCCGACCCGCAGGGCCTCGTCTCGCGGCATCTGAACCGCACGATCACCACGGGTTCGGTCCTCGGACTGTCCACTGCGGACGGTGAGTTCACCCTGCCGTCGCCGAGGCCCCGGCGGATCCTCCTGGTGAGCGGCGGGAGCGGGATCACGCCCGTCCTGTCGATGCTGCGCACGCTGGCGGACGAGAAGTACGACGGCGACCTCGTCTTCCTGCACTACTCCAACAGCGCCGAAGACGCGCTCTACCGCCCCGAGCTCGCCGACCTCGCCCGCCGCCTGCCCGCCCTGCGGGTGGTACACGCGTTCACTCACGCGAAAACCGGCGGCGACCTGCACGGGTTCTTCTCGAAGGAACACCTCACGGACGCCGCGCCGTGGTACCCCGACGCCGAGACCTTCCTGTGCGGTCCGAAGCCGCTGATGGATTCGGTCCGTGAGGCGTTCGAGGCCGACGGGCTCGGCGCACAGCTGCACACCGAGGAGTTCACGCCGCCGGCACTCACCTTCGACACCGAGAACGCCGAAGGACAGGTCCGGTTCGCGCGCAGCGGCCGCGAGTTCGAGAACTCCGGGAAACCGCTTCTGGAGCAGGCCGAAGACGCCGGGCTGAGCCCGGAACACGGCTGCCGGATGGGCATCTGCTTCTCCTGCACCCAGGTCAAGACCTCCGGCTGCGTGCGCAACGCCAAGACCGGCGAAACCTCCAGCGAAGAGAACGAAGAGATCCAGCTCTGCATCTCCGTCCCGGTCGGGGACGTCGAGATCAACGCTTAGAAAGGAGCCAGTCATGACGGGCTTGCAGGACAAGCTGACCCCGGCGCAGGTCGAGGAGTTCGGCCGCGAAGTGGACGAGATCCGGCAGCGGATCGTCGCCGACCTCGGCCAGGTCGACGTCGACTACATCCACAACATCATCAAGACCCAGCGCGCGCTCGAGGTCGCGGGCCGCGGGCTGCTGTTCGCCGGGTTCTTCCCGCCCGCGTGGATCGCCGGCGTGACCGCGCTTTCGGTGGCGAAGATCCTCGACAACATGGAGATCGGCCACAACGTCATGCACGGCCAGTACGACTGGACGCGCGACCCGGCGCTGAGCTCGCAGAAGTTCGAGTGGGACAACGTCGCCCCCGCCGAGAACTGGCGCCACTCGCACAACTACATGCACCACACGTACACGAACATCCTCGACAAGGACCGCGACATCGGTTACGGCGTCCTGCGGATGGACCCCGCGCAGAAGTGGAATCCGTACTACCTGGGCAACCCGGTGTACGCGACGCTGCTCGCGCTGTTCTTCCAGTGGGGCGTCATGCTGCACGACCTCGAGTTCGACCGCATCGTCAAGGGCGAGCGCAAGTGGTCGGACAACAAGGAGGTCGGCCTGAAGATGCTCAAGAAGGCCGGTCGCCAGGTCGGCAAGGACTACGTGCTCTTCCCGCTGCTGACCGGTCCGCTCGCGCCGCTGACCTTCCTCGGCAACGCCACCGCGAACCTGACCCGCAACCTGTGGGCGTTCTCGATCATCTTCTGCGGGCACTTCCCCGCCGACGTCGAGAGCTTCACCGAGGAGGAGACCGAGAACGAGTCGCGGGGCCAGTGGTACCTGCGGCAGATCCTCGGCTCGGCGAACATCACCGGCGGCAAGCTCTTCCACGTCATGACCGGGAACCTCTCGCACCAGATCGAGCACCACCTGTTCCCGGACATCCCGGCGCGCCGGTACCCGGAGATCGCGGGCGAGGTGCGGGCGATCTGCGAGAAGTACGGCCTGCCGTACAACACCGGCCCCCTGCACAAGCAGCTGTTCTCGGTGGCCAAGAAGATCGTGAAACTGGCCATGCCCTGGAACGGTGAACCCCGCACTCCCGCTACCGTGGAGAGCGACAAGACCCTCCGAGCGGCTTAAGGTGTCTGACATGGTCGGTCAGTTCGAAAGCACCAAGGACGTGGTCCAAGAGGTCACCGAGTCGGCGGCCACCCACATCGGCAACATCGCGACGATCATCACCGGCGCGATCCGGGACATCGCCCGCGAGACCGGCGACTGGCTGACGGACGTCATCGAGATGCGCGAAGCGTCCCAGCGGGCGCAGGCGGACGAAGAGCACCGCGAAGACTAGGGAAACCTGGATGGGCACGAGGCGGGTGGTCACGGCAAGGTGAAGCCGTGACCACCCGCCTCGTCCCGCGTGTCCTCGGCGCACAGCTGAGCCGCGCGTACTGGGCGGAGCTGGCGTGGGTGCTCATCGGCGCGCCGCTGACGCTGGTGTTCGTCGCGCTCGTCGTCGTCGGCCTGGTCCTCGGGATCGGCCTGAGCCTGCTCACCGTCGGGCTGCCGGTGCTCATCGGGGTCGTGGCGGGCGCGCGGCTGATCGGCATCGCGCACATCGGCCTGGCGCGTGCCCTGCTCGGGACGACGGTCACCCCACCCACCCGGCCCGAGCTGCGGCCGGGTCTGTGGAACGGGATCAAGAGCAAGATCGGCGATCCGATCGGCTGGCGGTCGATCGCCTACCTGGTGATCCGGCTGCCGCTGTCGTTGATCGAGTTCTTCTTGGTCGCGATCCTGTTCGTGTACGCCGTGAGCACGCTGACGTACCCGCTCTTCTGGTTCACCCTGAACGGGGAGGCGATGCCGACGTTCGACCTCCATGTCGACGCCTGGCCCCTCACCCTGCCGCTCGCCCTCACCGGGCTGGCCGTGCTGCTGGCGATGCCGTGGGTGGTCCACGGCCTGACCGAGTTCGACCGCCTGCTGGTGCGCGGAGTCCTCGGCGCGGAGGACCTCTCCAAACGGGTGCGCGACCTCGAACGCAGCCGGGCGACCGCCGTCGACGACGCGACGCGGCGGCTGCGGCGGATCGAACGCGACCTGCACGACGGCGCGCAGGCCCAGCTGGTGGCGCTGGCGATGAAGCTCGGCATCGCGAAGGACGAACTGTCCGGCGGCGGCGACGTCGACCAGGCCACCGCCCTGGTCACCGCCGCGCACGCCAACGCGAAACAGGCGCTGGTCGAACTGCGTGACCTCGCCCGCGGCATCCACCCCGCCGCGCTCGACGCCGGCCTCGACATCGCACTGTCCACTTTGGCCGCGGGCTCGGGCATCGACGCGCGGATCACCGTGGACCTGCCGAGCAGGCCGTCGCCGTCGATCGAGACCATCGCCTACTTCACCGTCGCCGAACTCCTGACCAATGCCGCCAAACACACTTCCGCCGCGATCGATGTCGACGTGGGTATCGTCGGTGACGCCTTGCGGCTCGTGGTGCGCGACGGCGGCGAAGGCGGGGCCCGGCCGGAACGCGGCGGAGGGCTCGCCGGGATCTCCGAGCGGCTCGCGACGGTGGACGGCAGGCTCGACATCGACAGCCCTCCTGGAGGGCCTACGGTGATCAGCGCGGAAATACCATTACGGAAATAGGACATGGGGGGCGGCGTGCGCGTCGTGATCGCGGAGGATTCGGCCATCCTTCGGGCGGGGCTCGTCGAACTGCTGAACCTTCGGGGGCACAAGGTCGTCGCGGCCGTCGCCGACGGCGACAGCCTGTGCGCGGCGGTGCGCGAGCACCGGCCGGATGTGTCCATTGTGGACATCCGGATGCCGCCGACGCACACCGACGAAGGGCTGCGTGCGTCGATCACGCTGCGCGCGGAACTGCCGGGGTGCGCGATCCTGCTGTTCTCGCAGTACGTCGAGACGCAGTACGCGACGGAACTCCTGGCCGACCGCGCTGGCGGCGTCGGCTACCTGCTGAAGGACCGCGTCGCCGAGGTGTCGGACTTTCTCGACGCGCTTCGACGGGTCGCCGACGGGGAGACAGTGCTCGACCCGGAAGTGGTCAGCCAGCTCTTCACCGCCACCAGGAAGACGGACGCACTCGCCGGGCTCACGCCACGGGAGCGGGAGGTGCTGGGCCTGATGGCGGAGGGGCGGTCGAACTCGGCGATCGCCGCAGCGCTGTTCCTTTCGGCGGGCTCGGTGGAGAAATACGTGTCGAGCATCTTCGGGAAGCTGGCGCTGCCTCAGTCCGAAGGGGACAACCGGCGGGTTCTCGCTGTGCTGCGTTACCTGGAGTCCTAGGGCCGGGCTGAAGGGCCCCCTTACCGAGGCTCGGCGGGCACCCCGTCCGCTTCCGGCAGGCAAAGCTGCACCCACGCGACATCCCGCCAGGCCCCGTGCTTGTACCCGATCCGCCGGTACGTCCCCACCGGCTCGAATCCCAGCGCGCGATGCAGCCCGGCGCTCGCGTCGTTCGGCAGCACCATCCCCGCGCAGAAGTTCCGGAAACCGCGCGCCGCCAGCCTGTCCAGCAACGCCTGATAGAGCGCGCGGCCACCACCGGTCCTCCGGCGGCCGAGCTCCAGATAGATACTGACTTCGCAAGACCAGCGATAGGAAAGACGTCCGCTGAAGGGCCCACCGTAGGCGTAGCCCGCGACGCTGCCTTCGTCGTCTTCGAGCACGAGCCAAGCGTGCGATCGCTGCGCCTCGGCGATGCGCTCGGCCATCTCGTCCGGCTTGGGCGGCTCGGTCTCGAACGAGATCGCCGTGTCGGTGACGTACGGCGCGTAGATCTCCGCGCACGCCGTCGCGTCGGCTTCCGTCGCTTCCCTGATCACCATGGCGACCATAGTAACCGAGACTGCCACTATAGTAAGCAGCATGTCGGATCCCTTGTCCGCGTCGCTCGCCGCGACGCTCCAGTCCGCGAGGCTTGACCAGAACCTCTCGGCCAACGCCCTCGCCGAGTCCTCAGGCGTGTCCAGGGCGATGATCGGCAAGATCGAACGGGGCGAGGCGCAGCCGACGGCCGTCCTGCTCAGCAGGCTTTCCGCCGCGCTCGGGATGACGTTGTCCGAGCTGATCGCGCGCGCCGAACACGGCGACCGGCGGCTCGCGCGCGCGGCCGATCAGCCGACCTGGACCGACCCCGACACCGGCTATGTGCGCCGAGCGGTGTCACCGTCGCTCGGCGGGCCGCTGGAACTGGTCGAGGTCGTGCTGCCCGCGGGCGCCGAAGTCGCCTTCCCCGCCCACACCTACACGCTGACCCACCATCAGATCTGGGTACTCGACGGGCATCTGCGCTTCCGCGAGGGCGATGTCGACCACGAACTCGACGCGGGCGACTGCCTGCAGCTCGGCACTCCGCAGCAGTGCGCCTACGTCAACCCGAACGACGAGCCGGTCCGATATTTGGTCGCCCTCGCCCGGCGGCACGCCTGATACTCGATTGATGGATTCCCTGGCCCTCACCTACATCGCGGCGAAAGCTCGCGGCGGGCACGAGGCCGGACTGCCGGTGACCCTGCACTTCCATCCCGATCGATCCACTATGGACGGATGCATGGTTCTGGCGGCGATGGCCGAGGACGGCTTCTGCCGCAGCCAGTTCGAAACCGGGTCGAGCAACGGCGGACTGACCGCGCACACCGCCGCGCGGACGACGTTCTGCTATCCGGACAGCGTGCCACGTCCGGCGGATTTCGGTTACGGCACCAGGGTTTCGGCACTGATCGCGCTGGCCGAGCGAGACGACACGGACCTTCTCGACGACTACGTCGAGGCGCATGTCCACGACCCGAGTCACCGCGGCACCGACGTCGAAAAGGCCGCGCTGCGGCTGGACCGCCCGGTCTAATGGCATCCGGGATTCCACCTGTCGACCGAAGAACTCGAACGGCACCTCGCGTACCGCGGTCCCGAATTCGTCGAACTTGCGGACCGCACTGGCGAGGCCGGCCACCTCGATCCGCAAGCCCTCAAACGCGTCTGGCACTACGTGGCCCGCTTCGGGGCACTACCGTGACGGGCATGTATTCCACGGAGATCGAGGTGCGCACCGGCAGCGTGGCCGTGGTGCACGACCTGACCAAGGACGCCGAGACCTTCCTGCGCGACGCGGACGCCGAGGACGGGATCCTGCACGTCTTCGTCCCGCACGCGACGTCCGGGCTGGCGATCCTCGAGACCGGCGCGGGCAGTGACGAAGACCTGCTCGCGGCGCTCGACGACCTGCTCCCCCGCGACGGCCGCTGGCGGCACCGGCACGGCAGTCCCGGTCACGGCCGTGACCACGTCCTGCCCGCGCTGCTGCCGCCGTTCGCGACGATCCCGGTGCTCGGCGGCGTGATGACGCTGGGCACCTGGCAGTCGGTCTGTCTAGTGGACACCAACCTGGACAACCCGGTCCGGCGCGTCCGCTTCAGTCTTCTCGAGGGCTGACCGGCCCGGCCACAGCGCGAGCACCAGCCCCACCGCGAGAAGCCCGGCGAGCACCCAGGCCCCGGTCGCGACGTCCGGCGCGCCGGGCACGCCCTGCAGCAGGCTCCGGAGTCCTTCCGCGGAGAACCGGAACGGCGTCCAGGACCACAGGATCGCGCGGTAGGCGGGGTTCAGCAGCTCCGGCACCTGGCCCGCGACGGCGGGCGCGACCAGGTACAGCGGGCCGAGGATCGCCATCGCCCGCACGCCGAGCAGCCGCAGTAGACCGGTCTGCAGGGCGGCGAACCCGGTCGAGGCCAGGAAAAGGAAGCCGAGGACATCCCAGCCGAGCGGGAGCGCGGAGTCCCACAGTTTCAGGAATCCGGCCAGGACACCGGTGACCAGGACGCCCGCCGAAACGATCTGCGTGAAGCGCGCCGCGGATCCCGCGTCCCGGCCGATCCGCCGTCCGGCCAGGATCAGCACGGCGCCGGCGGCCAGGCAGCCGACCCACGCCAGCGCGCTCAGCGCGAGCGGTGCGATCCGGCCCGCCGCGCTCGCGGGATGCAGCGTTTCGACCTTCGGCGTGCCACCCAGCGCCTGCGCGGCGCCGCTCAGGACCTGCTGCGCGAGCTGCGCGCCGGACGGGTTCACCGCCCCGGAGACCACGACCGTCGACGGGAGTTCGAGGACGCCGTAGACCTCCTTGTCCTCCAGCAGTTTCCGGCCTTCCCCGGGCGAGGTCACCCGCCAGGAGACCTGCCCTCCGCCGTGGGACGCGATCCCGTTCGCGGCCGCCTGGAGCGGTCCCGGCGGCGCGGCCACGGCGACGGGGAGGCCGTCGGGCGCGACGGTGGCCTGTGCGCCGAAGGTGAGAAAGCCGAGTACGACGGCGACCAGCGCACCGGCCACCGCGGCGACCAAGGTGAAGGCCCCGGCGGGGCGACGGGTCGGCATGACCTTCCTCCAGTTATTCGTCACTTGTTGAATTAGCTGCCAAGGTAGGCGCCTGCCCCCAGGAAGTCAACAGACGTTGAATTAGCTCACCGGTACCGTCGACGGCGTGACTACTCCGCACCGGCTAGTGCTGTGGGACATCGACCAGACCCTCGTGGACCTGCGCGGCCTCGGCGCCGCCTGGTACACGGCCGCGCTCGCCGAGGTCGCGGGCGTCGAACTGCGGGCGCTGCCGAACTTCGGCGGCCGCACCGAACGCGCCATCAGCGCGGACATCCTGACCTCGCACGGCGTCGAGCCCACCGAGGAGAACGTGCGCAAGCTCTGGCTCGCGCTGATCGCGGTCTCCGAAAGCCACGCCCCGACGCTGTCCTCGAACGGGCGGGCGCTCCCGGGTGCCAAAGAAGCGCTGAACGCCTTCGCCGGCCACGGCGGCGTCGTCCAGACGCTGGTCACCGGGAACCTGCCGGAGATCTCCGTGCACAAGCTGACCGCGTTCGACCTGCACGAGCACGTGGACTTCGAGATCGGCGGCTACGGCTCGCTCTCGGCGCACCGGCCCGACCTGGTGCCCGCCGCCGTCGGCCAGGCTTCGGCGAAACACGGCACCGACTTCGCTCCCACGTCGGTCGTCGTCATCGGCGACACCCCGGACGACGTGCGCGCCGCGCTCGACAACGGCGCCGTCGCGGTGGCCGTGGCGACGGGGCAGTTCAGCGCGGAGGAACTGGCCGACGCGGGCGCGCACACCGTGCTCGGCGACCTGTCCGACCTGGCAGCGGTACGTGCGGCTGTGCTGGGGGACGACAACTAGTGGTTGCCGTCGGAAGTCCTTCGGGGGTATTCGGCGGAAACCTGGGCCGTCGAGACCTCCGGAGGACTTCCGACGGTGACCACTAAACTCACTTCATGGCATACCCAGGCGGCAACGGCTGGCCGGAGCAGCAACCGCAGCAGCCCTATCAGCAGCAACCCCCGCAGCAGGGGTATCCGCCGCAGGGCCCGCCTCAGTACGGCCAGTACCCGCAGGATCCCCAGCAGCAGTACCAGGACTACCAGCAGCAGGGGTTCCAGCAGTTCCCTCAGCAGACGTACCAGGGCTTCGCGCCGGAGCCGCCGAAGAAGAGCAAGAAGGGCCTCTGGATCGGCCTCGGCGCGCTCGTCCTGGTGATCGCCGTCGGCGCCACGCTCTTCTTCGTCCTGCGTGACGGCGAAGACCCGCAGCCTCAGGCCGGTCCGCCGCCTTCGTCCGCGCCGGTGCCGCCGTCGTCCTCGGCGTCGAAACCGCCGTCCACGAGCAGCGGTGCCCCGAAAGACAACAAAGTGCCCTCGACGACGCCCGGCTGGCAGGGGATCCTGTCAGCCAAGGACAAAGCCGCCTACGATCTGCCCGCGTCCGGCTGGGAGACCAAGCCGGGCCAGATCGTCGGCTACAACGAGGGCGAGTTCAAGATGGTCATCCACGAGGCGTCGACGTACAAGCTCGGCGCCTGCCCGGATGCCCGAGGCTCGAACCGCGGCGTCGTCGGCTTCGCCACCGCGGGCCAGATCCCGGTCGAAAACGCGGCCAGGGGCGCCGTCCGGCTCTGGATCCAGTCCGCCACCGGCAAGGCCGACGTCCCGATGCCCGACGTCAAGCAGGTCCCGATCGCGAGCGGAGCGATCCAGGCGACCAGTTCGACCGGGACGTTCACCCCGCCCGAGACCGAGGAGTGCCGGGCTCCGAGCGTGAAGATCACCTCGGCCGCGTTCCAGTCCGGTGAGCAGACCATCTGCTTCGTCATGGCCATCGACCAGGGCACTCCCGACGCACTTCCCGAGGCGGAGGTCCAAAAGATCCTCGCGAGTTTGAGGCCACAGCGATGACCGGCCCCGGTGGGCGCCCCGACGAACCGCGAACGTGGTTCGTCGATCCGCTCACCGGGAAGCCGCTCGAAACCGAAGCCGAGCAGACGGGGCCGCTCCCGGTCGTCCAGGACGCCGTCCCGCCGCGCCGTCGCTTCCGCCTCGGGCCGGCGCTGGGTGTGCTCGGGCTGGTCGTCGTCCTCGCCGTCGGCACGACGGCCACCTACCAGGCCAGGACCGCGGCCCCGCCGCCCTCGGCGCAGGACCTCGTCCTGCCCGATCCGGAGGTGCCCACCAGGATCGAGCCCGTGATCGCGGGCTGGCAACCCGTGCAGTCCGACGACCATCCGCTCGTTTTCGACGTCCCGCCGGACTGGAAGATCGAAGAGCCCGACGTCGCCGTCGGGTACGAGACACCGGCCGGGGACCTCGTCACCCTGCAGGGTGTCGCCAGGTACCACCGCGACTTCTGCCCCGGCTCCGATCTCTCCGCGCGGGCGATGGCGGGGTTCACCACCATCGACGAGGGCGAAGTCGGCGGCATCACCCAGGCGGCGGAAGAAACGACCCTGCGCTGGGCGGAAGCCGCGTATGGCGCCGACGGCGGCCGGTCCCCGAAGACCGAAATCGGCAAGGCGGGCCCGGTGAGGATGCTCGACGGCGACACGACCGCCACCGCCGTGACCACCACCGTCGTCCCCGCCGCGGACGGGCCGTGCCCCGCCCCTTCGGTCGCGATCACCGCGATCGCCCTCCCCCTGCGCGCCCTGCCCGGGTCCGGCCGCTACCACGTCCTTCTGGTGCTGGCGGACCAGGAGATCCCTGACGCGGTAGCCAGGGACATCGTCCTCAAGATGGGTGAGAGCATCCGCCGCGAGTAGCACTCCCCTAAGGGAAATATGGGTCCCGTGCCGGATGTGTCGGACCGGCCTCCGCGCCTACCTTGATTTCCATGCCAAAAGGGGGAAGCGGGACGGCCGCGCCGGGCCGGACGCACAAGATCGCCACGGTGCTGAGGCACCGGCTGCCTTTCACCACCCTCGTCACGCTGACCATGCTCGCGCTCGCCTTGGCCACGGGCGCGCTCTGGTCGGCCGCCGAGGATCGCGCGGTGTACCCGTACATCGCGTATGGGCTGCCGTCGCTCGAATCAGGCCGGTGGTGGGCCTTGCTCACCGGACCGCTGTTCGCGGTCGTCCCGCTGTACTACCTGCCGATGGTACTCAGCTTCGCGTTGTTCGCCGGGTTCGCGGAATGGCGGCTCGGCACCCGCCGGGCGATGGCCGTCGCCATCGGTGGCCAGTTCGTCAGCGTGCTGGTGGCGGTCCAGTTCCTGGCCTTGAGCCGCAACTCCGGCTGGGAGTGGGCGGAACGGATCGCGGGCAGCCTCGACGTCGGGTTCTCCGGCGGCGCGCTCGCCGCGGTCGCGGTCGCCAGCGCCACCCTCCGCCCGCCGTGGCGCCTGCGGTTGCGCGCCGGGCTGTGCGTCTACGCCGGGATCGCGATCATCTTCGTCGGCACGCTCGCCGACCTCGTCCACTTCTTCGCCCTCGTCCTGGCCCTGCCGTTCGGGCGCCGGTTCCTCGGTTCGAAGGATTCCAGCCGCGAACGGCGGCCGAGCCTGCGCGAGTGGCGGTTCTACGTCGTGGCCGGCCTGCTGGTGCTGACGGTCGCCGAACTGGTGATGTCCTTCGTGCCGGGCAACGGCCCCTTCGGTTCGTCCGAGGAGCTTTCGCTGTCGACCTGGGAAGTCATCGTCCTGTGCCTGATCGTCGTGCCGATCATGAACGGCCTGCGCAAGGGCAGCCAGGTCGCCTGGTGGTGCGCGATGATCCTGACCTCGTTCGTCATCCTGCAGGTGCTGGTCTACGGCGGGGTGCTCACGCTCGCGGAGATCTTCGGTGACGACAGCGAACTGATGGATCCGCCGCTGTTCTTCGTGGACAACCTGCTGTGGACGGTCGAATTCGCACTGCTGGTCTCCTCTCGCGGCGCCTTCCGCGTGCCGTCGCGCCGCAAACGCCGCCGTCTCGGCCGGATGGGCAACCCCGCGCTGGCCCGCACCCTGCTCAGCCGTCACGGCGGAAGCACGCTTTCGTGGATGACGACGTGGCCGCAGAACTCCTACTTCGTGGCCGCGGACGGCAAGTCCTATCTCGCCTACCGGCGCCACGCCGGGGTCGCCATCGCCCTCGGCGACCCGATCGCCCCGGACGGCGCCGCCGACCGGACGATCGCCGAGTTCATCACGATGTGCGAGAACACCGGTCTCGTGCCGTGCCTGTTCTCCGCGACCGGTGACACCACCGCCAAGACCGACGAACTCGGCTGGAAGCAGGTCCAGGTCGCCGAAGACACTCTGATCGAGCTGGAGACGCTGGAGTTCCGCGGCAAGCGCTGGCAGGACGTGCGGACCGCGCTCAACCGCGCCAAGAAGGACGGCATCGAGTTCCGGCTCGTCCGGCTCGCCGACCAGCCGCGCGCGGTGATCTCGCAGGTGCGCGCGATCTCCGAAGAGTGGATCAGCGACAAGGGCATGCCGGAAATGGGCTTCACCCTCGGCGGGGTCGACGAGGCGATGGACCCCGAGACCCGCGTGGGTCTAGCGGTGGACGCCGACGGCGTGGTCCACGGTGTGACGTCGTGGATGCCGGTCTACACCGGCGCGGGCGCCGTCGGCGGCTGGACGCTCGACGTCATGCGCAAGCGCGCCGACGGATTCCGCCCGTCGATGGAGTTCCTGATCGCGTCGTCGTGCCTGGCCTTCCGCGACGAAGGCGCGAAGTTCGTCTCGCTTTCCGGTGCCCCGCTGGCGAGTTCCGGCGAACCCGCGCACGCCGTCGAGCGGGTGCTGGACGCGCTCGGCACGATGATGGAACCGTTCTACGGATTCCGTTCGCTGCACGCGTTCAAGGCGAAGTTCCAGCCGCGGCATGTCCCGCTGTACCTCGCGTTCCGCGACGAGGCGGATCTGCCGCGGATCGGGATCGCGCTCGGCCGGGCCTACCTGCCGAACACCGGACTGCTGAGACTGGCGAAGCTCGCGCGCTCAGGTAAGAAGCCCCGGCCCCAAAAAGATCAGCGCAAGGTCGAAGGCGGCGGCGTGATGGTCTTGCGGTCGGCCTCCGGGACACCCCGGTAGGTCTTGAGGATCTTCAGGATCTGCTCGCGGTCCGCACTGCCCTGCTGGTCTTGGTCCGAATAGACGAGCAGGGCGGCGGACGCGTCGCCCATGTCCACGGCCTGCACGCCGACGAGGGCGCGCTTCGGGATACACGGCCCGGTGTACCCGAGGGTCACTTCGGCGATCAGGATGTTCGCGGGGGCCTTCTTGCCGGTGCCCAGGGTGAACTCCGTCGCCTGCGGCGGGTCCGCGACGATCTTGGCCGACAACGGGCCGTCCTCGGGGTTGTACGCGCTGACCACGAGGTCGTACAAGGCCTTGTTCGCGGCGCCGGGTGCGTCGGCGACCTTCACGGTCGTCAATCCGCTGCCCCCGATCCTGCTCCCCCGGACCGCCGGGCAGTAGTCGTCGCCGACGAAAGCGCTGGAGAACAGGGAGATGCCGGGGACGAGCGCGGTCTTCTCCCAGCCGTGGATCGTGCCGGGTTTCGGCGTCCAGTTCGGCGGGACGTCGTAAGCGACCTGACCGTCCGCCCCGGCCACCGACTGCCAGCCATCGGTCACCGGCGGCGCGACGACGCGCGGCGACGGCGTGTAGACGATCGGAGTCCGGGAGGTCGGCGCGCTGCTGTCCGACGAGCGGTCACTGTTGTTCGCGAGCGCGGCGACCGCGATGACGCCGAGCGTGGCGAAGAAGCCGAACATGGCCCTTCGCCCGCTTCGCGACATCGGCTGCTTCGCCGGCTTCTGAGGCTCAAGCGTGGGTTTCGGTGCGGGCTCGACAGGCGACGGCGTGTAGCCGGGCGAGTCCGAGGGCTCATAGCCCCCGAACCCGCTCAGCGCCTGCTTGTCCTCGTAGCCCGGGGAATCCCCGCGCTTCTTGCCGAACATTACGAGCGGACGAGCTTGACCAGGTGCTCCACGACCGCGTCGACGGCGATCTCTTCGCGGTCGCCGGTGCGGCGGTCCTTGACCTCGACGACGCCGTTCGCCAGGCCGCGCCCGACCACCAGGATCGTCGGGACGCCGACGAGTTCGGCGTCCGCGAACTTCACGCCCGGAGAGGCCTTGCGGTCGTCGAGGACGACCTCGATCCCGGCGGCGTCCAGTTCGGCGGCGAGCTTCTCCGCGCCGGCGGCGATCGTCTCGTCCTTGCCCGCGATGACGACGTGCACGTCGAACGGCGAGACCTCGCGGGGCCAGATGATGCCGAGGTCGTCGTGGTTCTGCTCGGCGAGCACGCCGACCAGCCGCGAAACGCCGACGCCGTACGAGCCCATGGTGATGCGGATGGGCTTGGAGTCCGGGCCCAGCGCGTCCAGAGAGAACGCGTCGGCGTACTTGCGGCCCAGCTGGAAGATGTGCCCGATCTCGATGCCGCGCGCGGCGACCAGGGTGCCCTTGCCGTCGGGCGAGGCGTCGCCTTCGCGGACCTCGGCGGCTTCGATGGTGCCGTCACCGGTGAAGTCGCGGCCCGCGACCAGGTCGACCACGTGGTGGTCACGCTCGTCGGCGCCGGTGACCCAGGCGGTGCCGTCGGCGACGCGCGGGTCGAGCAGGTAGCGGACGCCGTTGTCCTTCAGCGCCTTCGGGCCGATGTAGCCCTTGACGAGGAACCGGTTCTTGGCGAAGTCGGCCTCTTCGAGCAGCTCGAACTCGGCGGGCTCGAGCGACGCTTCGAGGCGCTTCGTGTCGACCTCGCGATCTCCGGGGAGGCCGATGGCCAGCAGCTCCCATTCCTTCGCGCCCGGCTGGCGGGTCTTCACCAGGACGTTCTTGAGCGTGTCCGCGGCGGTGAAGGTGCGGCCGAGGTCGGCGTTGTTCAGGAACGCGACCAGCGACTCGATGGTCGGGGTGCCCGGCGTGTGGTGGACCTTCGCCTCGGGGAGCCCCTCGACCGGCTTCGCCTCGGGAGCGGGCGTGGTGACCGCTTCGACGTTGGCGGCGTAACCCGATTCGGTGCTGCGGACGTAGGTGTCCTCACCCGTCGCTGCGACGGCGAGGAACTCCTCGGAGGCAGAGCCGCCCATCGCGCCCGAAGTCGCCTTCACGACGACGTACTCGATGCCGAGACGGTCGAACAGCTTGGTGTACGCCTGCCTGTGCAGCTCGTACGACTTCGCGAGGCCTTCGTCGTCGAGGTCGAAGGAGTAGGAGTCCTTCATGACGAACTCGCGGCCGCGCAAAATGCCGGCGCGGGGACGCGCCTCGTCGCGATACTTGGTCTGGATTTGGTACAGGACGACGGGGTAGTCCTTGTATGAGTTGAATTCACCCTTCACGGTGAGCGCGAAGAGCTCTTCGTGCGTCGGGCCGAGGAGGTAGTCGGCGCCCTTGCGGTCCTTGAGACGGAACAGCGCGTCGCCGTACTCGGTCCAGCGGCCGGTGGCCTCGTAAGGCTCCTTCGGCAGCAGCGCGGGGAACTGGATCTCCTGCGCGCCGAAGGCGTTCATCTCTTCACGGACGACGTTCTCGATACGGCGCAGCACCCGCAGGCCCAGCGGCAGCCAGGAATAGCCGCCCGGGGCCACCCGGCGGACGTAGCCGGCGCGTACCAGGAGCCGGTGGCTCGGTACCTCGGCGTCCGCCGGATCCTCACGCAGGGTGCGAAGGAACAACGACGACATCCTGGTGATCACTTCTGGGCTCCTCGCTGGAATTACGTGCTGAGACGTTCTGCGCAGCGTAGTCACCCCGCCCCGGGGCTGTTCAACCGGTTATCGCGGGTGCCCGGTTTTGTCGGTGGGTACCGCTAGCTTGCCGTCATGGGTATCGAGCTGGGAATGATCACGATCGACTGCGCGGATCCGCGCGGGCTCGCGGCGTTCTGGACGAAGGCGCTCGGCGTGGAGGTGGATCAGGACCACGATGGCGAGTTCCTGATCCTGCACCCCAAGGTGGAGAACGGGCCCGTGTTCGCGTTCCAGCGTGTGCCGGAGCCGCGGGCGGGCAAGAACCGGGTCCATATGGACTTCGGTTCCGAAGACATGGAGAAGGAGGTGGAACGCCTGATCGGATTGGGCGCGAAGAAACTGGACGAGCACAAGATGCCGGGCTTCGCCTGGACGGTGCTGGCCGATCCCGTCGGCAACGAATTCTGCGTCGCCACCCACGGGTAGTGAGGCCGGTCCCGATGGTCAGAATGGCGGAATGAAGGAGCAAGCCATCCTGCCCTGGGCCGACATCGAGCTACCCGAAGGCCTGAGCGTCCGGTTGTACGACGGCATCGGTCCACTGCCTGAGAGCGGCCTCGATGACGTCGAGGTCTACGTGCTGCCCTACGACACCGGAGCGGAGCCGACGAAGCTGATCGACCGGCTTCCGTCGCTGAAGCTCGTGCAGTCGCTTTCGGCCGGGGTGGAGAGGCTGGTCCCGCTGGTGCCGGCGGGGGTGCGGCTGGCCAACGGCCGAGGCCTGCACGACCTCAGCGTGGCCGAGCACGCGCTGGCGCTGATCCACGCGTCGCAGCGGGATCTGCCGCGCTGGTTCGCGCAGCAGGCGGCGGCGTCTTGGGAGCGCGAGCACACGCGCTCGCTGGCGGACAGCCGTGTACTGCTGGTCGGCCACGGCTCGATCGGCCAGGCCATCGAGCGGCAGCTGGTCGCGGCCGAGGCCGTCGTGACCAGGGTGGCGAGCACGGCCCGGCCCGCGGAGCGGGTGCACGGCGTCGGCGAGCTGGCGGAGCTGCTGCCGTCCGCCGACATCGTGGTCCTGATCCTGCCCGAAACACCCGAGACCATGGGTCTGTTCGGCGCCGCGGAACTCGCCGCACTGCCGGACGGCGCCCTGGTGGTGAACGTCGGGCGAGGCTCGGCGATCGACACCGCAGCGCTCACCGCCGAGACCGTCGCCGGGCGGCTGCGCGCGGCGCTGGACGTCGTCGATCCGGAGCCGCTGCCCGCCGGGCATCCGCTGTGGACCGCGCCGGGCGTGATCGTCACGCCGCATATCGCGGGTGGGTCGGCGTCGTTCTACCCGCGCGCGAAGCGGCTGGTCGCCGAGCAACTGCGCCGGTATGTCGCGGGCGAAACGCTGCTGAACGTGGTGAGCGGCAAGGACGGTTAGGGCGGACCGTGCCCCGGGTACCGATGGTGGTCGAGTCTGGACCGTGGTGTCCGTGAATCGCCACGTGCGCCCCACGCGCCCCAGCAGTCACAGCGGCTGCGCTTGCCGAGGTATGTGAAGGCCCCCTTCATTGCGCCTAGCGCAATGAAGGGGGCCTTCACATACCTCAAGTGGGCAGGGTGCAGGTACCGCGTGGGTCGGGGTGGTCGTGAGTGGTAAGTGGGGTTAGAACGACACTTGCCACTCACGAGGCTTTCTATGCGCCGGGCGCTACGGCCAGTGGGTCCGGTAGGCGAGCCAGTCACGCATGGCCGCGGCGAGACGGCGCTGCGCCGCGCGGACACCGGTCGTCGCAGGCGGTTCCGGTAGCCGCGAGGCCCGTTCCGCGTGCCCTGCCAGGGCGACGCCGAACGCCGTGACCGCCCAGACCGGGACACCCGCGAGCACGGGGCGCCGCCGCAGCAGGCGATCGACGTCTGCGGGCTCGTGCCCGGCGTCGAGCAGATAGGGAACGAGCGCGACCAGGTCGAGCCAGCCCGCACCCCTCGCCGGGTAGCGCCAGTTGGTGACGAGCACCCTGCCCAGTCCGGTCCGCACCAGGTATTCGGGCTGGATGTCGTTGTGCAGCAACGTGTCCCCGGCCGACCAGGGATGCCAGGACGTCTCCAGCTGGACGAGCCTGTCGAGGTTGCGGACGGCCCAGTCGTCGAGGTCGTCGGGGAGTTCCTTCGCCAGTTCGTGCCAGCCGCGCAGGAGCGGGCCGAGATCGTCGAGCGCGTCCGGGACGTCGGGCAGCGGGCACGGCGTGAGCGTGCGTCCGAGCGCGCCGAAGGTGGCCAGGACCGCGGAGAGGTCCGGCGACCCTGGGCGCAGGTTCGGCTTGGCGCCGTCGAAGTCGGCGAACGCGAGCACCAGCCAGTCACCATCCACAAAGGACAGCAGCTTCGGCGTGGGCGCCTCCGGCGGAAGCCGTCGCGCGATGGCGGCCTCCGTCCGGAAACCGCCCGCTCGCGGGCTGTCCGCCGGGATGGCCTTCAGGAAGACCCAGCGATGACCGCGGTCGAGTTCGAGCCTCGCGGCGACACCGCCGTCGAATTCCGGGTTCTGCCACAACGAACGACGGACCACCGACCCGAGCTCACGCTCCACGGTGTCACGCGTCGCCGAAGGCAGGTCATGCCAGCCGAGGCGTGCGGAAACCGGCAACGCCCTAACACCCCCAGCGATCTCTCCGAGAAGATCGACTGTACCGAAATCCACCCTTTCGGGTGACAACCGGTCAGGTCGGAACGGGCTTCACGTACCCGGCCCAGCGCTGATGCTCGCTGAACCCGACGCGTTCGTAGACCCCGAGGGCGCGGTGGCTGTTGTCCTGATCGACGTTGAGCGAGGCCCGCTGGAATCCCTTGGCCTTGGCCTGGACGAGCGTGTGCCCGAGCAGGGCCCCCGCGATCCCGCGCCCGCGAAGGCTCGCGTCGGTCGCGACGTGACTGGCATACAGCTCTTTCACGCCCGTGACGGCCTCGTCCGAGGCGAAATACGCGGTCAGCACCATCGCGATCACCCGGTCCCTGGCCGGGCTCAGCAGCAGGAACGACAGGTCCGGCTGGAAGTCCTTCCCGCCGACCACCAGATGCCGCCAGGCCTCCGGGGACTGTGCCGTGCTCCCCCAATGGTTCGCGAAGGTCTCGTTGCGGGACCGCAGGGTGAGTTCCTCGTACTTCTCCTCGTAAGCGACGAGAGGGAACTCTTCGGGCAGCGGTTCGGCGGGCGGGATCGACGCGAGGTCGGCCCGCATGTCGACGAACCACCGCGCGTGCTCGTATCCGGCGTCCACCAGCACGTCGGAGATCCACCGCTGGTTGGTGTTGGCCGCGGCGTGCAGCTCCAGCGGTGCGTCCGGGAAGGACTTCGCGTGGACCTCCTTGCCCGTCTCCTCGAACCAGCCGATGAGGTGCGCGGCGATCGCTTCGTCGCGATATTCGGGATGGACGAGCGTCTCGACCCGCACCATATGGGCCGGATTCGCCGCGTCACGACGCCTGAGCAAGCCGTAAGCGGCCAGCTTGTCGCCGTCCCAGGCGCTGGTGGTCGCCGTCGGCAGGTCGACGTTCGGCGAGCCGATCTCTTCGGCGAGGTCCTCGGCGTTGTAGTGCTCGCCGATCGGCTCGACACGCTCCGCCGCGGCGAAGGTCTCGGCCAGTCGCGGCATGTCGTCCATGGTCAGCGGGCGCCAGGTCAGGCTCATGCGGAGGAGGCTAAGCCCGCGCCTCGGGGTGACGCACTCCATTTAGTTACGCTTCCGTGGTGCTCGTGCTGCTCCCCCCTTCCGAAACCAAGGCCGCCGGTGGCACCGGCGCGCCGCTGGACCTCGGCGCCCTGTCGTTCCCGGAACTGAACCCGACGCGGGCCAAGCTCGCCGACGCGCTGTCCGAACTGGCGGCCGACGTCCCGGCCAGTGTCGCCGCGCTCGGCATCACGCCGCGGCAGGCCGACGAGGTCGCCCGCAACGCCGAGCTGTGGGCCTCGCCCACGATGCCCGGGCTGCGCCGCTACACCGGGGTGCTCTACGACGCGCTCGACGTGAAGTCCTTCACCAAGGCGACGCTGGCGAAGGCCGAGAAGCGCCTCGCCGTCGCTTCGGCGCTGTTCGGTGTGGTCGCGGCGACCGACCCGATCCCCGCGTACCGGCTTTCCGGCGGGAACGCGCTGCCGTCGCTCGGGACCGTCCGCAGCGTGTGGAAGCCGGTGCTCGAACCGGTGCTCCAGGGCATCGAGGGGCTCGTCGTCGACCTGCGCTCCGGGACGTACTCGGCCCTCGCGAAGCTCCGCCCGGACGCGGTGACGGTGCGTGTCGTGACCGAGGACGCGAAGGGCAACCGGACCACGGTGAGCCACTTCAACAAGGCCTACAAGGGACGGCTGGCCGCCGAGCTGGTGAAGTCCCGCAGCGAGCCGTCCACTGTGGAACAGCTGGTGCGACTGCTGTCGAAGGCAGGCCTCGACGTCGAACGCACCGGCGACCACAGTCTCGAACTACTCACCGGTGACGGCGTGCATTAGTTCCGTACCCCTACGGGCTTCTTCCTCGATTGTTCCACCAGGCGCGGATGCGGAAAGTGATTTCCAGCCACCTGGAAAGGAACCACCGTGAACAGAAGACAACGGCTGCTGGGGATCGCCACCGCCACCCTCGGCTGCCTCTCGGTCCTCCTGCCCGCGCCGGCGGCCGCCGCGAACCTGCCCGCGGTCACCCCGACGGACCAAGCTGTCGTCCCCAGTGGACCGCACACGAACTCCGTCGGCGGCACGCCCGCCTCGGTCAAGGACCATCCGTTCATCATCGCGGGCCTGCGCCAAGGCGGCGCCCGGCCGCAGGGTCAGACGTGCACCGGTTCGGTCGTCGCACCGCGCAAGATTCTGATCGCCGCGCACTGCAAGGCCGCGGACGGTGAGAAGAGCTTCCTCTATGGACTGGACGATCTCAACGCGGGTGGCGGGACGAGGATCGGCGTCGTCAGCTACGACATCCATCCGAAGTACGTCAACTTCGACCAGGGTTACGACGTCGCGGTGGTCACCACCGACGCCGACATCCCGGTGCCGGGTGGCCAGTACGCGAAGGTCGCGACGTCTGCCGACACGGACCTGAACAAGCCGGGCAAGTCCGGGCTGGGGCTCGGCTACGGCAAGAAGGACTTCAACGACGACACCCGCAACGTCGAACTGCACAAGTTCACCCTGCCGGTCGTGCAGGGCAGCAACTGCAACGGTGTCGGCGCGGGCTTCAAAGACGCCACGATGATCTGCAGTGGCTACAGCGACGGCCACGTCACGATCCTGCCGGGTGACAGCGGCGGCCCGCTCGTCGTGGACGGCAAGGTCGTCGGCGTCGCGTCGTGGAGCCGCAGTGACTTCAAGTGGTACAGCGTCTACGGCCGGCTCAACAACGACATGGGCGACTGGGTCAAGCAGCAGATCGGCGAGCCGCAGAACCCGGAGACGTTCTCCCTCGCGGTGACGCCGTCCTCGCTCAAGGTCGAGCCGGGCAAGTACGTTTCGGCGACGGTGACCAGCAAACCGGGCAAGAACGGCGCGGAGAAGGTCGACCTGAGCGCTTCAGGGCTTCCGGACGGGGCGAAGGCCACGTTCCAGCCCGCGTCCATCACCTCCGGCGAGTCGGCGAAGGTGAGCATCGAGGTTCCCGCCGGGACGGCCGAAAAGGACTACGCGGTCACGATCTCGGGCAAGGGGACCGCCGACACGGCGACCACGAAGCTGACGCTGACCGTCGGCAACGGTGGACCGCAGCCCGGCAACCTCCAGGTGAGCGTGAGCCCCGGCAGCGGGACCGTCCAGCCCGGCTTCTTCAGCAACGTCACGGTTTCCGCCACCGGCGGGACCGGCACGATCACGCTGTCGGCGTCCGGACAGGGCCTGCCGTTCGCACCGTTCTTCAACCCGAAGACGATCTCGAGCGGCGGCAACTCGACCATGCAGGTGGTCGCGCCGTTCCAGCGCGGCACGTACCCGGTGACCGTCACCGCGACGGACTCGGCGGGCAAGACCGCCACGGCGACCTACACCCTCACCGTCCAGTAGCGCGTGTCATGAAAGGGTCGTTCAGGACATATCTTGTCCTGAACGACCCTTTCATGACACTTCAGGAGTGGGAAAGCACCGCCATCGCGGCATTGTGCCCAGGGATGCCCGACACACCACCGCCCCGCACAGCGCCCGCACCGCAGAGCAGCACCCGTTCGTGCGCGGTCTCGACACCCCAGCGACCCACCTGAGCGGCATCGGCCGCGTAGGGCCACGACAGGTCCCGATGGAAGATGTGCCCCGCGGGCAGCCCCAGCTCGGCCTCCAGGTCCAGCGGCGTCTTGGCTTCGACGCACAACCGGCCGTCCGGCGAGCGCAGCACGCAGTCCTCGATCGGCTCTCCCAGCACACTGTCCAAAGAGGACAAAGTCGCCCGCAAAGCCTCTTCGCGAGCGGCGTCGTTGCGTCCCTCGAACAGTCGCGCGGGCATGTGCAGCCCGAACAAGGTCAGCGTCTGCACCCCGGCGGCCTGTTCGGCAGGGCCGAGGATCGACGGGTCGGTCAGCGAATGGCAGTAGATCTCGCACGGCGGCAGCGACGGGATCCTGCCCGCGGCGGCCTCGGCATAGGCCGTCGCCAGCTGCTCGTAACCCTCGTTGACATGGAACGTCCCTCCGAACGCCTCCCGCGGATCCACACCCGGATCGCGCAGCCGCGGCAGCCGTGACAGCACGATGTTCACCTTGAGCTGCGCGCCTTCCGGCGCTTCCGGCGGCTCCTCCCCCAGCAGGCGCGCGAGCGTCCGCGGCGCGACGTTCGAGAGCACATGCCCGCCCCGCACGGTGAACTCGTCGTCGCCGAGCCGATAGCGCACCGAGCCGTCCGGATCGACGGACAGCACCTCGGCCCCGGTCACCAACCGCGCCCCGGCTTCGCGCGCGGCCGACGCGAGCGCCCCGGTCACCGCGCCCATGCCGCCGACGGGCACGTCCCAGTCACCGGTCTCGTTGCCGATCACGTGATAGAGCAGGCAGAGGTTCTGCCGGAAGTCTCCGGCGTCGGCGAAGGTCCCGATCAGCGCGTCGGTCAGGACGACGCCGCGCACGGTGTCGTTGCCGAACATCCCGGTGAGCGTCTCCGAGATCGGCCTTTCGAACAGCGCGTCCCAGGCCTCGTCCCCGACGCGCGAACGCAGTTCCTCCCTGGAGACCAGTGGGTCGGTCAGCGTGGGGAACGTCGCCTCGGCGACCCGCGACGTCATCGCGTAGAACCGTCGCCAGGCCTCGAAGTCCTTTGTGGACCCGGTGAGCGCGGAGAACGACGCCGCGGTGCGGCCGTCGTCGCCCGTGTCGACAAGGAGACCGCCGTCCCCGACAGGCGTGTACGACGACATCCGCCGCCGCCGGAGGGCGAGTTCGAGCCCGAGGTCCGCGATGATCTTCCGTGGCAACAGGCTCACCAGGTACGAGTACCGCGACAGGCGAACGTCGACGCCGGGGAAGGCCCGGAACGAGACCGCCGCCCCGCCGACCTCGTCCCGGCGTTCCAGCACCAGCACCGAGCGACCGGCTCTGGCCAGGTAGGCGGCCGCCACCAGGCCGTTGTGCCCGCCACCGACGATCACGGCGTCGTAGGACTCCATCCAAAACCTCCCGAACCAACGACAATGCGCCGCGGTCATCGTGACCGCGGCGCACCGACGTTCGCAAGGACTCAGAAGGTGATGGAGAAGCCTTCGATCGTCCCGCTGTCGAACCGGTAGACGTCACGGACCCGCAGTTTCCAGGTCCCGTTCGCCGGTTCGGACGAGGCGTTCACCGTGTAGGAGGTATGCACGCCGCTCGCCTCGCCGATCCCTCCCGCCTGCTTGAGGCCGAACACCGCACCGCTCGGCCCGATCAGGTCGATCGCCAGGTCACCGGTGTAGGTGTGCGCGATGTCGACCTTGACCGGCAGCGTCGCCGACGCCTTGCCGTCGCAGCCTTCCTGCGTCACCGAACTGGTCACCGCGTCACCCGCGTCCGGAATGGACACCGGTGTCGTGTTGGATTTGGCGCCGCACTTGGGGCCGGGGCCGCCTCCGCCGATGAACGACACGTTCAGCAGCTTGTTCACCGTTCCGCTCGGCAGGCCCTTGAGCACACCGTCCGAGGAGTTGTTCACCAGCGCGTCCCGCGTCTGCTGCGGGGTGGCGCCGGAGTTGGCGGACAGGTAGAGCGCCACCGCGCCCGCCACGTGCGGCGTGGCCATCGAAGTCCCGCTCATGTTCGCCGAACCACCGTTGGACGTGGACAGCGACGTGATGTTGCTGCCAGGGGCGAAGATGTCCACGCACGAACTGTGGTTGGAGAACGAGGACTTGTTGTCGTTCTCGTCCGAGGCGCCGACCGTGATCGCCTCGGGGATGCGGGCGGGGCTGACGTTGCAGGCGTTCTGGTTCTCGTTGCCCGCCGCCACCGCGTAGACGAAGCCCGCCGCGATGGACTTCTTGATGACGTCGTCGCCGAGCCCGACCTGGTCCATCTTCAGGCTCAGGTTCGCCACCGCCGGTTTGGTGCCGTTCGCGGTCAGCCATTCCGCCGCGTCCACGATGGCGGAGTCGGGACCGTTGCCCGAACAGTCGTTGCCCAGCACCTTCAGCCCGACGATCTTGACCTTCTTCGCCACGCCGTAGGTCTTGCTGCCGATGGTGCCCGCGGTGTGACTGCCGTGCCCGTTGCAGTCCTTCCCGTCGCCGCCGACGAAGTCCTTGCCGATGGACGCGCGGCCTTCGTACTCCGGGTTGTCCGGGTTGATGCCGGTGTCCATGTCGTACGCGGTCACGCCTTCGCCCGTGTTCGGGTACGTGAAGCTCTTGTCACGCGGCAGGTTCTTCTGGTCGATCCGGTCCAGGCCCCAGGTGGGGTTGGTCTGGGTGCCGACGGCACGCGCGGTGCCGTCCTGGTAGACCGCCTTGACCGCCGGATCCGCCGCGAGGCGCCGGGCCTGCTGCTCGGACATGCCCTTGACCGAGAAGCCGCGGAGCACGTTCTTGTACGCCGAGCGGACTTCGCCGCCGTAGCGGCCGGTCAGCGCCGCCGAAGACTGCTCGACGGCCATCGTGCCGACCTCGTGGAGCGCGACGATGTACTGGTTCCCATAGTGCTGGTTCGCCTGCACGACAACGCCTTCCGCCTGCGCGGCGACGGCGTTGCCGGCGGCGAGCGCGGCGAGTGCGGTGGCCGCGAAGACCACCACACCGCCGCGCACGCCGCGGCGCATCAGAGGCCTGCCACGTTCAGCAGTTTGTTGGTCGAACCGGAACCCGGGCTGGTCACGACGCCGTTGGTGGCGGCGGCGGCCAGACCGGAGGCCACGGCGGCGGGGTTGGCCGACGGGTGCGAGGTCAGGTAGATCGCGGCCGCGCCGGCGACGTGCGGCGTCGCCATCGAGGTACCGCTCATCTGCTGGGTGCCGCCACCGTTGCGCAGCGAGGTGATGTTGGTGCCGGGCGCGAAGATGTCGGTGCAGCTGCCGTAGTTCGAGAACGTGGACCGGCGGTCGTCGTTCTGCGTGGCGTTGACGGTGATGGCCTCCTTCACGCGGGCAGGGCTGGTGCTGCAGGCATTCGTGTTGGAATTCCCGGAGGCCACCGTGTTCGTGATGCCCGCCGAAACCGCGCGGCGCACGGCGGCGTCGACGCCGTTGTCTGCCGGGCCACCGAGGCTCATGGTGAGCACCGACGGGCCCTTGGCGTTCTTCACGACCCAGTCGATCCCGCTGATGATCTGCGAGTACTGGCCGCTGCCCTGGCAGTTCAGCACGCGGACCGCGACGATCTTGGCGCCCTTGGCCACGCCGTAGGTGGCGCTGCCGACCGTGCCGGCGACGTGCGTGCCGTGGCCCTGGCAGTCCTTGGCGTCGGCGTCGTTGTCGATGAAGTCGTACCCGCTGGACGCGCGGCCGCCGAATTCGGACTGGCGGTAGTCGACACCGGTGTCGACCACGTAGACCGTCGCCCCCGCCCCGTCGTTCGGGTAGGTGTACTTCTTGTCCAGCGGCAGCTTCTGCTGATCGATCCGGTCCAGGCCCCAGGTCGGGTTGTTCTGGGTGCCGGTCATGTGCGCGACGGCGTCCTGCTGGACGAAGTCGACGGCTGGGTCGGCGGCGAGCCGTTTGGCCTGGGCCTCGGTCATCTTCGCCGAGAAGCCGTTCAGCGCGGCGCTGTAGGTCGCCTTCACCTGGCCGCCGTACTTGGCGGCGAGGCCGGCGTCGCCGCTCTTCAGCGAGACGATGTACCCGTCCGTGACCGCTCCCGGCACACCGGCGCCGAGGATCTGCCCCTCGGCGGCCGTCGCCGATCCGGCGAAGGCCAGCGAGGCCGCCACACAGGCCCCGGTGAGCACCGCACCCGCGATCCGGTGACGTCGAAGTTCTCCACGCATTTCCTGAGCTCCGTTCACTCGAACAGGTGGTTCGCGCCGACGGGAATCCCGCCTCGCGCCGTGACGAGCAGTCACAGTGAAATCACTTTCGGGTGGCGGCACCTGCGCGAACAAGCGAGGCAACGGTCCGTAGGACTACGTATCTAATAGGGAAATTCACCATCCCTACGAAAGTTGTGTGACCGTCCGAGCGGGTTCCGTGATCGCCGAGCCCGCCCTTAAGCTGCGTTCACTCGAACGGTGTTGTTCGTGAAGCGGGGGTGACCCGGCATGGTGATCGGTGGCTGCCGACGCAGGACGAGTTCTCCCGTGCTCGTCGGCCGTGATGCGGAACTGAACGAGCTCCTCGACGGCGCGATGCGCTCGCCGTCGGTGCTCATGCTCGAAGGTGAAGCGGGGGTGGGCAAGACCAGGCTCGCCACCGAGCTGCTGGCCTGCCCTGAACTCGCCGGGCGGCCGGTCCTGACCGGGAGCTGCCAGCCGCTGCGCGAGCCCTTCCCGTACGGCGTGATCTTCGACGCGCTGAAGGACGCCCGTCCGGCGCGCGAACTCAACCCGGTGACCGGCGTGCTCGGGCCCTACCTGCCGGAACTCGGGGCGATCCTGCCCCAGCCGCCCGCCCGGCTCGGCGATCCGCGCGCCGAACGGCACCGGCTCTTCCGCGCCGTCCGGGAGCTGCTCGGCTCGCTGGGCCCGCACATCCTCCTCATCGAAGACCTCCACTGGGCAGACGACGGCTCGCGCCGCCTGCTGCGGTTCCTGATGACCGACCCGCCCGCGGGCCTGACCCTCCTGCTCACCTACCGGCGCGAAGAGACGCCCGGCGGCATCCCGCTCGGCAGCGCGCACCGGCCCGCTCACGGCACCTCGCACACGCTCGTCACCCTCCGTCCGCTCGACCGTGACGGCGTTCAGTCGCTGGTTTCGGCTCTGCTCGGCGAGGCGAACGTCTCGGCCGAGTTCGCCGCGCGGCTGCACGAACGGACCGCGGGCATCCCGTTCGTGGTCGAAGAGATCGTGCACGCGATCGGTGGCGTCGAGGGCGCGGTGCACGCCGACGGCGCGACCGCGCGGCGCCTGCTCGACACGGTCGAGGTCCCGGCGCTGCTGCGGGAGGCGACGGTCGAGCGCCTCACGACGCTGCCGTCGGCCGCCCGCCGGATCACCGAAGCCGCCGCCGTCCTCGGCACACCGTCCACTTCGGACCTGCTGACCGCCGCGGCCGCACTCGCCCCCGAACGCGCCCGCCGCGCGCTCGTCCTCGCGCTCGAACGCAACGTCCTGGTGGAGACCGGCGAGAGCACGTACGGCTTCCGGCACGCTTTCGCCCAGCAAGCCGTCTACCGCACCATCCCCGGCCCCGATCGCCAGGAACTGCACCGGCGGGCCGCCCGGCTGCTGCGCGACCGCCTCCCACAGTCCCTGACGCGGCTCGCCGAACACTGCCGCAAGGCGGGCGACCGGGCAGGTGCCCTGAAGTACGGCGAAGCGGCCGCCGATCAGGCGTCGACTGTCGGCGACCTCGCCACCGCGACGGATCTGCTCCGCACCCTGCTCGACGAACCGGGCCTGCAACCGTCCGATGTGGACAGACTGGCGGTCAAGTTCAGCTCGGTGGCGTGCAACGGCCTCGCCCAGGCCGAGGTCGTCCCGGCGCTGGAGCGGCTGCTCACCGACGGGAGGCTGTCCGGGCGGCTGAGCGGCGAGGTCCGGCTGGGGCTCGGGCTCCTGCTGGTGCGCCAGGCCGGCGGGCTGGAGGCGGCGAGGACCGAGATCGAGATCGCCGTCAACGACCTCGCCCACCGGCCCGACCTGGCCGGACGCGGGATGGGCGTCCTCGCTCAGCCGTGGGTCGGCGCGACCCCGCTGCGGGAACACCGGCGGTGGATGGACCGGGTGGACGGCCTCATCGCCGAGGCCACCGACCGGCGGCTGAAGATCATCCTGCTGGCCAACAACGCGGCGTCGCGGCTGCACATCGGGGACGCGCGCGGCTGGGACATGCTGGATCGGGCACCCACCAGCGTGGGTTCCGCCGACGAGCAGCGGCATCTCGCGCGGCTGCACTGCAACAGCGCCGACGCCTGCGCCTGGACGGGCCACCACCGGCGGGCCAGGAGCCTGCTGCGCAGCGGGATGCAGCTGGCCGCCGACTGCGGGGCGCCGTACGTCGTCAGCACCGCCCGCACGACGGCCGTCCACACCGACTGGCTCACCGGCAACTGGGACGGCCTCGCCGAACGGGCGGACGCGCTGATCGACGAGTACCGCGACCTCCTGCCGGTGACCAGCGAACTGTGCCTGGTGCTGGGCCTGCTCGCCGCCGCCCGCGGCGAATGGGACGAAGCCGCGGCCAGATTCGCCGGCACCGCCGCGGACCAGCCGGAGAACGCGTACACGCCGGTCGCGATCGCCGCGCACGCCGGGATGGCGGGCATGCTGCTCGCGCAGGACCTCGGCGAGGCCGCCGTCACGCAGGCCGAAAAGGGACTGGAACTCTTGCGCGCCAAGGGCGTCTGGGCCTGGGGCGCGGATCTGCTCGTGGCCGCCGTCGACTCCTACTGCGTCACCGGCCGGGACGACGAAGCGCAGACGCTGACCGACGAGTTCGAACGCGAGATCGGCGGCCTCGACGCGCCGTCGACCCGTGCCGCGCTGGCCGCGAACCGTGGGCTCATCGCGGCGTCCCGCGGCGACCACGCGGACGCGATCAAGGCCTTCGAGCAGGCGCGGACCCGGTTCGAGGCCCTCCCCGCGCCCTACCACGCGGCGCTGATCGCCGAACGGGCCACGCGGTGCCGGCTGGCCTTGAACGAGGACGTCGCCGAGACGTTCGCCGCGCTCGCCGAAGCGTTCGACCACCTCGGCGCGACCCGCGACGCCGCGCGCTGCCGCCACGCGTTCCGGTCCACCGGCGCGGTCGCCCCCTCGCGGCGGGGCCGCCGGGGCTACGGCGACGAACTGTCCCCGCGCGAGCGCGACGTCGCCCGCCTGCTGGCCGCCGGGCACACCAACCGGGAGATCGCCGAGGTGCTGTTCCTGTCCCGGCGCACGGTGGAACAGCACGTCGCGAGCGTTTTGCGGAAGCTGAAGGTGCGGTCGCGGAGTGAGCTGGCGGGGCTTCGGTCGGCTTAGGCGCTCGGCAGGTACGTGAAGGACTCCTTCATTGCGCCTAGCGCAATGAAGGGGTCCTTCACGTACAGCAGGCGACCAGGGCGGCGGTGACGCGTGGGTCGGGTTGGTCGTGAGTGGCAAGTGTCGTTCTAACCCCACTTGCCACTCACGACCAACCGGACCGACCGGGGCCCGCACCCGAAAACAATTCGGTTGCGCGCGTCCGACGGCGTCGGAGATGATCGTGCGCGAACCGGCAGGGAGCCGGTGGATGCGACAGGGAGGTGCCTCGTGCTGATGACTGTCCGGGGCGTTGTCCGCCCCCATCCACTCGCCCCTCGCGGCTGAGCGCGGAGCCACGACGCTCGCCCGGTGGGGCACCCCTGACTAGGAGAACCCACCAGTGCGCAAGCACGATCTCGAAGAAACCCACGAACAACGCCCTCGCCGTACTCGTCGCGCCCGTTTCGACGACGAACCCGAACCCACCCGCGGCGGGCGGCTCACCGAAGCCGAACGTGTCCGGCTCGCCCGGCTGCGCGAAGACGCCTACACCGAAACCGCCATCCCCGACGGCGCCGACCGCTGGAGCACCTGGGGAGACGCGGAGCAGGGGCCTCAGCCTCGACCCGACTGGGTGATCACCGAACTGGCGGCGGTCGACACCGAGCTCGGCATCCTCAAAACCGGCAAGGAGGCCGACGTCCACCTCGTCCGGCGCAATCTGCCCGGCACCGAGGGCAGGGTGCTGGCGGCCAAGCGGTACCGCAGTGGCGAGCACCGGTTGTTCCATCGCGACGCCGGCTACCTCGAAGGCAGGCGGATGCGGCGTTCGCGGGAGATGCGGGCCATGGAGTCGCGCAGCAGCTTCGGCCGCAACCTCATCGCCGAGCAGTGGGCGGTGGCCGAATTCGGCGCGCTGAGCAGGCTCTGGGCCGTCGGCGCCCCGGTGCCGTACCCGGTGCAGCGTGACGGCACCGAGCTGCTGCTGGAGTTCCTCGGCGACGGCGAGACCGCCGCGCCGCGGCTGGCGCAGGTCCGGCCGGAGCCGGAACAGTTGCGGGAGCTGTGGTTCCAGACCTCGGCGATGCTGGAACTGCTGGCGTCGCAGGGGCTCGCGCACGGCGACCTCTCGGCGTACAACCTGCTCGTCCACCGCGGGCAGATCATGGTGATCGACCTGCCCCAGGTGGTCGACATCGTGGCCAATCCGGGCGGGCTCGAGTTCCTCGCGCGGGACGTGCGGAACATCGCCACGTGGTTCCACTCGCGGGGACTGCCGGAACGGCTGACGGCGGCCGACGAGCTGATTGAGGAGCTGCAGGAGATCGCCGGCCTTCGGTAGCCGGGGGCCGAAGGCTCCGATACCCGGAGCCTTCGGCCTGACCGTCCACAGTGGCTCTTGCCGGCCGCCGACTGGAGACCCTGCCCACAATCGGTCCCTCCAGTTGGGAGGCCGGATAACGGTCCGGTACAGTAGTACTAGACCGCAACCGGCGGCGTGGATGAGTGGTGTCCGTCGCCTCCAAAGCCAACCGAATGGCTCGCGGTATCCGTATCAACCAATAGGCGCGCGGTGTCATGCAGACGCGGTGTGCCGGGTTCGTCCCTGTGAACGCCCATCTGTGCACACCATCTTGCCCTGCCTGCGTGCGGGCAGCCCGGGCCTCCTTGCGACGTGCCACGTCCGAGAGGCATTTGTGACAGTCACGTTCAACTCCGGCCACACCTCACCGTCGGCGCGTCAGCACCGCAAGCCGCGCACCCGCCCCGCGGGTGACGCGATGCTGCACGATGACGCCGTCGAGACGGTCAAGGCGACGACCTGGGAGGAGCTCGGCCTTCCCGAGCCGCTGCTGAAGGCACTGGCCGACGGCGGAATCACCACCCCGTTCCCGATCCAGTCGGCGACCATCCCCGACGCGCTCGCCGGCCGCGACGTGCTCGGCCGCGCGCAGACCGGTTCCGGCAAGACCCTGGCCTTCGGCCTCGCGATGCTGACCCGGCTCAACGGCGGCCGCGCCCGTCCGAAGCACCCCCGCGCGCTGATCCTCGTCCCGACCCGTGAGCTGGCCATGCAGGTCGCCGACTCGCTGACCCCGCTGGCCAAGTCCCTCGGCCTGTGGTGCCGCACCGCCGTCGGCGGCATGGCCTTCACCCGCCAGGCCGACGCGCTTTCCCGCGGCGTCGACCTGCTGATCGCCACCCCCGGCCGGCTGTCGGACCACGTCCGCCAGGGCACCGCGTCGCTGTCCGACATCAACTTCGTCGCACTCGACGAGGCCGACCAGATGGCCGACATGGGCTTCATGCCGCAGGTTCGCGAGATCCTCGACCTGACCCCGCGTGACGGCCAGCGCCTGCTGTTCTCCGCCACCCTCGACGGTGACGTCGACCGCCTGGTCCGGGCGTACCTGACCAACCCGGTCACCCACTCGGTCGCCCCGTCGACCGCGAGCGTCACCACCATGGATCACCACGTGCTCCAGGTGTCGCACCAGGACAAGCAGGACATCATCACCGAGATCGGCGCCCGCGAGGGCCGCACGATCATGTTCGTCCGCACCAAGCACCACGTGGACCGCCTCACCGAGCGCCTGCGCGAGAAGGGCGTCCACGCGGCCGCTCTGCACGGCGGCAAGACCCAGGGCCAGCGCAACCGGGTCCTCTCGGACTTCAAGGAGGGCTACGCCCCGGTCCTCGTCGCCACGGACGTCGCCGCGCGCGGTATCCACGTCGACGACATCTCGCTGGTGTTGCACGTCGACCCGGCCGCCGACCACAAGGACTACCTGCACCGCGCGGGCCGCACCGCGCGCGCCGGGGCGTCCGGTGTCGTGGTCACGCTGGTCACCCACGACCAGCGCCGCATGGTGCGCCGGATGACCGACCGCGCCGGTGTCCGCGCCGAGCAGACCACGGTCCGCCCGGGCGACGCCGAACTCGGTCGCATCACCGGTGCGCAGCAGCCCAGTGGCGAGCCGGTCGTCGAGCGTCGTCGTGAGTCCCCGCGTCGTGGCGGTGGCCGCGGCTACGGTGGCGGCGACCGCGGTGGCTACCAGGGTTCGCGCGAGGGTCACGGTCACCGCGAAGGCGGCCGTCCCGGCGGCTTCCGCGGCCGCCCGCAGCGTCGTGGCGAGTCCGGTGGCGGCAGCGGCCGCCCGCAGCGGCCGGGCACCGGTCGCCCGCGTCGCAGCTACGACAGCTGATCGGAGCCGGCTCGCCCGGCACCACCGCATGACATGAAGGCCCGTTACTTGCAAAATTTGCGAGTAACGGGCCTTTCATTGCGTCGGCCAGGAGACCACCGCGTCCTGTAGGGACCACCACGTCCATCGGGAAACGGCGAGTGGGAGACTGCGGGACGTGACTTCTCCCGCTCCCCAGAACCTCCCGCCCGAGCAGGTTTTCGACTGGCTCGACGTGGAGGCGGAGAAGCGGGCCGAGGCCGGGCTGGTGCGCAAACTGCGCATCCGGCTGGCGCAGGAATCGGAGCTCGACCTCGCAGGCAACGACTACCTCGGGCTCGCCCGGGACAAGCGTGTCGCCGGTGCGGCCGCGGCGGCCGCGTTGCGCTGGGGCGCCGGGTCGACAGGCTCCCGGCTCGTCACCGGCACCACAGAGATCCACGCGGAGCTGGAGCAAGAACTCGCCCGCTTCTGCGGCGCGCAGGCCGCGCTGGTCTTCTCGTCCGGCTTCACCGCGAACCTCGGCGCCGTCACGGCCCTGTCCGGCGCGGATTCCGCGATCGTCACGGACAAGTACATCCACGCGTCGCTGATCGAAGGCTGCCGGCTGTCCCGATCGGACATCGCCGCCGTCGCGCACAAAGCGCCGAGCGCCATCAAGCACGCGCTGGCGACCCGCCGCAAACCGCGCGCGCTCGTCGTCACCGATTCCGTGTTCTCCGTCGACGGTGACATCGCCCCGCTGGAGGAGCTCGCCGGTGTCTGCCGGGAGCACGGCGCGTCACTGCTCGTCGACGACGCTCACGGTTTCGGTGTCCTCGGCGAAGGCGGCCGCGGTGCCGTCCACGCGGCGGGGCTCGCCGGAGCGCCCGACGTCGTCACCACCATCACGCTGTCGAAATCCCTTGGGGCACAAGGCGGAGCGGTACTCGGTCCGCGTCGTGTGATCAAACATCTCGTCGATACCGCGCGCAGTTTCATCTTCGACACCGCGCTCGCGCCCGCCAGTGCCGCGGCCGCGCTGGCTGCGCTCAGCGCGTTGAAGGCCGAGCCGGAACTGGCCACCAAGGTGACCGAAGCCGCCGGAAACCTCGCGATGCAGCTGAAAGCGGCGGGATTCCGGGTCAGCCTCCCGGACGCCGCGGTGATCTCGATCCAGGCGCCGTCGCCCGAATCGGCCGTCGCGTGGGCTGCCGAGTGCGCGGATCAGGGCGTGCGGGTCGGCTGCTTCCGGCCGCCGTCCGTGCCCGACGGCATCTCCCGCCTGCGCCTGACCGCGCGGGCCGACCTCACCGAGGCCGATGTGGACCGCGCGGTCGGGGTGATCACGGCCGCGGCGCCTCCCGGCGCCACATCGTGATGTGCGGGATCCCGTCTTCCATGAACTCGTCGCCTTCGACCACGAAGCCGAACTTGGCGTAGAAGTCCTTCGCGTACGTCTGCGCGTCGAGGACGCACGGCGCGTCCCCGATCCCCGCGAGCGCGGTCTCCATCAGCCGTCCCGCCAGTCCCTTGCCGCGTGAGCGGACGGATGTGCACACCCTGCCGACACGGAAGGTGCCGCCGGCGTCCTGCAGCACCCGCAGGTACGAGTCGACGGCGACGGAACCTCCGATCCAGAGATGCCGGGTTCCGGGCAGCAGGTCGCGCCCGTCGATCTCGTGATAGGCGCAGTCCTGCTCGACGACGAACACGTCCACGCGCAGACGGAGGATGCCGTGCAGCTGCGCGGCGGTGATCTCGTCACCGGCGACGGACAGCGGGAACGACGTGGTCTCGATGATCGGGGTGTCGGTGCTCACGCCCACTTGTTAGCACATCGGACGTGAAGAAGGCATCGATCAGCCGATGAGCCCTCGGCCGTTTTGCTGGGAGATCTCGTTCGCGAAGTGGGAGACGCGGGTGTACACACCCGGTTTGCCCGCCTTGGCGCAGCCTTCGCCGAAGGACACGATCCCGATCAGCGTGTCGCCCACCATCAGCGGTCCGCCCGAATCGCCCTGGCAGGCGTCGACCCCGCCTTCGGGGTAACCGGCGCACACCATGTCACTCGGGTCGTAGCCCGAGTACGCGGTGCGGCAGGTCTTGTCGCTGACCACCGGGACGACCGCGCTGCGCAGGTAGTCCGACCGCGCGCCGCCGTCGGCGACACGGCCCCAGCCGAGCACCGTCGCCTTCGTGCCTTCGCTGTACATGTCGGCGTTGCCGTTGTCCGCGACCTTCGCGGGGCGGTACGGCAGCTGGCCGTTGACCGTCATCACCGCGATGTCGTCGCCCTTGCCGGGGTCGCCGCTGTAGTCGGGGCTGACCCAGACCCGCGAAACGCGCAGTTCCGTCCCGTCCCGCGAACTCTTGTCGTCGCGTCCCGCGACCACGCGGACGTCGCTCTTCTTGACCGCGACCGCGCAGTGCGCCGCCGTCGCGATCGTCGTGGAGCTGACGATCACCGCGCCGCAGTACTGGTTTCCGCTGCGATCGGCCAGGTAGACCGCGTAGGGATACTGCGAGACCGAAGCCTTGCCGCCGCCGACGATCCTCGGCTCGGCGGCCTTGTCCGGGCCGCTCACCGCGCTGTCGTCCGCCGACGCGCTGCTGACCACGACCGGCACCATCACGGCCGTCGCCAATACCGCTCCGACCGCGAGCAGCAGGGTGCGACGTGACTTTTTGGGCATTTTCGGTCCCTTCACCGGGGCGTACGTACGGTCAGACCCTGGGAAGTCATTCGACTCCAGCGCGTACACAAGCGATCGCAAATACCATAATCGGAGAGAGCCCGATGCGGTGTCACTGAAACGGGTGGACCTGTGCTCACCGAACGCATCTGTCAGGCTGGGCCTCGTGCGGGCGACGGCGACGATTCTGGCGGCAACGGCCTTTCTCCTTTTTTCGTGTTCCAGCCCGGCGCCGCCCGAAACGACACCGGCGCTGTCCACATCGGCCGCTGCCACCAGCTCCGCGAAAATCTCTTCACCAGCACCGATACCGAGTACCTCGACCCCGCCGCCCGCACCGGCCTGGCAGGTCGGCGCGAAGCCGCTTCCCTTGCGCCCTGACGGTTTCGGGCAGATCCTCCCGACTCCTCCCGTCCTGGCCGATCGCTCTCTGCCGACCGCAGACCTGCTTCCCCCGCCCGCCGGGAACCGGTTCGCGGGCACGGTGAATCCCGTTCCCGCCGACGTGCTGGCGCGCAGCACCTGGCAAGCGGGCTGTCCGGTCAAAGCCGGCGAACTGCGTTATCTCACCCTGTCGTTCTGGGGTTTCGACGGCCGCGCGCACACCGGCGAAATGCTCGTGAACGCTTCCGTGGCGAATCCCGTCGTGACCGTGTTCAGCCGGTTGTTCGCCGCGAAGTTCCCGCTCGAAGAAATGCGGGTGACCGCCCCCGCCGAACTCACCGCTCCCCCGACGGGCGACGGGAACAACACCAACGCCTTCGTCTGCCGCCCGGCCCGCGGCCAGACGAACTGGTCGGCGCACGCCTACGGGCTCGCGATCGACGTCAACCCCTTCTGCAACCCGTACACCAAGGGTGACCTCGTCCTGCCCGAACTCGCGTCGGCGTACCTCGATCGGGGAAACCGGCGGCCGGGGATGATCACCCCCGGGGATCCGGCCACGGCCGCCTTCTCCGCGATCGGGTGGACCTGGGGCGGCACCTGGACGACGCCGAAGGACCGGATGCACTTCAGCTCCACCGGACGCTGACCGGGAACAACCGGACGTCGTGACAAGTTGGCTAGAGTCGGAACCACCCCGCTCCCCGCCGCAAAGGAAGACAGCGTGCCCCACTACGACCTGGTGATCGTCGGTACCGGATCGGGTAACTCGATCCTCGACCCGCGTTTCGCGGACTGGAACACGGCGATCGTGGAGAAGGGCACGTTCGGCGGCACCTGCCTGAACGTGGGCTGCATCCCGACGAAGATGTTCGTGCACGCCGCCAACGTCGCGGCCACCCCCGCGTCGTCGCCGAAATTCGGCGTGGACGAGGAACTGACCGGGGTCCGCTGGCGCGACGTGCGCGACCGGGTCTTCGGGCGGATCGACCCGATCGCCGCGGGCGGGCGCGAGTACCGCGTCAAGCACGAGGACAACAAGAACGTCACCGTGTACGAGGGCGAAGGCCGCTTCACCGGGCTCAAGGAGCTGCAGGTCAGCTACCCCGACGGCCGCCCCGCCGAGACGATCACCGCCGAGAAGTTCGTGCTCGCCGCGGGCGGGCGCCCGGTGATCCCGGACGTCCCGGGGCTCGCCGAAACCGGGTACCACACCTCCGACACGGTGATGCGGCTCGACGAACTGCCCGCCAGCATGGTGATCCTCGGCGGCGGGTACATCGCGGCCGAGTTCGCGCACGTCTTCACCTCGTTCGGGGTGAAGGTGACGGTGGTCAACCGGTCCGGCGCGCTGCTGCGCTCCGAGGACGACGACGTCAGCGCCCGGTTCACCGAACTGGCCGCGCAGCGGTTCGACGTCCGGCTCGACCGGAAGACCGTCCGCGCGCGCAAGACCTCGTCGGGCGTCGCCCTGGACCTCGAAGGCCCGAAGGGTGCCGAGACCGTCGAGGCCGACGTGCTGCTGGTCGCCACCGGCCGCACGCCGAACTCCGACATCCTCGACGTCGCCGCCACCGGCGTGACCACGGGCGAGCGCGGGCACGTCGTGGTCGACGAGTACCAGCAGACCGTCGTCGACGGGATCTACGCGCTCGGCGACATCTCGTCGGTCTTCGAACTGAAGCACGTCGCGAACCACGAGCAGCGCGTCGTGCAGCACAACCTGCTGCACCCGGACGAGCGGATCGAGTCCGACCACCGGTTCGTCCCGCACGCGGTGTTCACCTCGCCGCAGGTCGCTTCGGTCGGGCTGACCGAACGCGAGGCCCGTGAGCGCGGCGTTGCGTACGTGACGTCGCACCAGGACTACGCCGGCATCGCCTACGGCTGGGCGATGGAGGACAACACCGGCTTCGCGAAACTGCTCGCCGACCCGGCCACCGGGCAGCTGCTGGGCGCACACATCATCGGCCCGGAGGCGTCCTCGGTGATCCAGCCGCTGATCCAGGCGATGAGCTTCGGTCTCGACGCGAAGAGCATGGCGCGTGGGCAGTACTGGATCCACCCGGCGATGCCGGAACTGATCGAGAACGCGCTGCTGAACCTTCCGCTGGACTGAGCTCCCGCCGCCCAGATGTCATGAAAGGGTCGTTCAGGACGAAAACGTCTTGAACGACCCTTTCATGACATTTCCGAGACGGACCCCCGAACGAGCGCGTTTAGTCCCCTGAACGCGCTCGCTCAGACGACGCGTTCGCAGCCGCGGGCCCCGTTCCGCACCGCGAGCTCGCTCACCGCGTTCATCTCGATGTCCGAAGCGCCCATCAAGACGGCCGAGCGGGCCCCGTCACGATGGAACCGCTCGCCCGCCTCGACGTACCGGCGGACCGCCGCCAAGAACTCCTCACGCGCCGATGCCGCCCCTCCGGGCACCGTGCGGACCCCCGTCGCCCCCTTGAGGACGTCCTTGGCGTCGTCCACCTTCGTCGCGACGTAGTGCTGCCACTTGCGCAGCTCCGTCGCGGCGTCCCCCTCCGGGTCCGGCCAGTAGCGCTCGATCGCCGCGCTGCTTTCCGCCCCCACCTGCACGCACACCCGGTCGACGGCGCGGTAGAACTCGAGCGGCGAGATCGCCGGCGCGGGCCGCTCCGACGCCACCCCGACGCACACCGCGACGAAGCAGGCCAGAGCCGTCCCGTACGCCAGTTCTTCCACCACGCCGACCCCCAGGACCGAGCTTTTGAACAGGTTCAACTCGATCAGGTTATGGCTCCGCCCCGGACGGGGTCAAGAAGTTTTTTGAACGCGTTCAGACGAAGCGACGACGGCCGGCCAGCGCGCCGAAGGTCATCTGCGCGACGAAGACCACGAGCATCATGATCCAGGGCACGGTCCAAGCGCCGGTGAGGTCGTGAAGCAGCCCGAAGAGGAACGGCCCGACGGCCGCCATCAGATAGCCGATGCCTTGCGCCATCCCCGACAGCCGCGCGGTGTCCTCGCCGGTGCGCGCCCGCAGCGCGATCACCGTCAGCGCGAGCGAGAAGACGCTCATCCCGAGCCCGATGAGGACACACCAGAGCAGCGGCGAGAAGGACGGGGCGACCATCATGCCGAGCATGCCCGTGAAGCCGAAGACGCCCAGCCCGAGGATCCACGGGCTCTGGCTGCCGTGCCGCGCGGCCATCGGCGCCACCACGAGGCTGATCGGGACCGCGATGAGCGACATCAGCCCGAGCAGCAGACCGGAATCGCCCTTGCTCACCCCGGCGTCGATCATCACTTCCGGCAGCCAGCCCATCACGACGTAGGCCAAAAAGGCCTGAGTGCCGAAGAAAAGCGTGACCATCCACGCAAGCGGGCTACGCAGGAGCGATCGCCCGCTACCCTGCTTGCCTGCCTCGGCGACGGGTGCACGCCCCACACCGCGGGCTGCGAGAATCCAGACGAGGAGTGCGAGCACAGCCAGCACCGACCAGGCGCCGAGACCTTGGCGCCAGCCGCCGAACGCGTTCTCCAAGGGAGGGGTGAGCGCGGACCCCAGGGCGCCTCCGCCCTGCAGAGCGGCGGTGTAAACGCCGGTCATCATGCCAACACGCGCCGGGAAGGAGTCCTTGATGACGACCGGGATCAGTACGTTCGCCAAGGCGATTCCCGCCGTGGCGACCAGGGTTCCCCCGAGCACGACGTACGGTCCGTCGATCACGCGCAGCACCAGGCCGACGGCCAGCACCGACAGCGCGGCCGCGATGGCCGCGCCGATGCCGAACCGGCGTGCCAGCGCGGGCGCGGCGAGTCCGGCGGCGGCGAAACAGAGACCGGGGAGCGTGGTGAGCACGCCCGCCCAGGTCGCCGTGGCGCCGAGGTCGTCGCGCATCTCGCCGAGGATGGGGCCGACACTGGTGATGGCCGGGCGCAGGTTGAAGGCGACCAGGACCACCGCGAGGCCGAGCAGAAGGCCACCGGTGATCACCCCCGGCCGCCACTCCGTTTCGATCGAGCCTTCGAGTTCAAGACTTTCATCGAACGGGGAAACGGATTCTCGGGAGTCGACACGCACGTCGGCTAGTATCACATACATAGGATGATTGGATGAAGGGACAACGCTGTGCCATTGGCCACCACGCGCCGTGCCGGCCTGGTCGATCAGGTCATCGAGCAGCTGCGTGACGCCGTCACGCAGGGAGAATGGCCCATCGGGGAGCGGATTCCGACCGAACCGGAGCTGGCAGGACAGCTCGGTGTCGGACGCAACACCGTCCGCGAGGCCGTTCGCGCGCTCGCGCACACGGGACTGCTGGAAGTCCGCCAGGGCGACGGCACCTATGTGCGGGCGACGAGCGAAGTCTCGGGCGCCATCCGGCGGTTGTGCGGTTCGGAACTGCGTGAGGTGCTGCAGGTGCGGCGCATCCTCGAGGTCGAAGGCGCCCGGCTCGCGGCCGCGTCGCGGACCGAGGAGGAAGTGGTCGAGCTGCGGTCCCTGCTCGAACGCCGCAACGCCGAACTGCGAGAGGGCCACTGGGAGGATTTCGCCCGCCTGGACGCGGAATTCCACTTCGCGGTCGTCCAAAGTGGACATAACACCCTGCTGACCGAAATGTACCGCGGGCTCACCGAGGTGATCACGGCCAGCGTGGCCACGACGTCGAACGTGACGCCGGGACACGAGTACCTGCCGGAGATAGGGCACGAAGGGCTCGCCGAGGCCATCGCGGACGGCGACGCCGACCGGGCCGCCAGCGAGGCGTGCGGTTTCCTGGACGAGCTCCTGGCTCGCGTGGAGCACGACGAGAGCTGACCGACACGCGGTCTCCCCAAGGGCGCCCTGCGCCCGACGGAGACTTCACGTCGCGCGCCCTCTTTGGGCCGGAGGCCACGTGGACACGATGAAGGGGCGCCTTCACACTCACCGTGACGTTGAGTGTGAACCGGCGCCCCTTCGGCGTGTCCACGTCAGCGCGCGACCTAGGGCACTGTGAGGATTTCCGCGCCGTCCTCGGTCACCACGAGGGTGTGCTCGAACTGCGCGGTCCACTTCTTGTCCTTGGTGGTGACGGTCCAGTCGTCGGCCCAGATGTCGTAGTCGATGGTGCCGAGGGTGATCATCGGCTCGATCGTGAAGGTCATGCCCTGCTCGATGACCGTTTCGACCGACGGCTCCTCGTAGTGCAGGACGGTCGGCGCGGTGTGGAACGCCGGGCCGACACCGTGGCCGGTGAAGTCGCGCACGACGCCGTAGTCGAACCGCTTCGCGTACGCCTCGATGACGCGGCCGATGACGTTGAGCTGCCTGCCGGGGCGGACGGCCTTGATGGCGCGCATGGTCGCCTCGCGGGTGCGCTCGACCAGCAGGCGCGCCTCCTCGGAGACGTCACCCGCCAGGAACGTCGCGTTGGTGTCGCCGTGGACGCCGCCGATGAACGCGGTGACGTCGATGTTGCAGATGTCGCCGTCCTCGATCACCGTCGAGTCCGGGATGCCGTGGCAGATCACCTCGTTGAGCGAGGTGCAGCACGACTTCGGGAACGCGCGGTAGCCGAGGGTGGACGGGTACGCGTGGTTGTCCAGCAGGAACTCGTGGATCACCTTGTCGATATCGTCGGTCGTCGCGCCGGGTTTGACGGCCTTGCCGCCCTCTTCGAGCGCCTGCGCCGCGATCCGGCTCGCGACCCGCATCGCCTCGATCACCTCGGGCGTGCGGACCCCGTTGCCCGTGTCGCGTTTCGGCGACGGCCGGTCGACGTACTCGGGTCGGGCGATGCTGGCGGGGACGAGTCGCCTCGGCGTCTGGACGCCGGGCTTCAAGGGGGAGCGAACGGACATGTGTCCAGCCTACGACCTGGCGGCTAACCCAGCCCCGCCAGGAACCGCTGGGCGGCCTCGACAGCCGGTTTGGAAGTCCCCGCGTCGGTGGTCAGCACCGCGAAGGCGAGGTCTCCGGTGTAGCCGACGAACCAGCCGTGCGCGTGCGTGCCGTCGCCGAACTGGGCCGTCCCGGTCTTGCCCCGGACGTCGGGCAGGGGTTTGAGCAGGGTCGCCGTGCCGTCGGTGACGACCTGGCGCATCATCCCGCGGAGGGCGTCGAGGACCTCCGGACGGATCGGTTTCCCGAGCCCGGACGACGTCGCGGCCATCCCCCGCACCAGCGTCGGCACCGGGACCTTCCCGGACTGAACCGTCGCGGCGGCGACAGCCAGCCCGAACGGGCTCGTCACGACTGTCCCCTGGCCGAATCCGTTCTCCGCCCGTTGCGCGACGGTGTTCGCCGGCGGTACCGAACCGGTGATCGTGGTCAGGCCGGGGACCACGAAGTCGGCGCCGATGCCGAGGTCGCGCGCGGCGTCGGTCAGCGCGGCGGGCGGCAGGTCGGTCGAGAGCTTCGCGAACGTCGTGTTGCAGGATTTGGCGAACGCCGTGGACAGCGGGACGACGCCGAGGGCGAACTTGCCCTCGTTCGGCACCGTCCGGTTCTCGAAGGTGGCTGTGCCGGGACAGTCGACGGGGCTGTCCGCCCGCACCGAGCCCGCGGACAGCGCCGCGACGGCGGTCGCGATCTTCATCGTGGAGCCCGGCGGGAACCGGCCGGTGAGCGCGATCGCGCCCTGGGGGTCTGCCGGGGCGTTCTGTGCCACGGCCAGGAGTTCGCCTGTCGACGGCTGGATCGCGACCAGCGCGGAGGCCGTCGGGACCGGGGTGAGCGCCCGCTCGGCCGAGCCCTGCGCCTTCACGCTGAGCGTGCTGACGACAGCGGGGGCCGGTTTGGGGTGTTCGGTGTGCAGGTCGATGAGCTCGCCGCCGCCCGTGTCGAGCGTGACGACGCGCCAGCCCGCCGAACCCTCCACCTGGTCCTCGACGAGCGAACGGACGGCGGGGAGCACCTGTTTGCCGAAGTTCTTGTCGTCGGGCAGCAGCCTGTCCTGCTGGCTGAACCGGACGCCCGGCAGGTCGTAGATCTCGGGTTTCACCTCTTGGTAGCTGCTCGCCCGCAGGCTCACCACCGGATAGCCGGCTCCGGGCTTGAGCGCCTTCACCCCGTCGCGGATCGACTGACCGGTCACGGAGGCTTCGAACCGGTTGAGCGCCGCGCCGAGTTTGTCGGAGACCGCCACCAGGTCGCCCGCCTTCGCCGGGTCGAGCACCACGCTGACAACGTTCTGCGGGCGCAGCAACGGCATTCCGTCGCGGTCCAGCACCGGCGCGAGGTCCGGCGGCTCGGACTTCAGCGTGATGCTCTGCTGCACGGCCAGCTGCGGATGGAGCACGGTGGGCAGCCAGCGCACCTTCCAGCCGTCCTGGGTGGAATAGACCTGCGCGTCGGCCTTGTACGTCCAGACCCGGCCGCGCGGGAGGTTCCAGGTGAGCTGATAGGTCGCCGTCCCGTTGTCCGCGCCGGACGCGTGCTGGACCTCGTCTGCCGCGACCTTGATCGACTCGGGGGAAAGCGCCTTTCGCGCCATTTCCAGAGACGTCCGCGCTGCGTCCGGAGAATCGGTGAAGAACGCGGCGGCGCCGACGTCACCGGAAGAAAGACCTTCGAGGAAGCCCGTGATCGCGTCTTCGGGACCGGAATCGGTGAAGAGTCCGCACCCGGCGGCCGAAAGGCCCACCACCCCCGCGAGCACGACGACGGCGAAACGACGACCTGCTGGCATGCCCCGGATCCTGCCAGTCCCGGCGGCTTCCGACCGGAAGCAACGCCGGTCTGGCTGTGTCCTCTAAAAGAGAACTGTCGCGTACTGTCCGACCTGCTGGAAGCCGATCCTGCGATAGGCGGCGAGCGCCGGGCTGTTGTAGGCGTTGACGTACAGGCTCGCGGTGCGGCCCATCCCGCGGACGAGCCTGTTCACCACGGACGCCGTCCCGGCTGTGCCGAGGCCGCCGCCTCGACGTTCCGGATGCACCCAGACCCCCTGGATCTGGCCGACGGTGGAGGACATCGCGCCGATCTCGGCCTTGAAGACGACCTCGCCGTCCTCGAACCGGGCGAACGCCCTGCCGCCTGCGATCAGCTCCGCGACGCGGGCGCGATAACCGGCGCCGCCGTCACCGTTGCGGGGATCGACGCCGACTTCTTCGATGAACATGGCTATCGCGGCCGGGAGATATCTGTCGAGTTCCTCGGGGCGCACCGCGCGGACCGCCGGATCGGCGGCGACGGACGGGACCCCGTCGAGCGCCATCAACGGCTGGTCGTGCCGTACTTCGCGGGCGGGACCCCATTCGGACTCGAGTTCGTCCCACAACCCGAGTACCTGCTCGGCCGGGCCGACCAGTGACGAACAGCTCCGCTGACGGCGCAGGGCGCGATCGGCGAAGGAGCGCAGAGCGGAGGGGTTGCCGCGCAACGGGATCAGGTTCGGCCCGGAGAAGCACAGCCCCTGGAGTCTGCCCGCGCGCACCGGCCGGGAATCGGCGGCCCAGAGCTCACCACCGAGCCGCCAGGGGTCGAGACCCGCGGTCTCCACCCTGGCACTCACCATGCAGCTGCCGACCGGGTCTGTGGCGAGCGCGGCACGGACCGCCGGATAGTCCCGATCATCGAGCAGCCGTGCACCTGCAAGCCGCAACACCACTCCAGGGTGCCAGATGAGCGGCGTAAACGGAACGCAAGCTTTACGACACGCTGAGAGAACCTCAGCAGGTCGGGCCCACAAGCGACATGAACGGCCCGTTACTTGCAAAATTTGCGAGTAACGGGCCGTTCACAGCACTGGTCTCGACCACTCAGCCGACGGTGACGGTGGGCTCTCCCTCGCCGATCGTCTGGCCCGACTCCTCGGCGATCCGCATGGCCTCTTCGATCAGCGTCTCGACGATCGCGTGCTCGGGGACGGTCTTGATGACCTCGCCCTTGACGAAGATCTGGCCCTTGCCGTTGCCGGACGCGACGCCGAGGTCGGCCTCGCGCGCCTCGCCGGGACCGTTGACGACGCAGCCCATGACCGCGACGCGCAGCGGGATCTCCATGCCTTCGAGCCCGGCGGTGACCTGCTCGGCGAGCGTGTAGACGTCCACCTGCGCGCGGCCGCAGGAGGGGCAGGAGACGATCTCGAGCTTGCGCTCCTTGAGGTTCAGCGACTGCAGGATCTGGATCCCGACCTTGACCTCTTCCACCGGCGGCGCCGAAAGCGAAACGCGGATGGTGTCGCCGATGCCCTGGCGCAGCAGCGCGCCGAAGGCCACGGCCGACTTGATGGTGCCCTGGAACGCCGGGCCCGCCTCGGTGACACCGAGGTGCAGCGGGTAGTCGCACTGCTCGGCGAGGATCTCGTACGCGCGCACCATGACCACCGGGTCGTTGTGCTTCACGGAGATCTTGACGTCGTGGAAGTCGTGCTCGGCGAACAGCGACGCCTCCCACAGCGCCGACTCGGCCAGCGCCTCCGGGGTCGCCTTGCCGTACTTGTCCATGATCCGCTTGTCGAGCGAACCCGCGTTGACGCCGATCCGGATCGGGGTGCCGTGGTCCTTCGCGGCCCGCGCGATCTCCTTGACCTGGTCGTCGAACTTGCGGATGTTGCCGGGGTTCACCCGGACCGCCGCGCAGCCCGCCTCGATCGCGGCGAAGACGTACTTCGGCTGGAAGTGGATGTCGGCGATCACCGGGATCTGCGACTTCTTCGCGATCGCGGACAGCGCCTCGGCGTCGTCCGCCGACGGGCACGCGACGCGCACGATGTCACAGCCCGCAGCGGTCAGCTCGGCGATCTGCTGCAGGGTCGCGTTGACGTCCGAGGTGAGCGTGGTGGTCATCGACTGCACCGAAATCGGGTGCTCGCTGCCGACGCCGACCGACCCGACCTGCAGCTGTCGGGTCTTGCGACGCTCGGAGAGGACGGGAGGAGGAAGCGCTGGCATACCAAGAGCGACAGTCACGCCTTCAAGCGTACCTACCCCGATCGGCGGACATACACGACGTCAGCCGTCACGGTGAGCAGCATTACCTGGGCAGCCCAACGGTCTTAACCGTGCGCTCCGTAATCGGCCCTCCGCGTCACTGGAACAGCTTGACCGGGTTCACGATGTCGGCGGTAACGGTGAGCAGAGTCACCGCGCCACCGATGAAGACGAGCACCATCGTGACCGCGGAAAGCTTCGTGTAGTCGACCGGACCACCCGCCGACTTCCCGCGCAGTTTCCGGAACCAGTCCCGGACCCGCTCGTACCAGACGACCGCGATGTGCCCGCCGTCGAGCGGGAGCAGCGGCAGCAGGTTGAACACGCCGATGAAGAAGTTCAGGCTCGCCAGCAGGAGGACGAAGACCTCCCACAGCCCGCGCTCGGCGGCCTCGCCACCGATCCGGCTGGCACCGACCACGCTGACCGGGGTGTTCGGATCGCGTTCGCCGCCGAAGATGGAATCCACCACCGCGGGGATCCGCGACGGGAACTCGATCAGCCGCTTGGCGGTCTCGGAGAACATCGTGCCGGTGAAGCTGAAGGTCGCCCCGACCGCGTCGACCGGGCCGTAGGTCGCCACCAGCGTCTTCGGCACCGGTGAGGCGCCGATCATGCCGACGTCCTTGACCGTGGTCTTGTTGGCGCCGTCGGCCACCAGCCGCTGTACGCGCGGCACGTCGACGGTCAGGTCGAGCCGCTGTCCGTTGCGCTCGACGACGAACGGCGTCGGGCCGCTGGCGACCTGGACGGCGGCGAGCATGTCGGTCCAGGCAGGCGTCGGCTTGCCGGCCACCGACAGGATCCTGTCGCCCGCCTGGATACCGGCGGTCTTGGCCGGGGTCGGCGCACCCGCCGGGCAGGTGGTGTCGTTGAGCTGTTCCAGCGTGGTGGCCGTCCGGGCGCAGGAGGTGGCGCTGATCACCGGCTCGGTGGGCGCCTTCGCCGCATCCGGGTTCGGCAGGCCCATGGTGACGGCCATCAGGTAGAGGATGACGAAACCGAGGATGAAGTGCATGGCCGAGCCCGCCGACATGACGACGGTGCGCTTCCACGTCTTGAAGCGCCACATCGCGCGCTTCGACTCCTCCGGGGTGACCTCGTCGAGCGCGGTCATGCCGGCGATGTCGCAGAACCCGCCGAGCGGGATCCACTTCAACCCGTACTCGGTCTCGCCGCGGCGGAAGGAGAAGACCGTCGGCCCGAAGCCGATGAAGTAGCGCCGGACCTTCATGCCGAAGGCCTTGGCCGCCCACATGTGACCGGCCTCGTGCAGCGCGACCGACAGGCAGATGCCCAGCGCGAACAGCACGATCCCGAGAATGAAGACCACGCGCTACTTCCCCTTACCGATCAGCGAACCGGCACGCTCGCGAGCCCAGCGCTCGGCGGCCAGTACGTCATCCACGTCGCGAGGCTCGCGACGCCATTCGTCGGCGGCTTCCACCACCTGGGCAATAGTGTCCACAATCGAGGTGAAGCCGGTGTTCTGTGCCAGGAAGGCGGCCACCAGTTCCTCGTTCGCGGCGTTGTAGACCGCCGGAACGCAGCCACCGACGGTCCCGGCGTGCCTCGCCAGCTCGACGGCGGGGAACGCCTCGTTGTCCAGCGGCTCGAAGGTCCAGCTCGCCGGCTTGTCCCAGACGCACGCGGCCGCGGCGCCGGGGACGCGGTCCGGCCAGTGCAGGGCCAGCGCGATCGGCAGCCGCATGTCGGGCGGGCTGGCCTGGGCGATCGTCGAGCCGTCCACGAAAGTCACCATCGAGTGAATGATCGACTGCGGGTGGACGACCACGTCGATGCGGTCGGTCTCGATGTCGAACAGGAGCTTCGCCTCGATCAGCTCCAGCCCCTTGTTGACCAGGGTGGACGAGTTGATCGTGATGAGCGGGCCCATCGACCAGGTCGGATGCGCCATCGCCTGCTCGACGGTGACGTCGGCCAGCTCCTCGCGTTTGCGGCCGCGGAACGGGCCGCCCGAGGCGGTGAGCACCAGCCTGGCGACCTCGGATTCGCGGCCCGCGCGCAAGGCCTGCGCGATCGCGGAGTGCTCGGAATCGACCGGGACCAGCTGACCGGGCTTGGCCGCGGCCAGCACGAGCGGCCCGCCCGCGATCAGCGACTCCTTGTTGGCCAGCGCGAGTGTGGCGCCGGTGGCGAGTGCGCGCAGGGTCGGCGGGAGCCCCTGGGAGCCGGGAAGCGCGTTGAGCACGACGTCGACCGGGGTGGCGTCGATCATCTCGACGACCGCGTCGGCCCCGGCGAAGATGCGCGGAAGCTTGAAGTCGCCGCTGGAGTAGCCGCGCTTCTGCGCCTCGGCGTACAGCGCGAGCTGCAGGTCTTCCACCGCCGTCGGCCTGCTGACGGCGACGGCGTCGACCTCGTGCGCCAGGGCCTGCGCGGCCAGCGCGGCCGGGTCGGAGCCGCCCGCGGCGATCCCGGCGACCCGGAACAGGTCCGGGTTACGGGCCGCGACGTCGAGGGCCTGGGCGCCGACCGAACCGGTCGAACCGAGCACGAGCACACTTCGCGAGGTAGTCATCGGGGCTCATTGTCGCTTGGGGCCCGTCGGGCACGTGCAGCCAGGTGTGGGATCATTCGCGGGCAAGCGAACCATCGGGTTTTGAGGAGTTGATCGTGGCGAGCAAAGCGGTCGAAAAGCGCGGCCGGGTGGGCGTCGACACAGTCGACCCCCGCGACGAGCCGTCGGCCGAGTGGGGCTGGCACGGTTCCTTCCCGAAGGCGACGCGGATCGCGGGCTGGCTGAGCGCGATCATCCTGCTGGTGATGCTGTACGGCAACCACCACGGCTGGACCGAGAACCTTTGGCTGATCGGGCTGTCGCTGCTGATGATGTTCGGGCTGGTGCTCGACATGCGCAAGCAGCGCACGGCCTGGCGCAAGTAGTTCCTTCACGGCTTCACCGGCCCCCGTTCTCCTTCGAGGACGGGGGCCAGTTGCCGTTCTGGGCCCACAGCTCGCCGACGATCTTGACCGCGTCGTCGGCCTCGACCCCGTAGCGATGCCGGTACTTCGCCGCGGGCCGCTGGATCGCCGCGGCGACGTCCCCGATGGCGACGTCGTTCCAGGAGCCGTTCGGGAAGAACTGCCGCATCACGGCGAGGAACCGGCCGGTCGCCCACTCCGGGTCGGTCCGCTGCTCGAAACTCCCCCAGCTCGCGCGCTGCTGAAAGAGCCCGACCGAGTCACCGAGGCCGCCGTCGAGGTTGGCGATGCTCGACTCGACGATCACCGTGGCGATCGCGATCGCCGCCGCGCGTTCGTTGAGGCCCGATCTCTGGACGGTTTCGACGACGGCTCTGGCGCACGAGGTGTTGTAGGGGTTCATGTAGCCGCGCATCTTGGTGGCGAGCTGCTGGTTGAGCGCTCCCGCGGTGTCGATGTCGTCGGCGGACGAGCCCGCTTGGGCGCAGGGCAGGGCGACGTGCTCGATCTGGTCGGGCCGGATCTCGGTGGGCGGGATCAAGACGAGCGAGAGGGCGAGGAAGGCTGCGGTGAACATGCGGCTCCGTTGGTCGTGAGTGGCGATTCGTGTTCTAACCCGAATCGCCACTCACGACCACCAGGACCCACCGCACCCCGCCCCCCTCCCCCCCCCCAACTAAAAGAACGGGGGCATCAACACGCAAGGCGCAAA